>NZ_JBEZDR010000053.1:0-15308 GCF_040648415.1 Nonomuraea sp. NPDC049141
CCAGCGGCCAGGAGCCCGTGGTTGTCTGCCTACACGCCTGCGTCCTTGGACGCCAGCGATTGCGCCTCACCGGGATGCCGATGTTATGGCCGGAAACCGGCATATCCGTCGGATCTGACCGATGCCGAATGGGTGGTGCTGGAAGGCGAGGCGCGGGCGGTGATGGCCGAGCTGGCCGCGGCCACGGGCAGGCCGATGGTGCACGATCTGCGGGCGGTACTGGACGCGATCGGCTATGTGACCCGGTACGGGATCGAGTGGCGGGCCCTGCCGGTCGACTTCCCGCCTCATGAGGCGGTCTACGCCTTCTTTCTGCGCTGGTCCCGGTGCCGGCCTGCCAGAGCGGCTGGCCGGGCGGTTACGCGGCAGGCTGCGGGTCACGGCCGGGCGGGGCGAGCTGCCGACGGCAGGATGTATCGACTCCCAGACGGTCAAGGCCGCCGAGACCGTCGAGGCTGCGGCCTGTGGTTACGACGCAGGCAATTATCAGGGGTTGGATGTTATGCCGGGCCGGGTGGATCAGGGCTGGCCAGTGGTGGTCTGACAGTGTGGTTGCCGGTGATAACTACAAGTTCTCCAGGAAGGCGAGGAAGCTGTCGCCGGGGCGGTAGCGCTGGGTGCCGACGCTGGGAGGTGCGGTGCGGGCCAGGGCCTTTTCCTTGGTGGCCAGGTCGGCGTGCAGGTAGACGTCGGTCGCCTTGGTGCTGGCGTGGCCGAGCCAGAGCGCGATGGTGGAGGTGTCGACGCCGGCGTGCAGCAGCGCCATCGCCGCGGTGTGGCGCAAGGTGTGCGGGGTGCTTTCTTGGATGCGAGGGTTGGGCAGGTGCGGGCCGCCACGGGGACGTACTTGGCGAGCAGGTCGGCGACGGCGTCGCGGCTGAGGCGTCCGCCGATGCGGTTGGGGAACAGCGGGTCGGCCGGTGCGGCGTGACGGTCGGTGATCCAGCGTTGGAGCAGGCGGGCTGTGGGCCGGGTGAGAGGGGTGGCGCGCTGTTTGCGGCCCTTGCCGGTGCAGCGCAGGTGGGCGCCCACTGCGAGTTCGGCGTCTGCACAGGTCAGCGAGGTGAGTTCGGAGACGCGCAGCCCGGTCTGCATGGCGACGAGCAGCAGCAGGTGGTCGCGGCGGCCCAGCGGTGTGGACTGGTCGGGAACCGCGAGTAGCGCGTCGGTTTCGGCGCGGGTCAGGAAGCACACGTCGGTGGACTCACGGCGTTTGTGGGGGATGGCCAGGACGCGTTGGATGAGCAGGGCGTGCTCGGGGCAGCGTAGCGCCGCGTAACCGAACAGGGAGTGGATCGCGGCCAGCCGGGCGTTGCTGGTGGCGATGCTGTTGTTCCGGTCGGTCTCGAGGTGGTCTAGGAAACCACTGACGAAGTGGACGTCGATGTCGATCAGGTCCAGGGCTGCGGGCGGTCGGCCGAGTTCGGCGCGGGCGTAGTGCAGCAGCAGGCGGAAGGTGTCGCGGTAGGCCGCGATGGTGTGTTCGCTGGCGCGGCGGTCGGTGAGTCGTTCGGTGAAGTATCCCTGCATGATCGGGGCATGGCTGGTCATGATGGCTGGTCATGATGGCTCCTCCCAGGAGGCTTCCAGGCGCTTGGCGGCTTCGGTCATCAGTTGCGGGCAGGCGTGCAGATATCAGTACGTCGTCGCGGGACTGATGTGTCCGAGGTAGGTCGACAGGGCCGGCAGCAGGTGCGCGACGTTGGCTCCGCTGGCGTACCAGTTCGCCATGGTGGTCACCGCGAAGGTGTGCCTGAGGTCGTAGAGCCGCGGCTTGGCCGTCCCGGCAGGGGCGGTGATCGCCGCGGTCTTCAGCACGCGGGCGAAGGCCGTGCTGGCGCTGGTGTGGTTCAGGCGGGTGCCGGCGCAGGAGACGAAGAATGCCGCGGTGGACGGGCGCGGACACAGTTGGTCGCGCCGCGCCTGGTAGGCGGCGAGGTGCTCGGCGGTGCTGGAGTGCAGCGGGACCAGCCGGGACTTGCCGAACTTGGTGCCCCGGATCAGCAGGATGAGATTGGCCAGGTCCACATCGCCGCGGTCCAGGCCCATGGTCTCTCCCGTTCGGATGCCGGGGGCGGCCATCAGACCGATGAACGCCTCGACGGTGGCGGCGCGCAGCGGGTTTTTGAACCTCCGGGCCGCTCGCAGCATCGCGGGGATCCCCGCCGGTGAATACACGTGGGGCTCGCAGCGGTCCGCCGTGCGTGGCAGCAGGCCCGTCGGCGGGACCTCGGTGTGGGCGTCGAAGGCGGCTTGGAACCGGGCGAACTCGCGAATGACGGTCAACCGCGCGGCCCGCCAGGACGCTTCCGCCCCCGCCGGGGCCGTGGCCCACTCCACCGCCGCGGCAACTGTGACGTGGTCCAGCCCGCGGGTGTCACGTGGTCGTTGTGCCGCAGCAACTCGGCGACCTCGGCCAGTGACCCGCCGTCGGCCAGCACTCGGCAGGCGACGCGGTGGCGCAGCCGATGGGCGCCCACCATTGCGATGCCGGCCCGTAACGAGGCGTGGCGCGGTACCGTCACGATCGACGGTCGTTTCATCGGTGCGTCCGGGCCGATCGTGCGGGTGAACACCTCCCGCAACGTCGATGGCCGTCGGCCGTTGCGCAGCCAGTCGGCCAGGGCGCCGCCGACGTCGGACGGAAGCGGCATCCGGTCGATGCGGCCTCCTTTGCCCCGAACCGTCAGCTCGCCTCCGCGCCAGTCGATGTCTTCCAGGCGCAGCCGCGCGACCTCCACCGCCCGCAGCCCCAGCCTGGCCATCAGCAGCAGGACCGCGAAGTCCCGCCGCCCGACCACCGTGGACCGGTTGCACGACGCAAGCAACGCGGCGACTGCCTCGTCATTCGCGCCGACCGGAATCCCGCTCAGCTGCCAGCCGGCAACCGACGGCACCACCGGCGACAGGTCACGGTCGATGTCGCCTGCCGTGAACAAGAACCGCAGCAGCGACCGCAGACCCGAGGTCAACGACTTCATCGAACTGGCCGCGTAGTGCTGCGACATCTTCAGCACGAACGCCGTCACCGCCTGCGGACCGATCCGGGCCAAATCCAGCCGTCCGCCTTCGACCTGGGCGATCAGGAACTTGGCGGCCCAGTGCAAGCGCAAACTCACCGTCTGCTCGCCAAGCCGACGCTCACGTTCCAGCCAGCGGCGATACCTCTCCAGCACCGCATCGACAGGACCCAGGGCGCGCGGCTCTTCGGCCGGGACCAGCCCAAGCCCGCGCAGATAGCCCAGCATCGGCCGCAGCGAGCGAACCGTCCGCCACCGTCGACAGCCGCCAGCTCGCCGCGCCGCGACGAACGCGGCGATCCGCTCGGCACTCAGCTCAGTGTGAGCCACCCCCTCCTGGTCCAGCCAGCGGCTCAGATGCGCCAGCACATACGCGTGGTCCTGAGCGGTCCTCGGCGTGAACCCCTGACGGACCAGCTCCAGCCGAAACTCGTGCACCAGCCCAGCCAACGGCCCCGACACCCTGACGGGGTAGCGGCCGTCCGTCGCAGCCTTGACCATGTACTCACCTCCATCGACAACCCCTCGATGAAGGAGACGGTGAAGCTCCAGCGTTATGACGTCAATTCACCGGCCGCACCACCATCAGCCAGCACTGATCCACCCGACCCGGCATAACATCCAACCCCTGATAATTCCTGCCGCCGTACTCGCCGGAGCTCAATCCCGACGAGTGGGTCTGGAAAAATATTAAGCACGATCGGGTTGGCCGCGCAGTCGTCCGCTCCGTGGAGGAGTTGACCGACAGGATCGAGCGAGCCGTCGACCGACTTCAGGCAACACCCGAGATTGTCCGCAGCTTCTTCCGGGATCGAGACCTGCTCTACATCACGTCACCGGCAACCGAGCTACGGTCCAGTAGCCCAGTTTCTGCTTAGTAAGGTCTACGAATGTAGTACCTGGAGGTCAATATTACAGTTACTCACTGTCAATATCCGGTGAACGAATCAACTGGTCCAGTAATCAAATTTCTTATCAGTAGATGCTGGACGCGGACCGGGGCGTGACCTGGTGTCGCCGTTGAGCAGGACCAGCAGCCACCGCAGTTCTCGCATCAGCGCCGAGTACCGCCCCCGCCACTGCACCTAACTCTCGAGAACATGTTCACGAGCATGCCCGGGCAGGTGCGAGAGAGACGGAGAAGTGGGCCAGCCAGACATGGAACGGCCGCTCCGCTGGAAGCGTCACGGGCGCGACCGATGGTGTCATCAGTAGCCGACGGTGAACCGTTCGCGGATGAACGCATTCCGTTCCAGGGCGTCCACCGCCGCGGAGGCGAAGTCGCCGACCGTGATGCGGCTTTCGCCCTGGGCGTCGGTGACGGGCGTGTCGCCCGCCTCGGCCCGGTAGGTGCCGGTGCGGTCGCCGGGCACCAGGTGCATGGGCGGCGGGCTCAGGTACGTCCATTCGACGGCGGCCTCGTTGCGGCGGAGGATGTCGAGGGCGTCGGCCTGGTCGAGCGCGGTCTGCTTGTACTCCGCGGGGAAGCGTGGCGAGTCGACGAAGCGCTCGCCGTTCGGCGCGAGGAGGCTTCCTCCGCCGCCGACGAAGAGCAGACGTCCCACACCGGCCTCGGCCAGCGCGGAGGCCGCCTTGGGAACCAGGCGGTCCGGCCCCTTGACCGAGGCGACCACGGCGTCGTGGCCCGCGATGGCCTTGCGGATGGACTCGGGATCGCGGACGTCCAAGTCGGCGCTCGACAGCGCGGTCACCTGGTGGCCTCGGGCCGCGGCCTCGCGGGCGACGGCGCCGCCCAGGTTGCCGGTCGCTCCGATGACGGCGATCTTCATGGAGAGCCTCCCCAGAAAACGGTCGATGAGCGGGACGATCTCGTGCAGCTTCTCTTCCAGCGCGAAGTGGCCGGTGTCCAGGAGGTGCAGTTCTGCCTCGGGCAGGTCGCGCAGGTAGGCGTGGGCGCCGGGCTCAGGGAAGAACGCATCGCCCCGCCCCCAGATGATCAGCGTCGGCGGCTGGCGCTCGCGCAGCCACGCCTGCCAGACGGGGTAGAGCTCCACGTTGCTGCGGTAGTCCAGCGCGAGGGCGAGCTGGGCGTCCTTGCGTCCGGGCAGGTCTAGGAAGTGCTGGTCGAGCGTCCAGCCGTCCGGGGCGACGTGGGACGGATCGCTGGTGCCGCCCTCGTACTGGCTTCGGGTGACGGGCAGGGTGAACAGGTCTCCGAGTGCCTCGGCGGGAGAGTTGATCGTGTTCCGCGCCAGCTCGGATAGGCCTTCCTCGTAGGCGTTGGCGTTCTGCACGATCAGCCTCGTGATCCACTCGGGGTGCCGGGTCGCCAGTCGCAGGCCGACGGGCCCGCCGAAGTCGAAGGTGTAGAGCACGAACCGTTTGAGGCCCAGCCGCTCCACGAACCCTTCGACGACATCGGTCAGGGCTTCGAAGGAGTAGGCGAAGTCGTCAGGCATCTCGGTGTGCCCGAAGCCCGGGTAGTCCGGGGCGATCAACCGATAGCGGCTGCCGAGTGCGTCCATCAGCCGCCTGTACTGGTGCGAAGCGGAAGGGAAGCCGTGGAGCAACAGCAGCGTCGGCCCATCCCTGGGGCCGGTCTCCCGGTAGAAGATTTTCACTCCATCGATGTCGACGAATCCGTGCATGATCTCAGGGACGCTCATCTCTAATGCCTCTTTCGCTCGAAGATAAGTTAGATCCAATCAAGAGGTATTTAATGTGTCAAGTCGAGTATGTACCATTAGGTCCATGGACCTGCTGACCGGTGAGCCGCTCGCGCTAGACCTCCTCAATACCCGAGCTTCCTGCCCCGGGGGCGAGGTCGACTCACTCGATCGCATCGAGGACTTCGAGGCCTGGCTGGCACTGCAGTCCGAACGACTCGCCACACCCTCATCCATGGCGACCAGCGATCTGGCCGCGGTGCGCGAGCTCCGCGAGCACATCCGCACGGCCGTCGATGCGGCCCGGCACGGCGATCCGGTGCCCGCCACCGCCCTGCAAGCCGTCAACCAAGCCGTCCGCGCCGCCCCCGCCTACCGGACCCTCGAGTCAGATCTCGGCGTGCGCACGCGACGGGACGGCGACGGCCGCGCCCGCCTGCTCACCCAGCTCGCCGAAGCGGCCGTGGACCTGCTCAGCGATCCCGCCGTCGTCAAGGTCCGCGCCTGTGAGGGCCCGCTGTGCCGCATGCTCTTCCTGCCCGCCCATCCGCGCCGCCGGTGGTGCTCCCCCGCGTTGTGCGGCAACCGCGTACGCGTCGCCAGGCACTATCAGCGGCACAAGAGCTCATAAGCGGAGCATGTG
Organism: Nonomuraea sp. NPDC049141; assembly: GCF_040648415.1. Taxonomy (NCBI): domain Bacteria; kingdom Bacillati; phylum Actinomycetota; class Actinomycetes; order Streptosporangiales; family Streptosporangiaceae; genus Nonomuraea; species Nonomuraea sp. NPDC049141. Next base: position 6,291 of record NZ_JBEZDR010000053.1, read on the forward strand.
GTGCCGGCCGTTGATGGTGATAGTCACCCCGGCCGGGCAGTTCGACCGCGACACCGCCAGGTGTAGGGCGGCGCTGAAAATGGGCACGTAGGCGGCGTTCGTCGTGTCTATGTGGACGACACGAACGACCCCGCCAGGCGGTGGCCTGACGGGGTCTGGTGCTCCCGGTGTCGTGGTGGTGCTCAGTCTGTCGCGATCACCTCGCTGACCGCGGCGCGTGCGGCGTTTTCATCGACGATGGTCTTGCCCGCGGCGAAGGTGGCCAGCAAGGCCTGAATGGCGATGTTGTTGATCGAGCGTGGCTTGCCCCTGCTGGATTCGTGGATCAACGCGATGGCGTCCTCGGTGAAGAGCGGGTCGTGGCGGCCCGCCTGGGTGAGGTGGTGGTTGATGTAGTCGGCGGTCTCGGGCTCGGTCAATCCCGACATATGCCATCGGACGCTGATCCTCTGATCGAGCGACCAGCGGATAGCCGTCAGATACCCGATGGCAGGCATGACCGCCGAAGAGACCACCGGCTACATCCGCCGCCACCTGCAACTCGCAGGCCGCTCTGATCCCCTCTTCTCTGACGACGCGATCAACCTCATTCACGAATCCAGCAGGGGCAAACCCCGCACCATCAACAACCTCGCCATTCAGGCCTTGCTGGCCACCTTCGCCGCGGGCAAGGCCATCGTCGATGAAAACGCCGCACGCTCCGCGGTCACCGAGGTGATCTCCACCGAGTGAGCATCTCCGCGACAGCGTGTCCCTGACGGCCTCGCCTCACACCCACTGGGGCGAGGCCTTCGCATGTCCATCAACCCCATCATCGATGACGCCGTCATGGACACAACGAACGTCGCGCAACAATCGCTCATCTCGCGTCCTTTCCGGTGTTGGTGTTGGCGGGTGCTGTTGGTCATCTCCGTGAGGGCAGCCACCAGGCCAGGGCAGAGTCGACCGCGGTGAGGCGCCGTCGTTCGAGGCGCGGAGGGCATAGTCGCTGGCGGCTTGCAACAGTTCGGGGATCGTCTCGATGTACCAGTAGGTGGAACGCGGATCCTTGTGCCCGAGCCAGGTCGAGAGGACCGGCAGGTTGGGCTCGACGTTGATGCCGTCGCTCAACCAGCCGATCAAGGTGGTGACGGTGAAGGTGTGCCGCAAGCTGATCAGCGTCGGGCGGTGTCTGGTACCGGATACTGCCTTACCGTCGCCTGCCAGGCCGGCCGCGGTGGCCAGCCGCACGAATACACGTCCGGCGCATTGGATGGTCAATCGTGTGCCGGTGGAGTTGACGAAGAAGCTCGGGTCGGTGCGCGAGGGAAGGCTGGTCACGCAGGCTGGCGTAGTCCGCGAGCGCGGCCACTGTGCTGGGATGCCAGGGGATCAGCCGCTGCTTTCCACCCTTGCCGTGGACGGTCATGACGCCGGTAGCCGGCTCGACATCGCCGTCATCCATCCGGAACGCTTCGCAGGGCCGAATGCCGGTCGCCTGCATGAGCCCGATGAGCGTGCGGTAAGTGGCCACCTTCACGCCAGGACGCAGAGTCGCGGTCGCGGCCCGCAACGCGGCGAGCTCCTGCTCCGACAGCACGTACGGAGTCGGCCGCCGATACCGGGCGGGCAGCAGATCAGCCGGAGGAATCTGGTGCGAGGGATCGATGGCATGCAGGTAGGCGGCGAACCCACGCACCGCATGGAGGCGTGTCCACCGGTAACGAGAGGACCGGTCCTTGGGGATCATGGCCCAGCTCACCGCGATCTCGGAGGTGATCCGGGCGATACCGGCAGCGTCGCAGTGGTCGGCGAACCAGCGGACGAGCCCTCCCGTTGTCTGCAACTCATAGCCGAGGCGTCGGCGCATCTGCAGGTACTCCTCGGCCCGCTGCCGAAAAGAGCCGGTCACGCCGGTTCCCCAGCCGGCCGTCGGTTTTCAGCGTCATCGTCGGGCCAGGCGCGCACCAGTGGGGCCAGCGCCGCCAGATCAACCCGCGCGTAGATGGCAGTCGTCGCAAGATCCTTTTGCCGCAGCACCTCGCTGATCTCCACCAAGGATGCGCCCGCGGCCAGCAGGTCACATCCCAGCCCGTGTCGTAAGGACCGGGGGCTGATCGGAGCCACCTCAGCCCGCGCGCAGGCCCGCGCGACGATGCCCCACACCGATTGCGGACGCATCGGCCGTGCCGGTGCGCCGATGGCGAGGAACACTGCCCGGACTTCAGGTGACGGCGTCCGACGCACCGGCCTGCTGTCAGGCGGCCAGCGTCAGCGGGCTCTGCTTGCCCGCGCCATCGCCGCCCAGCCACGCCTGCTCCTGCTGGATGAGCCCTTCAACGGCGTCGACGCGGTCAGCCAGCAGGCCCTGCTGCAAGCCATCGCCACGCTCAAGGTCAGGGTGCCTCAGTGGTGATCAGTACGCACGATCTGGCCATCGCGCACCTCGCCTGCGAGGAGGTGTGCCTGCTCAACCGCCGCCAGTACGGCTTCGGCCCGGTCGACACCGTATTTACTCCCGAACGGCTGCGCAGCGCCTATGGCGGGCACACGCTGGAACTGCGCGGCGACCGAGTGATCGTGACCCAGACGTGAACCTGTTCGAGCCCTTCCACCTGCCGTTCATGGCGCGGGCCCTGGCGGAGTTGGTCATCCTCGGCGCGCTGGCGGGTACGGTGGGCGTCCTGGTCCTGCTACGCCGCCTGGCCTTCGTCAGCGACGCCCTCACGCACACCGTCTTTCCCGTGTCGTGATCGGCTACCTGCTGGCCGGGGAAGATGGCATCTTCTGGGGCGCGCTCGCGGCCGGCGTCGCCACTGCGGCGCTGCTCACCCTGCTGACCCTCCACAAGCGCGTCAGCGAGGACGCGGCTCTGGCGATGCTTCTCAGCTCGCTCTTCGCGGTCGGCGTGGTGCTGGTGTCACGCCGCAGCGGCTACACCGCCGACCTGACGGCGTTCCTGTTCGGCAGGATTCTGGCCGTCACCGAGCAGCAACTGGTGCAGACGGCTGCCGTCACATTGCTGGTCCTAGTCCTGCTCGCCGTGCTGCGCCGCCCCATCATGCTGCGGACCTTCGACCCCGACGGCGCCCGGGCGGCCGGGCTGAACGTAGGCGCACTCGACCTCGCCGCCAATACCGCGGTCACACTGGTGATCGTCGCCGCCGTACGGGCCGTCGGGACGGTCCTGGTCATCGCGCTGCTGATCGTGCCCGCGGCGGTGGCCCGCGTACTGAGCGACCGGCTGGCCCTCATCATGCCGCTCGCCTGCGCGCTCGGCGCCGTCGCCGGATGGCTCGGGCTCGCGGCCAGCTACGAGGCGTCGGTCCACCATGGTGTGCGGCTCGCCTCCGGCGGCACCGTGGTGCTCGTCTTCGTCGCGATGTACGGCCTGGCCACGCTCGGCGACCTCCTGCGCCGCAGACTCGGACGCCGACTGGCTGCCACCACAGAGGTGACGACGTCAACTGGCTCGACTCCACCTTTCATCGGGCGCTGCTAGAAGTAGCTCTGGTGGGTGCGATGGGAGGCTTCTTCGGGGTCTTCGTGACCGTGCGGCGGCTGTCATTCTTCACCATGGCCCTCACCCACTTTTCCCGGCATCGTGATCCCCGGCGTTCCGCAGATGTGTAGCGGGAAAAGCACACAGATATGCGGTCTGAGCTGCGGAAACGCATGCGGGCGCGCCAATGCGGCGTGTCACTAGGCGTGAGTGTTGTGCCTGGTCAGGCGTCTGTGGTGGGGATGACTTCGACGATCTTCTTCGGGGTTGGGATGTCGAGTTTGGCCAGGATGTCGCGCTGGGGCTTGGTCAGCTCGGCGCGCTGACGGAAGGTGCCCGTTGGGCCGGCGAAGGTGGCGACCGTCAGGAGGTCGAACTCGTCGCGGATGCGCTTCCAGGTGATGCTGGTGCTGGTCTCGATGATGCGGATCAGCAGCAGCGCCAGCCAGCACAAGATGACGTGCGCACGGATGCGTTCCTCCAGCCGGTGATAGACCGGGCGCAGATCGATGACCTGCTTCATGTCGCGCCAGCCCCGCTCCACCTCCAGCGATTGCTTGTAGCCAACGGCGATGTCCTCGGCCGACAACTTGGGGTCAGAGCAGCGCAGCAGGTACTTGCCGTCCAGATTCGTCTCAGCCTTGATCTTCGCGGCGTCGATGCGCAGCAACCCTTTGGGGGTGGTGCGCAGGTAGCGGTTCAGGCCGGGCTTGGTGGAGATGACCCCGCGCAGTTCGGCGCGTTTGGTGGCGCTCAGCGTGTCGGTTCCGGCGATCACCTCCGCCAGTTGGGCGATCAGACGCTCCCGGATGGCGGCGTCACGTTCGGCCCCGTCGGGGTTGAAGCAGATCACGAAACGGTCGGCCTCGCCGATCCGCACCTCTTTGACCTTCAGATTCTCGGCCACCTCCTGGTAGCGGCCTTGGCAAGACAGCGCGGCCTTGGCCTCGGCCGAGCCCGAGCGCAGCCTTTCGCCAATGATGTAGTGGTGATCGCCTTTGCGCAGGTAACGGCGATTGTCGGCGGAGGCGAAGTCACGATCACCGACCTACACGATCTTGGGCAGGGTCCAGTCCCGCATGTCGTCCTTGACCTGGCGAATCAGAGCGGTGTCAGTGGTGTTGCCGGGCCAGGACCAGACGCGGACCGGGATGCCGTCGCGAGTGACGGCCATCCCGACGACGATCTGCGGCAGGTCATCACGATGATCCTTGGACTTGCCGCGGGCGCGAAAGCCCTTCATCACCGATTCGTCGCCGTCGCCGTCGCCGTCGCCGTCGCCGTCGCCGTCGCCGTCTTCGGGGTCGGGGCCGGGGAGTGGGACACCGCGTCCGTCGCGGGCGATCGGCTCGTCCGGTTCGTCGATCTCGAAGTAGGTGGAGGTTGTGTCGAAGAACAGCAGGTTGACTTCCAGGTTGAGCAGGTGGCGACCTGGTCGAACACCTTGCGCTCGACGGAGTCTTGGACCTGGTGCAGCCAGTCCATCGCCCGATAGCAGGCATCGTCGGAGCAGGCGGGTAGGCCGTCGATGTGGGCGTTGCGGCCGACCCAGTGCGAGGCGGCCAGCTTGGAGGAGGGGTCCAGGGCGCGGTTGGCGACCAGCGCGAACAGCACCCGCTCGGTGAAGACGCTGCGCCGGGTGGAGGCCAGGATGCGCGTCAGGATCGTGTCGATCTTCAGTTGCCGCCAGAGCTGGTCGAGGAGGTAGAGGCCACCGTAGGCGGCCGAGCCGATGAAGGTCAGCTCCGCGCCTGGGGTGAGGGCGGCGGCCCGGCCCGGATCCAGCAGCCGGCACAGCGAGCCGACCAGGCGTTCGACGGCGGCGCGGTCGATCTGGTCTTCGCGGCCGAAGTTGTGCAGGACCTTCATCTTGGCGGCTTTGGCGATGGGATCCCACTCGTTATGGGCGAGTTGGAGGTAACGCACCGTGGTGCCGTCTTTGTTTTCCGGGTCGCTGTCCTGACGAACATGTCACCAGACCGTAGCCGCGCGTGTGCACGTCGTGATGGGGTTATCGGCGAAGTCGTGTCACTAGGGCTTTCCGCCGTTTCCGCCAGGCCAGACCGTGCTGACCTGCGGGTTCAGACCCGACCATGCCTTGGATCATGAATTAGCTGCGGAACGCGGGCCGAATGATCGGGGTGAGCGCGGCGATGACCGCCGCCGCATTCGAGCCGCGTAATGCATGCGTCTCTGCGCGGAGCCGTTCCCGGATCCGCTGGATGGCCGCCTTCGATGGTTTGATCAGCAGCTTGCCGCCATAGCGGCGAATGGTGAACCCCAGAAAATCGCACCCCTCGGAGAGGTGCACGATCTGGGTCTTGTCCTCGTTGAAGACCAGACCCCTGGGTGTCAGCCACTCGGTCAGCCGCGCCGTGACCTGCTGCGCCTGCCGCTGGGTGTGGCAGAACGCGATCATGTCGTCGGCGTAGCGGATCACCACCGGTGAGCCCGGCATCGTCTCACCGGCATGAACTCCGGTGGTGAGGCGGTAGCGGACTCCTGCGGCCTGTTCCAGCCCGTGCAACGCGATGTTCAACAGCAAGGGACTGATCACGCCGCCTTGAGGAGTGCTCTCCTCGGTCGGCGCGAACCCCTTGCCTGCCTCGAACACCCCGGCCTTCAGCCAGTCTCGGATCATGTCCCTGGCCGGGAACGATCCGAGTGCCTCCAGCAGTCGGGAATGGTCGATTTTGTCAAACGCCGCGGCCAGATCCGCGTCCAGCGCCCACACCCGCTTGGCCCGAGGGCCTCGGCAGACGGTGAAAATGGCGCTCATCGCATCATGGCAGCCACGGCCTGGCCGAAACCCGTAAGACTTGGGTTCGAACCTGGCCTCCCACTCGGGCTCCAGCGCGTTTCGGACCCTGCCCTGATGGCATCGATCCGCGATCACCGGAATCCCGAGCGGCCGCAGCTTCGCACGGTTTCCCGCCTTGGGTATGTGCACCCGCTTGACCGGGCGAGGCCGCCACGACGAAGCTTCGCGATGTACCCGCACCGCCAGCGCCGCCCTGGCCAGGGAGGTCAACGCGACCTCCCCATCGACCCCGGCCGTCTTGCGGCCAGCGTTGCGCTGCGTCGCCTGCCGCACGCTCAACAGCGTGTTGCTCCAGCTCCGCAGCATCAGCTTCTGCAGGTTCCTGACCGTGGCCAGGTCCCTTCCTGAACCGCCTTGAAGATCCGCAGTCTCAGCCGCCGTACGTTCTCCTCACGAAGACGCCAGTCAACAGCGTCCCAGTCGAGGACCACGTCCTTCGGTCCGTTCACCATCAGGTGTCCAACTTGCCCTTCGGTGCCGGCGGATCAGACCGCTTCGTTTCAAAGGCTCACCTGCCCACGTCAGCGCCCCCTTTCGGAGCCCGAGCACCGGGCCCGGTATCCGGCCAGTTATCCAGAACGGCGACATGGAGGAGTCGCCACAATGTCCTGGTTTCCTGTCGACTTTCGTCCACCGGCATTGGCTTGTTGGGCATCCTGTTCCCGCCAGAGGATTCCGCTCTCCTTGCGGTCGGCCTACCGACCCGCCATGAAGACGGCTCGGACCCTGTCGGGGTTTCCGTGTTCCGCACGCGTGAGACGCGGCCGGGATGGGTGCCTTCTTTACTCCGGGGCGGTGGTGTCCTCCCGATCAGCGCAGCCTCTCTGATCGGCGCCTGCCGCTTCGCAGCGGCCAGCCCTATACCCCGCTGGAACATCCCATCGGCGGAGCTGCTGATAACGGAGCATGCGAAGATTCACTCACGTTCACCCGTCCGACCTTCCCCTCGCCCGCCACCACCGGATGGAACGGGAACGGCTTCGGCTTTCCCCTGGGCTTCGCACCCCGCAGTTACCCACGGCGCACGCCAGGGAGGGGACGGTCCCTCGGACACTGGACCGGATCACACCCTCATTGATCAACCTCCAAACGGTGCGACCACTCATCACGGTGAGGTCGGCCCGGAGCGCCCTGCCGATGTCGCCACCGGTGGGTTTCTCCGAGCCGCCTCCCGCACCCGGCGTGCCCCTCTCAGGGCACCGGGCGCTCCACAAGTCCGGGGGGACTACGTTCGCCTCATGCTGTGCTCGGCCACGGAACCGCGATCTTTGTTCCCCGGTAGTAGTAGCGGCTGACCGCTACCTTGGCCGGGTCGAACAACTCCACGGCCCCACTGCTGGGCCAGATGCCGTAGCGTCGGCGCAGGTGTTTCCACGAGGCTCGCCGATGCTTGCGCTCCTCCCACCTGATGACCTGTTTCCACAGGTATGAACGCAGGTAGCTGAAGGTCGCCTTTGAGCATCCGTGCTTGAAGTACGCGGTCCAGCCCCGCACCATCCGGTTGAGCTGGATGAGCACGAGGCCAAGCGGCAGGTTGGTGCTCCGCCGACACCACGCCTTGATCTTGGCTTTGATGGCGGCGAGCGCCTTCTTGGCCGGATAGACGTAGACGTAGTACTTGTCGGTGCCTCGCTTTCGGTGGCGCTGGATGCGCCAGCCCAGAAAATCCAGGCCCTCGTCGATATGGGTGACCAGGGTCTTCTCCGGCGACAGGCGAAGGCCCATCGTCGCTAAGACCCCGGTGATCTCCTCCTTGAGAGCCTCAGCGTCGTCCCTGGTGCCCGACACCATCAGGCACCAGTCGTCCGCATACCGCACGAGACGGTAGTTGGGCAGACCTTGACGGCGCCGCTTGGCTCTCCCATACGGCGTGGCTCCGGGCCCGCCGGGGCCCTGGGCGATGAACTCGTCCAGGACCAACAACGCCACGTTGCTCAGCAGTGGGGAAAGGATCGACCCTTGCGGTGTTCCGGCGCTGGTGTCGACGAGCGTGCCGTCCTCGGCGAGGATGCCCGCCTTCAGGAACGCTTTCACCAAGGCCAGGACGCGTTTGTCTCCGATTCGCTCTCGTACTCGATCCATGAGGGCCGAATGCGAGATCTCGTCGAAGCAAGCCTTGATGTCTCCCTCCACGACCCACTCATAAGAACGGGACGCGAAGTGGTGCACCTCGGCAACCGCGTCATGGGCCCGGCGGTTCGGGCGGAACCCGTAGCTGCACGGGAGAAAATCCACCTCGAACACAGGCTCCAGCACCAGCTTCAGGGAAGCCTGGGCTACCCGATCACGGATGGTCGCGATCCCTAAGTACCGGCTTTTGCCGCCGGGCTTGGGAATCGCTCGCCGCCGGACCGGCAGAGGCTGGAAGGTACGGGCCTTCAAGTCCGCCCGCAAATCTCCCAAGAACTCCGAAACGCCCCGCTCGGCCTCGATGAAGTGGGCGGTCAGACTGTCCACCCCGGCCGTGCGTGCTCCCTTGTTGTGCCGCACCCGATCCCACGCGACCAGCAAGAACGCGGGATCAGCGACAAGGTTGTACAGATCATCGAACCTGCGATGAGGGTCATCGCGGGCCCACTGGTGCAGCTTGGTTTGGATCGCCAGTACCCGGCATTCGGCCTTGAGTAAGGCGTACTCCAGTTCGTCGGTATTCACCGGCGACCTCCTGGCATTCCCTGACCTAAACTGCAGACTTGCTGGCCCCCTTCGCCATGTA
>NZ_JBEZDR010000054.1:0-14907 GCF_040648415.1 Nonomuraea sp. NPDC049141
CCGCTCGGGAGGCCGATCTGCTACGGCAGGCGCTGTCGCAGTGGCGGGGCCCCGTCCTGGCCGACGTACCATCGGAAACGATCCACCGCGACCAGGTTCCCCCGCTCACCGAAAAGCGCATAGGAGCGCTGGAGCGCTGGTTCGATCTCTGCCTCCAGCTCGGCCTGCACAGCGAGATCATCACGGAGCTGACTGCGGCGACGAACGCCCACCCGCTGCGCGAACGGCTCTGGGCCCAGCTCATGCTAACCCTCTACCGCTCCAGCCGCCAAGCGGAAGCTCTCGAAAGCTACCGGACCATCGCCGGGTTGCTCCGCGAAGAGCTGGGCCTCGATCCAGCGGAGGAGCTGCGCCAGCTGCACGAGCGCATCCTCTCCGGTGATCCCGACCTCCAGACGCCGTCCAGCCAGCCCCCGCCTCTGTTGCCGGGTGACATCGCCGCCTCGGAGATCATGGTTCACGGACTCTCCGGCGAGGTCATGAGCGAGGACGCCCAACGGCCGGCGGAGTGGCATGCGCTGAACCAGCTTCCACCCGGCGTGGCCGACTTCGTCGGCCGCGCGGAGGTAATGGCGGCTGGGCTGGACCTGCTGGCCCAGCAGAGCGCCAGCGGCCCGCGGATCCTGGCGCTCTGCGGCCCGCCCGGCGTCGGCAAGTCCGCGCTCGCCCTGCAGCTCGCCCACCGGCTCACTGACCGGTTTCCCGATGGTCGACTGTACGTGCGTCTCGACGGCGCCCTGCCCTCGCGCCCGCGCAATCCCGCTGACGTGCTGGCCGAGCTGCTGCAGATGATGGGCGCCAAGCCCGCCTCGATTCCCGAAGCCCTGGACCAGCGGGCCTCGGCCGTGCGTGCGCGCCTTGCCGGACGACGGGTCCTGCTGCTGCTCGACGACGTGGCGGACATCGCCCAGATCCTCCCCTTGCTGCCAGGCGAGGCCGGATGCGCGGTCCTTATCACCAGCCGGCAGCAGCTGGCAGGGCTGCCGGGAGCGGACGTGATGCAGGTGGGCCCCCTCACCAAGGACGAGACACGGGAGCTACTGGGACGGCTGGCCGGCCACGCCCGCATCGCGCGGGAGCCACAGGCCGCCGACAGTATCGGCGCTGCCTGCGGGCAGCTTCCCCTCGCGCTGCGCATCGCGAGCACGCGGCTGGCCGTGCGGCCCAACTGGACGCTGGCGCGGTTCGCCGCGCGGCTTCAGGATGAGTCGCGGCGACTGGACGAGCTGGCCAGCGGTGACCTCTCCGTGCGCCCCAGCCTCGAGATCAGCTACACCGCCCTCCCCGAGGAGGTCGCGACGGCCTTCCGCCACGCCGGGCTGTTCAACGGAGGCGACTTCGCCGCGTGGTCACTAGGCGCGGTGGCGGGCGTCCCCGACGCGGAGCCATTGATCGACCAGCTGCTGCAGGCGAACCTGCTGGAGGCCGTCGGCACCGACATCACCGGCGAGCCGCGCTACCGCCTGCACGACCTGCTGACCGTGTACGCGCGGGAGCTGCTCGCGGGCGACGACCCCGCCCGCGTCCGCGCCGCAGAACGCCGCCTCCTGGAGGCGCTCCTGGCTCTCGCCCACGTCTGCTATCATACCGGCGACGCGACCGCGACCGTGGACGCGCTGCGCCCGATCCCGTACGAGGCGCAGCACACGCTTTCGGAGAGCCAGCTGCGCGAGTTGTCCCGCGCGCCGCAGCAGTGGCTCCTCGCCGAGCACCGACACCTGCTCGACGCCATCGAGCGGGCCTGTGCGCGCGGCTGGCACACGGAGGCCGCCGCCCTGCTCGGCCTCATCGCCGGCTACCTCGACGTCTACGTGGGCAGGGGAGAGGTAATCCGGCTCCTCACACTGATCAGGGACGCGGCGCGCGCCGCCGGCAACGAGGGCGTAGCGTGGCGTGCCGAGTACGAGCGGAACCACCAAAGATTTAGCCAAGGATTGCTCGCGGAGGCCGCTGCCGGCTTTCAGCAGTGCGTGGAGGTGTTCGAACGGCTCGAGATGCCGTATGAGCTGGCACACGCTCTCTGCGCGCTCGGGTACTGCCTCTATCACGCGGGGGAGCTGGAGGAGGCCGTAGCGACGTGCGGGCGCGCGGTGGACGCCGCGGAACACCTCCGGGACGGCCTGCTCACGGCCGCCGCGCTCCGCGACCTCGGCAGCGGGTTAGGCGCTCTGGACAGGTATGCCGAGGCGATCGACCACTTCAACCGAGCGACGGCGCTCGTCAAGCGGCATGGCAGAGGAATCTCGATCGCCAACGTTCTGGGCCGCCTGGCCGGCGTGGCGCTGCAGCACGGCGACCTATCCACCGCGCGGTCTGCCGTTGATGAGGCCATCGAGGTGCTGGGCAGCGACGACCCTTACGGCACCGCCTGGCTGCTCTACCTGGAAGCGAGGATCACTGTGGCGGAGGGCCGCCCGAAGCAGGCTCTTCTGCTCGCTACCCGGGCCGGCTCCTGCTTCAGGGAGCTGGGCGATCAGCGCGGCGAGTATCTCGCGAAGATCGCGGAGGGGGAGGCTCTCATCGCGCTTGGCCGACTCGATGACGCAGCCTCACTCCTGGAAGCAGCGGCAGCGGCCCTGGAGGGCCTCGGCGCGGACCTGATGGCCGCGCACGCCCGCCAGTTGCGTTCCCAGGTGGAGGCGGACGGCGGATCCATTCCCAGGCCGCCGGCTCGATCACGGTGAGTTCGCTGGCCGACCGCATCAGGAGCCTGCGGCCCAGTCCGCCTGGTGGCCGTGGAAGTCGGCCCAGCCCAGCTCGTCCTTGATCTGTGTGTAGCCCTGTTCAGTCCGCCATTGGTGATGCCCCCGAAAACGGATTCCTCTCTATCTCGCACGCGGAACCTGGGCTGATACTCGGCGTAGAAGCGCTACTACAGTTTGTGGCGCTCGTGGGTCGGTTGCGGGCGCGAGGGGAACGGGTGATGCCAAGCTTGGATTCACGGCGTGAGTTCTTACGAATAGCAGCAGCCGCTGGTGCTAGGTGCGCTTGTCGAGGACCTCACGGCCGGCCACCGAAGTGAAGCACTCGGTGATGAACGGGGTGTCCTTCAGGATGTCCAGCAGGTCGATGCTGCCCCACCGGCGGACGGCCTCGGCTTTGAGCGCGCCCAGATTCTTCGGCTCGGGCAATTTATCCAGCTTCGGCACGCTCACCCACGGCTTGCCACTGCGAGTGATGATCCGAACCCCGCCCGAGGTCCCTTCAGCCAGGCCGGTGTCGAGCCTGGTCAGCGCGCCTGTCAACCGCTGCTTGAGGTCGGCGACGAACGCGGTGGTGTCGATCGGCTTGGTCAACGCGGCGTAGTGGACGTCGCGGTTGTCCTCGAAGTCGCCCGGCAGGTCCTCATCCGGCTCCTTCCACCGGCCGGCACCCTGGACGTAGACCTCGCGGCGCCGCAGCGCCTCCCGCAGCGCGATCAGCACGCACAACTCATACGGGATGCGTTCCACCTGGCTGTCCTCATCGACCACGCCGTCCCGCCACGCTTTGGGCACCACCCCCTCAACCGCTACGCTCTCCCCGGCCGCATAGAACTTCTGGTCGGAGCCGACACCTGCGTGGCGGGCCAGCAGGTCGATGGCATCCATCACGGGCCGGTAGGCACTGTTGTTGCACTTGAACTTCAGCGCCGCCAGCAAGGGCGCTGCATCCGCCGGTAGTAGTGGGAGTAGGAACTACGCAATTGGCAACGGACCCGCTCGGCGATCCTGCACGCCAGCGAGCCTCCGACAGCCGTCTTCGACGCCGGCGACGCCCAGGCCCTCGGCGTGCTGGAGGCGGCCAGGCAGCACGGGATCACCGTCCCCGGTGACCTGTCCCGTCATGTCCTTCGACGACACGCTGGTGGCGGCCATGGCGTGCCCGCCGCTGAGCGCCGTACGGCAGCCGTTCCGGCAACTCGGGCGCGAGGCCAAGCGGGTGCTGATGCCGCTCGCCGGCGGCAGGCCCCGGCGGCCCTGCGGATCGAGCTCGCGACGGGGCTGGTCCTGCGCACCTCGACCGCGCCGCGGAGCGCGGGGCACTCGTGAAGGGTCCGGCACGCGGGCGCCCGAAACCTTTTCGCGCCCCGGCCCGGGCGGCCGGGCTCATCCCGCCCCCAGCGCAGAGGTGACGATCTTCTCCAGGGTTCCCTCCGCGCGCAGGACCCTGGCGATCGCGTGGCCTGGGGCCTCGTGGTGGACGACGTGCACGCCGGGCAGCCCCGAGAGCCGCCGGACGGCCCGTTCGTCCAGGTCGAGTCGGCCGACGTGGAGGTGGATCCGGCTGTCGTGCCGCCGCCCCCGGAGGAAGGCGCGCAGGTCGTCATGGGTTTCCTTGGCGCGGCTGCCCCATCGCCGCCGGAGCAGCGCCTTCGACCAGCGGAAGTCCTTCGAGGCCCAGCGGCGCAGCAGCCTGAGGTCGGTCTGCGGGCAGAAGGCGTGGATCTCGTCGGCGCCGGCCAGGACGCCCGCCACTATGGCGGCGAAGCCGCCAGCCGAGGCGCCGACGAAGACCACCCTGGTCGCGTCGGCGTCCCGGGCGATCCGCGCCACGCGCCCGGCGACCTCCGGGAGCGAGTCACCCAGCCCGCGTGCGCCCGACCGGTACCAGGCCTGCCTCAGGTCCCTGATGAAGCAGGTGGACACGTCCAGCGACTGCGCGAGCCCGATGAACTCGTAGTGGGACACCGGGGCGTCGCCGCTGAGGCCGGAGAAGGCGACGAGCAGCGGGCGGCCCCGGCGGGCGTCCAGCAGGAACTCGCTGACGGCGGCGCGCGCGAGGCTCATCACCTGCCCCGACGGTGCGATCATGGCAGCGCCCCCGCTCTGTCATGCGGCCGGGTCACCCTGCCCTCCCCGCCGACGGTCGTGAGCCAGTCCGCCAGGCTCGCGTAGGCGAGAGCCGCCCCCTCGTCGGTGACGATCCCGTGCCCTTCGCCTGCCAGCTCGACCGGCGTGAGAGCGGGGTGGTCGCCCGCGTCCGCGAGGACCTGCGGCAAGGGGATGCGCTCGTCGGCCCGCCCGTGGATCGCGAGCAGCGGGACGCGTGCGAGGCGCTCGTGACGCGGCTCGGGCAGCGGGAGCGCCTCGCGGAATGCCTTGACCGCCGGGTGCGACGACGCCTCCAGGGTTTTCGGGCTCAGGAAACCCGACAGGGAGACCAGGCCCGCGCACCGGGCACCTTCGGACACCGCCCGGCCCGCCAGGTACGCGCCGTAGCTCCAGCCGGCCAGCACCAGCGGGAGGTCGTCGCCGGCGGATTCCGCCAGGTTCACCACGTCGAGCGCATCGTCGACGCCGTACCGGCACGCGTTCGGCGAGAACCGGGACCCCAGAGAGCTGCTGCGCGGGTTGACCGCGACGACCTCCCAGCCGAGCCGGCAGAGAAAGGCGACGAACGGTGAGTAGACGGGCCACACCGAGGAGTGCGGCCCGCCGTGCAGCATCATGATCCGGCCGATCGGGCCGTCCTGCGGCGTGTGCACGATCGCGCAGGCCTCCCCTGCGACGTCGGTACGCGCGGTGTACGGCAGGGCGGCAGGGCCCGCGGAGCGGCGGTTCAGCTCTGCGGCGAGCTCCGGCACGCTGCCCGCCGTGACGACCGACGAGGGGGTGTACGGGTCGGCCCAGACCGCGGCGGCCCGGCCCGGCAGGACGATCAGGTTCGACAGCGCTCCTTCGGGGAGGGGCAGGCGCTCCGTGACCTGGCGGGAGCGGGTGGACCAGCCCACCAGCTCCTGCCGCGGCCACGCCTCGTACCGCAGCCAGAGCGTCTCGTCCTCCCACGCAGGGCCTCCGACCGTCGGCGCCCGCCACCTCCCGATCACCTCGCCGCTCGCGGTGTCGGTGACCTCGCAGACGCTCATCCCGGGATAGGCGCGCCGCTCTCGGTAGGAGAGCGGCGCGTCGGGATGGGGCGTCGTCGGAGGGGGAGCCTGTGCGGGCACGTCCGAGGCCGTCCAGCTCCGGCCGTCGTAGGCGGACCCCTGCAGGACGTCGCCCGAGACGGGATCGCCGCTCCACACGCGCAGCGACGCGCCGCCCTCGACGTGGTGGAGCCAGTGACCGGCCTGCTGGTGCCGCAGCCAGCCTCCGGGCGTGTGCTCGTAGAGCCACCGGCCGGAGTGACGGTCTCCGCTGGCGAACAGCCGGCCGTCGAAGACCGTCAGGCAGCGTTCGGCGCCCGAGAGCGCCCCCACCCGGGCCCGGTCGAAGTCGGGGCCGAGCGCGGACGCGGCGTTGGGGACGCGCTCGCCCAAGGAGAGGATCATGACCACCTGGCTATGGGCGCGTGGGCGGCGGCGGCCAGGCCGGCGATCGCGGCGGCCAGCTCGTGGCGCAGCTCTGCCGAGGAGTCGAACCGGTTCCCTACGGCTGCGATCCGCTCGACCGACCCCACCGTCCCCGTGCCGCCGACGAAGGTCATGCCGACCGTCGCGATCGCCGCTTCGGTGACCAGCCCGCAGCGCGCCGCGTGCGTGGTGATGTCGCGCCAGGTGCCGGGATCGTCGGAGTCGACGGAGAGCATCGTCGTCGCCCACTTCACCACTCCCGAGGAGTCGCCGGCGCCGCCGGCCGCCTTGAGGTGCGACTCCGCGACGATCTTCATGTTCTCCGCGCTGACGAGCCGGTCGTAGGCCGAGCGCGCCCGGCTTATCCGCTCCAGCTCCAGGGCCGTCTCCAGCGAGCGTTCCATGGCGGCGGACTGGCCGTGCGCGTCTCCGGTGCGCATGGCGACCAGCGCGGCCAGGCGGGAGACGCGGCTCTGGAGCAGGGCGCGGAGGAAGTCGTCGAGGTCCGTCTCCGCCTCGGCGTACCCGCTCCACGCAGCCCGCACGTGTGCGGTGGCGCTGTCCAGATCTCCCTGTTGGCGTACGGCCATCGCGCCGAGCTGAACACGGCCCAAGATGCGCAGCACGGGATCCGCGCCCGACTCGGCGACGCTCTGGAAGACCTGGCGGGCCTGCGGGTTGTAGATGCGGAGTAGCACTCTGCCCACCTCGTACAGGACGCGGCCGCCTGGGACGCTCAGCAGGTGGTCGGACGACACGTTCCGGACGAGAGGGACGGCGACCGCCTGCTCGGTGATGCAGTTGAGGCAGGAGAGGACCTCCGCCTGTCTCGGCAGGGTCAGGTCGTCGAAGGCGGCGATGTCGGCCCGCAGGGCGGCCAGCCCCTTGCTCGCCCGGCCGCCGGCCTCTCCGGAGCGCAGGCCGACGTCCGCGTCCGCAAGCCTCAGGGACCGTACGAGCGACGCCCGCAGCCCCGCGGGCATCAGGATGGACGACATCGGGGCGCCGCCACCGAGATCGCCGGTGGCGAGCAGCGGCGCGTGCCGGATGTGCAGGGGACCGCGCTCACTCTCGCGAAGAGTGATCATCGTCTCCCAGACCCGGTGCACGACGGCCGTCGGCGGTGCCTCGACGACCGTGCGCTCGGCGGTGCCGGGGGCGCTCATCGTCTGGGCGTCCACTGGTCCCCCTGCCTGACCAGAAGCCGGTTGCGGGCGTCCTCGACGCTCTCGACCGTCACCTTCACCGTGCGGTCGGCCAGCTTGAACTCGCCGCTCTCCCCTGGCTTGCGCTCGTCGATCCAGTCGTGGAAGTCGTCGAGCGAGTGCAGCGCCATTCCCTCGACGGACCTGATGAGGTCGCCGGGACGGATGCCTGCCTGCTCGGCGGGCGAGCCCTGGATGACGTCGTAGACCAGCAGCCCCTGGTCGGGCGCGCCACCGACGAACTGCAACCCGGCCAGCGCGTACGGGGTCGGCTTCCCCGGGCGCTCTTCAAGGTGGGCGGCCAGGTCGCCGACGCCTTGCCGCCAGTGGCGCGAGTGTCCGTCGAACTCGAAGAACCCGACGCCGTGGGCAGGGAATCCGGAATGGATGAGCCACAGGTCGCATTCCGGCCCGACGTTCACGCCGAACATCGCGAACGAGGGCTGGATCTGCAGGGACAGGTGCGTGGTGTCCTTGCCGAACGGCAGGACCCAGTCGAGGGCCAGTAGGCGGTTGGGGATCACCTTCCTGACCGTGCCGGTGAAGCTGAGGAACCGCTCGCCGCTGACCTTGCCCCGGGCCTGCCAGGTCAGGTGGAACGGCGCGCCTTCCTCCAGCGGCATGCTCGCGCTGGTCAGGCCGAGCCACCGGGTCAGCCCCTCCTCGGTGCTGAGCTCGCTCCAGATAACCTCCGGGGCCACCCGGATGTGCTGGATGAAGTCGATGGTGTTCTCCGTGCGCGGCCATGGGTGCAGATTCGCCATGTGAGCCTCCTTCAGGGTTGTGGTGTCGGTCAGATGGTCGTCTGGTAGGCGTGCCAGTCCTGCGGCCGGACGGCCGGTGGGCCGGTACCGGTCTGATGGCGGAATCCCGTCGTGGCGCCGGTGGCGGGCTGCCGGCCCCGGATGATCCTGGGGCCGGTGGTGGGTGACTGCGTCCGGACGCCGAGCGCCACCACGTCGCCGTCGGTGATCGCGATCCAGTCGGCGTCGGAGTCGTCGAGGCGGACCCAGCGCCGGGCCGCCGCGACGCATATCTCCGTCCGGCAGGCGCGTTCGCCCAGGTCGAGGTGGAGGCCGTACTCCAGGTGGAGGGTCCAGTCCATGGGGTGACCGGCCGCGACCGCGTCGTCGACGAAGGCGTCCGTCGCGGGCTCCAGCCGGTCGGCGAGCGCGGCTCTGATGGTGGGGCAGGCGCCGTACAGCTCGTGCCGGAGTATGCGCAGGGCGGAGAACGCCAGGATGCGCTCGCGCGACTCCGGCAGCGCCGTGATCAGGCCGGGCGTGGGGAACGTGGCTCGCGCGCTCACGCCAGGGCCGCCACGCCGCGCGCCCGCCGCAGGTCGGAGCGCCATTCGTCCAAGTCCTTCACGCGGTCGCGCTCCACGGTGAGGGTCGCGATGCGCCGGCCCTCCTCCCACGTACGCTCCAGCAGCCGCCACGACTCCACCGAGACGGGCCGGTCGTGGGAGTCCACGATGAACGAGGGGTCCAGGTCAGAGGGGCGGTAGCCGCTGATGTGGCAGTGGGCGATCTCCATGCCGACGCTCAGCCACACGTGCGCGGCGTCGCCGCCGTTGCGCTCGGCCACGATCGCGTTCGACAGGTCGAAGAGCGGCCGGACCCCGACGGCGCGTCCCATCTCGGCGAAGAACGCGGCCTGCCCCTTGCCCAGGGGCGAGCACGACGGGAAGTTCTCCAGCAGGAGGTCATACCCGATGAGGTCGCGCCACTGCTCGATCGCGGCGAGGAGGGGCCGCGGCCGCTCGTAGTCGACCTCCACCATGTCGGGCAGGAACTGGTCGCCGGCCATGTGCACGCCGAGGTGGTCGGACACGTAGACGGGCCGGACGGCGTCGAGGAGGCGACGCATCCTGGCGGCCAGCTCGGCCAGCTCGTCCCGGGTGCGGTGCAGAAAGCGCGAGGACATGATGTGGATGCCCGTAGGCCGCCCGTCCATCTTTCGCGCGAGCTCGCCGGGATCCACTCTCAGGAAGTTGTCGAGCATCAGCTCGAAGTAGTCGACCAGTCCCTCGGCCCAGTAGGCCTCCGCGTGGTCGAATCCCCGCGGCGAGGTGACGTTGACACCGATGATCACACTTGCTCCTTGGACATCGACAAGACGTAACGGTGCGCGCTCCGGCGCAACGCGCCGTCGCCCAGCAGCCAGAAGCTCAGCGCCACCAGCAGCAGCACGCCGGCCAGCAGGAAGGGCCGTGCTCCCGCGAAGGCGACGGCGGGCGCCATGACCAGCGGCCCGACCGGCATCAGGCCGCGGATGAGCATGCGGTACGCGCCGACGGCCGTGGCCTTGGCCTCCGGCTCGAAACTGGCCTCCAGGTAGGACATGCGCGCTATCCGGGCCATTCCTTGGGGGAGGTAGAAGAGCGCGATTCCCGCCAGCAGTCCGGACGTCGTCCCGGAGAGCGCCAGGACCAGCAGCCCGGCCGAGCGCAGGGCCGGCTCCAGGACGACGGAGACCAGGAGCCAGTGCCCGCGGCGGGCGTACGTGCCGAGGACCGAGCCCGCGAGCGTGGCGAGTATGCCCGCCGAGCTGGCCCAGGCGATGCGGTCGAGCGGCAGGCCACGCTCGACCACCAGGAGCGGGACGGCGAACATCACCGCGACGGCGAGAAAGTTCATGATCGCCAGAGCCAGCGCCGGCGATCGCACCAGGGGTGCGCGGAGCACCATGCCCAGTCCCATCGACCTCGACAGGCGGGCGGGTGGGCGGCTCGCGCCGTCTCTCCCTGTCGCCTTCAGCCGCCGGGCTATCGGGATCATGAGGGCGAGGCCGGCGGCGAAGCTGAGCGCGTCGAAAAGGATCAGAGTGCGGTGGCCCCAAGCTCCGACGAGGATGCTCGCTAAGACGGGTCCGACCGCGAGGCCGACGCTCATCAGCGTGCTCGTCCAGCTCAGCACCCGGCCGACGAGCTCCGGCCGGTCCGGCGGCACGATCTGGGACACGCGCGCCTGCCAGATGATGGCGATCGCCAGGCTCAGCATGCCCAGGGCGAAGGCGGAGACGTAGGCGGCGGTCGCCGCGTGCTCCGACGTCCACGACGCCCACAGGGCGAAGCAGCAGGCGGCGGATCCGGCGAAGGCGCCGAGCAGAACATGGTGGTTGTGCGCGCGGTGCCGGTCCAGCCAGCCGCCGACGGCGCCGCCGAACAGCGGCGGCAGGGCGATGAGGAAGCCGAGCAACCCGAGGGAGAGCGGATGGCTTCCGTGCACGGCGTGCACGAGAAAGACGTAGTGCAGCAGTTCGTCGCCGGCCACCGAGATCGTCAGCGCCGCCGAGCCGAAGGCAATGTACGGCGGAAAGGCGCGCGGCATCTTTCTCCTCCGGGTGCGTGGGATGACCGGAAGGGAAAGCCCGGGCCGTTTCCGCGGCCCGGGCATCACCTCAACCGGTACGGTGAGCGTTCACCGGATCAGTAGCACTTCTGGCAGATGACGACGTTGAACTCGTCCTCGACGACTTCCTCGGTGATGATGACGGCGTCCATGGCAATTCCTCCATTTTTCGGCCGGGCGCCGGCTCGGAATTCTTTTCCGTTCCGGCGGTGCCCGACTTCCGATGAGCAAGACATTGCCATGAGTTCCGCGCCGAGTCACCACCTTTCGGCTGGCATCAACGCGCGGGCAACATGGTGCCCAAAAGGCGGCACTGAGCTGCCAGGTCAAATCCTGCCACCTCCGCCGCGGCGACGTGCGCCGGCACGGCGTGTAGCGTGCATATCGAAAACCTGCGACGACCATCACGAGGTGCGGAAAATGCTCTTCCACTACGCGCACGAATTCATCACGTTCTGCTCGTTCTTCACCGACGGATTTTCTTGGGGGTAGTGTCGGTGTGCATTTAGTACTGATCAGAATGACCGCAAAGGACGCGCAGGCGACGGAGCCTCAGCTTCAGCAGATAGCGGACGCGTTCTGGGCGCACTCCCGCGCCGACGACCTCCTCGAGCACGTCTACGTCAGCACGGGCGGCAACGGGCTCGGCATCGCGATGTACCTGTCCCACGCGGACGGGCGAGCGGCGCGCACGGCGGCCGTCACCGTTTGCAACCGGGTGCTCGAACACTGCCCGGCGCTGTCGCCGTGGACCCTCGACTGAAGGAGCCCTCATGACCCATGCGTCCTCCGTCCGGCCCGGGGCGGCGTGGCTGGACAGCCGGCGTCACCGCCGCCTGCTGCGCAACCATCCCGCCGGCGTGGTGATCGTGAGCTTCCGGCACGCGGGGCGGCCGCACGGATTCACCGCGACGTCGTTCACCTCCCTCTCCCTCGACCCGCCTCTCGTGGCGGTCGCCGTGCAGGAGGGGAGCGCGTCGAGCGAGGCGCTCGCGGCGGCCCCGAGCTTCGCCGTCAACTTCCTGGCCGCGGGGCAGGAGCGGCTGGCGCGGACCTTCGCTTCGCCCGTGGCCGACCGGTTCGCGCCGCCCACGCTCTCGCGGCGGCTGGACAACGGTGATCCGGTCATCATCGGCACCCGCGGCTGGCTGTCGTGCGCGACGCACGACAGGATCGCCGTCGGGGATCATTTGCTGGTCATCGGCGTCACCCTGGACGGCGAGCAGGACGACCAGCGGCCCCTGCTCTACGGCGGCCGGCGGTATCAGACGATGGCGCCCCTCAACCCGGGTCCGGCGGCGTGAGCCACCGTCACAGCCACTCGTTCTGGGCCGCGCGGACCCCGGCCTCGAAGCGGCTGCGGGCGTTCAGCTTGACCATGAGGCCGGCGGCGAGGCGGCGCACCGAGCGCAGGGAGATGCTCAGCGCCCGCCCCGCCGCCTCGTCCGTCATCCCGTTGGACAGCAGCCGCAGCAGCTCGCGCTCCTGCACCGTCAGCCCGTCGGCGTCATGCCTGTGCTCGCCCCACGGCGTCGCCATCTCCCAGAGCAGCTCGAACAGCACGCGGGCCACCGCGACCGCGCCGGGGCTGTTCAGCACCGTGGCGCCGCGCTGGCTCTCATCGACGTCGATCGGCACGAGGGCCAGCTTCTCGTCGACGATGACGAGCGGCAGGGGCAGCGTGGGCAGCGTTCTGTTCTCGCCGCCGTGCGAGGTCAGCCACTCCACGTAGGCGCGCGTCGCGGCGTCGTTGCGGCAGCTGCTCTGGTAGATGGTCCGCAGGCTCACCCCCCGGTCGAGTGCGTCCTTGTCGAGCGGGCGGCTGGCCCCCAGCGCGTCGGCGCTCTGCGGCCCGCCGGGCAGCATGGACCAGCAGCTCTCGCGTACGGACGCGGCAAGCTCCCGCAACCTGGCCCTGACTGCCACGAGGCTGTCGAGGTGCTCGGAGTCACCGGTCTCCTTGTGGGACAGCTCGCTGGCCAGGTTGTTGATCGCGGCTCTGGCGCCGTCGAGCTCGCGCTGCCGGTTGATCAGATCGGTCTCGCGTCTGAGCAGGAGGGAGCGCAGCCCGATGCCGGGGTCGACGACCTCGATCGATCCGGCCTGCGGGTCGAAGGTCAGCAGGTGCAGCTCCGCCAGCCGATCGAGGTCGGCCCGCACCCGCGTCTCCGGCAGGCCGAGATGCTCGGCCAGCTGAGCCACACCCCAGTCCGGACGCTCACAGATCGTCTGGTAGATGACTCCGCTGGTGACGGTGAGCCCGATGACTTCGAACAATCCGGTCTGACCTCCTCTCGTGTCAGGCGACGGGATCTTGGTGCCCATACTCGTCATGGCCGGAAGGGTTCGCCACGGGTTGCCGCCGAATGGCAGATTTCTTCCTTTCATTGACAAAATCCTCGCCCCAGCAGGGCTCCTGGCCGGCGCCTCCGCCCCCTCCGCGGCCCTGAAGGCACGACAGCGTCCGGCACTCGACCCCGAACGGATGGACACCGCTGCGCAAAGCCTGGACCAGACGAACAAGAAGATCGTCAGGCTCGTCGTCGCCCAGGGGTGGATCAGCCACGAGGAGATCGCCCGGCGCGTGCATGCTGGCGGGGTCGCCTGCAAGTGTCAATCCCCTGGAAACGTGGAGACGGTTCTATGCCACAGCGGTCCTTAGCAGGGCCGATGAGGCTCGCCTCTTGTCGATCATGTGACGTTCGAATGTGATGGGCGGCAGGCCGTCGTTGGCGCTGTGCCGCCGGGTGGTGTTGTAGAAGTCGGCGATCCAGGTGGCGATCTTCAGGCGCGCTTCGGCTCTGGTGCGGAACCGGTGGCGGTGGGCGTATTCGACCTTGAGGGTGCTGTTGAGCGCTTCGGCTGCTGCGTTGTCGAGCGCGCAGCCCACGCCGCCCATGGACTGGATCACGCCCAGGCGCCGGCATAGGTCCTGGTAGCGGGCCGCGGTGTATTCCGAGCCGCGGTCGGAGTGGAAGATCACGCCGTCGATGTCGCCGCCGCGGGTGGCCACCGCCATCTGCAGCGAGGCGCTGGTCAGCGCGGCGTCGTGGTGTTCGGACATGGCGTAGCCGAGCAGCCGTCGGGAGAACAGGTCCTCGACCGTGGCCAGGTAGAGCTTGCCCTCGTCGGTGTCGATCTGCGTCACGTCGCCGCACCACAGCACGTCCGGCGCGACCGCGGTGAACCTCCGGCGGACCAGGTCCGGGGCGGCGGGCCGCTTGCCTTGCCGGGTCAGCGAGCGCGGCTTGCGGCGCACGCGAGCGACCAGGCCGAGCTCGGCCATCCGCGCCGCGACCGTGTTCTGCGACACCCGCCAGCCCGCCTCGTGCAGGTCACGGGTGATCCGCGGTGACCCGTAGGTGCCGCCGGATGCCTCGAACGAGCGGGTGATCTCCACATCCAAATCGGCTTGCCGACGTTGGCGGGCAGTCGGCTTGTCCTGGTCGATGCGGTTCTTCCACTTGTAGTACCAGGACTGCGACACGCCTAATGCCCGGCAGGAGGTGACGTGGTCGATGCCGTGCTCGGTCTTCTGGGAGCTGATGAAGGCCGCCACGCTTATCGGCCCATCGCCTCTTTGACCCACAAGACCACGGAGCGCTTGAGCACGTCACGCTCGTCTTCCAGCTCGGCGCGTTCCTTCTCCCACGCCGCCTTCTCACGGGCGTGCTGCTTGGCCAGCTCGGCCTTCTCCCGCCGCAGCCGGGCCAGTTCTTCCTGCTCGGTCTCCTCCAGCGTTCCGCTCCTATCGCCGTCGCCGTTGTAGTGCTCGGCGAGCCGATCCATCTGCACCCAATTGTGCAGCGTGTACGGACTGATCCCCAGATCCCGCGCCACATGCGCGACGGGTTTGCCGGTCTCCTTCACGATACGCACCGCGCCCGCCCGGAACTCCGGATCAAAGCGCCGCCGCGTGACTGCTGCCACGACCAAACCTCTCCCGGTTCGGTCTCCACGCTACGAGGGGAAGGCCAGGTGGCCGCTGACGGAGCGATGCGCGGCCTTCCACGCCGTGATGATCGGCTCGATCAACGCCCATTGCTCGTCGGATAAGTCGCTCGAGTACGGC
>NZ_JBEZDR010000055.1:0-14450 GCF_040648415.1 Nonomuraea sp. NPDC049141
TATCTGGTCGCCAAACGGGTCGAGCCCGGCGAGGGCGACGGCGTCCGATCCGAACAAGCGGGAATCGCTCGCCGCGCAGGCCTGCGCGGCCCGTAATGGGACCGAGGCCGATGCGTCCATGGACGTCTTCAACGCCATGGCCGAGATACGCATGGCCGCCTCGCGGGCGCTGTCGCTGCTGCACAAGCAGCAGATCCGGTTCACCGCCGATCGGGCCCAGGCCATCGCCGAGCTCTGCGACGGCGCCGAGACGGCCATCACCGCCGTCCGCGACCTGGCCACCGGCTCAGCCCTGGACGACGCCAGCTTCATGCCCTCCACCGACCCCGCCCGGCGCCGGGTCTGGGTCACCCGCTACATGCGCTTCGGATACGGCGACGAGTTCAGCGCCCGCGACGCCATGTCCGCCGCGCGAGCGGCGATGACGTCGGTCAGGGACATGCACCGCGCCACCACCTTCGAGGCCGCCAACCCCCACCCGATCGCCCGCAAGGCGTTCGCCACGATGGCCCAAGCCGCCGACGAGTGCATGACCAAGGTCGCCGGCATCGACAAACTCGGCCCGCAAGCCGTCCGGCGCGAGAACACCAGCCTGCTCGCCCAGATGATCGCCTGATCTGGAAGCCCGGCTCGCCGAACCGGCGGCGCCCTGACCAGGGCAGCCGTCTTCGCGGTGCGTACCGAGTAGGAACACCCGCTCCACACCGCGGCGGCGGGGCCAGTCAAGCCGGTCAGCAGCAGCCAGCCCTCACCCCGGCGGCAGGGAGGTCCTGACTCGCCAGGCGCCCTCGTCTCTTCCGACGATGAGACCTACCTGCCCTGCCCGGCCCATCGGGTATTTGGCGACGATGAACGTCCGCATCTGATCCCGCGCCGAGCGTAACTGCCGAGCGGTGGTGTCCATCTCTCTCAGCAGTTGATCAATCTCGTCATCGGAACGGGACCCATCGAACCACCGGTCGAACTGCTCACGGTGTTCGAGCACCCATTCAGCGCGCTGTTCGAATGCGTCCACGAACTGATCCAGCAGTTCCGGGCAATAGACCCGGAGAAGGGTGCGGACGCTTCGGCGGCCTGCCTGTCGCCGACTGGACGCTCGCCAGCGCCTGAGCAGCGGAGCTTTGGGGTCCAAAGCTTCATCAATATCAGTGACTACGGTCTCGACGAAGCCAGCAAAGATGTTGTTGGTGCCGAGGAGGGGGACGCCGCGGGAAGGGCGCGCCATCTGCCTGATTTTGGCCATATCTGGAAGCTTGCGTCCGGACTATCGAGCCGCTTGCTTCGACCGAGCGCTGCCGGCTGTTTCTTCTGCTCGAACGCACCAGTCGTCCAGAATCGAGTGGAGCTCGAGAAGCCCTTCGTGAAGGTTCGGCCAATCAACGGCGCGATCGGCGCTCCGCGCCGCATGCAGAATCGCCGAACCTGCTCTGGCGACAGCGCCTGCCTCACTCACGCGCGGAAGCAACACAACCTCCGCTGGGATAGCACGTCCCTGCTGCACAGCCATGCTACGTCTGGCCTGGCCCCACGTCCGGCATCTATTCCGCAAGGTCCAACAACCGGGCTTACCAACAATCCGCGATCAGATCGAGGCCCGGGTCCGCGTGCTGATCGGCGACCTCCTCCCCGCGGAACGGAGATGAACAGCACGACCGTCAGCCGTCTGCCTGCCTGCCTGCCTGCCATGGCTTAACAACCTGCAACCAGCTGACCAGCTAGTTCGCTTGACAACCCCAGATAACGATCGTCCTGGCGCTGATCGCGCATAACGTGATCGTCGGGTCTGAGACAGGCTCGCGGGCGGGGGCAGCCGGTATAAGCGCCGTCGTCCTCGCCGGAACGGCCGACCTCGTACCGAACAGTGCGAGGGGGTTGCACAAAGTGCTGCTAATCGATTAGAAAGATGTAATCTAATCGATTGGATGCACCATGGCGTTGACCTTCGGGCCGGCTGTCGTCGTCGGATCCGTGAACCTCGACGTTCGACTGGGCCTGCCGCTGCTGGACGCGATGGCCGCCGCGACATCACGCCCGGCCGACCTGCTCGCCCGCCCAGGCCTCGGACGCATCAAGGTCGGCCGCGCATGCCGATCTGGGGTGGCTGGACGACAATCTCGACACAAAGAAAACATCGATCGGCCGAGAACCAGCGTTCGCCATCCCAAGCCACACGGCTTTCTCAAAGCCATAGGGGCCCTTCGCTTAGGCCACCACTTCCCACGACATCACTCGGGAGACACCACCAGATGACGACAACCCTGACCGCTGTCACGACCACCATCGATCAGCTCAACACCGCCGTGACGGCAGGGGAGATCAGATCATTCACACGAGATTCAAAGGAACGAGACCATGTGCCAGCACCAACCATCCTGTCCATCCGCAGACGCAACCGATCATGACGCGGCGCGTCTGGTGGCCTACCACCCCGAGCAGAACTGGGGTCTGCTCTGCAACGGTGTCATCGTCTTCGACGACACCGGCGAACTGCTGCCCGACGGACGGAGCATCCCTGCCCACCGCAGCCAATGCGCAGGTGCGGCATGAACCCGCAGAAACCGATCACCGCCACATCGGCAACGGGGACCACTCGAGCCTGGGCCGGGCTCAAGTCCCTTGTCAGCCCCAGCGATAAACCACCGCTCCATGCCCCCGGCGTCGACATGGCCACCTGGCCACTGCCGCCCGGTCGGTCCTGTGTCCGCATAGCGCGACGATTGACCCGCCTCCAGCTGACCGACTGGCATCTCAACCGCCACAGCAGAAGCGCTGACCTGCTCGTGAGCGCACTGGTCGCCAAGGCGTTCCACCATGGGAGGGGACCGATCCGGCTCACCCTATGGACAATGGACGGCACGCTACGCTGCGAGGTCGAGGACGCCGATCCGGCACTCCCACACACCAGCCGCACCGGCCAGGATGACGAACAAGGCCATTGGCTGAGCTTGATCGAGCAGTGCGCCTGCTGCTGGGGCGCGACACCTACTGCTGCCGGCAAGGCCGTCTGGTTCGAGCTGTCAGAGCTCTGACATGCCCTCGCTGCCACGCGCGAGGTGAAGGCGGTCAAAGACCGGAAGCGCTCATGCTCGGTCAAGTTGTCTGGCGGCATCCCCGTTCGCCCTGTACCTCGGCCCGCCGCCGACCCGGCAGCAGGGTCTGTCCACGGGACTGTACGGTTTTCGGCCTGCGCCGTGAGGGGGTCTAAACACCACCGTACAGTCCCGGGTGATGCCTTCCACTGCGGCCAGGTCGTTGAGAGCCTCCAGCGTTGGCAGGCGTGAGGACTGGGCTGGATGGTGTGCCCGGCCTGCTGGAGGAGTTGCCGGGTCTCACGCATGCGCCAGTTAAGGTGTGGCCAGCGGGTAATCGCTGCTGCCGGTTGCTCTCCACCAGCGGCGGATGGACTCCACGGCGAAGGCGGCGGTGTCGTGGTCGGTGCCGACGTTCACCCAGCTGGCCTTCTTCTTGGTGTCCACGCTGATCACCGGATCGCTGGTGTGCTGATAGCTCGTGACCTGCTCGTTGATGTAGCGGAACTGACCATCGCGGTCTGGATGCCGCTTGCCTTGGATGGTCTTGGCGTTGGCCCGCAGGCTGAACCCTTCCTCTCGCAGGAGGTCCGCGATGACATGGGCGCTGACCTGGTGTCCTTGCCGCGTCAGTTCGGTGGCCAGGGCCTGGGTGGACTTGGTGGTCCACCGCAGCGGCAGATCGCCCCGTTCGTCCGGCTCGACCAGGGCCGGCAGCGCCGGCCGCAGCCCGGGGTCCAGGTCGACCAGGCGTTTGCGACCTCCACCGGGACGGCGCGCCCGCCCCAGCGGCTCGGTACCTGAGTCCAGCTCGTCGACGCCCGGCGACACCGTCGCCTCACGGACATCCGCAGCTCGGGCCACCGCCCGGATCCCGCCGCGGGTGGTGGCGGCCTGCGTAAGCGCCGTCGTCCTCGCCGGAACGGTCGGCCTCGTACCGGACAGTGCGAAGGGGGTTGCGCAAAGTGCCACTAATCGATTAGAAAGATGCAATCTAATCGATTGGATGCACCATGGCGTTGATCTTCGGGCCGGCTGTCGTCGTCGTCGGATCCGTGAACCTCGACACCACGATCCGCGTCGCGATGCTGCCCCTCCCGGGCGAGACCGTTCTCGCCGCGACGCATCACCATCAGCTCGGGGGCAAGGGGGCCAACCAGGCCGTCGCCGCGGCGGAGGCCGGAGCATCGGTTGCCATCGTCTGCGCGCTGGGCGATGACCGTGCCGCCGGACAGGCCCTCGGCTGGCTGCGGTCGCGGGCCGTCGAGGTCCGGCCGGTGCGCGACCGGACTCGCCCCACCGGCCGGGCCTGGGTCATGGTCGGCGCCGACGGCGAGAACGCCATCGTCGTCGACCCCGGCGCCAACGTGGCACTCACGGCTGACCTGGCCATCGCCGCCGTCCTCGACGAGATGCGCGGCAGGGCGAGGGCGGTTCCCACGCTTGTCGTCCAGGGGGAAGTTGCTCCCGCGGTCGTCGACGCCGTCGCCGCGTTCGCACGGGAGCACGGCCTGCGGTTCGTCCTGAACCTGGCGCCGGTGATCGAGGTCGGCGAGGCGACGCTTCGTACGGCCGCGCCGCTGATCGTCAACGAGGGCGAGGCGACCGCCCTCGCACGTCGCCACCTCGGTGCGGACTCGCGACCCGCGGACCTCGCGCGGCGCTGGGGCATCGACGTCATCATCACTCTCGGCGCCGAGGGCGCCGCGATCATCCCGCCCGACGGCGAGATCCGCCGGGTGTTAGCACCCCCGGTCGACGTCGTCGTGGACACGTCGGGAGCGGGCGACGCGTTCGTGGGAGCGGTCGCCGCGGCCTTGAGTCAGGGCCTCTCTCTGGACGAAGCCGCGGAGAACGGCGTCGCCGCCGGCGCTCGCGCCGTGCGCCGATGGGGCGCATCAGGCATCGGAGACGAACAAGGAAGCAATCGATGAACATGAACAGGGTGCGGGCCAGCGTGCTGGTCCTTCTCATGGCAGCGGCGAGTGCGACACTGGCCGGATGCGGCGCACCGCCCGAGAGCGGCGGTGCCGGCGGGGCGGCGCCGTCGCTCTGCATGGTCACGGACACGAATGGGATCGACGACGGCTCGTTCAACGAACTGACCTACGCCGGGCTCACCCGGGCAGGCGGGACCAAGCCGACCGTGACGATCTCGCGCACCTCCGACGACTACGTCCCGAACGTCGAGAGCCTGGTCAGCGGCGACTGCAGCCTCATTGTCGGCGTCGGGTTCAACCTGGTCGACGCCATCAAGTCCGCCGCCAAGGCGAACCCAGAGATCCGGTTCGTGATCGTCGACGACGGTTCGATCGACCTGCCGAACGTGACGACGATAACCTTCGACATCGTTCCGGCGGCGTTCCTGGCGGGCTACGCCGCAGCGAGCCACTCGACCACCGGCGTGGTCGGCACGTACGGCGGCACGCAGATCCCGCCCGTCACCGCGTTCATGGACGGCTTCGCCCGGGGCGTCGACTACTTCAACAAGGACAAGGGCACCGACGTGTCGGTGGTCGGCTGGAACGTCGCCAAGAAGACGGGGACGTTCGTGGGCGGCTACGCGGCGGGCGTCGAGGCCAAGACGGTCGCCCAGAGCCTGCTGGACCAGGACGCCGACGTCCTGATGCCGGTCGGCGGCCCGATCTACCAGTCCGCGGCGGAGGCGATCCGCGACCGCGGGACGTCCGCCGCGCTCATCGGCGTCGACACCGACGGGTACGAGTCGGATCGGAAGTACCAGAACCTGTTCCTCACGTCAGTGCTGAAGCAGGTCGACGTGGCGGTCGCCCAGGTGGCCGGCGCGACAGCGAACGCGGCCGACGCGGGCGGCTACGTCGGCACCCTGGCGAACAACGGCGTCGGCATCGCGCCCTTCCATGACTTCGCGGACCGGACCCGCCCCGCCCTCGGCGCGAAGCTGGACAAGATCCGGGCCGGACTCATCGACGGCTCCATCAAGCCGTGACCCGCGAAAGAGGCCAAACCTCATGAAACTCGAGCTCCGCGACATCACCAAGCGGTTCGGCGGCCTGACCGCGAATGACCACATCGACCTGGTGATCAGGTCCGGCGAGATCCACTGCCTCCTCGGTGAGAACGGCGCGGGCAAGTCCACTCTCATGAACGTGCTGTACGGGCTGTACCAGGCCGACGAGGGCGAGATCCTCCTGGACGGCGTGGTCCAGCGGTTCTCCAGCCCGGGCGACGCGATGAACGCCGGCATCGGCATGGTGCACCAGCACTTCATGCTCATCCCCGTGTTCACGGTCGCCGAGAACATGATGCTCGGCAACGAGCCCACGCGTGGCGGTGGCACGCTCAACCTCGATGCCGCCCGGGTCCGCGTGCGGGAGATCGCGGAGCGCTTCGGGTTCGACATCGACCCTGACGCGCTCGTGGCGGATCTCCCGGTCGGCGTGCAGCAGCGAGTCGAGATCATCAAGGCCCTCTCCCGCGACGCCCGGATTCTGGTCTTCGACGAGCCCACCGCCGTGCTCACGCCCCCGGAGACCGACGAGCTGATGGCGATCATGCGCCGGCTCAAGGAGCGTGGCACCGCGATCGTGTTCATCACCCACAAGCTGCGTGAGGTGCGCGAGGTCGCCGACCGCATCACGGTGGTGCGTCACGGCAAGGTGGTCGGCGAGGCCTCGCCCACGGCCGGCAACGCCGAGCTCGCATCGATGATGGTCGGCCGCGCGGTCGAGCTGACGGTGCGGAAGGCACCGGCCAGGCTCGGGGATACCGCGCTCGTGCTGCGCGACCTGTCCGTGATCGACGCGCGCGGCCAGTACGTCGTGTCGCACGTCGGCCTGGCGGTGCGGTGCGGGGAGATTCTCGCGGTCGCCGGGGTGCAGGGCAACGGCCAGACCGAGCTGACGGAGGCGATCCTCGGGCTGCAGCCGCGCGTCGAAGGCTCGATCACGCTCGACGGAGCCGAGCTGGTCGGTCGCACGCCGCGGCAGGTCCTCGACGCGGGCGTCGGGTTCGTGCCGGAGGACCGTACGGAGGACGGCTTCGTCGCCGAGTTCACGATCGCCGAGAACCTCATGCTCGGGCGCTCGAACGGTGCTCCGTTCGTGCGGACGGGCGCGCTTCAGCTCAACACGATCGAGACGTTCGCCCGTACCGCGATCACCGAGTTCGACATCCGCGCGCAGGGGATCGACACCCACGTCGGCCGCTTGTCCGGCGGCAACCAGCAAAAGGTCGTGCTCGCCCGGGAGCTGAATCGCGAGCTGCGGCTGTTCGTCGCCGCCCAGCCCACCCGCGGCGTCGACGTCGGCTCGATCGAGTTCATCCACAAGCGGATCATTCAGACCCGCGATGCGGGGGTGGCCGTGATCGTCGTGTCGACCGAGCTCGACGAGGTCGTCGCGCTCGCCGACCGCATCGCCGTGATGTACCGCGGCCGGATCGTCGGCGTCGTGCCCGGTGACACGCCGCGCGACGTGCTCGGTCTCATGATGGCCGGTGGCACCACCCAGGCGGTGGCGGCATGAGACAGGACGCACCCCGCTCGCATCGGCTGCTCAGGGAGATCGTCGGCGGTGACGCCTTCGTCTCCGTCCTCGCGATCGGGCTCGCCCTGGTGGCCGGCAGCATCCTCATCGTGCTCACCGATCCCGAGGTGCAGGCGGCCGCTGGCTACCTGCTCGCGCGTCCCGGTGACACCGTCCTGGCGGCCGGGGACGCCATCGCCGGCGCGTGCTCGGCGCTGTTCCAGGGCGCCTTCTTCAACGGGACCCGTGCGGGCTGGGCGAACCAGATCAAGCCGCTCACCGAGACGCTCACGCTCGCGACCCCGCTCATCGCGGCCGGTCTAGGTGTCTCCGTCGCGTTCCGGGCGGGCATGTTCAACATCGGCGGCCGGGGACAGATGCTCGTCGCAGCCGCTGTCGCCGGCTGGATCAGCTGGTCGTTCCCGATGCCGTACCTCCTGCACATGCTCGTCTGCGTGCTCGGCGCGATCGTCGGCGGCGCGCTGTGGGGCGGCATCGCCGGTGTGCTCAAAGCGCGGACCGGTGCGCACGAGGTGATCGTCACGATCATGCTCAACTACGTCGCCTTCTACCTCGTGTCGTTCCTGCTGCGGACTCCCGGGGCGCTGCAGGCGCCCGGCTCGAACAACCCGAAGTCGCCGGCGGCGCTCGACACGGCGGTGATGCCGACGCTGTCGGACCTGCTCGGCATCGGTTCCTTCCGCCTGCACGCCGGGTTCGTGCTCGTGGTCATGGCCACGCTCCTGGTCTGGTGGGTGCTGAACCGTTCCAGCATGGGCTTCCGGTTCCGGGCGGTCGGCGAGAACCCGAGAGCGGCGCGGGTCGCCGGCATCGACGTGCAGCGCGTGTACCTGGTCGCGCTGATGATGTCCGGCGGTCTCGCCGGTCTCGCCGGTGCTTCGCAGGTGCTCGGCACGACGACCATGGGCTTCGGCTCGGGGGTCGACGCGGGCATCGGCTTCGACGCCATCACGGTCGCACTGCTCGGGCGCTCGCGCCCGTGGGGCGTCTTCGCCGCCGGCCTCCTGTTCGGCGCGCTCAAGACGGGCGGATACGCGATTCAGGCGACCCAGGCGGTCCCGATCGACCTCGTCCTCGTCGTGCAGTCCGTGATCGTCCTGCTGATCGCGGCGCCGCCCCTCGTCCGTGCCGTGTTCCGGCTGCCCGCCCCTGCCGCCGCCTTGCCGCACCGCCGTACGGAAGCGGTGGCCGGGTGAACGGCGTGAGCGGTGTCGCGACGACGACCGTCAGCGCCCGGAAGGCCGTGAGCCGCGACTGGAAGGCGCCGATCGTGCTCGACGCGTTCGCCGTCGTCGCCCTCATCCTCGCCTTCGTGGCCACACGGGCCGGAACGAGCACCTTCGGCCTCGCGACGCGCGGCGACCTCGTCGCCCTCCCCCCGCTGACGGTCCCCACGGGCGGCACCGTCACCGCGCTCGCGCTCGTGCTCGCCGGGCTCGCGGTCGCGGCCCACGCGTTCGTGCTGTTCGGAGCCGGCCGGCGGGTGCCGCTCCGGCTCATCGCGGGATTCGCGGCCGTGTTCCTCGTCGCGTTCCTCACCTGGGCGTCGGCGGGACGGACCGTGCCCGTTCCCGGTCTGCTGGTCGGCGGCCTCGCGCTCAGTACCCCGCTGGTCTTCGGCGCCCTCGGGGGCGTCATCGGCGAGCGCGCGGGCGTCGTGAACGTCGCGATCGAGGGCCAGCTACTACTCGGCGCGTTCTCGGCCGCGGTCGTCGGGTCGGTCACCGGTCAACCCGTCCTCGGGCTCGTCGCGGCGGTGGCCGGCAGCGTGCTCGTCGCTCTCGTGCTCGCCGCTCTCGCGATCCGGTACGTCGTCGACCAGGTCATCGTCGGCGTCGTGCTGAACGTGCTCGTGACCGGGCTGACGGGCTTCCTGTACGCGAAGGTGCTGAAGTCCGACGCCGAGCTGTTCAACGCGCCCGACCGGTTCCCCGTGCTGCCGATTCCCGGGCTGTCGGCGATCCCGATCATCGGGCCGGTGCTCTTCCGGCAGACGATCATCGTGTACCTCATGTACATCGCGGTGTTCGCCGTGTGGTTCGGCCTGTTCAAGACCCGCTGGGGGCTGCGGGTACGCGCGGTCGGCGAGCACCCGACCGCGGCCGACACGGTCGGCATCAACGTCAACCGCACCCGGTTCCGGAACGTCGCCCTGGCCGGCGCGATCGCCGGCGTCGGCGGTGCCTACTTCACGCTCGACTCCGTCGGCGCGTTCAACAAGGAGATGACGAACGGCATGGGCTTCATCGCCCTCGCGGCCGTCATCTTCGGCCGATGGCACCCGATCCGGGCCACGCTGGCGGCGCTGCTGTTCGGATTCGCCACGAACCTGCAGAGCATGCTCGGCATCATCGGCTCCCCTGTGCCGAGCGAGTTCCTGCTCATGCTGCCCTACGTCATCACGGTGTTCGCGGTCGCCGGCCTGGTCGGTCGGTCCCGCGCGCCCGCGGCGGGCGGAAAGCCCTACCTCAAGTCCTGAGTGCACAGAACAAGGAGAAGATCACTCGTGCCCCAGAGTCTCGTCCCCCAGAGTCTCGTCATCGACACCGACACCGCGTCCGATGACGCCGTCGCCCTGTTGTTGGCGGCGCGCGATCCACGGTCGCGGATCCGCGCCGTTACGGTCGTTGCCGGGAATGTGCCCCTCGTGCAGGGCGTCCGCAACGCGAAGGTCACCCTCGAACTGGCGGGGGCCGCCGACGTGCCGGTGTGGGCGGGATGCAGCGCTCCGCTCGTCCGCGACCTCGGGACCGCGCAGAACGTGCACGGCTCCGATGGGATGAGCGGAACGTCGCTGCCCGAGCCGCGGATGGCGACGCAGGACGGCCACGCTGTGCTCGCGCTTCACGCCATCGCCCGGGACGAGCCCGGGCAGCATACGCTCGTGACGCTGGGACCGCTCACGAACATCGCGGCCGCCGTCACGATCGATCCCGGGTTCCTCACGAGGTTCCGGCACACCTACATGATGCTGGGCACCAGCGACGGCAACGGCAATGTGTCCGCGATCGCCGAGTACAACGCCTGGGCCGATCCCGAGGCGGCGCAGGTCGTGCTCCGGGCGCCGGGCGAGAAGACCATGGTCGGCTGGGACATCTCCCGCAAGTACGCGGTGATCGATCCGGCCGAGGATCGCCGCCTGCGCGATCTCGGGAGACTCGGGCGCTTTGCCGCCGACATCAACCGCGACGTGCACGCGTTCGCGGTCGAGGAGACAGGGCTGGCCGGCTACGACCTCCCCGACCCCATCGCCATGGCGATCGCCATCGATCCCAGCATGATCGTCAGCGCCGAGGACCTCCACCTGCAGGTGTCGACCGACCCGGTGACCCGCGGGCACACCTACGCCGACCGCCGCACCCCACCGCGACCGGTGA
Source organism: Nonomuraea sp. NPDC049141 (assembly GCF_040648415.1). Lineage (NCBI taxonomy): Bacteria > Bacillati > Actinomycetota > Actinomycetes > Streptosporangiales > Streptosporangiaceae > Nonomuraea > Nonomuraea sp. NPDC049141. The sequence continues at coordinate 10,933 of NZ_JBEZDR010000055.1, forward strand.
ACACCCGCGTCGTGATGAGTGCCGACGGCCAGGTCTTCCTCGACGCGCTGCGGGCCGCCGTTACCCTCTGACGCGGGGCGGGCCGGCGCTGGCCGAAGGCCCTTCGGCCAGCGCCGGCCCGCACGCCAGTAGAGTGAGGAATTATGGTGGTCACGTACGCGGATGTCGCCAAGCGGGCGGGCACGTCGACCGCCGTGGTGAGTTACGTGCTCAACGACGGGCCGCGCAACGTCGCGCCCGCCACCAGGGAGCGCGTGCTCACTGCGGCTGCTGAGCTCGGATATCGGCGCAACCGGATCGCGCGAGCTCTGCGTTCCGGCCGCACAGGCCTGGTCGGGGTGCTGACGCCCGACGCGACCATTCCCTACTTCGGCGAGCTCAACCGGGCGATCGTGCGAGCGCTCGGCGACGCCGACCGGTTCGCGCTTGTGAGCTATGCCGCGGTGTCAGGACGGTCCGAGCGCCAGGCCATCGAGGCGCTGCTCAGCGCCCAGGTCGATGGGTTGCTGATCACGGCGTTCTGGCCGGACCAGGAGCTTCCGGTCGAGATCGACGTTCCGGTCGTCTACGTCCATCACAAACCCGACCGTGTCGAGGGCCTGCTCGTCGAGAGCGACAACACGCACAGCGTCCGTGCGGCGGTGGAGCACCTCCGGGGCCACGGTCACGGCTCGCCGGCATTCTGGGGAGGCCCCGACGACGTCGGCCCCACCGGCGAGCGAACTCGCACATGGGCCGCGCTCGTCGGCGACGACCGTACGCTCTACCGGTCCGGCTACGGCAGCGGGGAAGCAGCCGCCGAGTTCAGGCGACAGCACCGGCTCGGGACGCTGGCGAGGTCGCTGGTGGTCGCCTCCGATGTCCAGGCGCTCGGGATCCTGTCCGCTGCCTACCAGCTGGGGGTGCGGATCCCGGAGGACCTCGCCGTCATCAGCCTCGACGGATCCGCCGAGACGGCGTTCACCGCTCCGCCGTTGACGGTCGTGCGGCAGCCGGTGGAGTCGATGGCCGCGCGGGCGGTCGGCCTGCTGACCGGACACCCGGACGGCGGCGATTCGCTCGGGTCCTTGATCGTCCGTGCGAGCTGCGGCTGTGACTACGACACCTGAGGGCTACGGCGCCTGAGCGACCCGCGACCGGATGAGCACGGTCAGCGCGGCGAGAGCCGACAGCAGGACGGCGATCGACAGCCCGGCGTCGATCGTCGGGCTCACCGCGCCGAGCGCCGTCCCCGCGCCGATCCCGGCATAGAGCGCGGCGGCGTTGAGGCCGACCGCGACCACGCCTTGCGACCCTGCGGCGCGCAGGAGCAGTCGCTGAATGACGGGGTTGATCGACCAGGTGACCGCGCCCCACATACCGAACAGCAAGGCGACGCCCGTTGCCGAGGCCCCATCGACGTGCGTCAGGGCGACGAACCCCAGGAACACCAGGCACAGCACCGCGAGCGCGCCGACCAGCAGTCGTTCGGGGTGCCGCCTCCGGTTCTGCAGCAGGAGGCCGACCAGCAGAGTGGCGGCGACGCCCCCGGCTCCGAAAACCGCCGACCCGGCCACGTCCGCCCCGACATGGGTCGCGAGCTCCTCCGATCGGCCGAACACCGTGTAGGCCGATGCCATCGAGATCGTCGTGAGCAGCAGCCAGAATCCGCAGGCCGCCAGAGTGTCGAGATAGCGGATCGGCTGCGGCCGGTCTGGCCGGTCCGTCGTCGCGCCGCGCACCGCGAACGCCACGACCGCGGCGGCGAGGCCGATGAGGGCCGGCCCCATCAGCACCAGTTGCCAGGGGAGCCAGCTGACGAACGCCCGGGCCAGGTCGGGCGTGAACGAGGTCGCGGCCGCCAGGACGGCGAATGCGACCCCCGTTGCTGTGCTCGGTCGGCGCGCGGCCGCAGCCGTGGAAAGGAGGACTGGAACGAGCGTCGCCGCGCCGATGGCGGCGATCGTCCGGGAGGCGACGAAGGCGCCGTAAGCTGGGGCCAGAGCCCCGAGCACACCGGCCACGACGAGCAGCGCCGCGCCGATCGAGATGACGCCGTGCCAGGAGAGCCGACGGCCGAGGGCCGGCGTGAACGGCACGCAGACCGCGTACGTGACCGAATAGGCCACGGTGGCGAGGTGGATCCGGCCAGCGTCCGTGCCGAGATCCTGCGCCACCGCGTCGGCCAGGCCCGCAGGGAGGAAGGTGCTCATCCCGGCGGCTGCGATGCCGAGGACGACGACGACGAACCTCACGCGCCGATGAACCTTACGCGCTGCGGGATCGGCGCCAATCGGCGGCTGCCTGCTCACGCACCATCACCTCGCCGATGTTCAGCGCGATGGCGGTGAGCGCCGCGCGGTGCAGGTCCTCCTGGTAGGACGCGCAGCAGTCGGCGGGCACCCGGACGTCCCATCCATGCTGGAAGGCGTCGTTCGCCGTTGACGCGACGCAGCACTCGGTGGTGAGCCCGGTCACGGTGACACGATCGACTCCGGCCTGCCGCAGCATCGACTCGAGCGGCGTGCCGATGAACGCGCTGTACCTCTCCTTACGGACGACTGTCTCCGCACCGAGCGGCTGGACCCGATAGAACTCGGCAAGTTCGGTGCCTTCCATGCACGCGTCGAACCCGAACCCGGTAGCCGGACCACGGAACTTCCTGTTGGCCTCCCAGGGCGCATCGAGCCGGGTCGTGTTCTGGATCCAGAAGATCGGGACATCCGCCGATCGCGCGTCGTCCACGAGACCGGCGATTTCCTCGACGGCCGCCTGGACGCGCGCCACGGCCTCCATCGAGACCTTGTGACTTCTCAGGAACTCGGGCCGGGCGAAGTAGTGCTGTACGTCGACGACGAGGAGCGCGTCGATGCCTGAACGTGTCATGAACCATCTTTCTAATCGATTAGAACAGTGACGGGACGATACCGCGAGCCGGTGTCCTCGTCAACGGGTGTGGCCGCGGGGCCGCCTGTCTGACGCGGTGGGCGATCGGATCTTGCGGCCGATACGCAGCATGGGCAGTTCGCCGCGGCAGAGGACGTCGTAGGCGGCGCCGCGGTCGACACCGAACTCGGAGACGACGTCGTCGGCCGTGTCGTCGCCGAGACGGCGGGCCACATAACGGTGGATGTGTCCTGCGTGCCCGTCGAACAGCAAGGCGAAATCCTCGGGATCTCGCCACGACCGTTCGAACAGGGCGGCGTCAGACAGGGTCGTACTGAGCGGCATGTGGTTGGGCCTTCTCAAAGGCACTAGTGCCGCCCCTCTTTCACGCCAGTCAGGAAACGAGTTCACGGGACGCTGCCGACCGCCTGGCAGGCTCGGGTGACGGCCAAGAGCGCGCGCCAAGATCCGCCGCCGGGGTCAGGCGCCGGAGGACTTCGTGCGGGAGACCGTCTACTGAGACGCCGGCGCCGCCCGGCTGCTCCCTCGCCTGCTCAAAGGCCGCACACGCGGGCCGGTGTTCCTGGCCGACCGGCGCGCCCCCACCTCCGAACGGGACGCGCCCGCCGCCGCCGACGTTTGCCCCAGCACCG
>NZ_JBEZDR010000056.1:0-10745 GCF_040648415.1 Nonomuraea sp. NPDC049141
GCTCGCCGTGCTCGCGGCGCTGATCGGGCCGTTGCAGCTCCTGGGCGTCGCCGCCCTCGGCGACGCCGACTGGGACCGGCTCGACGGGGTGGCCGAGGTGGTCGGCTGGACCCCGTTCGGGGCGCCCTGGACGGCCGGCATCGACATGGCCGCGGGCCGCCTCTGGGCCGCGCCGGTGAAGCTGCTGATCACGGCGGCGACGATCGTCGCGCTGCTGGCCTGGTGGTCCCGCTCCCTGGAGTCCGCCATGGTGGGTGCCGCCAGTGCCGGGCCGGTCCGCGCCCAGCGCGGTACGACCGGCGGGGCGGTCGCACAGCTCTTCCCGAGGGCGGTCGGCTGGGCCCGGCGGGACCGGTTCGGCGCCCTCGTCGCCAGGGAGGCCCGCTACTGGTGGCGGGACGCCCGACGCCGGGCCAACCTGATCACCGTCGCGGTCGTCGGTCTCTTCGTGCCGGTCATGGTCAACCTGGGCGGCTCGGGCTTCACCGTCGACAGCGCGGAGGGGTTCACCGCCAGTCTCGACTCGTCCCCGCTGCTGTCGAGCGTGTCGATGCTCTTCGTCGGGCTGCTCGCCGCCGTCACCGTGGCCAACCAGTTCGGTTTCGACGGCAGCGCGTACGCGGCGAACGTGGTCGCGGGCGTCTCCGGCCAGCAGGAGCTGCGCGCCCGGATGGCCGCGTTCTCGCTCTACGTCCTGCCGATGCTGGTGGTGATCTCCGTGGTCGTCGCGGTGGTCCTCGGCGAGCCCGGCTGGATCGGGCTGATGGCGGGCACCCTGTTCGCCACGTACGGCGCGGGGCTGGCGGTGAACTGCTTCGTCTCGGTGCTGGGGGCGTACTCGCTGCCGGAGACGAGCAACCCGTTCGCGTTGAACACCGGTGCCGGCATCGCGAAGAGCTTCCTCACCCTGCTGGCGATGCTCGCCACGGCGGTGGCGGCGGTGCCGATGGTGGTGGCCGCAGGGCTGCTCGGCGACGTCTGGCTCTGGCTGGCCCTGCCGCTCGGGGCCGCGTACGGCCTCGGTGCGGCGCTGCTCGGCGCGTACCTGGCGGGCGACGTGCTGGACCGCCGGATGCCGGAGCTGCTCGCCACGGTGACCCCGCGCCGCTGACGGCGGGCGGGCACCGGCGACGTTCGCCAGCCCGGCGGGGGCGGAAGGCGGGCCGGCGCACTCCGGGCGCGGTGGTTGCCGGTCGGCGGCACAATGGCCTGATGCCCGTCGTCGAAGCGGTGGTCACCGTGCCGGTCCCGCCCGAGCTGGCCTTCGCGGTCTCCCAGACCACGGCGCCGGTGCGCTACCGGTGGGACCCGTTCGTCCGTGAGCAGCACTTCACCGACGGGGCGACCCGGCCCGGCAAGGGCGTGCGCACCTTCACCCGGTCCCGGCACGGCCTGGCGATGGTCAGCGAGTACGTCTCCTGGGCGCCACCCAGCCACGTCGGCATGAAGATGGTGCGCGGGCCGTGGTTCTTCGAGATGTTCGCCGGCGGCTGGCGGTTCGCGCCTGCCACGGAGCCCGGCTCCACCGTCGCCACCTGGCGGTACAACTTCCGCTGCCGGCCCGCGTTCCTGCGCCCGGTCGCGGAGCGGATCGGCTCCTGGCTGCTCGGCCGCGACATCCGCCGCCGGATCGCCGGGTACGCCGCCGGCTGCGCGGACCCGGAGGTGCTGGCCGCCGCCCGCCGCTCCCTGGCCGCCGACGACTGACCCCTTCAGCAGTCGAGATCTTGGAAGGAAACGGCCCCTGGAGGGGCGCAGAACGTCCATGATTCGCCGCTCAGGGTCGTGGGCGCAGTATTCGTGCACTCGCCAGGGGCCACTTCCGGGCCCGTCGGGGCGGGGCAGGCCGCACAATGTTTCACGTGAATCATGAGCCGGGTGCCGAGATCCACCACACCGACCCGTTCGCCGTGCCCGCTGGTCAGCGCTCGCCCGTACGCCGGCTGCGGGGTCGGCTGGCGTCGCCGGTGACGCTCTGGACGGCGCCCGAGCCGGCGGGCCTGACGGTCTCCTCCACGCTGGTCGCGGAGGGTGAGCCGGACCGGCTGCTCGGCCTGGTCGACCCGGAGTCCGACCTGTGGGCGGCGGTCGAGTCCGCCGGCCGCTTCGCGGTGACCCCGCTCGGCCCGGCGCACCGGCAACTCGCCGACCGGTTCGCGGGCCTCTTCCCGTCCCCCGGCGGCCTGTTCGCCACCGGCGCGTGGACCGACACCCCCTACGGTCCGGTGCCGGCCGACGCCGGCGGCTGGGCGGGGTGCCGGCTCGACTCCGCCCGCGGGTACGGCTGGGGCCTGCTGGTGGAGGCCACGATCGAGGCGGTCGAGCTGGCCGGGGAGACGGACCCGCTGCTGCACTACCGGGGCCGCTACCGCGAGCTGACCTGACGACGGCGGCTCCGGGCCCGGCCTGACGTCGACACCGCACCGCGGCGACCGGACGACCGCTCGGCGGGTCGGCGCCGCGCCCGCTACCGGTGAACGGAGTGAGCTGGGTCACTCGGCGCACCCACCGTGCCGTTCGGCGCAGCCGCCGACCGACGTCGATCTCGCCCTTCCCCGGCGGGGAGCGCGCTTTCTACCGTGCGCGAAACTCCCCCATGCCTGTGAAGGTGGTGATCCACAAATGTCCACGGACACACCCGCGTCCACGCCGTCGGCCTCGGCGGCGGAGCGGTACCTGGCCGTACAGCGGTCGGACGAGTTCGCCGGGTTGCGACGCACGCTGCGCGGCTTCATCTTCCCCATGACCGTCGCGTTCTTCCTGTGGTACGCGCTCTACGTGATCCTGTCCGCGTACGCGCGGGACTTCATGGGCACGAAGCTCTTCGGCAGCAACATCAACGTCGCCCTCGTCTTCGGTCTGCTCCAGTTCGTCTCCACCTTCCTCATCGCCTGGCTCTACTCCCGGTTCGCCGGCCGGAAGATCGACCCGGTCGCCGACCGGATCCGCGCCGAGATGGGGGAGGTGGGCCATGAACACGGTCCTCGCGGCTGAGGCGGGCGACACCACCGCCCGCAACCTCACCATCGCCCTGTTCCTGGTCTTCGTGGCGGTGACCCTGGTCATCACCATCTGGGCCAGCCGGCAGACCAAGACGGCCACCGACTTCTACGCCGGCGGGCGCTCCTTCTCCGGGTTCCAGAACGGCATGGCGATCGGCGGCGACTACATGTCGGCCGCGTCGTTCCTCGGCATCGCCGGCATGATCGCCCTGTACGGCTACGACGGCTTCCTCTACTCCATCGGATTCCTGGTCGCCTGGCTGGTCGCGCTGCTGCTCGTCGCCGAACTGCTGCGCAACTCCGGCCGCTACACGATGGCCGACGTGCTGGCCTTCCGGATGCGCCAGCGCCCGGTGCGGACCGCCGCGGCCGTCTCCACCATCACCGTGTCGATCTTCTACCTGCTGGCGCAGATGGTCGGCGCGGGCGCGCTGGTCGCGCTACTGCTCGGCATCAAGCCTGGCACCACGTTCCTCGGCATGGACGCCGACACCGCAAAGGTGGCCACCATCATCATGGTGGGCGCCCTGATGATCATCTACGTCACGGTGGGCGGCATGAAGGGCACCACGTACGTGCAGATCGTCAAGGCGTTCCTGCTCATGGGTGGCGCCCTCGTGATGACCCTGCTGGTGCTGGCGCACTACAAGTTCAACCTCTCCACCCTGCTCGGCGACGCGGCGGCGGCATCGGGCAAGGGAGAGAACTTCCTCAAGCCGGGCGGGCGGTACGGCGTGGAGGTGGCCGGCAACGCGATGCAGACCTTCTACAACAAGATGGACCTGTTGTCGCTCGGCATCGCGCTGGTGCTCGGCACCGCCGGGCTGCCGCACATCCTGATCCGCTTCTACACCGTGCCGACGGCGAAGGCGGCCCGCAAGAGCGTGCTCTGGGCGATCGGCATCATCGGCACCTTCTACCTGCTCACCCTGGCCCTCGGTTTCGGCGCGGCGGCCCTGGTCGGCAGAGAGGCGATCACTGCGCAGGACAAGGCCGGCAACACGGCCGCACCGCAGCTCGCCGAGGCGCTCGGCATCGACTTCCTCGGCGGCGACCTGGGCGGCGCCACCCTGCTCGCCATCATCGCGGCGGTCGCCTTCGCCACGATCCTGGCGGTGGTGGCCGGCCTGACCCTGGCCTCCTCGTCCAGCCTGGCGCACGACTTCTACGCCAACGTCATCAAGGACGGGAAGGCCTCCGAGCGGCAGGAGGTCAAGGTCGCCCGGGTCTCCGCCCTGGTGATCGGCGCGATCTCGATCGTGCTGTCGATCTACGCGCAGAACCTGAACGTGGCCTTCCTGGTGGCGCTGGCCTTCGCGGTGGCCGCCTCGGGCAACCTGCCGGCGATCCTCTACAGCCTGTTCTGGCGGCGGTTCAACACCTCGGGCGCGGTGTGGGCCATCTACGGCGGCCTGCTCTCCGCCGTCCTGCTGGTGTTCTTCTCGCCGGTGGTCTCCGGCGCGCCCACCTCGATGTTCCCCGAGCAGGACTGGCAGTGGTTCCCGCTGTCCAACCCGGGCATCCTGTCCATCCCGTTCGGCTTCCTGTGCGGCTGGATCGGCACCGTGATCTCCAAGGAGCACGACGAGGAGAAGTACGCGGAGCTGGAGGTGCGCGCCGTGACCGGCGCCGGCGCCCACTGACGGCCGGCAGCAGTGCGCAAGGGGCCCCCGGCGACGGGGGCCCCTTCCTTGCGCCGGGGCGGCCCTGGGCACTCGGTAGGCTGACCGGCATGAACGCTGTCGCCCGTTTCGGACCCGGTCACCGCATCCTCGTCACGGGCGGCGCCGGCTTCGTACCGTCGCATCTGGTGGACGCCCTGATGGCCCGCGGCTGCACCGTGGTCGCGCTCGACAACTTCGTCACCGGGTCGAAGGAGAACGTCGCCCACCTGCTGGACGAGCCGAACTTCACCCTGGTCGAGGCCGACATCTCCGACGGCCTGCCGACCCACCCGGCGCTGGCCGAGCGGTTCGACGCCATCCTGCACATGGCCTCGCCGGCGAGCCCGACCGACTTCGAGAAGCTGCCGGTGGAGATCCTCCGCGTCGGCTCGGTGGCGACCCTGCACCTGCTGGACCGCGCGGTCGCCGACGGCGCCCGCTTCCTGATGGCCTCCACCTCCGAGGCGTACGGGGACCCGAAGGAGCACCCGCAGCGCGAGTCGTACTGGGGCAACGTCAACCCGATCGGCATCCGCAGCGTCTACGACGAGGCGAAGCGCTTCTCCGAGGCGGCCGCCATGGCCTACCACCGCAGCCGGGGCCTGGACACGGCCATCGTCCGGATCTTCAACACGTACGGCCCACGGATGCGCCCGGACGACGGCCGGGCCATCCCGACCTTCATCTCCCAGGCGCTGCGCGACGAGCCGATCACCGTGCACGGCACCGGCAACCAGACCCGCTCGATCTGCTACGTCTCCGACCTGGTGCGCGGCATCCTGCTGCTGCTCGACTCGCGCGAGACGGGGCCGATCAACTGCGGCACCGAGCACGAGATGAGCATGCGGGAGTTGGCCGAGACGATCGTGTCGCTCACCGGCAGCGCCTCCGAGGTGACGTACATCACCCGCAGCGCGGACGACCCGGAGATGCGCCGGCCGGACCTGACCCTCGCCCGCGAGCTGCTCGGATACGAGCCGACCGTGGCGCCCGAGGACGGCCTGCGCCGCACCATCGAGTACTTCCGCGAGCGGATGGTCTAGCGGGCGTGCCAGCCGTCGGCGCACACGTCGGCGGCGCTACGGGGCGACAGTGGCCGCGCGTACGTACCCTGAGTTACATGTCAGCGACCATGCCCGCCGGAGTTCCGCTCCCGCACCTGCACCGCAGCGCCGGGCGCGCCTCGGTGCCCGGCTCCGGCCGGGACGCCGGCCGCGCCCGGCCCGCCGAGGCCCGCTGGTCCCCGTCCCCGGACGAGCCACGCGCCGGTGGCCCGGGTGGTCCCGCCGGCCCCGGCGGGCCGGGTGGGACGACCGGTCCGGGCGGGCCGGAGCGGCCGGGCAGGCGGGGCGTACGCCCACGCTGGGGCCGCATCGCCCTGGTGGCCGGCGTGGCGGTGCTGGTGCTCGCGCTGCTCGGCGGGGCGGGCGCCTGGTTCTACGCCCGCGGCCTCAACGACGACCTGGCCCGCACCGATCCGTTCTCGGAGATCACCGGGGGCCGCCCGGCCAAGGCGGTGGACGGTGCGCTGAACATCCTGCTGGTCGGCAGCGACTCCCGGGACCCGGACGCCCCGGTGGACAAGTCCAGCAAGTGGCGGGCCGACACGATCATCGTGATGCACATCCCGTCGGACCACCAGAAGGCATACCTGGTCTCCATCCCCCGCGACCTCTACGTGCCGATCCCGGAGAGCGCCAGCGCGGACTGCGGCTCCGGGCAGCGGGGGAAGATCAACGGTGCCTTCGCCTTCGGCGGGCTGCCGCTGGCCGTCCGGACGGTCGAGTGCTTCACGGACGTGCGGCTCGACCACGTGATGGCGATCGACTTCGCCGGCTTCAAGCAGGTCACCGACGCGCTCGGCGGCGTCGACCTCAAGGTCGAGCGGACCGTCACCTCGATCCACAAGCCGTACCGGACGTTCACCAAGGGCACCAACCACATGGACGGCGCCGAGGCGCTGGACTGGATCCGGCAGCGCAAGCAGTTCCCGGACGGCGACTTCGCCCGGATGCGCCACCAGCAGGAGTTCCTCCGCGCCCTGATGGACAAGGCGGCGAGCACGGGCACGCTGACCAACCCGAAGAAGCTGAACGACTTCCTCAAGTCGGTGACCGCCGCGGTCACCGTCGACCAGGGTTTCTCGCTGGTCGACATGGGGGTGCAGTTCCGCAACCTGCGCGGCGAGAACCTCACCTTCGTGACCAGTCCGCACGTCGGCAGCCAGACCATCAACGGGGAGTCGGTGGTGGTGTCCGACAAGGAGAAGGCGCTGACCATGTACAAGGCCATGTCGGCCGACACCATGACTGCCTGGGTCGAGGCCAACCAGAAGAAGGACGGCACCGGAAACTGAGCGGCGCCGCCGGCCGGCTCTCCCTCGTGATCGACGGACGTCATCACGATTCGGAGGGCCGGCCGGCCGCTTCCTGTGAGCCAACCGCCGATCAGCCGTATCGATCTGTCCATTCGGTCAGTTCTCCTGGATGACGGCCGTACGAACGGTATTTGACGGTCGGACGACCTCGCCAGGACGGGAAAGCGTCCGTAAAGTGATCCCGCCCCCTGACAACGCGAGCTGGAGCACGCATGCCGGTTCAGACCAGCCGTCGCCCTCCGGCGCTGGAGTCCCCCCGTGGCCCGGTCCGGGCCTCCACGAGCATCCCGAAGCAGCCCGTCAAGGGCGGCAAGCCCGGTGGCGGGTCCGCGAGGAAGCGGTCGCGCCGCAAGGACCCGCTCTGGGCCCGACTCACCCTGATCTTCGGCGCCGTGCTGATGGTGGCCAGCGGCGCGGCGATCGTCGGCAGCAAGGCCCTGATCAGCAGCGCCACCGGCAACATCGCCCAGCGCAACCTGCTCGGTGACGCGGGCAAGACCGACGCCGAGGGTGGCGCCAGCCTGGACGGTCCGATCGACATGCTGCTGCTCGGCGTGGACGCCCGGGAGCGGTGGGCCGCCGACGACGTGCGGGCGGACAGCATCATCGTGCTGCACATCCCGGCGACGCACGACCAGGCGTACCTGATCTCGATCCCCCGGGACACCGAGGCGCAGATCCCGGCGTTCAAGAAGAGCGGCTACTCGGGCGGCACCGACAAGATCAACGCGGCGTTCCAGGCCGGCGCGCGCAACGGCGGCGGCTGGGAGGGCGGCGCCCAGCTCATGGCGCAGACGATCAAGAAGATGACCGGCATCAGCTTCGACGGCGCGGCGATCATCAACTTCGGCGGCTTCAAGAACGTCATCGAGGCCCTCGGCACCGTCCGCATCTGCGTCAAGCAGGAGGTCGAGTCGATCCACATGTCGTACGTGGACGGCAAGCCGATGTGGAACGCCGACGCGAAGAAGACCGGCAAGCAGCGGACGCCCGTGGTGCACAAAAAGGGCTGCCGCGAGATGGAGGGCTGGGCGGCGCTGGACTACTCCCGGCAGCGCAAGAGCCTCAAGAACGGCGACTACGACCGGCAGCAGAACCAGCAGCAGCTGATCAAGGCGATGGCGAAGAAGGCCACCCAGGACGGGACGCTGACCAACCCGATCAAGCTGAACAAGCTGATGGACGCGGCCGGAAAGGCGTTCATCCTCGACACCGGCGGCGTGCCGGTCGCCGACTTCGTCTTCACCATGCGCGGGGTGACCGGCAACGACCTGGTGATGCTGAAGACCAACGGCGGCACCTTCCACAGCGACGGCACCCGCGAGACGCTCAGCGCGCAGACGCTGGACATGTTCCGCGCGGCGAAGCAGGACAAGCTGGCCGAGTTCGTCTTCGCCAACCCCGAGGTGGTCTCCAACCGCGAGTAGCCGGGCCCGCCCGGGGATACCGGCCCGCCGGATGGCCGACCGGGCCGCGCAATGTCGGCGAAGCGGCCCCGGCCGGGCAATTCCCGCCAAGCAGCCCGGGCCGGGCAATGTCGGCGAAGCGGCCCGGGCCGCCCTGATCGCCTCGTAGCCTGACGTGAGAAGCGTTCACGTACGGGTCGCGGGGAGGCGTCACGTCCAGATCGGCGGACGACGGCCGGAGCCGGGGGGTCGCTCCCCGGCCCGCCCGGCCGCGCCGCGTCCGCTGGCCCCGACTGCTGCTCGGCCTGGGCCTGGCCCTCGTGCTGCTGGCCGGGCTCGCCGTGGCGGGCCTACGCACCCTGACCGACCGCTACGAGCGCAGCGTCGTGCGGGAGCAACTGCTCGACCCCAGCGCCCGCCAGAAGCGCACCGACCCCGACGGGCCACTCAACTACCTGCTGGTGGGGACCGACCGGTGGCAGAGCGGCAGCGCGGCGGACCGCCGCTCGGACACCATCCTCATCGTGCACGTCCCGGCCGGCGGGCGCGAGGCGTACCTGGTCTCCGTGCCCCGTGACCTGCTCGTCGCCATCCCCGCCGGCAACGGCTACGGCGGCGGCCAGGACAAGATCAATGCGGCGTACGAGCACGGCGGGGGCGGCCAGCCCGGCACCCGGCTGCTCTCGGCCACCCTGGCCCGGCTGACCGGCATCCGCTTCGACGGCGCGGCCCTGATCGACTTCTCCGGCTTCCGCAAGGTCATCGACCTGCTCGGCGGCGTACGCATGTGCGTCGACACCGAGGTCCGCTCGATCCACACCGATCGCGTCTTCCCGCCCGGCTGCCAGCAGATGGACGGCGGCGAGGTGCTGGACTACGTCCGGCAGCGCTACGACCTGCCGGGCGGCGACTACGACCGGCAGACCCACCAGCAGCAACTGCTCCGGGCCGTGCTGGAACGCACGAGCGAGACGTCGCTGCGGACCAACCCGGTCAAGCTGGACCAGGTGATCCGCGCCGTCGGCGGCTCGTTGACCGTGGACACCAACGGCGTACCGCTGGAGGAGCTGGTCCTCGCGCTGCGCGACCTGCCGGCCGACGCGCTGCGCGGCGTGCAGGTCCCCTCCCACCCACAGACCATCGACCAGGTGTCGTACGTGGTCCTCGACAACGGCGGGAACGGCCTCTTCGAGGCGGTACGCGGCACCCGCGTACCGGACTGGGCGCGGGCCAACCCGCGCTGGGTCACCCGACTGTGACGCCGGGGACCGGCCCGCCGCCGGCCGGCCGGGCGAGGATCTAGGCTTGGCCCGTGTTCGGATCCCAGGTTCCCACCGTGACCGTGCCCGAGATCGCCGACGACGCGTACCTGCTCGACGTCCGGGAGGACGACGAGTGGAACGCCGGCCACGCCCCCGGCGCGCACCACCTGCCGATGATGGAGCTGCCGGCCCGCATCGCCGAAGTGCCGACCGACCGCGACGTCGCCGTCATCTGCCGCTCCGGCGGGCGCTCCGCGCAGGTCGTCACCTACCTCATGCGCAACGGTTGGGACCAGGTGCGCAACGTCGAGGGCGGGATGGGCGAGTGGGCCGCCGCCGGGCGACCGGTGGTCGGCGAGGACGGGCAGCCGGGCCGGGTCCTCTAGGACGGGCGGGATGGACGCCCCTCTCGTCTTCGCCCACCGCGGTGCCTCCCACGACCTGCCCGAGCACACTCTCGCGGCCTACCTGCGTGCCCTCGACGAGGGCGCGGACGGGCTGGAGTGCGACGTCCGGCTGACCCGCGACGGGCACCTGGTCTGCGTGCACGACCGTCGGCTCGACCGCACCAGCAACGGCCAGGGGCTGGTCAGCGCCCGTACCCTCGCGGAGCTGGAGGCGCTGGACTTCGGCTCCTGGCACCCCGGCTGCGCGCCCGCCGACGGCGACGAGGTGCTGGACGAGTCGCACACCCGGCTGCTGACCCTCGAGCGGCTGCTGGACGCGGTTCTGGCCGCGGGCCGGCCGGTGCGGCTGCTGGTGGAGACCAAGCACCCCTCCCGTCACGGCGGGAACGTCGAGCGCCGGCTCGTCGCGCTGCTGCGCCGCTACGGCCTGGCCGAGCCGAAACCGGACGATCCGGTACGCGTCACCGTGATGTCGTTCTCCCCGCTGGCCGTACGCCGGACCCGGGGGCTGGCCCCCGGCCTGCCCACGGTGCTGCTGCTGGACGTGCTGCCGCGCTGGGTGCGGCTGGGGCGGCTGCCGTTCGGCATCCGGACCGCCGGCCCCGGCGTCGCCCTGGTGCGGGCCCG
>NZ_JBEZDR010000057.1:0-4669 GCF_040648415.1 Nonomuraea sp. NPDC049141
ACTGGGGTGGCACAACCGACCGGGAAACCGGCGGAACATGAAGGCCCCAGGCCCTACCGCCAGGAGACGCCACCGCGCCAGCCCCCGACCCTACGTGAGCAAGGTGTAGTCGGCTGAGTAGTTCGGCTGAGGGTTGAATGCGTGCTGTGGTCAGCGCGCCGACCCGGTTGTCGCGCCGGGTGGGCGGGGTTCCACGGGCCCGCAGGTGTCCTTTCCTGGTTGTAGGGTCGGTTTGTAGCAGGTCAGGTGGGTGCGGGCAGGGCTTGCAGGCGGGCCAGGGCGGTGAGGATGTCGCTGGCCCAAGGCCATCGAGCAGCCAGGCGCAGGCGCACACGTCGGCCGCCGCGCACCAGCCGTCCGGCCACGGCGAACAGCCGCAGGCGCAGGCGTTTGGGCTCGTAGGCGCGGGCTGCGGTGCCGGGCAGCGCGAGCATCTGCGTCCAGGCGAGCAGTTCGCAGGCCAGGGCGACGAGCTCGCATCAGATCTGGTTGCGGGTGAAGTGGTGCAGCGGCAGGTTGGCCAGGCCGGTGTCCTTGGCGCAGCGGATGCGGTCTTCGGCGCGGGCCCGGCGGCGGTGGCGCAGTTCCAGGTCGGCGAGCTGGCCGCGTTTGGCGTCGGTGACGAAGCAGGTGACGCGGCAGCCGTCGACGTCGGTGAAGCGCAGCTGGGCGCCGGGGTGCGGGCGTTCTTTGCGGGCGATGACGCGCATGCCCTTGGGCCAGCCGGACAGGTCCAGCAGGCCGGTCAGCTCGGCGACCCAGGCGCCGGGCCGTACCTGACGGTCGGCGTCGTAGGCGGGCGTCCACGCACTTTTCGGCAGGCGCAGCACGGCCTGCTGCACCTGCTCGGTGACGGTGAATCCGACCGAGTACGACAGCCGCCTGCCAGGCTTGGTCAGCCAGGTGAGGAACTCGTGCGTGCCGCCGCCGGAGTCGGTGCGGATGAGCACCTGACGCCGGCGATGTTGGGGCAGCTGGGCCAGGGCCAGGCGGGTGGCCTGGATGTGGTCGGCGGCGGTGTTGGAGCCGGCGTTGCCCGGCCGCAGCACCATGGCCAGCGGCTCGCCCGAGCCGCCCGGGCCGTGGTCGGCGAAGACCGTCATCGGGTGGAAACCGAAGGTATGCTTCCAGGTCGGAGCGGCGTGCTGTTTGTCGGAGTGGGCGATGACGATGGTGGCGTCGATGTCCAGCGGGATCAGCTCACCGTCGCTGCCCGGCGCCGACGTTCCTGCCAGTTCCCAGGCGCGCTGGCGGGCCAGGGCGCGGGCGGCGCGCAGGGCCTTGAGCGCCTTGACCTCATCGCGGGCGAGCCGGTCGATCAGGCGGGAGACGCTGGGGTCGGAGGCGACGGGGCCGAACAGTTCCGGCTGGGCGCGCAGCAGGGCGATGTCGGCCAGGCAGTCGCCGCCCAGCGCGAGGGCGACGGCGAGGTCGGCCACGATCTTACCGGGATCATGCACCGCACGGGCTGGCCGCCAGCGCTCCAGCTGGGCCGATAACGCCCGGTCCAGGCCGGTGACGTGCAGGGTCTTGAGCAGCAGCAGGCCCCCGGCATGAGACAGCAGCCCGGTGCCGTCCGCGGAGGCGGTGAGGGCGCGGTGGTAGGCGATCGTCTTCACGTGGAAATCGCTTCTCGATCTGGCGTGGACAGGACTCTAGACAAGCCCATCCTCCCAGCTCAGACGCACTTTTCTCATGTAGTCGATCAACCCGCGCGAAATGCACCGCAAAGCCCGAGGCTAACCATCACGGCTAGGCAAGCTGATCATGCGTGGGGTGCCGGGCAACAGCCGGCTCTCTAGTTAGCGGCACCACACCTTGACGGCCTTCACGATCTCCTGTGCTTGGCTCTGGCTAACGTCGGTGCCTCCGCGCTCGAACCGGAAGCGCACCCGTTTCTCCACTAGTCCCGGCTCGCCGTCGTCGACACCCTCCAGGATGTCCAAACACGTGTTGATGCCGTAGTGCACCGCGCTTTCTTGATCGACTATGAGCTGCGAATCGATGGCACTCAACGTCGCCAGGAAAACTGCACGCTCTCTGGCCGAGATCCGTTCCGGCTCGACAGCGTCCGAAGGGACGCTGGGCATGTCACTCGCCTCCGGCATGCCAGTCGTCGGTGACCAGGGGACCCAGCCTCCCATCAGAGCAATACCGAAAGCGAGCATCAAGGCGAGAGCCCCGCCAAACACACCTAACGCCATCCTGGAACGAGCTGCTTGCATGGGCGGCACGTTGCACATCATGCCTCAGGCTCGCACCAACCGGAGCGAACGCCGACAATTCCATGTGTGCGCGATCGGCGAAGATTCGACCGATGCTGCCCAGACTGGAGCCACTCACGCCGCCGGAGGATGCGGTGATCTTGCTGTGGGAGGCTCTAATTTTCACGCGAAGAGTGCCTTCTGAACTGACATGGGCAGGACTCTCGACAAGCTCATCCTTCCAGCCCAAACGTGCTCTTTTTGTGCAAACGATCAAGCCCGGCGAAATTCATGGCGAAAGCCCAAGGTTAGAGTCTGCTGGCCGCGGCGCCGCTTGACGGTGGGCACCCCATCGTCGCTGATCACCAGGTCGGTGTTGTCCTCATACCCGGCGTCCAACTCCGCGGCGGCCACCAGGTGATTACTGCGCAGGTGCGCGACGAAGCCGGCCCCCGTACTGGGCAGGCCGACCTGCTCGCAGAACCCTTCCAGAAGCGGCTCACATTCGGACCAGGGCAGCAGGTTGGCGCCCCAATCGGCATACTCGTTCGATCCCACCACCGCGATGTCGCCGGTGCGCAGTTCCTCGCCGCGGCCTCCCCAGCGGCGGCCTCGTCGTGACGGCACTGCGGTCTTCGGGGGACCGGTCGCCGGCAGGAACTCCGCCAGCAGATCAGCCAACGCGTCGGCGTCGATACTCCCGGCGGCCAGCGCGTCATACAACGCGCCGTGGCCGCGGCGGAACTCGGGCTCCAGCGACAGTTGCACTACAGAGGTCACCGGGTGATCGGCACACATGATGGCGTCGATTAGCTCGAACAGCGCATCGGCCCGGCCTGTCAGCAATCCGTGCAGCCGCCGGCGAAACTCAGCCAGCCGACCAACGCTAGCGCCCGCCGAATCGAGGTGCGAAACCGATCCTCGTTCGCCGGGCGCGTCAACTCCTGCGGTCGATCAAACCATCGGGCCATCCTGAGCAGCATCGGGCCACCGCCTTCCGAGATTCGTCAGATCCACGGTGAGACGGTGGCTCTCGACTTGCCGTGCAAGAGGACGTCTGTGATGGCCATGCCCTTTCAACTGGGTGACCGCGTGCGGCGGCGGCCTGCGGCGAGAACGGTAAGTAGCCGCGAAATGCGGCAGAAACTCTGAAACATGCCGTAGATGCCCGCGATGCCCGACAGGCAGTCTATAACGACCTCAAGTGGGCCGAACGCCTGTTTGAGGGGTTAAAGCGAAGCCTAGCGGGCCGCCTGCGCAGGCCGCGCAGCCCGCAACGCAACCCGAGAAGATAATCTCCCTCGTGCCAGCCTGCTGCGTATCGGCGCCTCTCGCGACACGGGCAGCCGTGGCCACGAGAACAGTGATGACCCCTGATCAGCGAGGCCGAGCCAAGAAACGGCAGGAAACAGTCGATATATGGCAGGCACTCACGTCGCTACATCCACTGCGGAAATGACAGGATACTGGTGATCTTCCTGAACACTGTTGCTGCAGAGCAAACGTGAGTATCACGAAACCTTGGAGATACCGCAGCGGTCGCTGCTCGATGTGGATTGAGCTTGATGTGGATTGAGAGGTAGACCGTGGCCAGGGTCCCGAACGAAACCGCCAAGGCTGAGCGAGCTCGGTCGCTCATGGAACGAGGCAAGCACCTGTGGGAACTGGACCGCCCGGCCGAGTCTCTGGACGTCGAGCAGGAAGCTGTCACCCTCTACCGACTTCTGGCCACAGCCGATCCCAGCGGCTACCGCCCGGACCTCGCCAAGTCCCTGACCAGCCTCGGCGTGACCCTCTCAGAACTCGGCCGCTCTGCCGAAGCCCTCGAGGTCGAGCGGGAGGCCATCGCCATCCGGCGCGAGCTGATCGCCACGGATCCCGATAATCACCGTTCCGACCTCGCCGATTCGCTCGCCAACTTCGGCAAGACCCTCTCGGAACTGGACCGCCCGGCCGAAGCGCTGAGTGTCGAACAAGAGGCTATCGCCCTCTACCGGCATCTGGTCAGTACCGACCTCAGCCGCTTCCGCCCGGACCTTGCCGACGCCCTGACCAGCCTCGGCAAGACCCTCTCGGAACTGGACCGCCCGGCCGAAGCCCTCGAGGCCGAGCAGGAGGCCGTCACCCTCTACCGGCTTCTAGCCACTACCGATCCCGACCGATATCGCCCGGACCTTTCCGACGTCCTGACCAGCCTCGGCGTGACTCTCTCGGAACTTGGCCGCTCTGCCGAAGCCCTTGAGGTCGAGCAGGAAGCGGTCGCCATCCGCCGTGAACTGGCCACCACAGATCCTGATGATCACCGTTTCGACCTCGCCAAGTCACTCACCAACCTCGGCAAGACCCTCTCGGAACTGGACCGGTGGGTCGAAGCCCTCGAGGCCGAGCAGGAGGCCGTCACCCTCTACCGGCTTCTAGCCACTACCGATCCCGACCGATATCGCCCGGACCTTTCCGACGTCCTG
>NZ_JBEZDR010000057.1:4766-9455 GCF_040648415.1 Nonomuraea sp. NPDC049141
TGATCACCGTTTCGACCTCGCCAAGTCACTCACCAACCTCGGCAAGACCCTCTCGGAACTGGACCGGTGGGTCGAAGCCCTCGAGGCCGAGCAGGAAGCCATCGCCCTCTACCGGCTTCTGGCCGATGCCGATCCTGACGAACACCGCCACGACTGCGCCAAATCCCTGTTCAACCTGGGCGTCACCTTCACACAACTCGATCGGCTGGCCGAAGCCCGCAACGCCGAGCAAGAAGCTGTCACTCTCTACCGGCAACTCGCCGCAACCCACCCTGAGCATCATCGTCAGGACCTTGCCGACTCTCTGACCAGCCTCGGAATGACGCTTCTGCTGCTGGGCCGCCCGGCAGAAGCCCTCCACGCCCAAGAGGAGGCCATCACCATCTACAGACGCTTGGCTGAGACGAATGCCGGAACCCACCGCCCCCACCTCGCTGACGCCCTTACCAACCTCAGCGTGACCCTCTCGGCACTGCGCAGTGAGGAAGAAGCATTGCGGGCGCAGAAAGAAGCAGAATTCATCCGGCGCGGACAATAGGGAGCGTTAACCTCGATCTAATGAGAGTCAGCGGGTCGCCAGCTGTCGCGCCGGGTGGGCGGGGTTCCACAGGCCCGCGGGGTGTCCTTTCCTGGTCGTGGGGTCGGTTTGGTGGCTGGTCAGGGCGGGGCCGGCAGGGCTTGCAGGCGGGTAAGAGCGGTGAGGATGTCGCGGGCCTAGGGCCATCGGGCGGCGATGCGCAGGCGCAGACGGCGGCCGCCACGCGCCAGCCGTCCGGCCACGGCGAACAGCCGCAGACGCAGGCGCTTGGGCTCGTAGGCGCGGGCTGCGGTGGCGGGCAGGGCCAGCATCTGCGTCCAGGTGAGGAGCTCGCAGGCCAGGGCGACGAGCTCGCATCAGATCTGGTTGCGAGCGAGGTCGTGCAGCGGCAGGTTGGCCAGGCCGGTGTCCTTGGCGCAGCGGATGCGGTCTTCGGCGCGGGCCCGGCGGCGGTGGCGCAGTTCCAGGTCGGCGAGCTGGCCGCGTTTGGCGTCGGTGACGAAGCAGGTGACGCGGCAGCCGTCGACGTCGGTGAAGCGCAGCTGGGCGCCGGGGTGCGGGCGTTCTTTGCGGGCGATGACGCGCATGCCCTTGGGCCAGCCGGACAAGTCGAGCAGGCCGGCCAGTTCGGTCACCCAGGCGCCGGGCCGCACTTGCCGGTCGGCGTCGTAGGCGGGCGTCCACGCGCTGTTGGGCAGGCGCAGGACGGCGTGCTGGATCTCCTCGGTGAGGGTGAACCCGATCGAGTACGACAGGCGGCGGCCTGGTTTGGTGAGCCAGGACAGGAACTCGTGGGTGCCGCCGCCGGAGTCGGTGCGGATGAGGACCTGGCGTCTGCGGTGTTTGCGCAGCTGGGCCAGGGCCAGGCGGGTGGCTTCGATGTGGTCGGCGGCGGTGTTGGAGCGAGCGTTGCCCAGCCGCAGCATGATGGCCAGGGGTTCGCCGGAACCACCCAGGCCGTGGTCGGCGAAGGTGGGCCCCGGCCGTTCCTGCTGATGTCCACGACGAAGTACCGTCATCGGAGCACCGGTAGGCCACCGGCGAGGTGCCCGCGCGGAGCGCGGGTCCTTTTCCGGTGACCTCCGGCCCGAACCGCCCGTGCGGCTTTGACCGCAGACGGCTCTCCAGTGATCTTCGTGGTTCCGTCAGCCGCTGGCGTGGATGGTGGTGTGACAGTCACGGCAGACCACGAGGGTCTTTCGCCGTTTCTTGACCATCACCGTCACCCAGGCCGGGTGCGGCTGCCTGCGGTCGGTCAGGTCCGCGAGGCTGCGAACGTGGTGGACGACAATGTCGTCCGTTTCGCCGCAGATCTCGCAGCGTCCGGCCAGGAGCCTGGAGATCAGTTCCTTGCGCCGGACAACGGTCCTGGTCATGGACTTGTCGATGACCAGTGCGGTTCTCTGCCGCCGCAGCGGAATCCCGCCGAACCGCGCGACCAGCGGCTTCCTGCCGGGACGCTCCGTGATGACCTGCAAGCACGTGCGGGGTCCGACCGGGGTGTCGACTTTGGCCTTGTATCTCCGGGCCATGGTCGCGACGGTCGAGCGGTGCTTGCCGGCGAGCGTTTTGAGCAGCGAGGTTTCCATCACCCAGCGGAGCCGGGCGAGGCGGAATACGTCGCTGGCGAGCAGGTAGTACTGGACGATGCCTCGGTACTCGGCTCCGTAGGTCCTGATGATGTCCCGGTCCGGGGCGGCGAACAGGTTGGAGCGGTGCACGGGTTTGCCGCGGTCGAGGTAGCGAGTGCAGTAGGCCTTGACCACCGGGATCGGCACCCGCAGCCGGATCACGCCGTTGACGGACCTCCGCCGGTTCGTGACCTTTGTGCTGCTGTGCTGAACGGTGATCTCGTAGCCGAGGAACCGTGCCGCTTGGGTGCGGGCATGGGTGATCAGGGTCTTGTCCGGCGACAATTCGAGCTTGAGGTCTTCATGCAGGAACTGGGCCAGGCGTGCCTTGATCTGCTCGGCTTCGGCCTTGGGTCCGGCGAACCCGAACAGGATGTCGTCGGCATAACGGATGTAGCGGAGCCTGCGATAGCCCGGATCTCGGGGATCTGAGCTGGGCAAGGACCGCAGCCGTTGGCGCAGCGCCCGGAAGGTGGCGAGATCGCCGCGTTCGCGGGCTCTGCGCATCGCGTAGTACGTCCTGTGATACTCCCGGTTCGGTTTCCGGGAGCCTCCTCGGGTGTATTCCGGGATGAGGACGGTCTCGACGAAGACGTCCAACCGGTCCAGATAGATGTTGGACAAGATCGGTGACGCGACCCCGCCCTGCGGACAACCGCTGAGCGTCGCGTTGAAGATCCAATCTTCCAGGTATCCGGCCTGCAGCATGTGCCTGATCAGCCGAAGAAACCGGCCGTCATGGATGTTCGCCGCCAGCCTCGTCATCATGACGTCGTGGTCGAGGCTGCCGAAGCAGTCGGCGATATCCCCTTCGATGAACCAGGTCGTGCCCTGCCACGTGTCCGCGACCTTGCGGAGCGCGGTGTGACAGCCGCGACCTGGCCGAAACCCGTGAGAGGCGTCGCGGAAGGTCGGCTCGTAGTAGGCCTCCAGCAGCAGGCGCACCACTTCGGCCACCAGCTTGTCTGTCCAGGAAGGAAGGCCGAGCGGGCGGCGTGTGCCGTTCTTCTTCGGGATGTGGATCCTTCGTGCGGGACTCCACCGGAAGCGCTCGTGGCGCAGCGCGTCGATGACGCGTCCGATCTTGCCCAGCGACATGCCGTCCACGGTCTCCCGGCTCGTCCCGGGCGTCATCGCTCCGTGATTGGAGTAGAGCCGCCCGTAGGCCAGCAAATACAACTGCGGGTTGAACAGTTGCCGATACAACTCCTCACACGACCGGCCGCGCCTGCCGCGTTCACGCAGGACACCCAGCACCGTTTCGGCGCTCTGCATTTCGCATACCTCCCAGACCGGGATGTCCGATCACCTGTGCCCCTTGGCCCTGTGGACGGCTTTCCCGTCCTCCCCGGCAGGCCGTGACCCCTGCGACTACTACGGGCACTCCGTCGCCGTAGGACTCGCATCCCGTAGGCGATCCCATGTTCGTCTCCGACGTACGTAACAGCGTGAGGTAGGCGCCCCACTCATCTCCTTCAACACCCTGACTGGGCGTCGCTCCGCCGACTGAAAGGTGCGGCGGCCCTTCCATCAAGCCACCGCAGTCGACGGCACCGGCCTCAGACGCCTTGCCGGTGGAGTCTCCGTTGCCTCCGCTGGAGATTGGGGTTCAGGCAATCCAGCTTTCGCCATGTCACGCGGGCCTCCTGGCGCGCCATCCGCAGCGTCTCGGCATGGCCGCCAGTTTCCTGACATGCTCTGGTCCCGTCACCGTTTCCGGATCGGGTAAGTCATTAGGCCCAGGAACCTCCTTCCGAGTTCCTCCCAGCTATGCCGGGGATACGCCAGAGCGCCTCATGGCGCACTGGAAGCCGAAGGTCTTCTTCCAGGTCGGTGCCGCCTGTTGTTTGTCGGAGTGGGCGATGACGATGGTGGCGTCGATGTCGAGGGGGATCAGCTCGCCGTCACTGCCCGGCGCCGTCGTTCCTGCCAGTTGTCAGGCCCGCCTGCGGGCGAGGGCGCGGGCCGCGCGCAGGGCCTTGAACGCCTTGACCTCATCGCGGGCGAGCCGCTCGATCAGGCGGCAGACGGTCGGGTCGGAGGCCACAGGTCCGAACAACTCGGGCTGTGCACGCAGCAGGGCGATGTCGGCCAGGCAGTCCCCGCCCAGCGCGAGGCTGACGGCCAGATCGGCCACGATCTTGCAGGGATCGTGCACCGTGCGCTCTGGTCGCCAGCGCTCCAGCTGGTCCGACAGCGCCCGGTCCAGGCCGGTGAGATGCAGGGTCTTGAGCAGCAGGACGCTCCCGGCGTGGGACAGCAGTCCCGTGCCGTCGGCGGAGGCGGTGATCGTGCGGTGGGAGACGATAGTCTTCACGTGGAAAGTGCTTCTCGATCTGGCGCGGACAGGACTCTAGACAAGCCCCATCTCCCAGCTCAGAAGCACTTTTCTTATGTAATCGATCAACTCGCGCGAAATTCACCGCGTAGGGTCGGGGGCTGGCGCGGTGGCGTCTCCTGGCGGTAGGGCCTGGGGCCTTCATGTTCCGCCGGTTTCCCGGTCGGTTGTGCCACCCCAGT
>NZ_JBEZDR010000058.1:0-8826 GCF_040648415.1 Nonomuraea sp. NPDC049141
GGGTGGGGCCAAAACTCACCAGAACGCAATCAACCGATCACGCAGTGGGGCCAACACTCACCCGTAGATGGGGCCAGCTCTCACCCTTGAAACCAGCGGGGCGTCGCCGCGCGGGGTCCTCATCGAGTTGCGGGTCGTACGGTGACTGGTCGATCGGTTCGGCGAAGAGTCCTCGTTGGTGGGTGAGGGCCACAGCGTGCGGGCACGGTAGCACGCTGCCGACATAGACATACTGGTCGTCGCCGACGTGGACGAAGAAGCGGTCCTCGACCTCCAAGCGACACCAGGCGCCATTGTCGCGCAGCATCGCCCGGACCAACTTCAGGGCCACAGCCATCGGCACCCGCGCCCCATCGTGGTAACCCGTCAAGTCAGGCGGGAACAGCTCAGCCAGGCCGTGACCGTCGATCGGAGGCTCCACGCCGAAGTTGACGAAGCCGGTCACCCCGGGATCCCGGATGGTGAGGTGGGTGATGCCGGTTTCATCGGCGAAAGCCGCCACAGACGCCAGGTAGGCCGCTTCCACCGGGCCATGGTCGCTGTATACCTCCTCGAGACCGACGTAGCAGCCGGATTCATCGCGGTCGGCCGGGTCGTACTTCGTGACACGGTAGACGTGGAGTCCCATATCAGTTCGATCATCGACGGGATGGACCTGAGGTAATGATGCCGGTGAGCCAGGACCGGCTATGGGAACGTTCACCATCCCTATTCTGGCGAAGCCTGCTGACAGCATCTGCTCGTCAGGGTCTCCTTATGGCTCTTCTCTGGAGAGGGGTACAGCCCTGTCCGTGGACCCATCGTGGACCGGAGAGGTTCCGACTGCGGGCTGTCAGGATGTTTTTGCAGGTCAACCCGGCAAGGCTGAGTATTTCTGCAATCCTCTCCGGAGCCGGGTGCGTAGGTTCGAATCCTACAGGGGGCACTCTTCGCCAGCCAGGTCAGACATCATCTGACCTGGCTTTTTGCGTGATCGCTGCGATGCGCGGCTTTGCCATCCCGCGACACGGTGTGACGCCGGATGTCGGGCTCGGCGGGCAGGACGCGGGCAAAGATCATCTCGCCCCATCACTGCGGCGGAGCGGGAATGGGGACACACCACCAGGCCCGGACATCGGCGGGGGAGACCCTGTGTCCCAGGCATGCGGCCAGGGGCCCTCCACGGTCTGCGGCGGGATCTGGCATGAGTGCCGCGATGGCGGCTCACGAGGCCGCGGACGCGGATCCGGGCGCCCAAGATGAGGCCCCGCCTCCTGGCAGGACAGTGTCGGCCCGCGGAGGGTATGTCCAGGTGCCATCGGGCTTGCTGCGTTCGCCGCTGCACGGCGCTCTGGCGGTGGCCGCGTGGGCGATGTACGAGGCGTTGATACCGCGGTCTGGGCGGTGGCCGGGCTCCGGCGCGTGCGCGGCGATGCTGGGTGGCCGATGCGCTGGGCGTGAGTGAGAAGACCTTGGACGGCGCCCGCCGCGAGTTGCTGGCCGACGTCGTCGGCGGGCCATGGCTGGCTCGCTCCAGTCCGCTGGGGGCCAAGCGCGGTCCGACACGCTGCGCTGCGCCTGCCTCGTGGCACCGGCGACTCCTACGTCAGGGTGCCGGCCTGGACGCTGGATCTGCTGTCAGCCTCCTGCGAGGCGGGCCGGCGCATCTCGCCGAACCCTGGCGGCTGTACGCGCTGGTGCTGCTGGCCAACGAGGGCAGGGCCGACCAGGGCAGGGCCGGCCAGTCGCTGGAGACCTCCGTCGGCTACCTGGGCGCCCTGCTAACCGCCTCGCCTGACACCGGCCGCCGCAGGCTACATCTAGCGGGGCGCTCGCTGCGGATCGCTAGCCAAGTATGTCGACGACAGCAAGGCTGCGGGCGTGAAGGACGAAGGCCGGTGGGGGGTTGCGCCAGATGGTCCGGGTGGGGATGGCCTCTTCGAGCGGTCGGCCAGCAGATGGCGGAAGCGGCGGGCGGAGGCGAGGGATACGGCCCCAGGAACACGGAGATGACGGTCGTCGAGAAGGCGCTGTTGGCCCAGTCGGATATGTACCAACCAGTGCGTTCTCGGCGCCCTCGCGTCCAACTATCGGACGTCATCTCGGGGCGCTGTCGACCGTCATCGGATGCACCTCTTTGCCAAGACTCGCCGCAGGATATTGATCCCGGCGCCCCAGGGTCAATCAACCGTGATGACGAGCTTTCCGAGCGCGTTGCCCGCCGCCAGGTCACCCACCGCGGTGGAGGCCTCCGCCAGGGAGTACGTGCGCCCGACGGCCGGTCGAACGGCCCCGGCCTCGATGAGGTCGCGCAGCGCGTCCAGGTCGGCGGTGCGGGTCAGCGCGATCAGCGAGTCCAGGCGCTGGCGCGTGAACGGGGTGATCAGCCGGGCGACCAGCAGCCGGCTGAGCCCGCCGAACCACCGACCGCCGCCCTCGCCGCCGACGATGACGAGTCGGCCGCGCTCGGTGAGCAGCCCGCGCAGCAGGGCCAGCGGCCGGATGCCCGCGATGTCGATGATCAGATCGTACGTCCCGGTGAGTGGCTCGCGCGTGTAGTCGATGACGGCCTGGGCGCCCAGCGACCGGACGAGGTCGGCCTTGGCTTTGCTGCACACGGCGGTGACGTGGGCACCGCCGGCCACCGCGAGTTGCGTCGCAAAGCTGCCCACTCCGCCGCCGGCACCGATGACCAGCACCTTCTCGCCAGCGGCGACCTGGCCGACGGCCCGTAACGCGGTCACCCCTGACGCGGGTACGGCCGCCGCTTCGGTGAAGCTCAGGTTGGCGGGCTTGCGGGCGAGCTTGCCCGGGCGGGCGAGCGCGAACTGCGCGTACGCGCCGGTCGCCGCGCCGTACACCTCGTCGCCGGGGCGAAACGCGGTCACGTTGGCGCCGACGGACTCCACGACGCCGGCCACGTCCATGCCCGGCACGCGGTTGCGGGGCCGGCGCAGGCCGAAGCCGAGGCGGCCGATGAGCGGCAGCCCGGTCATGACGTGCCACACGCCGTAGTCGATGCCGGCCGCGTGCACCCGGATCAGCACATCGTCGGCGCCGGGCGTCGGGATCGGGACCTCATCGAGGCTCAGCACGTGCGGCGAGCCGTACTCGTCCTGGACGATCGCCCTCATGAGGGGTCTCCTTCGGTGTCGGGGTACTGGAAGACGTCGTCGAGTCCGGACCGGAACACCCGGGCGATGCGGAACGCCATCTCCAGCGAGGGGGAGTAGCGACCCTGTTCGATCGCGATGATGGTCTGGCGGGTGACGCCGACCCGGTCGGCCAGCTCGGCCTGGGTCATCTCGTCGTGCGCGAACCGCAGGGCCCGGATCGTGTTGGTGACCTGCGTCGGCTTCACCACGTCTGGAAGCCGCCCTTGCGGTACGCCATGATCTTGGCAAACGAGCTGAGCACCGAGGACAGCACGAACGCCAGGTAGACGGCGTTGGCGATCCAGAAGTGGCGCAGCTCGGCGATGGCCATGACCAGTGCAGCGAGCGCGCCGACGATGACGATCGACTGCCCGATGCGCTCACTGACCTGGTTGATCTCACGGTCGCGCTCGTCAGTGCGGTCGCTGCCGTGGCCGCCCGCGATGGCCATCGCGATGTTGGCCACGATCGCGGCGACGATGGCGCCACCGATGGTCCACAGCAGAGTTCCCGCGTAGGCGACGTCGGTGAGCGGGCCGTCGCCGGCCCGGCTCAGGACGGTCGCCACGTAGATCGTGTAGGCGCCGACGGAGACCAAGATCATCAGCCAGGCGCGCTTTTCCTCGAAGGCCATGCCCGCTCCTCGCGTAAAACAAAGCTGACATCAACCAATGTAAAGCGCCCCGGACACCATGTCAAAGTTTATTTACACGCATGGTTGGCGATGCCATGGCGCCAGGCGCGGTGTTGCTACAAAACGTCCACAGTCGGCTGGACGGCGCAGGTCGCACCGGCCCGCCCTCATCGGAAGAGCCCGCAGAATCTGGGCTACTCCGGTTCGCGCCGCTGGGCGGCACCCTCGCCGCCGCCCGGTGGCAGACGCTTGGCCACATCCAGTCGAACCTCGCCGTAGGGCTGGACGTGCTGCCAGAACAGCGGGGTCAGTCCGCGGCGGTCGGTGGGCTTGAGCAGCTCGGCCCATTGGGGGTCGGCCAGGACGTCCTGCAGCATCAGGGTGTTGATGTATGCGAGCGCGGCCTGCAGGATGCGCACGCCGCGCGTAGTGGCTACAAGAACGAGCCGTTGTACCGGCGGTCTTTCACACGATCGTAGATCTCACGTAACCACGGCTGACTAACCAGCGGCAGCCGCTCCAATGTCCTGAGGAACACCTCCCAATCAGGCCGGAAAGGACTGTTCGGCAGCAGCGGCGGCGAATCATCGCGGCGCACATCTGCGGGCATCCGGGCTGCCGCCTGCGCGAGCTGCCGCGAGCGCTGGGCGCATGTGCCCGCCCCTCGCGGTGGGCGACTCTAGACGGCAGCGAGCGACCAGAAGTGGTTGTCGTTGTTGCCCGCGGACAGACGCCGAGGGCCAGATGCTGTTCCGGACAAGCGCGCGGTGTTTCCTCGATGTCCAAGTGGATGCGCTCTGACCTGCGGTTTCATTTGTCCAATGGGGCGAGCGCCACTTTGGACGACCTCTGGACAAAGATCCCTTGGCCGAGCGGAAAGCCGCGTGCCAGCATACGACCGGGGCCCGCGCCACGGACGCCTTTCCCATTCGGGGGCGCGCGGATATCGATGACGGAGGAAAGAGAAATGTCCACGGCAACAAGACCGGTCAGGCGCGTTTGGCGTGCTGGTGCAAGAACCTGATCGGTAATGGTTCGCAGCAGAAGAGCTGGATGAACGTCAAGCCTGGCAAGACGGTCAGGTTCGTGGGTGAATGCACCTTCAAGGCCCGCAACACCGACCGCTCCGGGGATGCGTTTCCTGTTCGTCCGAGGGCGCCGATCAGGAACTGATCTCCTCAAAAGCAGCGCTCACGTCGTCACGGCCGCCTCCAAGGGGGCGTGGGCGGTCGGGGCGCCGTGATGGACCTGGACGGTGGTGGCGACGATCGACAGGCCGAGTCCCAGGCCGTCGCCGGTGGCCCTGCGCCGGCCGGACGACCCCCAGGGCGAACCGATTCGACGAGATGTATCCACGATGCATATGCCGCATCCCGGCGAAACTCACTACTCCGGAAGGAACCCGATGCGAGTCCTTGCTCTCCTGGTTGCGGGCGCCACTTTCTTCGCCGCCCCACTGACCGCGCAGGCCGCTACCGGCTCGGCCGCAGGCCTGACCCCGGTCGCGAGTTCGAGTGCCCAGCGCGCGGCCGCCGCCTGGCCCTCCTGTGTGAAAGCCACCCGCACCAAGCTGAACAACAACGGTTGGTCCGATCCCAAGTGGCAGGTCCGGGTGACCAACAACTGCGCCAGCAGGACCAAGTACTCGATTGTGCGCGACCGGCAGTCCGACTTCGACTATGTGGCGGTCGCCCCCGGTAAGACTAGCTCTCGTAACATTGGCAAGTACTCCTTCGGGCACAGTGCCTCCGAGCCCGACGGCGTGAAGATCTACTACCGGGGCACCCGCTACACGAAGCGCTTCTGAAGCAAGGGCGGGCGGCAGTGGACTTCCCTGCCGCCGCCCCCATTTCTGTTGGCTCTGTCGTAGCTTCGGTGGTGACGGTACGTCTCACTGCATCACATTGAGTCACGAATGGTGCAGACGAGCTCGTAAGCGTGGTGTTCTCCGGGCTATCGCCGCTGATCATGGATGACGCGACGCGCTGGGCGTGATCTTCATCGTGCTGGGTCTGAGCTAGGCCGATCGTCGTGGGCGGGCCATGGCTCGCTCCAGTCAGCTCGGGGCCAAGCGTGCGGTCCGGCACGCGGCTGCTCGCCCGGCAGAACCTGCCGCTGCGCGACCCGCACCCTGTTCTGTTGCACGAGAGCGCGGCCCGGGCGGAAGAGGTGCTGGCCCTCGACGTCGACGAGCTCGACCTGCGCAACCGCCGCCAGTCTGGCGCCTCGGTCGTGAGGGCGCTGCTTTGCTGTAATGCGGCACGGTGGAGCGCGAGCGGGGCGGTGACGGACCAAGTGGTCCTGGCCGCGGTTCTGGAGTAGGGCGCCAAGCCGCCCAGCTAGCTCGGCCGTTGCGCCAGGGTGCAGGACCAGCGGCCGTCGTGCCAGCCGCAGGTCTGCTCGTAGCCGGAGCGGAACGACCCGAGCCAGGGGATGTCGTCCTCGTAGCGCGTGGGCGGCGGTGTCGGTGCGAAGTTCGCCGCGTCGTCGATGCTGCCGCTCCCGTCGTAGCGTGCGACGGTCGGATAGGGGTAGACCGGCCGGGTCCGTACGACGGTGTCGTCCTGACGCTTCGTGGCGACGAGCCGGTCGGGTGCGATTCCGTTCTCGACCCAGGCGAGGGTGGGGGTGAGCGCGTCGATCGCGTCCGGTCCCTGACCGTCACCGCAGTGGGCGACGCCCGGCAGCATGAACAGGCGGGCGAACTGCTGCGTGGCGTCCGTCCCGCCCATGCGCTCGGTGAGGGCGTGGTAGTAGGCGATCGTCCCGTAGGGCGAGATTGCCTGGTCTGCCCAGCCGTGCCAGAGGAGGAGCTTCCCGCCTGCGGCGCGGAAGGCCGTCAGGTCGGGGTTGCTCGCGTCGTAGACGCCGGCCTGCCGGTAGATATCGCGGAACGTCGCCGAGTCGTAGTGCAGGTCATGCAGTGTCGCTGACGGCCGGGCAGACGGGTAGGCGAGGTACTTCAGCGCGCTCGTCGCGTTGCCCTCGGCCACGGCCGGGACGCCGGTGGCGGTCGGGGTGACCCAGCGGGCCCAGTTCGCTTCCGAGCCCACGGGCTCGCCCCCCGGGTACATCCGCCGGCCCCGCTCGTCGCGTGGCCCGTCGTACAGCTTGCGTACGGCATCGATCTGCGCGTCGGTGAGGCAGTCCGCGCTGTCGGTTCCTGTCGCGCAGCGCAGGCTCCGCGGATCGAACGCGCAGGCACGCGGGTCGTCGATCTGGCCGTCGGCCAGGCCGTCCCGTGCGTCGCACTCGCGCATGACAGCGGCGTGCAGCGCGGGAAGCTTGGCAGCGGTCATGATGGGCCGACCCTGCGCGTCGGTGTTGGCCGTGGCGTGCCAGCCCGTGGACCACACGATGAGCGAGGTGAACAACGACGCCGGGGCGCCGGCGATGATGCCGTCGAAGTCGCGCGGGTAGCGCTGCGCCTCGGTCATCCCCTCGTGGCCGCCCTGCGAGCAGCCGTCGAAGTAGGAGTAGCGCGGGCCTTGTCCGTAGTAGAGCGCGATGAGCCGCTTGGCGACGAGCGCGACGACGTGGTCGGACCGGTAGCCGAAGTCGACCCGGAGTTGCGGATCGGCACCGAACGTGCCGTCGAAGCCGGAGACGCCGACGTGTCCCCCGTTGCCGGTGGCTATGACGAAGTCGCCGCGGGTCAGCGGCACGCACCCGTCCGTCGCGTCGGCGTAGATGTCGACGCTCCCGCAGAACGCCCCGCACCCGGTCTGCAGATACCGCTGCCGCCACGTCGTGGTGGGGAGGAGCACGTCGAACTGGATCTGCGGCGCCGCGGTTCCCTTGACTTCGCAGGCTGCCCAGCCGACCGGCGAGATCGTCGCGGTCGCGGACCCGATGACCGCCGGAGCGCCGGGCGTCCCCGACAGGTCCTGCCCGGCGAGGGCCGCGCAGTCGATCCTCGGCAGCACCACGGGAGGGCCGGAGGACGAATCGCGCGCCTCGGCGGGCACCCCGGCCACGGCCGTACGGGACGCGGCCTGGCCACCGCCGGCCGTCACGAGGACGGCGAGGACAGCGAGCACAACCGGTAGCGCCCGGACTCCGGCGGTGCGGGCGGCGCGGCCCGGCATCCGGCCCCGTACACAAGCGAGCAGTTCTTGCGTCATCGCCATGCTTGATCATGACGGAAGGCGGGGATCGGCGTAAAGGCTTTTGGGCCCGCTCCAGGTCGAGGTCGGTCGACCCGCATTATCCGCACGCGGTTGATCATGCCAAAGAGATAACCGAGCCAGCCACAGCCACCGCTCGGAAACGATCACGAACCGCAATCGTGATCCCGCTACCTGGCGGCTGGGGACACGATCGGGAGCGGCGGGCCTTAAATACGGCAGAAAGGGGCCGCGTCCGGCTGGAGCCGCACGTCATGCCTGGCGTGCTGCTAGTAGGTAAGCCGGTCCCTTGCCGCGCCGCCGGACACGACATTGCGGTTACATCCGATGAAGAAATCGGTCCGTCAGCTCCGATGCGGCCCGTTTCTGCCGTATTCGTGTGTCCTGAACGTGAAGGAGAGTTCGATGTAGGCGAATGATCTGAAGCGATGCTGCTCGGACGATGAAGGTTGTGGCCCTTCGGGGTCGCCCTGCGGAGGGAGACTCCAAACCACCTCATGCCGCGTTTGCTGAAGACAGTCGTGGTGAGCGATGAGGAAAAGGCGCTGGAAAGGCGTCAGGTAGGGACCGGAAAGGCGAACGCGAGTAAACCACTGATGACGTGTCGAAATCGGAACAGATGACATCGAAACCGGGGAGTGAATACGACTCCGGGATGAGCCTGGCGGGTGTCCGCTTATGGGCCAGGCGGTGTCCGGCATGGAGGTGGCGCGAGTCCGGTCTGCGGCGTTCGAGTGGAACAGGAGAAGGTGTGTTCGGACACTGCTCGCTTCGGCGGGTGACAGGGGAGAGCTGTGACCTCGGGGAACCTTGGAGGCATCGTCAGAGTACCCGTCGCCGGGCGCGCCGGCGGACCGGCTCGTAGTAGTGGTGAAGGTCCTGTAATGGGGCTGGAGCGAAGGGGCCGGGTCGTTCGTGACTTGTTTGTTCG
>NZ_JBEZDR010000059.1:0-8773 GCF_040648415.1 Nonomuraea sp. NPDC049141
ACCCGCCCGGAGCCGGCGTACCCGGCGCACCGTGCAGGCGGCGACCACGAGCGCGGGGAGCGCGGCGAGGGTGAGCCCGGCGGCCGCCCGGTCGGCGGCGGTCGCGCCGGCGCTGGAGAGCCCCGCGACCAGCACGGCGGCCGTCAGCCCCAGGCCGGTCAGCGTCAGGGCGAGCACCCATCCGGTGCGCCGTCGCAGGGTGCGGGCGTGGTCCAGCCGGGGCAGCCCGTCCGCGAGCCATCCGGCGGCGAGCCAGACGGCGGTCAGCGACAGCAGCACGGCGAGGTGACTCTCCATGACCCACAGCCTTGCCCGTTTTCGACGGTCATGAATCCGGGCAGGTCCCCGGTTCGTCCCGCAGCCGCCTCCCCTAGGGGCCATCTTCTCGATGTTATGGGTAAGTCGACATGTTTGAATTCCGGTTTACCCCCACCTACCCTCAGCTTGATCGGCATTCATCGATTCACTCGTCACGAACAGTTGGACGGTCGGTGCCGGTCGGAGGGAGTAGAAGATGGGTCTTCCACGCAGGTCCGTACTCGTCGGGGTGGCCACGCTGGCCATGGTGGCCACCGCCACGCCGGCCATGGCCGCCGAACCGGTGGGCACGATCCGCGCCGCGGGCGGTGCCACCGCCGTGGCCGACAGCTACATCGTCGTCTTCAAGGACAGCTCGGTCGCCCGCGGTGGGGTCGATGACTCCGCGCAGCGGCTGGTCGGCCGGCACGGCGGCTCCGTCGCCCGCACCTACGCCGCCGCGTTGCGCGGCTTCGAGGTCCGGGTCGGCGCGAAGGCCGCCGCCCGCATCGCCGCGGACCCCGCCGTGGCGTACGTCGAGCAGAACCACACGGTCTCCATCAGCGGCACCCAGACCAACCCGCCCTCCTGGGGCCTCGACCGGATCGACCAGCGCGCGCTGCCGCTGAACAGCTCCTACACGTACCCGAACACGGCGAGCAACGTGCACGCCTACATCATCGACACCGGCATCCGGTTCAGCCACAGCGACTTCGGTGGCCGGGCGGTCTCCGGCTACGACGCCGTCGACGGCGGTTCGGCCGACGACTGCAACGGGCACGGCACGCACGTCGCCGGCACCGTCGGCGGCTCGGCGTACGGCGTCGCCAAGGGCGTCCAGCTGGTCGGCGTACGGGTGCTGAACTGCCAGGGCAGCGGCACGAACGCCGGCGTCATCGCCGGTGTCGACTGGGTGACCGCCAACGCGGCCAAGCCGGCCGTGGCCAACATGAGCCTCGGCGGCGGCGCGAACACCACGCTCGACACCGCCGTACGCAACTCCATCAACTCCGGCGTGAGCTACGGCCTGGCGGCCGGCAACGACTCCGGCGGCAACGCCTGCAACACCTCGCCCGCCCGCACCGCCGAGGGCATCACCGTCGGGTCGACGACCAACACGGACGCCCGGTCGTCGTTCTCCAACATCGGCACCTGCCTGGACATCTTCGCGCCGGGCTCGTCGATCACCTCGGCGTGGCACACGAGCGACACCTCGACCAACACGATCAGCGGCACCTCGATGGCGACCCCGCACGTGGTGGGCGCGGCGGCCCTGGTGGCCAGCGCCAACCCGGCCTGGACGCCGCAGCAGGTCCGCGACTACCTGGTCAACAACGCCACCAGCAACGTGGTGACCAACCCGGGCACCGGCTCGCCCAACAAGCTGCTCTACGTCGTCAACGGCGACACCCCGCCGACCAACGACTTCTCCGTCTCGGTCTCGCCGACCTCGGGCTCGACCGCGCCGGGCGGCTCGGTGACCGCCACGGTCGCCACCGCCACCACCAACGGCTCCGCCCAGTCGGTGAGCCTGTCCGCCAGCGGCCTGCCGTCCGGGGCCACCGCCTCGTTCAGCCCGGCCACCGTCACCTCGGGCGGTTCCTCGACGCTGACCATCAGCACCTCGGCGAGCACCCCGCCCGGCACCTACTCCGTGACCGTGACGGGCACCGCGGCCTCCGGCAGCAGGACCGCGACCTACTCGCTGACGGTCACCGGCACCGGTGGCGGCGGCTGCTCCGGCACCAACGGCACCGACGTCGCGATCCCGGACACGGGTGCCACGGCCAGCAGCTCGATCGTGATCTCCGGCTGCGCCCGCAACGCCTCGTCGGCCTCCACCGTCGCGGTGAACATCGTGCACACCTACCGCGGTGACCTCGTCATCGACCTGGTCGCCCCGGACGGCTCGTCCTACCGGCTGAAGAACAGCAGCTTCTGGGACGGCGCGGACAACATCAACACCACCTACACGGCGAACCTGTCGAGCGAGGCGGCGAACGGCACCTGGCAGCTGCGGGTGCGCGACGTCTACTCGGGCGACACCGGGTACCTGAACACCTGGACGCTCACCCTCTGACAGAGTGACGAGGAAGGCCCCTTCCCAACGCATCCACGCGGGCGTAGGGAAGGGGCCTTCCTGACGCCTGCGGGCCTTGGCCGACGACCTGGCCGGGGCCCGCACTGTCGCGCCATGCCCGCTTGTGATGATCTTAGGACGATCGGTCAGGTGTTCTGCCTCAGGTTGCAGGATAAAGTGCGGCATCTATGTCAATTGACCGGAGAAAAAATGACACATGAGCCCCGGGTATGGTCTCGCGTCGCGGCAGGGGCGGCCGTACTGGCAACCGTCGCGATGATTGGTGCCCCGACGGCCGCCCATGCCGCGGATCCGCTGCCCGACCTGTCTGTCTCGTTCGACCGCGACCCGGTTGCCGAAATCGACAACAACGGCACCACCGTCGGCATGTACGTCTACAACTACGGCGGTGCCACCGCCACCGCGGTGACCGTGACGCTGGACCTGAGCAAGGTCGCCGACTCGGTCACCGTCTCGGTGCCGGAGTGGACCGATTCCTGCAAGCTTGCCGATGCCAAGGTCACTTGTGCCATCGGTGTCCTTCAGGCCGGCCAGGTCACGACCGTGAGCCCGCTGTCGCTGGCCAGCCGCCAGGGTGCCGTTCCTGGCGACGCGGGATCGGTCACCGTCACCATCGCCGGCGCGGAAGACGACATTTCCCCGGGCGACAACACCACCTCGTTCCCGGTCACGGTGAGTCCGTCCGGCCCCGACCTGGTCGCCGCGGCGCGGAACCTGAACAGCAAGGACGACCTGGTCGGCCCCGGCGATGTCGTCCCGCTGTACACGCGCGTCACGAACGAAGGCGACACGGCCGCGAGCGACTTCACCGTCAGAGTCGTCGTCCCCACCGGCGCCACGTTCGTCGAGCGGTACAGCGACTGCACCTACACGGACTACTACCCGAAGGACACCGGGCGGCCCTACGTCTACGGACCGGGCGAGGTCAGCTGCGTCGTGCCACTGACCCTGGCACCCGGAGACGCCCTGTGGCTGTTCGACGACGCGACAGGAAAGTCGCTGTTCAACGTCACCTTCGGCCGTAACCTGGCGGGTCCGCTCGAGTACTACGGCTTCTTCGACGTGGCCCTTGCCGGGGAGGCACGAGGGGCGAAGAAGACCGCCCGTGCCGAAGGTACCGGTCCGTCGTTCGCAGCGGCCGTACGCAAGCAGCAGGCGAAGGTCGCGAAGGGCGACGTCGACACGCGACGAGAACTCGACGAGTCGGACAACCAGGCGGACTTCGCGTTCTGGAGCAAGGGGAACACGCTTGACGTGGCCGTCACCGCCCCGGCCGTCAAGGGTGCCGTCGGGCAGACCGTCGACCTCACGTACGAGGTCGTGAACAACGGCCCGTCCGACGGTGGCGGCCCGTCAGTGGTCATCACCGCGCCGACCGGTACGGTGCTGCTCCCCGCCGAGTGGTGCTACACCGACGGCACCGAATACGAGTCGCTGCCGGAATCGACGAAGCTGCGCTGCAACTTCGAGAGCGAGTTCCCGACCGTTGCCTCCGGCTACGGCAGGATCACGGCGACCGTCCAATTGAAGATCAAGTCAGAGCCGGGCACCGACGGCACGGTCCACGCCCGCAGTGTCGGCGCGTCCGCCGAGTCCAATCCGCCGAACAACACCGCCCGCATCGTCATCACCACCGACGGTGGCGGTTCCGGCGGCGGTCTGCCGGTCACCGGCGTACCGGCCGGCTTCCTCGCGGGCGCGGGCGCTGCGGTGCTCGCGCTCGGTGCGGTGCTGATCGTGCTGTTCCGGCGCCGCCGAGTCGTGCTGCGGTTGCCGCACGACTGATCCGGCATTCGTGTGAGGGCAGGTGGTGGACCCGGAACTCCAGGCCCACCACCTGCCCTTTTGGCGCATGCTCCATGCACAGCCGCCGAGGGCCGGCCGGGCAGGGTGAAGCCGGACCGGACTCTGCTTCCGCCGCCGCAGACTCAGACGGAGAAGGTCGCCGGCCGATCCGTGGCCGGGGCCGGCGGCCGCGCCTTCCACAGCCCCGTCTTCTGCCCGGCGAGCCGGGTCAGGTAGGCCGGGTTGAGGATCACGTAGCGTCGCCACAGCCGCTTGGGCTCCAGGCCGAGGCGCCAGAACCACTCCAGGCCGGCCCGCTGCATCCACGGCGGGGGCTGGCGCAGCAGTCCGGCGTGGTAGTCGAAGGCCGCCCCGACCGCCATCAGCGGCATGTCCAGCAGCGGCCGCATGGCGTACGTGAAGACCTCCTGGCGCGGGCAGCCCAGGCCGACCAGCACGAGCCGGGCCCCGCTGGACCTGATCCGGTCGGCGATCTCCACGTCCTCGCCCGGCTGCACCGCCCGGAACTTGGACGGCTCGACGCCGGCGATCTTCAGAGCCGGGAACATCCGCTCCAGCGCCGGGATCAGCCTGGCCAGGGTCTCCTCGGTCGACCCGTAGAGGTAGACCGGCAGGCCCTCGTCGGCGAACCGGGAGAGCACGTGCAGGGTCAGGGTGGGGCCGTAGACCCGGTCGGTGAGCCCCGCGCCGTGCAGCAGGTTGAGCGCCCAGCGCACCGGCTGGCCGTCGGGGGTGACCACGTCGAAGGAGTTCAGCCGGGCGTTGTGCGCCGGGTCGAGCACCCCGGTCATCACGCCGTGCACGGCCAGCGCCGTCAGCGCCAGCGGGCGGCGCTCCTGCGCGGCGGCCACCACCTGCTCGGTCGCCGCGGCGTAGTCGGTGGCGTCGACCAGGACCCCGAGGACGTTCCGCTTGCCCTTGGCGGTCATGCCCCCGGCACCCACTTGTCCACGTTGGCCTCGTAGATCTCCCGCATGATCATGGGCACGTCGTAGATCTGCTTCCACTCGGGGTAGTCGGCCTGGAAGGCCTCGTTCGAGCCGATCCACCACTTGTGGTCGCCGATCCGGTTGGCCTCGACGTACTCGGTGACCATCTCCTGGCCGGTTATCTGCTCGGCGAGCGCGAACGCCTCGCGGTTGGAGGTGTTCGAGTGCCGCCCGCCGCCGAGGTTGTAGACCGCCGCCGGGCGCGGGTTACGGAAGAACGCCTCGAACGCGGAGACCACGTCCGAGCTGTGGATCGCGTCGCGGACCTGCTTGCCCTGGTAGCCGAAGATCTTGTACGTCCGGCGCTCCATGTTGGCGCGCATCACGTAGCCGAGGAAGCCGTGCAGTTCCGTCGCGGAGTGCGCCGGGCCGGTCAGCGTCCCGCCCCGGAAGCAGGCCGTACGCATGTCGAAGTAGCGGCCGTACTCCTGCACCATGACGTCGGCCGCCACCTTCGAGGCGCCGAAGATCGAGTGCAGGCAGGCGTCGATGGACATGTCCTCACGGATGCCCTGCTCGTACGGGTGCCCCGGCTCGATCTCCCAGCGCGACTCCAGCTCCACCAGCGGCAGGCTGTTCGGCCGGTCGCCGTAGACCTTGTTCGTCGAGCAGTGGATGACCGGCGCCTCGATGCAGTGCTCGCGCACGTTCTGCAGGACGTTGAGCGTGCCGGCGGCGTTCACGTCGAAGTCGGTGAACGGGTCGCGCACCGCCCAGTCGTGCGACGGCTGGGCGGCGGTGTGGATCACCACGGCGACGTCGGTGCCGTACCGCTGGAAGAGCTTGGCCAGCGCGGCCCGGTCCCGGATGTCGATGCTGTGGTGCGAGTACGCGGACCCCAGCTCGTCGGTCAGCCGGCGGACGTTCCACGCGGTGGACGCCTCCTCGCCGAAGAACTCCTGCCGCATGTCGTTGTCGATGCCGACGACCTCGAGACCGAGGCCGGCGAAGTGCCGGACCGCCTCGGAGCCGATCAGACCGCCCGACCCGGTCACGAACGCGACACTCACACGACACTCCTGGTCCGTCGGAGGCAGAAACCATCGGAGCATAGCGTGACGTACGGCACGCCCCGATACGGCGCAAGGGCCCCGCATCGCTGCGGAGCCCTCGCGTATTGGTGGGGAAGGGGGGAGTTGAACCCCCACGCCCTTTCGGGCACACGGACCTGAACCGTGCGCGTCTGCCATTCCGCCACTTCCCCGTGGCTTGACCTCGAACACTGTAGTCTGTGCCGGTCCTGCTGTCTCCAGCGGGCCCGGACATCCTACCCGGTCCGTGATCGTTGCGACGATTGGTTACCGTCCGAGGAGCGGTTACCGTTCGTGGCGGACGAAAGAGTAGCACGGCAGTATCGGCCCGTCCGAACGGGCCGCCGTCAGACGGCCGAGCGGCGTGTGAGCTGCGCGCGCGCCGGCCGGATACCATCATGTCCTCGGGACCCGAGGAGGAGCCGGTGAGCGTGCTGCAACGCTTCGAGAAGCGTCTGGAAGGCCTGGTCGAGGGGGCCTTCGCCAAGGTCTTCAAAGGGGTGGTCCACCCCGTGGAGATCCTCAACGCCATGCAGCGGGAGGCCGAGGCGCACAAGGCGATCCTGGCCGGTGGGCGCACGTTGGTGCCCAACCGCTACGTGATCGATCTCTCGCCCTACGACCACAGTCGTCTGGCGCCGTACGCCGCCGCGCTGGCCCAGGAGCTGGCCCAGTCGCAGGCGGAGTTCATCGGCGAGCAGGCCTGGACGGTCTACGGCGACGTGATCGTCGAGATCGAGCGCGGCGAGGGGCTGGACACCGGCATGTTCCGGGTCACCGCCGAGGTCTACACCGGCGGCGAGGTCGCCCCGGTCTCGGCACCCGGCTACGACTCGGGCCAGCCCGCCTACCCCGCGTACGACCAGGGGGGTGGCTACGGTCCCCCGCCCGGCCATGGCGGCGGCCGCAACGTGCGGCTGGTCTCCGGCGACGGGCGCACCTATCCCCTCCAGATGGGCTCGACCGTGATCGGCCGTGGCGACCAGGCCAACCTGCGCCTGCCCGACGTCGGGATCTCGCGGCGACACGCCCGGCTGGACTTCGACGGCGGTCAGGTCGTGCTGACCGACCTCGGGTCGACCAACGGCACCATGGTCAACGGCCAGCGGGTCTCCGCCGTCGCGCTCAACCCCGGCGACATGATCCAGCTGGGCACCACGACGCTGACCTTCCGCGTGGACGGCTGACCCGCGTTGCCGGAACTCGTCATCACCGTCGCCCGGTTCGGGTTCCTCATCCTGCTGTGGATCTTCGTGTTCACAGTGGTCGGCGTGATCCGCCGGGACCTCTTCGCGGGCGCCCGGTCGGGCCGGCTGGTGGCCGCCCCCCGGGCGGTCGGCGCCACGCTCGGGCAGGCGTCGAAGCCGGCGAAGGCGAAGCGGGGCAGGGCGGCGCACCAGCTCGTGGTGACCGCCGGTCAGCTGGCCGGGACCCGGATCACCCTCGGCGAAGCCCAGATCACCATCGGCCGGGCCGAGGATTCGACCCTCGTCATCACCGACGACTACGCCTCGGCACGGCACGCCCGTCTGGTGCCCCGCGACGGCCAGTGGTTCGTCGAGGACCTCGGCTCGACTAACGGCACCTACCTGGATCGCGCTAAGGTCACCGGACCAACCCCCGTCCCCCTCGGCGTGCCGATCCGGATCGGCCGCACTTCTCTCGAATTACGGCCATGACTCTGACCCTGCGCTATGCGGCCCACAGCGACCGCGGTCTGATCCGAGACGGTAATCAGGATTCCGTCTACGCCGGGCCGCGGCTACTCGCCGTCGCCGACGGCATGGGCGGCATGGCCGCCGGTGACGTCGCCAGCAACATCGTCATCGGTGCCATGGCGCCGCTCGACGAGGACGTCCCAGGTGACGCTCTCGTCGACGCGTTGCGTTCGGCCGTGGGCACCGCCAACCAGCAGCTCCGCGACACCGTGGACGCCAACCCCCAGTTGGAGGGGATGGGCACCACGCTCACCGCGACCCTCTTCTCCGGCAGCAAGCTGGGCATGGTCCACATCGGTGACTCGCGGGCCTATCTCCTGCGCAACGGCGAGTTCGCGCAGATCACCAAGGACGACACGTACGTCCAGATGCTCGTCGACGAGGGCCGGATCAGCGCCGAGGAGGCGAGCAGCCACCCGCAGCGGTCGCTGCTCACCCGCGCGCTCGACGGCCGCGACATCGACCCGGAATACAGCGTCCGCCAGGTGCTCCCCGGCGACCGCTACCTGATCTGCAGCGACGGCCTCTCGGGTGTGGTCAGCGCCGACACCATCGGCGAGACGATGCGCGAGTACGCCGACCCGCAGCAGTGCGTCGAGCGGCTGGTGCAGCTCGCCCTGCGCGGCGGCGGCCCGGACAACATCACCGTGATCATCGCGGACGCCACCGACCAGGACATCGTCGAGGCGAGCCCGATCGTCGGCGGCGCCGCCGCCCGGGACCGGGGCATGGCGACCTCCGCCGACGTCTCCACTCCGGCCGCCCGCGCGTCCGCCCTCTCCGCGCCCCGCCCGCCCGCACCCGAGGAGCCGTCGGCCGGCGCCGACGACG
>NZ_JBEZDR010000060.1:0-8424 GCF_040648415.1 Nonomuraea sp. NPDC049141
GCCGCCGCCACGGCGGCTCGCGGGTCGGGCCCCGCAAGGGCGGCTCGCGGAGCACCCGGCCGACCGCGCGGCCGAGGCGGCAGGCATGGGCGGTCGGCGTCGGGGAATGGTGTCCGGATGAGGATGAGCAGCACCCCGGCCGTGGCGGCCTCCGGCGAGGAGACGGGCCCCGAAGGCGTACGGGAACCGGCCGGCGAGGTGCACGCCTGGCTGCCGGGGCAGAACCAGACCGTCTGCGGGCTGCCGCTCAGCCGGACCCGGCTGCGCCGCTTCCCGCACGTGCGGTTCGAGTACACCTCGACGGACGTGCTCACCGGGGCGGATCCGGTCGGCCGGATCTGCCCACGCTGTCTGGCCGCCTCCGCCGGCCGCCGCCGGGGCGGGCAGAAGAGCTGGGTCCGCCACTCGCCCCGCCCTTGACGGTCACAATCGCGACCTTGACCTCGACCGTCATTGGTGCGGACCTCAGATCGACCGGAGTCGGCTGTCCGCCGAGCAGCAGCAGGGTCCTTCTTCACTGCCGCTGGGCTTTCCCGCTCGGGTAGGACCGACATCCTGTCCGACAGGCCGGGGCGGTGGTGGTGGCGTCGTCTTCCTTGACAGGAGCGCCCGATTCACCGGTAGGTTCATGACGATGAGTTGGATCATGCGGTCGCTGGTGCAGAATGCTCAGCTGTATCCCCAGCGTGCCGCGCTGGTGGCGGAAGATGGGACGCTGACCTACAGCGCGCTCGTCCGGCGCGTGGCAGCCGCAGCGGGCGAGATGCAGCGTTGCGGAGTGCTCGATGGTGATATCACAGCCATCGCGCTCCGTCGTGGAACTCCCCAGATCATCACGGCGCTCGCGGCGATGTGGATCGGGGCACCGTTCGCGATCGTCGATGTTGACGAGGCGCCTGAACGTCGTCGAGCACAAATTCGCGCTTCCCTCGCGACGTGGCTCGTCGTAGAGGGGGAGGCGAATGCGGCGTACGCTGCCGAAGGCGTTCCGACGTTGCGCATCTCGACCGTCGAGGACACGGGCCCCGGCCCTGAGCTGGCCTCGCCCGACGTCGATGATGCCGCCTACATCGTCTTCACCTCCGGGACGACAGGTGCGCCCAAGTCGGTAGCTGTTCCGCACCGTGCCCTCAACAACTACTCGCAGTTCCTTTCCTCCGTGCTGGATCAGGTCAGATCGGTAGGCGCTCCGTTGTCGTGCGCCAGCGTGACCAGTTTTGCGACCGATCTGGGCCACACGGCGATCTTTCCGGCATTGGTCTCGGGCGACACGGTGCATCTCGTGGACAAGCCCACCATGATGGACCCGCTGGCATTCGGAAGCTACATGCGTGCGCACTCGGTTGACGTGCTCAAGTCGACGGCGTCGCACATTTCGGTGCATCTTGACCACGGTGCCCGCGATGTTCTCCCCCGCAAGCTCATGATCTTCGGTGGAGAGCCTCTGAGCTGGGATCTCGTCGACCAGGTGGCGCAGGATGGCACGTGCGAAGTGCTCAATCACTACGGCCCGTCCGAAACGACGATCGGGGTGCTGACCTACGCGGTCGATCCACGCCGAGAGGAGCATCGCTCGAGCGCTCACGTTCCGCTCGGAAAACCGATCGACGGAGTGTCGGTCGAAGTAGTGGGCGAGGACCTCCGCGCGGTGCGTCCGGGTGAAACAGGGGAACTCCTGGTCTGGGGAGAATGCGTGGCCCTGGGCTATCTGGGGTCACGGGACGCCACCCGTGCGCGCTTCGTGCCGCTCCCGTCGTGGCTCGGATCGTCTACCGCCGGCGCGCGACCCGCGATCGCATATCGAACCGGTGACACGGTTCGCCGGCTCGCCAGTGGCGACATCGAGTTTCTCGGGCGTAACGATCGCCAGGTCAAG
Organism: Nonomuraea sp. NPDC049141; assembly: GCF_040648415.1. Taxonomy (NCBI): domain Bacteria; kingdom Bacillati; phylum Actinomycetota; class Actinomycetes; order Streptosporangiales; family Streptosporangiaceae; genus Nonomuraea; species Nonomuraea sp. NPDC049141. The sequence goes on from NZ_JBEZDR010000060.1 coordinate 1,877, forward strand.
ATTCACGGTCAGCGAATCGAACTCGGCGAGGTCGAGGCCGCGCTGCGGCGATGCCCGGATGTGCGTAACGCCGTGGTCGTCCACGACAACGGCACAGGTCTCAGCGCGTACGTCATCCCGGCAGATCCGGCCAGCCCGCCGGATACGAAGTCGTTGCGGAGCCACCTTCGGGAAGAACTGCCGGTATCGGCGATACCGCGAGTCTTCACCGTGCTCGAGCATATTCCGCTGACGCTGAGTGGAAAGCTGGACGCGACCAGACTCGCGCTCGCGAGTGACCGAGTCAGTTCTGCGATACCGATCAGGCGCGGCGTCAACTAGGACGGCGTTCGGGTCGGTGTCCCGGTCGGCCGGGGGTGACGGTAGAGAGGGAAAGCATGAACGTACACGTCGTCGGAGCGTCGATGTTCCTTCCTGGGGGCGTGCGGAGCCGGGCGGATTTCGGCGCGGCACTGTTCGAGGACGAAGACCACGGTGACCGGGCCATCGCCTTCTCTGACGACGAACTCCGGACCGACTTCGCTCGGTTCCGGATCGCTCCACGTCAGGCCCGGGTCATGGATCCGCAGCACCTGCTGGTCCTGGACTGCGCCGAGCGCGCCCTGGAGGACGCCGGTATCCACCCGACGGACCTTGCGGGCAGCCAGACCGGCGTGTTCGTCGGGATGAGCGAATCGGACTTCGTGCACACACTCGACGTGGACAAGATCGCCGACAGGAACCGGTCGTATCTCGGTATCGGCAATGTCCGTGGGGCGGCCGCGGGCCGCGTCTCCTACACGTTCGACCTCCACGGCCCCAGCTGGCAGGTCGACACGACGTGCTCCTCCGGGCTCGTCGCCCTCCGCCACGGGATCATGGCGCTGGTCAGCGGCGACGCCGATCTCGCGCTCGTCATCGCGAGCCACCTGGTGCGAAGCGATTTCGGAAAGATGATCCGCGCGGTGACAGGGGCGCTCTCGGCGTCCAACAGTTGCCGGGCGTTCGACGCCAGGGCCGACGGATTCACCATTGGTGAGGGTGTCGTGGCTGTGGTTCTCGCGCCCGAGGGTTCCGGGGCGCGTTCGCTCGGGCGGGTGCACTGCGCGGTCAACCACGATGGCCGCACCGCGGGCCTGACCGTCCCGAATCTCAAAGCACAGCGCGACGTGCTCGAGCGCGCACTACGCATGAGCGGACTCGACGCCTCCGAGATCGACTACATCGAAGCGCACGGGACGGGGACTCCGCTCGGGGATCCCATCGAAGTCGCCGCACTCGCGGCGGCCTATCGCACTGCGGACCGCAAATCCCCGCTGCTCATCGGATCCAACAAGCCCCGATTCGGGCATCTTGAGTCGGCATCAGGGCTGCTGTCCCTGATGGTCGCGATCGAGGTCCTCGAGAATCAGCGTCCACCCGGCAGGACGGGCACGGGCCAACCCAGTGAGCTGATCCCCTGGGCAGAGCACAACATCCGGCCGGCATTCGGCGAGTTCGACCATCCTGACAAGATCGACAATGTGGGCGTCAGCGCGTTCGGTCTTTCCGGAACGAACGCTCACGCAATCGTCTCCCGGCCCAGGGGGACATCGGTCTGGAATTCGCTGTGAGGAGCCTGTCTCGCTCCGGCCACCAATTACGCGGCCTGCGGATGCCGGTCTACTGAGTGCGGGTGCCGAAGCGGCCGGGCGAGCACGTGTGTCGAGTGGGGTTGCGGCCGGGCGGGAATGGCCGGGCGGGAAGGGACTGGGCGACGATGCCGCCGTGTCTCCGACTGCCGGCATCGCCGTGGTGGAAGACGGAAAGTGCCGCTCACGTGCCGGCCTGTGATCGCCAGCCGCACGTCCGGCGGGCGGTCGTCGTCCCCCGACGACGATGCCGGGGCGATATCGTTCCGACATGCCGTAGGCGCGCTGGTTCTGCGCGTCGCTGCGTCTATAGGTGATGTCGCCAGAACTATAGATGGTGTTGCCAAATATATAGGTGATGCCGTCGGTCCTCTATCAGATCCTGCCCGTTGCAGTCAAGGAGCACAAAGTAGCGACAGGGGTCATCGGGTAGGCGGCTGAGGGCTGCCGCCGGTCATTCCGGCCGGTGACCAGCCATTTTGGCTAGGATACTCGGCCGATAACAGCTATCGCATCTTCACCGCCTTGTGCGGACATAGTTGGATGTCTTGTCCCGCACCGACTCCACACCGGACGTCAGAGTGTCGGGGAGGGTGCTGAGGGTTCGCTGGCATCAGCGGGCGAAGTGTTCCGTGGTGTGGGGGCGGGTGCTACCGTGAGCGCGATTCGCTGCGAGGGTGCACCGGGTGACTCAACAATCTCTGCGTGAGGCGGCCCATAAGGCGCCTTCGGCGGCTAACGCTTTCGTGCGTAGGCGACTGGAGGGGTTCGATTGCTGACTGAGGATGCCGTGGCTGGTCTTGTGGAGCAGTTGCTGGAGTTGGATCCGGGGTCGGTTGATCGTTCGGTGCCGTTGTTGGATCTGGGTGCTGATTCGTTGGTGTTGGTTGAGTTGTCGCGTGAGGTGAAGTCGCGGTTCGGGGTTGATGTTTCGGTTCAGCAGTTGCTTGAGGATGTGGTGACGGTTCGTGCTGTGGGGCGGTGGGTTTCGGAATCGGTGGTTCGGGGCGGCGGTGGCGTGGTGGCGTCGCAGCCGGTCGTGGTGAGTGGTGAGCCGTCGGCGACGCCTGCTGCCCGGGATGGCGCCGGTGAGATCCAGGAGGCGCCGGCGGCGCCGGCGGTGGAACGACCGGGGCACCAGCGGGACCGAGGCGCGACCTACGCCGCGGCCACCGTCGCTTCGCGTGCGCTCAGTCAGCGGAGCCAGGGGCACCTGTGCAACAACCGGAAGATCGCCCAGCGTGAGCACGAGGAGCGCGCGGCGTCCTATCCGATCTGGATCGACCGGTCGAGCGGCGCCCACGTGTGGGATGTCGACGGGCGGAAGCTGATCGACCTCACGATGGGTTACGGCGCTCACCTCTTCGGCCACAATCCCGACTTCGTCCGTGAGGCAGTCGAGCGGCAGATCGAGCGCGGGCTTCACATCGGCGCCGAGGTCGCGGAAACCGCGCAGGTGGCGCAGCTGCTCTGCGAGCTGACGCAGATGGACCGGGTGAACTTCTGTGTCACCGGAACCGAGGCGGTCTTCACCGCGATGCGCCTCGCCCGCGCCTACACGGGACGGTCACTCGTCGTTCTCCTGCAGGGCGCCTACCACGGTCACTCTGACTCCACCCTCTTCAGCCCGCGTCCGGGACGGCGCCGCGACCACCTGGCGACCCCGTCGTTTCCCGGTGTGTCCCCGGGCGCCGCGGAAGATGTCCGCGTACTGCCCGTGAGCGAGCAGTACCTGACCGCCTTCATGGCCGCGCACGGCGAGGAGGTCGCCGCCGTGGTGATGGAGCCCCGGCTGAACCAGTCGCCGGGCGTCGATCTCGGCTCGCTCGCGCGAGCGGCGCGGAGCCTCACCGAGAAGGCGGGCGCCCTTCTCGTGTTCGACGAGGTCCTCACCGGGTTCCGGTTCCACGTCCGGGGCTTCCAGGAGATCTATGGCGTCCGTGCGGACCTCGCCACCTACGGGAAGACGCTCGCCGCCGGTCTGCCGATGGCCGCCGTGGCGGGCCGTGCCGACATCATGGACCTGATCGACGGGGGGCCCTGGACCGACGAGGTGCGCGCCGACCCGGACCGCCTGTCGTTCACCGGGGGGACCTACGCGAAGCACCCGCTGTCCGTGGCCGCGGCGGGGGCGGTGCTGCGGCAGCTCGCCCGGGAGGGGGACGGCGTACTCGCCGAACTCAACGCCGCGGGCGAAGACCTGCGTGAGGCGATCGCGCGAGTCCTGGAGGACTCCGGCGTCGGCGTCCGCGTGCTGGGGACCGGGTCCTTCTTCCGCTTCGTGCCTGCGGCCTCGACGAGCTTCGCGTACGGCGGAAAGGCGTTCCACGAGTTCCGGCGGATGATGATCGCCGAAGGCGTACTCGTACCGGAGACGGGGAACTGCTTCCTGTCGCCCGCCCACACGGCCGATGTCCGCCGCGCCGTCCTCGATGCGGTCGCCGGCGCGACACAGCGGCTCGCCCGCGGCGGCGACGCTGAGGTCGCGCCTGAGAGCGGTCGGTCCCCGTCGGTGAGCCTCGCGCTGTTCGGCTTCGCGGCCAACGGCGAGAACGACATCTACTCGCGCCTGCTCGACCTGGTCGAAGTCGCGGAGGCCGAGGGTTTGGAGAACGTCTGGCTGCCCGAGCGTCACTTCGACGACTTCGCAGGGTTCTCGCCGAACCCGGCGGTGCTCGGCGCCATGGTCGCGATGCGCACCTCGCGGATCGGGATTCGGGCGGGCAGCAGTGTGCTGCCGCTCCACTCGGCGATGTCCGTGGCGGAGGACTGGGCGATGGTCGACGTCGCCTCCGGCGGGCGGGTCGGGCTCGGCGTGGCATCCGGCTGGATGAAGCGCGACTTCGTCCTCTCCGACGGGACCCACGCCGATCGCCGCGAGCTCTTCCGGACGCGTGTCGCGCAACTGGAGCGTCTCTGGCGCGGCGAAGCCCTCGCGATCGAAGGGGGGTCCGGCGAGCGTACGGAGGTCCGGCTGCACCCGCGCCCACTGAGCGAACTTCGACTATGGCAGGCGTGCGTCGGGTCGCCTGATTCGTTCTACGAGGCGGGCCGGGCGGGGCGCGGTGTGCTCACCAATCTGATCCAGCAGGACCTGGCCCAGCTCACCGGCAACCTCGAACGTTATCGGCAGGGACGGCGCGACGGTGGGCTCCCGCCGGACGGCGGAGACGTGACGGTCCTGCTCCACGCGGCGGTGTCCACGGACGAGGCGGCGGAGCAGCGGAACATGGAAGCGCTGGAGCGCTACATGTTCGCCACCTTCCGCAGCACGCACGACAACCCCGAACTGGTCTCGGTGGGCACCTGGGCGCCGCGTATGAAGGCGGCCGCGAGTCGGCTGCGCGACGGGCTGTCGCTCGTCGGCCCCGAGGAGGAGTGGTCGAAGCTGACCGCCGCGCTCGCCCGGCTCGGCGTGACCGACATCGCGTGTCTCGTCGACTTCCTGCCACCGGGGCAGGCGTGGAACGACACGATGCGAGCGCTCGGCCGGCTCAGCGAGCGGTTGGCGAGCACCACCACCGAAGTGGCGTCGACAGCGGAGCAGCCGACCGAACCGGCCGAGAAGATCGACGCGGTGCCGGGCGAGTCCGGTGGTGACCGTACGGAACCTCGGCCGGTGCACCAGCCCGATGCCGGGGTGGCCCACCGCGCGGATGAGGTGAAGCCCGTCGATTCGGCGGCGCGGGACCCGTTTCCCGTCTCGATCAGCCGAGCCGCCCGCGAGATCTGGGCCGCGTGTCAGATCAGCGCCGAGACGCGCGAGGCGTACGTCATCGACCGCACCTTCCTCATCTCCCCGGCAGTCGATCTCGACCGACTGCGGCGAGCCTATCTCGACACGATCGAGGCGCAGCCTGCCTATCGTCTACGCGTCAATACGGATGGCGTTGACGGGTGGGTGGAGCCGTTTGGCGAGGCGCATCGCCGGAGCTGGCAACTGATCGACGGGGTCGCGCAGTCCGTGGCAGACTTCGCTGCCGCCATCAGGGTGAGGTCGTCCGCCGAACCGCTCGACCCTGTCGCGCGTTGCGGCGTCCGGCTGACCTGCCAGCGCTCGGGCACCGGGGTGTTCGTCAACCTCCGCGCGTCGCATGTCGTCCTCGACGGGATGCGATTCGCCGAACTGCTCGACTCCGTCGCCGCGCGCTATCAGGGCAGGCCCGTCCAGGCGCTGGCGATCCCCCCGGTGGCGGAGTTCGACCGGGAGAGCAGGGAGCGGGACCGGGCGCACTGGACCCGGTGGGTGAACGCCCTGCCGGACGAGGCGTTCGAGACCGGGTTCGACGCGCGGACCCTCGACCGCCGTGGCTACCGGCTGTCGGGTCGCCTCGCCTCGGACCTGCGCGCGGGCCTCGCGTCGTACGCCCGCTCCGAGCGGTCGACGTCGTTCGCCGAGGCTCTCCGGGCGGCGGCGGAGATCATCGATGAGACGCTCGGACGTCACCACCTCTACGCGTTCCCTGCCAAGCCGTCGGTGGTGGAGTACGGCAGCTGTGCCGTGCTGGCGCCGTTCTGGCTGGGCCCGGTGGCCGGGGACGACCCGCGCCCCTCGGTCAAGGGCGCCGTCATGTCGGGGGTCGAACACGGCTCGCTCACCTTCCGTCAGGTGTTCAACGACGTCACCCGTCGCGTGCAGACGCCCACGGTGACGGTGTCGTGGGACAACCTCGAGGCGTTCGCACTGGGTGGCCACCAGGTCGACGAGGTGTCGATGCCCACCGACGTGGTCCGTTTCCCGCTCGCCGTGACCTTCACCCAGCGGCCCGGTGGCGACGTCGAACTGTCGATCGACGCGGCGCGGGCGTTCCTTCCGCAGGACCGGGGCGAACTGCTGCTCGCGCGGTTGATTCGCGGTCTCGAGGAGATGGAAATGCTTGGTTTGACCAGGTGGCTGCGCCAGGACCGCGACGAGGGACTGACTGAATCGTGATTGAC
>NZ_JBEZDR010000061.1:0-2739 GCF_040648415.1 Nonomuraea sp. NPDC049141
GGTGGCGTCACCGCCACCGGCCCCACGAGTGCCCCGATCGTCAGTTACTGACCTTGACGACCATGTCGTCGGTCGGGTTGGTGCCCTGCTGAAGGATCTCGATCCGGGTGCCGGAACCGGCCACCTTCACCGAGTTCCAGGGGTTGCCGGCCGTCCAGTACTTGTTCGGCCCGCTGTCGGAGAAGACCGGCTGCGGGGCGAGCGCCGGAAGCGTGACCGGGACACCGTTGAGGTGGAAGGTCTGCGCCGGCTTGGCGTACAGGCTGAACGTGGCGTCGAAGCCGTTGCGCCGGTTGGTGATGGTGCCCTGGCCGTCGACGGTGATCTTGTTCGGTCGGACGTCCACCGGGAGGTTCAGGCCGTAGCCCGGGTGCTCCGAGGTGTTGTTGTCGCCGTAGGCGTAGTTCACGTACCAGACCAGCATGCCGGGCTGGTTCGAGAACCGCTCCACCCAGTTCGGGCGGGTGTTGTTGAACCCGTAGTTGTACCCGCCGGTCCGCAGCGTGTCGTCGTAGCCGACGTAGGACCGGTTCTCCGCGATGTAGAAGCGGGGGTACGTGTCGGTCACCGAGCCGGTCATCCGGGTGAAGCCCTTGGCGGTCCACTCGGCGGCCAGCGTCTCGGCGTCGTCGGTCCAGGCGACGGTGCCGCCCTTGATCAGCGACACGTTGTCCAGGAAGGCGCCGGCGAGGTGCACGCCGCCGTCGGTCTGGTAGCGGTAGCGGAACTGCACGGCCTGCCCGGCGTACGCGGACAGGTCGTAGGACAGGTCCACCCAGGCGCCGCTGGTCGAGCCGTCGACCCCGGTCTCACCGGCGTCGACCGACGAGTTGCTCAGCGCCGTCCAGGTGGCACCGCCGTCGGTCGACACCTCGGCGTAGAGGTAGTCGTAGTCCTCTTCGATGTCGTACCAGGCCTTGGCGGTGATCGACGCGGACGTCGTACCGGTCAGGTCGAGCTGACGGGTCAGCGTGGTGTTCAGGTCGTCCGCGCTGCCGCCCCACCACTCGTACGACCCGCCGAACGGCGTGTTGTAGCTGGTGGTCTGGGTCTGCGCCGGCAGGTTGACCACGACCGCCTGGGCCTTCGGCCCGTCGCTGTCGCCGGCCGGGCCGAGCGTGACCCGGGTGGTGCCGCTCTTCTCCTCGACCACCGAGTAGTTCAGCCAGCCCAGGTAGAGCTTCGACCACGGGTCCATGTAACCCGGGGTCGACCCGATGTCGTCCTTGCCGCGGCTCAGCCACGAACCGGAGGACATCAGGCTCCAGAAGCCCACGCCGTTGTCGCCGCCGGCCGTGTCGTAGAGGTCCGGCAGGCCGAGGTCGTGGCCGTACTCGTGGGCGAACACGCCCAGGCCACCGTTCTCCGGCTCCGTGGTGTAGTCACGGATCCACATGCCGGTGTCGCCGATCTGGACACCGCCGGCCTTGTTCGCGTCCGGACCGGCGCTGCCGGCCAGGTTCGGGAACGCCGCCCACCGGTGCGACCAGATGGCGTCCTCTCCCTGGGCGCCGCCGCCGGCCTCCTCGCCCTCGCCCGCGTGCACCGCCTGGAAGTGGTCGATGTAGCCGTCGGGCTCGTTGAAGTCGCCGTCGCCGTCGAAGTCGTACCGGTCCCAGATGTCGAACTGGGCCAGGTACTGCTTGATCTGCTCCGGCGTCTTGCCAGCCGCGACCTGGGACTGGTACCAGGCGGTGGCGGTGTCCTTGACGAAGTTCCAGTACCCGTCGGACTCGGGGATGGCGTTGCTGCCGTAGCGGGCCTCGTTGAACGGAACCTGTACCCACTCGGTCACGTCACCGTTGACGGTGTAGCGCCCGCCCGACTGCTTGTAGTAGAAGTCCCGCATCGACTCGCCAGGACCGAACATCATGTCCTGGTAGTGCGCCCGGTTGAAGTCCGGCCGCCACAGCGTGCTGTTGTCGTCGGTCGAGTTGCCGTCCCAGTTGCGGTCCGGCTCGGCGATCTGGTTGTGCGCCGGGCCGGCAGCTCCACCGGTCCGGGGGTCGGTCTGATCGCCGAACTCGACCAGCATCGTGAAGATGGGGTCGGTCTTCGGTGCCTGCTGGTACTCGACGAACAGGTCGTCCTTGACCTGGATGACCTTCGAGCCGTTGCGTGTCTGAAGCTTGGCCTTGCCGGAGAGCAGGTCGGCGATGGCCTTCTTCCGGATCTCCCGCTGCTGATCCGACTTCGGATCGGGGAGGTTGTCCCTGCCGTGCTTCGCCTTGTCGGAACCGGGGGCCGGGTCCGCGGCCGGTGCGCCGGAGGCCGGCGCCGACACGACTCCCGCCGCCAGCAGCGCGGCCGCGGCCGAGGCCAGACCGGCTGTGACTCGTCTCCTCAAAGGTCCTCCTCCTTTGTGGATCTGTTACATGACGAGCGCGGTACGAGCCGCACCCGTCATGTGATGCGGGACTCACCATTACAGAGCGCGTGGGTGCTTGTCACGGGTCGACTGACGCTGGAGAACGCACGTCTGGGCCCGTAAATGCGCATAAATGAGACCCAAAAGCCGTCCCCGGATGACGCGTTTTAACGTCACGTTTTGGCCACGATCACTGTGGGTGACGGTGATTCTGAGGTCCCCTTAGGGGAGCGCTGGGAACCGGGAAACCGTCACGGGGCGGGCCGCCGGCTCGACTCCGGCTCGCGGGAGTGCGGCCTCCGCGAACACGTGGGCGGGGGGCCCCCCGCGCGCCCTGTTGAGCCCCGCCGGGCCCCCCCCGCACCCCGCGG
>NZ_JBEZDR010000061.1:2749-7968 GCF_040648415.1 Nonomuraea sp. NPDC049141
TGGGCGGGGCCCGCCCGGAGAGCAGTGTGCTCCCGGACGGGCCCCGCCTGTCACCGCTCGGCCGACCCTCGGGTCAGTTGCGCGCGGGCGTGACGTGCACGGTCGCGTACGAGTTGTCCCTCGCGGCGCGCTTGATGGTGATGGTGACGCCGTAGGACACGCCCTGGTCACCCGGGTTGCCGGTGCCCAGCACGATCGCCCCGCCGCCCAGGGTGACCCCGTAGTAGGACGTCGCCGGCGTACCGTCCGGGTTGGTGACCCGGGTCGTGTACGGCGCGTTGCCCTTCGACGGGACGACCACGGAGGCGTCGTTGTCCCGCGCGTACGGCGAGCCGTCGCGCATCTCGATGCCCGGGTACCAGCCCTTCGCGTCGGTGAAGCCCCGCACCGGCGCCTGCGGGCCGAAGCTGGTGCAGTACTCGCTGTACGGCTCGTCCGCCGCCTCCAGGCACTCCTTGAAGGGGTACGTGGGCTTGAGCGAGAAGGCCGCGTTCGCGGACTGCGGGCGGCTGGGCAGGTTGTCCAGCACCGACGGGTCCTTGACGGCCGCCTCACCCGTGCGGCGGTACGGGTCGAAGTGCGAGTCGACGATCAGCAGACCGCCCTTGGCGCCGTAGCTGGGCAGCGCGGTCATCTGCGCCGTGGTGTGGTTGACGTCGCCCCGCTCCGTGTCGCGGTACCAGACCAGCATGCCCGGCGCGTTGTAGGAGACCCGGTCCACCTTCCACGCGTCGCGCGAGTAGATCGTGTCGTAGGTGTACTTCAGGCCCTCGTCGAAGCCGTCGAAGTTGCGCCACTCGGCCAGGTAGTAGTGCGCCTGGGTCGAGGTGCCGGTGTCGATGTGCCAGCCCTGGCCGGTGGTGTCGACGAAGGTGCCGCCGGTCGCCGTCCAGCCGTTGGCCCCGCCCTCGACGTCGTCGCTCCACGTGGTGGCGCCACCGCCGGTCACCGAGAAGTCGTCGGCGAACCAGCCGCGCTCCGCGAACGCCTCGTCCGTGGCGTAGCGCAGCCGCAGCTGCACGGTCTGCCCGGCGTACGCCGACAGGTCCACGTAGTCGTGCCGCCAGCCGTGGGTGTCACCGGTGAGGCCGTACTTCTTGTTGCCGAAGTCCACCATCCGGCCGTTCGGGTCGGCGTAGCCGTCGTTCGTGGTGACGAGCTTGCCGGTCGAGTCGTAGACCTTCTGCTCGGTCCAGGTGGTGCCGCCGTCGGTGGAGAGCTCGACGAAGCCGTAGTCCCAGTCGGCCTCGATGACGAAGTTGTTCCACATCCAGAACTTCGCGTCGGCCGCCGCCGGCACGGCCACCTGACGGGCGATCTTGACGTCCGCCCAGTCCTGGTCGGCGCCGGAGTACCACATGTTCGCGCCGCTGTGCGGCGTGGCCAGCGTGATCACCTTGTCCGGCAGGTCGATCTTGATGCCGTCCTTGGTGCCGCGCGGGGTCCGCGAGGTCTGGCCGAGCTGCACGGAACGCGGGTCGGAGCCGGGCGCGAGGGTCAGCGGGTCGGCCCAGCCGAGCACCCACTTGTCCCACAGGCCCATGTGCGTCGGCAGCGCCTGGAAGATCTCACCCGAGTGCGAGCCCGAGGCCATCAGGTCCCAGAAGTCGACGTCGGAGTCGGCGTTGCCGGAGGTGTCGTAGAGGTCCGGCAGGCCCAGGTCGTGGCCGAACTCGTGGGCGAAGACGCCGACGCCGGCATCCTCCGGCTGCACGATGTAGTTCGAGACCTGCAGGTCGGTGCCGGGGATGGTGTAGCCGCCGGCGATCGACGACGAGTGCGCCCAGATGGCGTACGTGCCCTCGGCGCCGCCGCCGCGGGACTTGCCCTGTCCGGCGTGCACCAGCACCAGGTGGTCGATCACGCCGTCCGGCTCGAAGAGGTTGCCGTCGCCGTCGCGGTCGCCCTGGTCCTCGATGTCGTAGTCGGCCCACGGGAAGTCCGGGTCCGTCTTCGCGAGGGTGTCGATCGCGTCGGTGGCGAGCCGGCCCGCGCCCTGCGGGTTGTCCGGGTGGCCGTTCATCGACTGCTGGCGCCCGGGGACCCAGTTGCCGTTCTCGTCCTGGAAGCAGCGCGAGGCCGCGTACCAGCCCTCGGAGTGCGGCACCTTGATCCACGGGCTGGCCTGCCCGTCGACCGTGTACGCGCCCTTGGACATCTCCAGGTACATGTTGTGCATGGTCCGGCCGGCCAGGCTGACGCCCGGCTTGCCGTCCGGCCCGGTCAGGTCCGGGCGGACCCGCTCGGTGATGCCCTCCTTGGTGTAGAGCATCTTGTCGTAGTGGGTGGGCGAGAAGTCCGGCACCCACATCGAGTTGTTGTCCTCGTGCGGCAGGTTCGCCGGGTTGGGGATCTTGTTGTGCAGGGGCCCGTTCTGCACGGAACCGAGGACGCAGCTCCGGTCCTCGAAGACCGTCCTGGGCACCATGACGTCGGTGAAGTCGTCGTTGGCCTGGTCGTTGAACTCCACCAGCAGGGTCAGCAGCTTGGCGGTCTGGGTGCTCGGGGCCTGCTTGATCTGCCGCGGGCTCTTGCCCGTCTTGATCGCCTTGGCCTCGTGCTTCGCGAGCTGCTCGGCCGCGACGGGGTTGCCGCGGGCGTACTTGCGGTCGAAGGCGCGCGCCTCTTCGACCGCCGGGGCGAAGACACCACCCTTGCCCTTGACCTCGCGGCCGCTGCTGTCCGGCTGGACGGCCGGCTCGGCGTAGTTGATGTAGTACTCGTCCGCGCCGATCGTGGCTCGGGCGGGGCCGGGCTCCGCCGCCGCCGCGCCACCGGTCACGGTCAGTGACGTGGCGGCGAGGGCGATGGCGGGCAGCGCGACGAGCAGGCGTCGACGCGACCCGGATTGCGGATTTTGGTTCATGCCGCTCCGTTTCTCGGGCATGGGGGAGGAAGAAGTCGGCCGGCCCTCCATCGATGTGACATCCATCGAACCGACCCGACCTGCGTGAACCTAAATCAGAAAACAGGCGATTGACAGGGGTCGACGACTGCCTGTGTCCGTTCAGCTTCTCCCGGCTCACCCGACCGACCGATGTGACAGCCCGCATCCGGCCGGTTGCCCATGCGTAAGAGACGACGATGGGTGACGGCCCGCGCGGGCCGTCACCCATCGGGGCGTACGCGTGTCAGTCCTCGTCGGACTTCCCGCCGCCCATGCCGGACGAGATCAGGTCCATGACGGACGAGTCCTGGAGCGTGGTGACGTCGCCGAGCGAGCGGTTCTCCGCGACGTCGCGCAGCAGCCGGCGCATGATCTTGCCCGAACGGGTCTTCGGCAGCTCCGGCACCAGCATGATCTGCCGGGGCTTGGCGATCGGGCCGAGCGTCTTCGCCACGTGGTTGCGCAGCTCGGCGATGAGCTTCTCACCGGCGTCGCCGGCGATGTCCGTGGTGCCGCGCGGGATGGCGAACGCGACGATTGCCTGCCCGGTGGTCGGGTCGGTCGCGCCGACCACCGCCGCCTCGGCCACCGACGGGTGGGAGACCAGCGCCGACTCCACCTCCGTGGTGGAGATGTTGTGCCCGGACACCAGCATCACGTCGTCGACGCGGCCGAGCAGCCAGACGTGCCCGTCGTCGTCCTTCTTCGCTCCGTCCCCGGCGAAGTACATCCCCTCGAAGCGCGACCAGTACGTCTCGATGAACCGGTTGTCGTCGCCCCAGATGGTGCGCAGCATCGACGGCCACGGCTCGCGCAGCACCAGGTAGCCACCGCCGCCGTTCGGCACCGACTGACCCTGGTCGTCGACGACGTCGGCGACGATCCCGGGCAGCGGCGTCATCGCCGAGCCCGGCTTGGTCGCCGTCACGCCCGGCAGCGGCGAGATCATGATCGCCCCGGTCTCGGTCTGCCACCAGGTGTCCACGATGGGCAGCTCACCCCCGCCGACGTGCTGCCGGTACCACATCCACGCCTCGGGGTTGATCGGCTCGCCCACGCTGCCCAGCAGCCGCAGCGAGGACAGGTCGTAGCCGGCCGGGATGTCGTCGCCCCACTTCATCATCGTGCGGATCAGCGTCGGGGCGGTGTAGAGGATGCTGACCTTGTACTTGCCGACGATCTCCCAGAACCGGCCCTTGTGCGGGGTGTCCGGGGTGCCCTCGTACATCACCTGGGTGGCGCCGTTGGAGAGCGGGCCGTAGACGATGTAGGAGTGCCCGGTCACCCAGCCGATGTCGGCCGTGCACCAGTAGACGTCGGTCTCCGGCTTCAGGTCGAAGACCGCGTGCGTCGTGTACGACGTCTGGGTCAGGTAGCCGCCCGTGGTGTGCAGGATGCCCTTCGGGCGGGCCGTGGTGCCGCTGGTGTAGAGGATGAACAGCGGGTGCTCGGCGTCGAACGGCTGCGCGGCGTGCTCGGCCGACGCGGTCTCGACCGTCTCGTGCCACCAGCGGTCCTTCGCCGACCAGGCGACCTCCTCGCCGGTACGCCGGACCACCAGCACGTGCTCGATCGACGGGCAGTTCGCCACCGCCTCGTCCACGGTCGGCTTCAGCGCCGACGGCTTGCCCCGGCGGTAGCCGCCGTCGGCGGTGATCACCACCTTCGCGCTGGCGTCCTGGATGCGGTTGGTCAACGCGTCGGCCGAGAAGCCGCCGAAGACCACGCTGTGCGTGGCACCGATCCGGGCGCAGGCGAGCATCGCGACCGCCGCTTCCGGCACCATCGGCAGGTAGATCGCCACCCGGTCGCCGGCGGAGACGCCCAGGTCGGTCAGCGCGTTCGCCGCCTGACAGGTCAGCCGGTGCAGATCGGCGTACGTGATGGTCCGGGTGTCGCCCGGCTCGCCCTCCCAGTGGATGGCGACCTTGTCGCCCAGCCCGGCCTCGACGTGCCGGTCCAGGCAGTTGTAGGCCACGTTGAGCTGCCCGCCGACGAACCACTTGGCGAACGGCGGCTTCGACCAGTCGAGCACCTGGTCCCACTGCCGCGCCCAGGTCAGCCGCCCGGCCTGTCGCTCCCAGAACGCCAGTCGGTCGGCTTCGGCCTCCGCGTACGCGTCGGCGGTGACGTTGGCGTTCGCGGCGAGTTCGGCCGGCGGCGGGAACTGGCGCGTCTCGTTCAGCAGATTTGCCAATGCCTCGCTCATGCCGTACTCCCTCGTCGCTCAGGTGACCTGCGTCTCTCTAGGGCACGAGGTTAGTCGTGGCGGCCGGTGCGGGCGACCGCCGGTCCGGCCGACGCGCGCCGAGCGGCCCCCACCGCGCGCCGG
>NZ_JBEZDR010000063.1:0-7571 GCF_040648415.1 Nonomuraea sp. NPDC049141
CCGCTCGGGAGGCCGATCTGCTACGGCAGGCGCTGTCGCAGTGGCGGGGCCCCGTCCTGGCCGACGTACCATCGGAAACGATCCACCGCGACCAGATTCCGGGGGCTGACGAGCATACGAACGAATAGTCGTGTTTGGCGGCCCTCGGGGTTCGGCTAAGCATGTATGGTCGTCCCGATGCGTTTGACCTGCGGAATCACGCCGTTTACGGGGTCGCCTGAGCTGTTTGCGGGTCACAGTTTGATCTTGGGTCTGGTCCGCTCTGGTGGATGAATCCTACTTTCTGGGCCCACGCCGGTTGAGTTCTTAAGCGATGATGAGGCGGCCGCGCACGGCCGCTACGTAAGGGCACCGACGCGGGCCGAGTTGGAGAAGATGTTCTTCCTCGACGACGCGGACCGGAAGCTGATTGCCCGCCGCCGTGGCGATCAGCACCGGCTCGGGTGCGCCCTGTAACTGACCACGGCCCGGTTCATAGACCGGTTCCTGCCGACCCGCTGGAGATCCCGGCTGAGGTGATCGACTACCTGGCCGATCAGCTCGGCGTGGCGGATATCTCGCAGATCAAGCAGTACACCGAGCGGCGTCAAACGCAGTTCGACCACCAGGACGAGATCAAGAAGGTGTACGGACTGCGGGAGTTCTCGGCGGTCGAGGCGGAGTTCACCTCATGGGTGGATGCGCGGGCGTGGAACACCGGGGATGGTAAGAAGAGCATCTTCGTGTCGACGGCACCCGGCGGAGCGGGATGCGATGGAATGGGAGGCCGCCGAGCGAGACGCACTGACCCCAGCGCGTTCTCGCAGGCAGATAGCACTGCAACGACACACAGAGCCGCGCGGCCCGCCAGGCAGCGCAGTCGGTCACATGCGGGAAAGAGATTCTCCAGGCCACGCACCACCGCAGATATGCTTCTTGCCCCTTACGCGAGCCGGGATGGCAGTGCGAGTGTCATCTCTATCGGCGAGTGGAGATCTATAGCGGTGTTTCAGTCCCCGGGATAAACGCAGGACCGTGGCCGGGCACCACGATGTCGGCCACCGTCAGCACCCGCTTACGCCCGAGATGCAGCGCCTCGAGGTCGACGGCGTGCCTGTCTCCTGCGGACGTAGCGTCGTTCCACAGATGAGTGAAAGCCACAATCCCCTCCGGAGTGCCGACGAGCGTGGTGATGTCCTCATACGTGTGCCCAGGCGTCCTGATCAGCTTGATCGACGGCGTGAGATCATAACTCTCGGCATCACGCCAGATCCGCTGGTCGCCGAAGTAGATCGCCCAGTGGTCATGGAACCTCGCGTTCGGGAACAGCGCCGCATTCAGCGTGTGGTCAGGATGATGATGACTGAAGACAACATCACTCACCGACTCGGGCGCCACCCCCATCGTCCACAACGGATCAAGGATCAGCGACCGGTTCCTGACCATACCCGGATCGGTTACCAGGCGGACCTCACCATCCTCGGCGTAGCCGACGGTGCTTGCCACGCCGCTACCGCTGCATCCCTCATATAGGACGGTGTACGACGCCATCCTGGCAGCCGGAAAGTCACCCATGAGTCCCCCACGTATGCGTAAGTAAGTAGCATGGAGGCCCCCTCAAGCTCCCACCAGTAGCGCTGCTGCCTATGTGAGTATCTTTCCTGCCATCCTGGACGGGACTGTACGGGTTTCGGCTCTGTCGCAGATTCGGTGGTGACGGTACGTCTCGTAGTGTCACGCTGAGTCGTGCTTGGTGTCGACGAGCTTGTGAGTACGGTCTTTTCGGGATGATCGCCGCTGGTCGTCGAGGAGGTGGTCGATGAGGGCGAGCGGATCCGGGTACGGGCGCGAACCCCGGGCGGGTGGGGCGCCTGTCCGGGCTGCGGGGCCGAGACGGCGCGCGTGCACGGCTATCACGAGCGGAAAGTGGCCGATGTCCCGGTCGACGCACGCCGCGTGCTCGTGGTGGTCCGAATCCGCCGCCTGGTATGCCCGACGCGCGACTGCCGCCAGACCTTCCGCGAACAGCTCCCTGGCGTGCTGGAGCGTTACCAGCGGCGCACATCCCGCCTGGCTGGCCAGATCGGCGCGCTGGTGCGTGAGTTAGCCGGACGCGCTGGCGCGAGCCCTATCCGCCCTGGCCGTGCGCCTGTCCCGGCATACCGCGCTGCGCATCCTGCGGCAACTGCCGCAGCCCCAGATACCCCGGGTGCTGGGAGTGGACGACTTCGCCCTGCGCCGACGCCACCGCTACGCCACCGTGCTCATCAACGCCGAGACCCGCGAACGCATCGACGTTCTGCCCGACCGCACCGCCGACACCCTTGAGGCCTGGCTTCGCGGCCATCCCGAAGTGCAGGTCGTCTGCCGAGACGGCTCCAGCACCTACGCTGAAGCGATCCGCCGCGCCCTCCCGGACGCCATCCAGGTCAGCGATCGCTGGCATCTGTGGAACGTGCGCCGTGAGGCGCTGATTGATCGAGTGGAGGTGAGAGACCTTCGCCGCTGTCCTGTCGCAGCAGGGCGGTGAAGCTGGGGGCAGCCTGATCCGGGAGGTGCCGGGGAGGGTGGCAAGCGGCCCCGACAAAGCCGGGACGTGTCAGTACTGCCAGATGGCGCGGGTCCGGCGAGCGAGACGGAGAGGTATACGAGAGGAACCGGTGTTTGAAGCCTCCTAAGGTGACATCAGCTCGAACCTGGCGGATCTGGGCTGGTTGCGGTGCGTGTCCGCCTTTCTTCCAGGGTGGGCAACTTCCGGGTGGTGATTGCCAGGCGACCCGGAAGGCCACGGTGAAGTGCTGCGGGGTAGTCGTGGCGAGGCCGCGGGGGTATAGCCGGGTGCCTACTCCGACGAGCGATCAATCAGTGAACACGGGAACCTCCCCGGTCTCGCCCGTCGCCTGCGCGGCCAGCGTAAGCAGACAGGGCTGGGCACATCGTCGGCCGATCGGGCCGTGGGAGGGGCGGAGCCGCCGTAGTACTCCGAGCTGGGGAAAGCCCAGTACATGGGAAAGGGCGGCAGCGAGATCGCAAGGGAGGTGCTGCAATGTCGGGAGAATCCGGGGTGGATACCCCGGTCGCGTGGCCGTCGGTGTTCACCGCTGAGGCGCGGGTACGGAAGATGCAGACCAAGCTGCACCGTTGGGCGTTAGCCGATCATGGCTTCCGGTTCGACGATGTGTTCAACTTCGTCTGCGACCCGGCCGTCTTGATGATGGCGTTTGAGCGGGTTGCGGGCAACGCCGGAGCTCGGACGGCGGGCGTGGACGGCATGCGTGCCGCCGACGTCGAAACGTCCGGGGTGACCGCGCACCTGGACCGCATCCGTTCGGAGTTGCGGACAGGGGCCTTCCGGCCCCTGCCGGTGCGAGAACGGATGATCCCCAAGCCGGGCGGGAAACGGCGCCGGCTGGGGATCCCGACCATCACCGACCGGGTGGTCCAGGCCGCGCTGAAGCTGGTCCTGGAGCCGATCTTCGAGGCGGACTTTCGTCCGTGCTCGTATGGGTTCCGGCCCAACCGGCGCGCGCACGACGCGATCGCCGAGATTCACCTGTTCGGCTCCCAGGGATACCGCTGGGTACTGGACGCTGACATCGAGGCGTGCTTCGACCGCATCGATCACGCGGCCCTGCTGGACCGCGTCCGAGCGCGGGTGAAGGACAAGCGGGTGCTGGCGCTGGTGAAGGCGTTCCTGAAAGCCGGGATCATGACCGAGCTCGGCGAGCGGAACGAGACCGTCTCCGGAACACCGCAAGGAGGCATCCTGTCACCCCTGCTGGCCAACATCGCGCTGTCAGTGCTCGACGACTTTGCCGCCGAACACTGGGCAACCGCGATGGCGACCCGGCGGGACCGCGAACGACGCCGCCATCGGGGCCTGCCGACCTGGCGAGTAGTCCGCTACGCGGACGACTTCGTCATCATGGTCCACGGCACCCGAGAGCACGTCGAAGACCTTCGCGGACAGGTGAGCGAGGTCTTGGCACCGATGGGCCTGGTCCTGTCACCGGCCAAGACCACGGTCGTCCACCTTGCAGACGGGTTCAACTTCCTCGGCTTCCGCATCGTCTGGATGCGCAAACGGGGAACGGACAAGTGGCACGTCTACACCTTCATCGCCGACAAACCGGTCGAGACGCTGAAGCGGAAGATCAAGACATTAACCCAGAGGTTGTCGCATCTCGACTACAAGATCGCGCTGATCCGGATCAACCAGATCCTGCGCGGCTGGGCCAACTACTTCAAGCACGCGGTCGCCAAGCACACCCTGCAGCGCCTGCACACCTTCGTGTGGTGGCGAGTAATCCGCTGGGTGATGCACCGGCATCGCATGACATGGAGGGCCATCCAACGATGGCTCCGCACTCCGCAAGGACGGTGGAAGCCCATCGAACTGGGCGGGATCAGGCTGTTCGACCTTGGCAGAGTGTCGATCACTCGGTATCGCTACCGGGGTAACGCCATCCCCAGCCCTTGGCCGGAGGCCCTGATCGGCCCGACCTCAACGGCATGATCTCGTGGAGAGCCCGTTGCTTAGTAATGGGCACGGCGGGTTCGGCGGGCGGATCGGGGAAACCCACCGGGAGCAATCCCGGCAGGGCGCCCCGGTCCGACCCAACAACCTCGCCGAGGCGGTGGAGAAGACCGTGGTCGCCCACAGCCGCTGCTGGCACACCGCAGGGCCCCGCCGCACGGGTGCGCTCGCCGAACGGACCCGCCGCAAGCATGCGCAGGTCCACACTCTTCTCGATCAGGGGCTCGGGCTGGGCGAGTGCGCCCGCTGCCTGGGCTGGGGGTTCAACACGGTCAAACGCTACGCCCGCGCCGCCTCGGCCGACGATCTCCTGCGTCCGCCC
The DNA here is from genome assembly GCF_040648415.1 of Nonomuraea sp. NPDC049141. Lineage (NCBI taxonomy): Bacteria > Bacillati > Actinomycetota > Actinomycetes > Streptosporangiales > Streptosporangiaceae > Nonomuraea > Nonomuraea sp. NPDC049141. The sequence goes on from NZ_JBEZDR010000063.1 coordinate 4,839, forward strand.
AAGTACGGCGCCACTCTGGTCGACCCCTACCGCGAGCACCTGCGACGCCGCCTTGCCGAAGAGCCCGGCGTGCCGGTCACGCATCTGCTGGCCGAGATCCGCGGTCTCGGCTACACCGGCAGCGCCAATCTGCTGGTGCGCTACCTCAACCAGGGTCGCGCGGATCCTGATCGCATTCCGCCCTCACTACGTCGGCTGGTCTCCTGGCTCATGAGCCGCCCAGACGGCCTGCCTGCTCACCGCCGACGGCACCTGGAGGAACTGATCCCTGCCTGCCCGCATCTGACGGCGTTGGCCTCCCGGGTGCGAGAGTTCGCCGCCATCCTCACCCAGCGTCGCGGTCACGACCTTGACGCGTGGATCAGCGCAGTGCGCGCCGATGACCTGCCTGCCCTGCACAGCTTCACCCTCGGCCTGGAGAAGGACCGACAGGCCGTCGTCGCCGGGCTGACTCTGCCCTACAGCAACGGCCCGATGGAAGGCACGAATACCAAGGTCAAGCTACTCAAACGACAGATGTACGGCCGCGCCGGCTTCGCTCTGCTACGCCATCGCATTCTGCTCTCCTGACTGAACTGGCCACGTACCGTCACCACCGGATTCGTGCCAGAGCCGAAAACCGTACAGTCCCTTCTGGGCCTGGGCGATCGTCGAAACCCTCCGCCACACCGGAATCTTCTCCGGGGGTCGACCCGCGTACTGGAGATCGGTTCCTCGCGTTTGTGCAGCTCAGAGGCTGTTAGTTAGAACGTTAGCGTCTGCGACAGCTGTCGTGCAACGAAGGTTCGCGGCGTGTCATGTGGGTCGCGTGACGTGGTTGAGCTGGGCCATGAGTTCACGGTTGGTGGCGCGGGCGGCTGCGAGGTCTTCGTCGCGTTCTTCGAGCTGGAGGCCCAACTCGATGGTGTGCTGTTCGAGGTGAGTGACCTTCTGGTGAAGAGCGTCGACGTCGATGGGCGCTCCGAGCCCGGACTCGCGCCAGGCGCGCTCACCGAGCGCTTCGGACAGGCGTTTCTCGAGTTGTTGGACGGCGGCCGTTCAATCGGACCGCGCGTTCGTGGGCGGCGAGCAGGTCGGCTTGCAGCGATGCTCGGGTGTCGGCGGGGCCGGTGTTGTCGCCGTTGGCGGGTGGTGCGGCTTCGAGGACGTGGATCTTTTCGAGCAGGTCACGGTGTCGATAGAGAAACGTCCGGTCCACGGCCGCGGCCCGGGCGATGCCGGAGACGCTGATCTCTGTCCCGTCGGCCAGGGCGCGGTTGATCGCGGCGATGACGCGCTGGCGGCGTCTGGCGGAGTCGGCTTGGCGTCCCTTCGTCATGGCCTCGGTTCTGGTACTCGGTCCCGGCCCTGTCGGTGGCGTCTTGGAGTTGGTCACGCGAGGGCCTCGCTTGCGGGTTGGGGTGGGTGGACTCGAACGGATGGCATGCCGAGGTTCACCGCGCGGTGCTTGCGGACTACGGAGATCGCCTCGTCGACCTGGGCGCGTTCAGCGGCGGAGAGTTCGGTGAGGTCGCCTTTGACCCGATTGATGAGCCGCCGGATCCGGGTGATCTCTTCCTCGGTCGGGGTGGCGTCGGCGCGGGCCCATTCATCGACGCCGTCCATGGTGGGGGCGAGGCGTTCGCGGGTGCGCAGCAGGTCGTCCAGATAGGCGGTCAGGTTGGGCAGGAACGAGACGTTGGTGCGGAAGTGGTCGCAGCCGGCGCAGCGGAACCGGACTGGGCAGGCGCCGCCACCGGCACGCACGTTGGAGGGTTCGGTGCAGGTGCCGTAGGGGACAGCGGTCTCCCCGACCGCGTATCGGGCGTGCTCGGATTCCAGGAGTGCTTGGGCATCGCGCCAGAGGCGGTTGCCGTTCCGGTCGAAACTCATCGCGGTCACCTTGTCGACGGCTTCACGGCGTCGTTCCTCGCCAACGCGGTAGTAACAGCGTGTGACGTTCAGGTTTCGGTGATCGAGGAGTTCGGCCAGGACGTCGATGGGAACTCCAGCGTCAGCATGACGCTGCGCATAGGTGTGACGGTAGGCATAGGGGACCAGGCGGGCGGCGTCGACCTCGGTGCCGTCTCGGGTGCGCAGCGGGCCGAGCCGGGTGACCCATTCGCGATGCCGGTCATCCAGCATCGCGATGGTGATGGCTTTGCGGCCGTCTTGGTTGGCGCGCGGGGCGGGCAGTAGCTTCAGGTTCCCGACCGGGATCGCTGGGAAGCGGGCACGGACTCGGGCTTGCTGACCGGTGATCACGGTGGCGATCGCTTCGCCGATGGGTAGGCGCCGGCCGAGCCGGTCGGCTTTGGAGTTGTCATAGACGAGGACGGCGGCTCCGTCCTTGTCGCGTTGCAGACAGTCCAGTGGAAGATCGAGGATGTCCTCGGGGCGCCGACCGGTGTCGATGGCGATCTGGACGGCGACCCAGACTTCGGACGGTTGCAGGGCGTCGAGGTTGGCGCATAGAACTGCCATGACCTCCGGTGGAAGGTCCCGGGCGGGCTCTGCTCGCTCCGCTTCGGCCGGGATGTCCCTGAGCCCGACGGCGAAGTCACAGGCAAGCGCGGCGGCCACCTCGCCGGGACGGGTCAAGCCCAGAGCACGGATCCCGGTGAGGACCAAGCGGGTTCCCCGGCAGACACCGTTGCGCTGAGAGGGCGTTTGATTTGAGTAGATTGCGGCTTATGTTCTAGTAGGTGCCTCGCCAGGTTGGGGTGGTCTCGTCTGTTATGCGTTTGGTGAGGT
>NZ_JBEZDR010000064.1:0-7011 GCF_040648415.1 Nonomuraea sp. NPDC049141
GCCGTCGGTGGCGTGAGCGGCCGGGCCACGGCGCGGGCGAGCGTCTCGCCGGCCTCGGGTGGACCGGGTGGGCCCGGCGGGCCGACCGGCCCCGGCCGACGCGCGCGGGGAGCGGGCGACCCGGCCGGCGCGGCGCGGGCGAAGAAGCGCAAGCGGGTGAACCTGGTGATCGCCAGCTTCGCCGTCTTCATCATGCTCGCCGGGCTCGGCGTGGTCGGCTTCACCTACTACTCGACCAACGTCGTCCTCCCGGAGGAGGTCCCGCTGCCACTCTCCACCTCGGTCTACGCCAGCGATGGCAAGACCCTGGTGGCCCGGCTGGGCAACGAGAACCGCACCTTCGTCACGATCGATCAGATCCCTGAGCACGTCCAGCACGCCGTGGCGGCGGCCGAGGACCGCAACTTCTACAAGCACTCGGGCGTGGACTACAAGGGCATCGCGCGGGCGGCCTGGAACAACGTCAGTGGCGGCGACAAGCAGGGCGCCTCGACGATCACCCAGCAGTACGCCCGCAACGCGATCGAGAACCTGAAGGACGACACCTACGCCCGGAAGGTCAAGGAGGCGATCTTCGCCTCCAAGCTGAACGAGAAGTACACCAAGCCGCAGATCATGCAGCATTACCTCAACGTGATCTACTTCGGGCGCGGCGCGTACGGCATCGAGGCTGCCGCGCAGACCTACTTCCGCAAGCCGGCGATCAAGCTCACGGTCGCCGAGGGCGCGGTGCTCGCCTCGCTGATCAAGCAGCCCGTGCCCAGCACGACCCACAAGGGCTACGACCCCGCCGTCAACCCCGTTCAGGCCAAGGAGCGGTGGGAGTACGTGATCGGCGGCATGGTCGAGGAGGGCTGGCTGAACGCTGCGGAGCGGCCCACCGCGTACCCGGAGGTGCCGGCGCCGGCGAAGAACGGCAACGGGTTCGGTGTGGCGAGCCCTCGGGGCAACGTCGTCAACTACGTCCGCCAGGAGATGGAGAAGTGGGGCCTCTGCTCCGACTCGGGCGCGCCGGGCAAGCCGACCTGCGTCGACGAGCTGCGGACCGGCGGTTACAAGATCACGACCACGATCAACGCCAAGATGCAGACGGCGCTGGAGAAGGCGGCCCAGCCCGACCGGAAGGGGTCGGTGCTCTATGGGCAGCCGAAGAACCTGATGGCGGCGGTGGTCTCCATCGAGCCGAGGTCCGGCAAGGTGCTCGCCTACTACGGCGGTGACAGCGGCGCCGACTTCGACTACGCGGGCAAGAACGTCGACTCGAACGGTGACATCGTCGGTGGCCACCCGCCGGGCTCCTCCTTCAAGGTCTACACCCTGGCGGCGGCGATCGACGCCGGGATCTCAGTCAAGTCGCTCTGGGACGCCACCCCGTTCAAGCCGAAGGGCTCCGACACGGAGATCGGTAATGCCAACCGTGGCGCGGGCGTCTGCGGAAAGTCCTGCACGCTCCACGAGTCGACCGTCCGCTCGTACAACGTGCCCTTCTACTGGGTGACCGACAAGATCGGCGCCGCCAAGGTTGTCGACATGGCGAAGCGGGCCGGCGTGACCACCATGTGGACCGTCGATCCTCGCCAGGAGTACGACCTGGTCAAGACGCCGGCCGAGAAGATCGCTCCCTCGAAGTTCGACAACTGGACGGGTTTCGGCAAGTACCCGGTCACCGTTCTCGACCATGCGAACGGGCTCGCCACGTTGGCCAATGACGGCAAGTACAACAAGGCGTACTTCGTCAGCAAGGTGGAAAAGCAGAACAAGGCCACCGGTAAGTGGATGAAGGTGCCGGGCACCGGCGCGAAGCTCAACCCGCAGCAGCGCATCAAGAAGGAGGTCGCCGAGGAGGTGACCGCGGTGCTGAAGGAGATCCCGGAGAAGAACAACGCCGGACTGGACGGCAGGGACGCCGCCGGCAAGACCGGCACTTGGGAGCATGCCGGCACGCCTCGTAACGCGCACGCCTGGATGGTCGGCTACGACGACAATCTCGCCACTGCGGTCTGGGTCGGCAGTCGCGACAGTAGGAAGCCGACCATCGTTGACAAGAACAAGAAGGACATCGGCGGTAGCGGCTTCCCGGCCGAACTCTGGAAGCGATACATGGATGACGCCCTGAAGGGCGAAAAGAAGTCGGAGCTGCCGAGTGTCACCGGCATCGGTGACGACAAGGCTGGCAACGGCGAAGAGCCGCCGCCCCCGCCGCCCCCGTCGGGCCCGCCGAACTGCGGTCCACTCGAGCTGTTCTGCCCGCCGGGCGGTGGCAACAACGGCGGTGGCAACAACGGCGGTGGCAATCCTCCGGGCGGCCCGACCGCCCCCACCGCTCCCACCAACCCGACCGAACCGCGGCCGGGCGGCGGAGGCGGACTCCTACCGACCAGCACACCTCGTATACGGGACTGAGTTCCTCATCGCCGAAGGCCGCCGGACAATTGTCCGGCGGCCTTCGGCGATTTAGATCCCTACGGATTCGGTCATGCCGGATGACCTGTCCAGTCACCGACTCCCGAAGAGCGACCGATAGTCACGGGCTGGTCGCTGTGGTCACCGTGGATGCTCGTGCAACCGCTGCTCAGTACCAGGAGGTGCAGAGGGTTCCAGTGACTGGCCCATGGTTGGGCATGCAGGCGCGAGCTTGAAGATCGGCGTCGTTGAGCATTGCGGTGTAGTTGGTCCCGTAGTCTTCCTTGGTGAAACCGGCGGTCGCTCGATGGCTGCCGCTCAGATAACGGCTTTCGACGTAGAAGTAGGAAGCGCCCCACGTGGTGCGGGCCCATGCGGTACGGCACCGCGGACTGTATCGCAACTCGATTGACGCCGAAGAGGTTCTTTTGTCGTAGTTGGCGAGCGGGCTTGGCGTTATCGCATCGTCGGCGCAATAGTAGTAGCAGGTCGTGCAGCTGTTGTAATAGATGCGGTAAGAAGCCGGATTCTTGTAGTCGCACACCTGCCCACACCCGATGGCAGCCAGAGTGGCCGCATCGATGAAGGTGCTGTCTTCGGTGATCATTTCGGCCATCGTCAGCTGACCCGCTGTATCGCTCGGCATCGCTGGAGCGGCGGCGTTGGCAGGTGTGGGGGTCAGGCCCAGGGCCAGCCCCAGAGCTAGGGCAGCACCAAGGGCGTTGAGCAGTTTTCGCACGGACGGTTCCTTTCTTGCCTGACCGGGGCAGATCGACAGATCAGTACCAGCCGGTGCAGTAGAGGTCGTACGGCCCGCTCGGTTGGACGCAGGCGCGCGCCTGAAGGTCGGCGTCGTCCAGCATCACGGTGTAGTTGCCCACGTATTCGGTGACGGTCGTACGGTGGCTTCCGCTCAGGTATCGACTGTCCGCCTTGATGTACGAGTTCGCAGAGTAGTTGCTCTTGGCCCACGCAGTCCTGCAGCGAGGGCTGTACCGGATCATGATGGAGATGACCGGATCCTGATGCTTCAACTTGTCTACTGCGTCGTCCGCGCACTTGTAGTAGCAGTTCGAGCAGTCGTCGTAGAAGACTCGAAAACTGGCTGGATCCTTGTAGTCACACAGGGAACGACAGCCGTAGGTCGCCAGGGTGCCGGCGCTGATGAAGATTGCTTGATCGGGATCGGCGAGGGCGCTGACCACCTCTGGATTCCTGAGCGTGCGCTTGGTGAAGCCATCGTCGACCGCAGCGGTCGCAGTGGGCTTCTGCGCGCTGTCCGGGGCAGCGACCGCGGGCCCGGCTCCGACGCCCACGAGGGCGGTGGTCAGCATGGCCGCCGCGGCGGCCAGCCGAGCCAGTTTCAGTCCAACCGTCGATCTGTCCTTCATGTGCACGACCTTTCGGAACGGCGCCGCTCAGCGGAACGAGTGGCGCGGTGACTGAGCCGACTATCTGGGGCCGCGCCACCACCTCATCATCGCCGTGTCCCGCGTGCGTGGGATCCGGTAGGCCGAACGATGATCAGGAGGTGCCCGTGCCTTTAGGTTGAGCCGCGACCTGAATGGACCGGAGAGGACTGGACCATGGCCTGGTCAGGGGTGCGGAACGTGGTAGCGGTCGCCGCGCCTGCCCTTGGCGAGATGCTGGCCACCTTGCGGCTGCACGAAGGTGGGCCGTACGCCCAGCGGGACCGCGCACGAGGGCTGTCCCGGTCCTGACCGTTGCAGGGCAGCCGGATCACCTGATGGAGCACGCCGACTCAGTAGCTCGCGATGGCGTTGCTGAGTACTTTGAGAGCCTGCGTCGTCTCGGTCAGCGCACGGTGAATGGCCTCCGCGGCTTGGCGTTTCAGTTGAGCAGACTCATCCGCCTCGGCCACGTCGGCGCCGAGGAGCCGGCGGTGGAGATCGTGCACGCCGGTTCCGGCATTGATGCCGAGTTCGCGCGCCAACCGGAGCTTGAGTTGGTGCAGCACGTGCACCGCCTCGGCTGTCCGTGATCCCGCGTGCAGCGCCTCGGCGAGAGAGCAGTGCAGGCCTTCGTGGTAGGGATAGTGCTGTACCCAGGAGTAGAGGTCGGTCGTCATCGCACTGTGCCGCTGGCGGCTGAACTCCACAGCCACCACTGCCTCGATCGCCCTGAGTCGGGCCTCTTCCCACCTTACGATGTCGCCCCGCAAGGCCGGTGAGTCGATGCCCTGAATGGTCGAACCGCGCCACAGCGTCAGGCCGGCGTGCAGGAGGCTGGCTGCCCGGTCAAGCTGACCGGCGCATCGCGCCTGCTCCGCCTGAGTGCAGAGCTGCCGGAACCGGAGCCCGTCGATCTGTTTCTCGCTGACCTCGAGGGCGTAGCTGTTGCCGGTGCGGGTGATCCGTTGCCCGCCTGAGAGGAGCAGGGCCCGAAGCCTGCCCAATCGGTTCTGGATCTGTTGACGGGCGGTGCCAGGCGGATGATGGTCCCAGACCACATCGATGAGCCGCTCGACGGAGACAGGCTGATTGGAGTTGAGCAGGAGAGCCGCGAAGAGCTTCTGACTGCGCTCGCCCGATAGGTAGACTGATGCGGCCCCTGATCTAATGGTCAGTGGGCCTAGAAAATAGAATTCCAAGATGTATCCCCCGTGTTACGCCTGCTGCCCGACCCTCGTCGGGCCGTGCTCAGCATAGCCGGTACTCAATGTTCGTCAACATTGATCACTCGTTGACATAAGTGGCGAAAGTGGATACTTCGCATCTTTCGCAGGCGCTTCGAGGCTTGGATGTCACTATTCACCACGCAGGGACTACATTGTGTAGTTGTGGCACGGATCACGACGGCGCAAGGCTCAAGCTACCTATTTATTTGAGTACGACGCTCCGAATTGCTCGGGAAGGTGCGTCGTCCGACTGACTGCAAATTGGTGCAGGAATGGGAGTTCGGCGGCCGAAGGTACGCCTCTCTTGCGCCTGGGATCGAGGCTGGGACGCCTCCTCGCCCGACCGGCCGCAGGCAGTACCGGCGGCCCCGGGTGCGACGGCACCCGTAGCAAGGTTCTCGTGGGAGAGCGCGACATAGGGCAGGATGCCAATCCATGAGCACCCAGTCGACGCCCCGCAGCGACGGCACAGCCGCCAACGACCATCCGTCACGCTCGGATGGGTTCGTCCGCGGGGTGTCCGGCCTGATCGGGGGCCCGCTCGGTGATCACGCCGTCGCACTGGACCAACCCCCGGGGCGTGAGAGTCGATTCTGGACGGCGACCCGCATCGTCCTGGCCATGGTCTGCCTGACCCTGGCGTTGCACTGGGTGCAGAAGTCGCCCTGTCAGGACGGCGCCTGGCAGAACAACGTGCAGTACACCCGGTTCTGCTACACGGACGTGCTGGCGCTCTACTACGCCGAGCGGCTCAACGAGGGCGCGGTCCCCTACCAGGACCACCCCGTCGAGTACCCGGTGCTGACCGGGTACTTCATGGGTGCCCTCGGCCTGCCGGTGCACGCCATCGGCCAGGACGACCCGGGGCTCAACCAGGGCATGTGGTTCTACAACCTGAATGCCCTGGTGCTCGGCGCGCTGGCGGTGGCCACGGTGGCGGTGCTCCTCGCCCTGCGCCGCCGCCGACCCTGGGACGCGGCGCTCTTCGCACTCGCCCCCGCGCTGATGCTCACCGCCACGGTCAACTGGGACCTGCTCGCCATCGGTCTGGCCGCGTTCGGCCTGTTCGCCTGGGCGCGCAGGCGACCACTGGTGGCCGGTGTCCTGCTCGGTCTCGCCGGGGCGGCCAAGATGTGGCCGCTGTTCATCCTCGGCCCGATCCTGGTGTTGGCGCTGCGCGCCGGGCGGCTCCGCGCCGCCCTCACCGCCTTCGGCGCCGCACTGGTCTCCCTGGTGCTGGTGAACCTGCCGGTTGCCATTCCCTACCGGGAGAACTGGGACCGCTTCTTCGAGCTGAACTCGACCCGGCCCATCGACTGGGGCACCCTCTGGTACATCGGGCGCTACCTGGACGGCAAGTTCGGCAACGCCAACCCCGCCGACCTCGGGCCGTTCGAGTGGCTGAACATCAACATCCCGACCCTGAACACCTTGTCGTACGCCCTCTTCGGGCTGGCCTGCCTCGGGGTGGCCGCGCTGGGACTGCTGGCCCCGCGCCGGCCCCGGCTCGCCCAGCTAGCGTTCCTGGTGGTCGCCGCCTTCCTGATCTTCAGCAAGGTGTGGTCGCAGCAGTTCGTGCTCTGGCTGCTGCCGCTGGTGGTGCTCGCCCGCCCGAAGTGGGGCGCCTTCCTGGCCTGGCAGGTGGCCGAGGTCTGCTACTTCGTGGCCTTCTACGGCGAACTGCTCGGCGCGGCTACCAGCCGGCCGGTCTTCCCGGAGGGCGTCTTCGTGCTGGCCTCGACGCTGCGGCTGGCCACCGTGGTGGTGCTCTGCGTGTTGGTCGTCCGGGAGATCCTGCGACCGGAACTCGACCCGGTGCGGCGAACCTACGCCGACGACCCGGACGGCGGGCTGCTCGACGGCGCCCCCGACGCACCCTGGCTCGACCGCTGGCGACGCCGGTCCGTGGCGCCCGACGAGGGAGCCGCGACGAGCGCAGGGGCTCCGGCGCGAGGGCTGTCCACGTGAAC
>NZ_JBEZDR010000065.1:0-6923 GCF_040648415.1 Nonomuraea sp. NPDC049141
GCACGTGGTGCTCGTCCTGCTGGCGGGCGCCCTCGGCGTCTACGACCCCGACGGCGACGAGTCGCCGCCCGACCCGCCCGCCGTGGCGCGGCACGGGCCGCTGCTCGTCGCCGACCTGCTCGCTGCCACGGGGCGGCCCCTCGACGGCTACCTGACCGCCGCGTTCACGGAGATCGCGCGCACCGAACAGCAGGACTGACCGGCCCCCCGGGGGCCGGCACTCGACTGGGGATGGTCCGACATGACCAGCAAGTTCACCGAGCTGGCGATCGACTGTGCCGACCCGCACGCTCTCGCCCGGTTCTGGTGCGCCGTCCTCGGCTACGTCGTGCAGGACGAGGACGACGAAATCGTCACGATCGGCTCCCCCGTGGTGCCGGAAGGCAGGGACCGCCCCGGCCCGGTGCCGCCGACGTTGACGTTCGCGCGGGTGCCCGAGGGCAAGACCGTCAAGAACCGGCTCCACATCGACCTCAACCCGACCGACATGGACCGGGACGAAGAGGTCCGTCGCCTGCTCGACCTCGGTGCCCGGCACGCCGACGTCGGCCAGGGCGATGAGCGTTGGGTCGTACTCGCCGACCCGGAGGGGAACGAGTTCTGCGTCCTCGCCGACCGCTGCCCCTGATCGGACGCCGCGCGCCGCGCCAACCTGCTTCCGGTCGCCTACGGTCGGAAGGACGGTCGGAAACGAGCCAAGGCTTCTCGTCACACCGGTTGGAAGGCCAATGGGAAAGCTGCTGTTTGCCGCGCGGCTTTGGTACCGGGCACGAAGACCATCACAGAACGGTCGCCGCCGCCGGTGACAATGCGGTGCCGGCCGTCCGGTCCGGGCAGCACCGCTACCGCCCACACCCCGTCGGTGTGGCCGGTCAGCTCGCTTGGCCGGTCGCCGGTGTCGGGGTCCCAGACTCGTACCGTGCCGTCTTCACCGGCGGAGACGATGTGGTGTCGGCCGTCCGGGTCGGGTAGCACTGCCAACGCCGCCACCCAGCCGGTGTGGCCGGTCAGCTTGTTTGGCTGCTCGCCGGTGTCGGGGTTCCAGATTCGTACCGTGCCGTCGCGGCTGGCGGAGACGATGTGGTGTCGGCCGTTCGGTCTGGGTAGCGCTGCCACGGCCAACACCCCGTCGGTGTGGCCGATCAGTTCGGTCGGTTGGTCGCCGGTGTCGGGGTCCCAGACCCGCACCGTGCCGTCTTCACCGGCGGAGACGATGTGGTGTCGGCCGTTCGGTCTGGGTAGCGCTGCCACGGCCAACACCCCGTCGGTGTGGCCGATCAGCTCGGTTAGTTGGTCGCCGGTGTCGGGGTCCCAGACCCGCACGGTCCTATCGACGCCGGCGGAGACGATGTGGTGTCGGCCGTTCGGTCTGGGTAGCGCTGCCACGGCCAACACCCAGCCGGTGTGGCCGATCAGTTCGGTCGGTTGGTCGCCGGTGTCGGGGTTCCAGACTCGCACTGTGCCGTCGCGGCTGGCGGTGATGATGCGGTGCTGGTCGTGCGGGCCGGGCAGCACCGCTACTGCCGCCACCGAGCCGGTGTGGCCGGTCAGCTTGGTTGGTTGGTTGCTGGTGTCGGGGTCCCAGACCCGCACGGTCTTATCGTGGCCGGCCGAGAGGATGTGGTGTCGGCCGTTCGGTCTGGGTAGCGCTGCCACGGCCAGCACCCCGTCGGTGTGGCCGGTCAGTTCGGTCGGTTGGTCGCTGGTGTCGGGGTTCCAGATTCGTACCGTGCCGTCGCGGCTGGCGGTGATGATGTGGTGTCGGTCGTTCGGTCTGGGTAGCGCTGCCACGGCCAACACCCAGCCGGTGTGGCCGATCAGTTCGGTCGGTTGGTCGCTGGTGTCGGGGTTCCAGATTCGTACCGTGCCGTCGCGGCTGGCGGTGATGATGCGGTGTCGGTCGTGTGGGTCGGGCAGCACTGCCACCGCCGACGCACCGTAGGTGTGGCCGGTCAGTTCGGTCAGCTGGTCGCCGGTGTCGGCGTCCCAGACCCGCACGGTCCCGTCGACGCCAGCGGAGACGATGTGGTGTCGGCCGTCCGGGGTGGGCAGCACTGCCACCGCCGCTACCCCGTCGCTGTGCCCGGTGAGGGTGCGGTGAGTGGTTCCGGACCAAAGGGCGGCTTGCACATGCCAGGGCCAGGCAGGGTGGTCGACGATGAGTGTGTCAGCCAAGTTGATCGATCGGGTCTTGCGGGCCCAGATGTGTAGCCACCAGGCCCGTTGCGGTTTAGGCCAGCCGGTCCAGTCGCTGGTGGCGGCGCTCTCCGCAGCCGCGGCTGCGGTGACGGCGTCCCGTGTGGTCAGTGCGTGTCGGTGCGACAAGATCTGGCCTGGCGGGCAGGACAGCAGGAATCCAGGATCGGATATGAACTCGTCGAGCATCTCGGCGGCGGCAGCGTGTGCGGGCAGCTGCAGTCGGGTGTAGTCATCGATAGCGGACCAGTCGCGCCGGCCGGTGGCCGGGCTGGTGGGCGGCACCAGCCAGGTCGTGATCGCGCGGTGTGCGGTGTGCCAGGCAGCGTGCAACTGGTTGGTCAGCCCGGCATCAACGGGTTCCTCGCCGCTGGGAGGGGCGGTAGTGAACAGGTCGCGCAGGCTCTGGTGGCGAACCTGGTACTGGCGGCGGCGGTCCGGCCCGGTGGTCACGTCGAGGTATGCGCGGGCAGGCCCCTCCAGCCATGTTGCCAGTTCGCCGGCAGCGTCCGGGCTGTTGAGCACCGTAGCGAGGTCGGCGCTACCGATCGCGCGGCCGAGGGCGGCGAGCACAGCAAGAGCAGGCAAGTGCAGCCTGCGCCAATCGGGATGCGCGGCCCACCGGTGCTGGATCTGCAGTTCGTAGTAGCCGCGCAACCCGTCAGGCAAAGAGGCAACGTCATTCGGTGGACGCAGAGCAGCGCGGATCTCGTCCAGCACGTACCGCAGGTATATCCACACCCCGCGGCACCGATCCAGCAATGTCGCGACGAACGCCGGCGTGCTGACCTGATGCTCTACCAGCGCCCGGGTCAGCGCCAGGTCCGGGTTAGGGCCGGTGGTCGCGGCGTGCATGTAGGCGGCCATGTCGGCCAGGTTGTCGGCGCCCTCCACCTCGATTTGCGACCAGCCGACCCGCAACGGATCGCGCAACGCGACCAGTGGCAGACCATACCGACTGGTCGCCACGATGTACGCCCCGGCTGGCAGGGCGTCCGGGGTCGGCAGGCCGAGCGGTACCCCGGTACCCATGCCCGGCGAATCCGGCTCGGCCTCGTCCAACCCGTCAACGACCAGCACAAGTGGCCGGCGCTCGACCACGGGGAAGCGCTCGTCACGGGCCGCCACCGCCGCCCGGATGACCTTGGCCAGCCAGTCCGGCCGCTGCGCCGCCGCCGGAAACACGCCCCCCGGAGTGAACCGCTCCGTCAGATCCCACGCGCCAATCAACTGCGCCGCCAGACTCTTGCGCGCCTCAACCGGGTTACGGGCCCCGCCATCCAGACGGGTGAAGTGGTAGGCACACGGACGCGTCCACACCAGACGAGCCGCCAGCGCACTCTTGCCCACCCCCGCCTCGCCCCGCACTACCACGTACCCCTGTTCGGTGGCCGCGATCCGCTCGTCGATCCGGGCGATCAGGCCAGCGCGGCCCTGAAAGCGGGCGAGATCCAGCTGCTCGTACAGTGGCGCGGGATCGAAGGTCGCGTCCTGGAGACGATCGGACTGACCTACCGTGAATTGCATGTACGTCGGTCCGGTGTGCACCGTCCCGGTGAGGTCCCGGCCCGCAACCACCGCGCCCGGGGCCAGCTGCCATCTGGTACCCACCCGCTACCGACCCGATCCCTGCCGACTGCTGCCGGTGGTATCGATGTTCGCCTTCTCGGCGATGTCCCGACCCGCCACCACCGCGCCCGGGCCGACTCCGGTCTCCCGCATCGGCGAACCACTACCAGCTGCCACAGACCCATCGGTTCGGACCTGGCCACTGATGTCCCGACCCGCCACCACCGCACCAGGACCGACCGGCCGGTGCGTCCCCGACGCGTTTGCGGCCAGCCAACCCGCTACCACCGCCCCGAACAACGTGAATACCCCGGCTGCGGCCCACCACTGCCAACCGCTCTGCAGCTTGTTGATCACCGCGCTGTTCGCGGCAGCCACCACCACCCCGACACCCGCAGCCCAGACAACTCGCCGACCAGACACCAGCACACCCCTCGATTACCCAAAGCATCAGAGCAGGAACAGAGAGTGGAGCCTAGCCGGGCCCGGCGCCGAGTTGCGTCCACTGGATTGGTGTACGACTTGCCCGTGATGGGCGTGTTGCGTAGGTAGGAGTCGTCCCACCGCGCGCCCCTTCGAGGCGGTGACGCCCAGTGAAGGAGCGGGATACGCGGTGGGTCGGGCCACCCGACGATCCAACCCGCCATTCTCGCCGTCTGTAGCCGATCCACACTGTGGAGCGGCCCCGTTCTGGACGCACCCGACTCTGGCTGGATCGCAGGGCGCTCGCGTCGTTTGCTGCCTTCTCGCTGCCTCCGGGAGGGCAGTGATCGTCGGAAACGGGTCAAGGCCCCTCGCTGGAGAGGCTTGACCTGCTCTTACCTCTGGTCGGGGTGGCCGCATTCGAACCGACGACAGACCTCTTCGTCCCGAACTCCCGGCGAGTGGTGCAGGTGGCCGGCGGGGGCGTGGGCCAGGTCCTGGGCGGCGTCGACGAGCTGGGCGGCCAGGTAGAGGGCGAGGCGTTGTCGTACTCCGCTCGTAGCTCCCGCCTTCGGGTCTGGCAGGGCCAGTCGGCACCGCATCCGCCGCACGTCCAAGCCGGTGTCACCGGGAGGTGTGTCGTCATCGCGGCGCGTCCTGGCTCGGCCAGTGGCCGCGGTTGATCGGGATGGGATGACGGCTTCGGCAGGGCAGGTCGCTTCCGTAGCGGCAGATGCGCCGCCAGTCCTGCCATGACCAGACGGGTCGGTGCCGGCGGGCGAGGGTCAGCGCCGCCGCCAGGACGTACTCGTCGTAGGACACGCGTCGCCGGCTGTTGTTCTGCCTCTGGTGGTAGCCGGTGTACCGCACGGAACCTGCGGTCGAACCAGTTGCATCGTCCGGTCTGGTCATCTCGCCTCCCGCCGACGCTGGGGGCCCGTGGGCACCCGGTCAGCCGTGTCCGGAGACAGGGCACCCACGGCAGGGCGACCGGCCGCCAAGCTGGGTGGCCCCACCAGCAACTTAGGACGCAATGTGCGCAGGGTAAACAGCTACGACACATAGCGTTGTAAGTCGAGCGTTCGGTGTGGTCTGCTTGCACCAGCCGCCAAGCTGGGAGCACCACCTATGTCTGAAGCTGCCTACCTACAGGTCGCCCGAGATATTCGCGAGCAGGTCAGCTCCGGCCAGTTGAAGCCGGGCGACAAGCTGCCCTCGTTTGCCGCCCTCTGCGAGCACTACGAAGCCAGCAACACCGTGATCCGTGCTGCCATGCTGCTGCTCAAGGCCGAGGGCCTGATTGACGGCCGGCAGGGCAAGGGCGTCTACGTCGCCAACCCGCTTCCCCGGTGAGCCGGGGTCACCCTCGAGGCGCGACGCCTCGTTCATAAGTTTTGAGCGCTCCGTCCGGCAACGTCTGTCCGCGTACGCGACCTCGGGCGGAGGTGCACGCTCGACCGCTGGCGACTGTCCTCGTCCCGGCTGGTTGCTGTCACCGTTGCTGTCGACAGCAACAGGGTCAACGTCTCTAGTGGTGGTGCGCGGTCGACGCATGCTGCCCTAGGAACTCTCGGAAGAGCCGGCAAAGGTTCGAGACGGCGCGCTCGTGGTCGTCGTCGCTGACAAGGCCATCCTCGATGGCACCCCTACCGAAGGTCTCGGCGAGCGCTAAAGACGAGAAGACGAGAGGACTGCCGGGATGGCGGGCAGACATCCACTCCTGGAACGCCGCCAGCTCACCCTGACCGCGCGCGAGGGCGAACCCCGTCAGCAGCGAGAACGCTCGCTCGTACGTCGGCCGCCCAACGTACATGCCCAGCCGGTGCTCCATATGCCACAAGAACTCTTCCCAACTCACGGCCGCATTGTTTCCGACGCCGGACGCTTCGGTGTGAACGCGGGCACGAGCCACAGCTGGATGTCGCCGGAACTCGTCCTGTGGCAGCTAGCATGGACACTGCGCTGACCGGTGCCGTCCGCCGCCAGACGGCGCTGTAGCTTTCGCTGCCTCGCGGCTGCCTCATTCCGCCTGTTACTCCTTGGCGTTGAGCTGTGGCCGGTCGGTGGCCCTTGGGCGCGTGTTGGGATGCCCGCTGTGCCCGCGCCGGGGTCCGGAAGATCACCGTGCACGATGCCCGGCGTACCTGCGCGACCCTGCTCGTCGACCTGGACGTGCACCCGCGCGTCATCATGCAGGTGCTTCGGCACGCGGAGGTGTCGGTGACGATGGAGATCTACTCGCAGGCGTCCTCGGACGCCACCCGCGACGCCCTCAAGCGCCTGGGCGAGAGTCTGCGCTGACGCGCTGCTGTACTCGACTGCTGTACGAATGCATCAGGGGCCACTCTCATCGATGGAGAGTGGCCCCTGACCTCGGTCGGGGTGGCCGGATTCGAACCGACGACCTCTTCGTCCCGAACGAAGCGCGCTACCAAGCTGCGCCACACCCCGAGGCGTGCCGACAAATAGTAGCCCACCCCGCTCAGGGGTCCAACTCGGTACCCCCACCGCCGTGGCGGCCCTGTGCGGCCCTCGTGGGAGCCCGGCGAACCCCCGGGCGCCGGCTGATGTCGTAGGCGGTTCAGCTCGACAGGGCGGCCACACCCAGGCCGGGGCGTCGGTCACTGATCCGCGCCGACGCGCCCCACATCACCGCGCCCAGGTCCGGCACCGCGTGCCCCACGTCACCGCGCCCGGACCGGCCCGCCCGGCGGTCCTTGGACGGCCGGCGGGCG
>NZ_JBEZDR010000066.1:0-6567 GCF_040648415.1 Nonomuraea sp. NPDC049141
CTCCTCCATCGTGTGGAACTCCACCTTCGCCCCGCCCACGATCGCGGCTTCCGAGGTCGTCCCTGCCTTGGCGATCCGCGTCCCATCGGCGATCTTGGTCGGCAACGCGTCCCAGACTCGAGATGGCAGCATGTGCAGCGGAGTGTTCGCATAGCCAGCGCCTTCGAGTTCGTCCATGCTGGCGAAGGGGATCTTCGCGCCGCCGACGACGGCGCCCTGGGCCGAGTCGCCGGCTTTGCCGATGCGGGTGCCGTCCTCGATGTTGTTGGGCAGCGTGTTCCAGACGCGGGTGGGCACCACGTACAACGGGTCATCGCCGTAGCCAGCGGCGTTGAGTTCGTCCATGCTGGCGAAGGGCACCTTCGCCCCGCCGATGATCGCCGCCTGTGCCGTTGAACCCGCGTTCTTGATCCGCGTACCATCCGCGATATTCGTTGGCAGGGCGTCCCAGGTGCGGGAGGGGACGGTCCACACGGGTCGGTCGCCGTATCCGGAACCGTTGAGCTCCTCCAAACTGGTGAAGGGCATTTTCGCGCTGCCGACGACCACGGCCTGCGCGGTCAAGGTGCCGTTCTTGATTCGGGTGCCGTCCATGATCTGTGTCGGCAGAGCGTTGAAGGCCCGCTCCGGAATGGCTCGCACCTTCGTCCCCCAGTCCGCGCCGAACCCGGCGTCGATGACCTCCTGTGGGCTGCCGAAGTTCACCCTTGCCGTGCCGATGAGAGCCGCCACAGGAGTCGACCCCTTGGACCCTTGGACGAGGGTGCCGTCCTGGGGGACGGTGGGCATGGTGTTGAAGTGCCGGGCGGGGATGGCGCGTACCTTCGATGCCCAGTCGGCGCCGTATCCGGAGTCGATGACCTCCTGCGGGCTGCCGAACGGTATCTTCGCACCGCCCAGGAACATCGCGACCGCAGTGGAGGCGCCACCGGCTGTGCCCTGGACCAGGGTCCCGTCGGCGGGGATGAAGCCGATCCGGTTGTAGCTGCCCGCCGCGATCGCCACCACTCGGCTGGCCCAGTCGGCGCCCTGGCCGACGTCGATGACCTCCTGAGGGCTAGCGAAGGGCACCAGGGCGCCGCCCAGCGTCATGGCCACAGGCAGGTCGGTGCTGCCGTCCTTGGCCTGTACCAGGGTGCCATCGGCCGGAGCCTGGTTCATGTGGTCACGGGCGTCGATGGACCAGTCCGAGATCTTCACCGGAGTGCCGCAGGATACCGGGGCAGCGCAGGAGTCCTGCCAGATGGGGGCGCCGCCGACGAAGATGTAGATCCGGCCGCGCTGGTCGATCGCTGAGAAGGCGTTGCGGGGAGTGGCGGGCCCTGCGTTGATCACCCCTTGCGTGGTCGGGCGCGGTGTTCCGGAGCAGATGTTGTCATTGCAGGTGGCCTGCCACACCGGGGCGCCGCCGACCATCTTGTAGATCCGGCCGGTGTCGGTGGTGCGCAGCAGCGTGCCGTCGGCCAGGTCACGCACGTCGGTCACCGGCTGCGGGCCGGGCGCGGGGCCGGGGGTATTGCTCCCCGGTGGCTGGCCGGAGCCGGCACCACCGGTGGGGAAATTTGTCCGGCTGCACTTGGTCTGCGGGCTTTTCCAGGTGCAGACGATCGACGCTGTGGGGATCTTGGCTGACCGGA
The DNA here is from genome assembly GCF_040648415.1 of Nonomuraea sp. NPDC049141. Classification (NCBI taxonomy): domain Bacteria; kingdom Bacillati; phylum Actinomycetota; class Actinomycetes; order Streptosporangiales; family Streptosporangiaceae; genus Nonomuraea; species Nonomuraea sp. NPDC049141. The sequence continues at coordinate 1,638 of NZ_JBEZDR010000066.1, forward strand.
CGCTGTGCCACGGCTGGTCCCAACACCACCACAGGCCCAACGCCTTGACCCGGATGATGTCTCCGGTGACCTTGTAGGCGACCCGCGTGAACTGAACATACGCCTGCGCGTACCCTGTCCCGTGCGGGTCCACCGAAATCGTGAGTCCTTGGGCAGTGGCGGTCTCGGTCGCCACGGTCCTGGCTACCCCGGCCGAGATGGACGCACCCACCACTTTCGAGACCTCGAACGAGCCGCTCACGCTGGTCTCCACCGACAGTGACTCCTTCTCGGTCACGGTGAAGGTGGCGGTGGCCGGTGTCGACCCTTGGTTGGGAACTTTATGCAAGATCCCCCGGGGCTCCACGTCCTGGCTGGCCATCACGATCTCATAGGTGGAGTCGTCGGGCTGCGGCTCCCCACACAGGTAAATGCCCCGATTCGGGAAGGAAGCGACGGTATTCGCCGTCGAACCACGGGCAACCACCACCGCGTTGGCGGCGGTCGGCGATCCCTGCGCAACGAAAACCGCTGATAACAACAGCATAAAGCTGACCATGCGGCGTATCCATAGGTTCATTCTTTTCCTGTTCCGATTGGGAGCGTTCAAACGAGGACATTCGAGGCTTTATCTGCGATATCGATTCGGCTTTGGCATGCTCTGATCGCGAAGCTCATGGCACTCGTCGGCAGGGAACTCCTGGAGAGCTAGCTGAGTGGTCAGTGGCCGTCATACTGAATGTCCATAGGCGATCCTGTGTTCTGGACTAAGTGCATGTTTGACCAAGTCTGAAGACTAAGGCCGGCAGGACGCGTCACAGGCCGTCGATGGAGCGCATCAGGAAAGTGCGTTTCCGTTATCGGCCAGAGCCTCCTGTCGTCGATGTAGTCGTACACGTTCCGCGCTCCCGAAGTTTTCCACCCTGAACGGGCGCTTCACGAGTGGCACAACGGTCAATCTCCGCAGATTTCCTGCCAAATATTTGCGATTGTCAAGAGCCTGAGCCGACGAGAGTCAGGCCGTTGGAGCCCCATCCCGCCGGACCAGTGCCGTGATTTTAACCAGGTCGCCACCGGGCTACCGGATAGTGGCGGACGCCGTGGTGCAGGTGCGACGCGTCAGTTCGGCAGTGCTACTCGTCGGCATGACGAGAGGCGGCAACCCGAGCTCGACGAAGGCCAGCGAGCACATCGACGAGGGCTACTACGTGTACTACGTCTATCGGGTTGCGGAGGCCAGGGGGCGAAAGCAGAGCCGTCCTGCGCAGGCAAATGATCGTCACGATCAACGACAGCGGCGCCGACGTTCTACCCGTAGGGTCCGCGACGGCAAACCGAGCAGCCATGCCTCCAGCGCCCCTCCCGTGGACGGCCTGCGCAGCACAGGCAAGGTGCCGCTCGCGGTGACGGGCACGGGCCGTGTAAGAAATATCCCTTGAGTTGCTGCGGGTCTCTCAGGTCTCTCTAGCCGCAGGACCTGAGCCTATGTACTGGCGCTCCGGCTTCTTCAAGCATTGATGAGATTTCAGGAATTCTGAAGGTCTATCGTCCTGCTCGTTCGTCTTGCTGTGATGGTGAAGGCGAGGAGGCCGGAGTTGACGCTGGCGGTGGTGAAAGATCTTCGGGTGGCGCGTGCTCCGGCCACTGCTGAGGACCTGGAAGCGCTGGAGACCGATGTGCTGGCCGGGTTCGTGCTGGCACGGGCGCCGCAGGGTTGTCGGACGGCACGATCTCGTCCGACGTGGTGCACTTGGAGCAGGTGCGGGCGTGGTTCGGCCGGCCGCTATGGGAGATGGAACCCGCTGACGCCGACGTCTACTTCGGCAAGGTGCTGCGCAGCACAGCGAAGGGCACGCGGTTGGCGCGGGCTCAGGCGTTGAAGACGTTCTACCTGTTCCTGGAGCTGCGTCACAAGATCGAGATTCACCAGATGACCGGCCGTATCGTCGAATGCCCGATCGACGAGATGAACCGGCCACGCGGCCGTCAGCAGGCCAAGCTCCGCATCCCGCCGACCAGCGATCAGGTCGGCAGGCTGTTCGCCGGATGGCGGGAGGAACTGGCGACCTGCCGGAAGTTCGCGCCCGCCGCCCGGAACTTCACCGCCTGCCGGTTGATGGCCGACGTCGGCCTGCGGGTCAACGAGACCTGCAAGCTCGACCTGCCCGACATCAAGTGGGACCTCGGCCGGTTCGGCAAGCTCCACGTCCGTCTCGGCAAGGGCGCCGCGGGTCGGGCCCGCGTGAGCGGATGGTCCCCCTGATCAACAACGCGGGCGGGACGCTGCGCTGGTTCGTCGAGGACGTATGGGGCCAGTTCGGCGACGACCACACCAGGCCCGGTGTTCCGCTGCTGCTGTCAGAGCGGAAGAACACCGATGGGAGCGCGGCGCGGGTCGGGGACGAGACGATCCGCGCCGCGCTGGCCAGAGCAGCGCAGACGCATCTGCCGGACTGGCCGGACGTTGTCACCCCGCACGTCCTGCGGCACTTCTGCGCCTCCCAGCTCTATGCCTCGGGGATGGACCTGATCGCGATCCAGCAGCTGTTAGGGCACGCCTGGATCGCCACAACCATGAACTACGTGCACGTCACCGGCACGCACGTCGAAGACGCATGGCTCGCCGGTCAGCAACGTGCCGCGACCCGGCTGGAAGGACTACGGCGATGAAGTGGAATCTGCGGCTCGCGGCCGCCAACCGCGGCATCTGGAAAGCCTCCGAGCTCCAGCAGATGCTCGCCGATCACGGTCTGAAGATCAGCGCCGGGAAGATGTCCGGCCTGTGGTCCGGCGAGCCGGCCAGCATCAAGCTCGACGACCTCAACATCATCTGCGCTGTCCTCGGCTGCGGAGTCGAAGAGCTCCTCATCCCGGAGCCCGACAAGGTCAGACGCGTCGATGACGGCTAGGACAAGCAGGTCACGGCAGCAGTCTCGGGTGGCCCACCCGTGGTTCCGAAGCGGAAGGACGGTCGTTCTCTGCCGCCTGCGTGACATGCCGCCGCGACGGGTTCTGCATGGTCTGCAGAGCTGCATGGACTGCCTGGCCTGGGGAGTCCTCGGCGCTCGCCGATGCTCGTCCTGCACCGTGCTTCGACACTGTTACCCGGGCAGCGAGGGCGAATGCGCCGGGTGCAGCCGGACGCTCGCGCTGAAACGGGGTTACTGCAGGTTGTGCTGGCAGCAAGCCGCTTATGAGTCGAAGGCCGCGGGCGGCCTGCCCCGCGGCGCGGTCTCGGTCCTGGAGTCCGGGGGAAAACTGCCGTTCCAGCAGCTGTTCTTCGACCGGATGAAACGACGCCGTCCCGAGAGCCCAGTCCACGAACGGGGATGGCGGTCGCGGCCCAAGCCGCCCCGCCGCCTGCGGTCCGGCCCGCCGAGCGGTGGATCCAGCTCAGGCTGTTCGAAGCACGCCGGGACTTCACCAGGTTCAACGAGAGCGCCGATGTCGATCTCGCCAATCCGTGGCTGAGCTGGGGGCTCTATCTCGCCTATCGGCGGGGCGAGGCGCGCGGGTGGCGGCGTGGTGTTCGATTCGCTGTCCGGCGCGCCCTGATCATCTTGTTGTCCCGGCACGGCTGCCTCGACGTCGCCTACTACTCGCAGGTGTTGCCCGCGCTGCGCGCGCTGGACCTTACCGTCGAGCGGACCGTCGAGGTGCTGCAGGAGATGGGGGTGTTCGTCGATGACCGGCCGCCGGCCTTCGACGGGTGGCTGGAAGCCAAGCTCGAAGGACTCGCCCCAGGCATCCGAGACGACGTCGAGGCCTGGGCGCGGACGCTGCACGATGGCACGCCGCGGATCAAGCCCCGCAACATCAAGTCGGTCTGGATCCAGGTGAACCGGCTGCGTCCTACGCTGCTGCACTGGTCGGACCGATACGACCACCTGCGGGAAGTCACCCGGGAGGACCTCGCCGCGGTCCTCGATGGCCTGCAGGGATCTCACCGCTCGAACTTCCTGGTTGCGGTCCGATCGCTGTTCGCGTTCTGCCGCAAACGGCGCAGCATTTTCCGCAACCCGACCCGCGGCATCCGCATCGGTCAACATCCTTACGGCCTCGTCCAGCGGCTCGACCAGGACGACATCGACCGGGCGGCCGAAGCCGCCACCACCCCGGCCGCCCGGCTCGTGCTCATGCTCGCCGCCGTTCACGCCGCCCGCACCGGCGCCATCCGCTCCCTGCTCCTCGATGACGTCGACCTCGGCAACCGACGGCTCACCATTGCCGGCCGCACCCGCCCCATCGACGAGTTCACCCATCAGATCCTGCTCGAATGGCTCGATTACCGGCGCACCCGCTGGCCGAACACAGCCAATCCTCATCTGTTGATCAATCAGCTGAGTGCCCTCGGCACCGGTTCGGTCTCCAAGATCTACTTCGCCAAGAGGCTCCGCGGTCAGGCTGCCACGCTCGAACGCCTTCGCGTTGATCGGCAGCTTGAAGAAGTTCTCACACACGGCCCGGACCCGCTCCACCTCGCCGCAGTGTTCGGCCTCGACCCCAAGACCGCCATCCGCTATGCCGAGAACGCCCGCGTCCTGCTGGCCACCGCAGCCGAAGAGCAAGACCCCGCCAGTCGCGACGAACCCAAGGGTCGAAACAGCCCATGAAGCATGAAGACCCTTCAGTTCAGCTCGATGAACCTTCAGTTCGCATGAACTCTGGGACTTCAGCGGGGTTGAGGAACCCGGAAACAGCCGTTGGCGATGAGAATGATCTTGAGCGAAGTGTGACGACCGGCTTCGGTGTGAGATTGGTTCAGGTTCGCAATCCAGACATCTAGCGTGATCGTCGCTTTGACGGTGATCAGTGACATGTCTACCGTTGTCACCCATGCCTGTGGGGTTTTTGTCTGAGTGGGCATTGCGCGAGTTGATGCCCCTTTCGTCCTTTGCCTTGGGGAAGGCGGGCTGGTCAGGGCGTTATCAGCTGGGCCGGGGGCGTGGCT
>NZ_JBEZDR010000067.1:0-6528 GCF_040648415.1 Nonomuraea sp. NPDC049141
GTTGAGATCCGGGTCGGTGCGGCCGGCCCCGGGCGGCGACGGCCGCTCGCGGTGACCATGCGTACGCCCGGCGACGATCTCGACCTGGCGATCGGCTTCCTGCTGACCGAGGGGCTGATCCGCGCCGCCGACGACGTACGCACCGCGCAGCTCTGCGCCGGCGCGGAGACGCCCAACACGTACAACGTGGTGGACGTGGTGCTGGCACCCGGCGTGCCCGAACCCGCCGTCGACCCGGCGCGGAACTTCTACACCACCAGCTCCTGCGGGGTGTGCGGCAAGGCGAGCATCGACGCCGTGCGTACCCGATCGGTCTTCGCGGTGGGCGACGACCCGCTGACCGTGCCGGCGGCGGTCCTGACCGCGCTGCCGGACCGGCTGCGCGCGGCGCAGCGCGGCTTCGACCGCACGGGCGGCCTGCACGCGGCGGGTCTGTTCACCGCCGACGGCGACCTGGTGGTGCTGCGGGAGGACGTGGGCCGACACAACGCCGTCGACAAGGTGGTCGGCTGGGCGGTCCGCGAGCGGCGGCTACCGCTGGCCGGGCACGTCCTGCTGGTCTCCGGGCGGGCGAGCTTCGAGCTGACCCAGAAGGCGTGGATGGCGGGGGTGCCGCTGCTCGCGGCGGTCTCCGCGCCGAGCACCCTGGCGGTGGAGCTGGCCGAGGAGGCCGGGCTGACGCTGGTCGGCTTCCTGCGCGGCGACGCGATGAACGTCTACGCCCGCCCCGACCGCGTGGCCACGGCCGGAACAGCCACCTGACCCCGCGTCGTGTGCCGGGCTCGACGGCGGCGGTGTGGTCCTCTCCGTCTCGATACCACAGAGGCATTTTTATGCCCCACAGGTATCAGCGTTCCGGCGGCAGTGGTTCGCCAGGCCTCACATGCCGTTGAAATGCGCCCCTAGCTGAACAGCCCCAGCCGGAACGCGGCGTCGCGGGCCAGCAGGAAGCCGGCGATGCCGAGGACCCAGCCGAGCATGCTGCCGGAGGTCCGCATGATCCAGGCGTTGAGCCGGGCCAGCACCGGCTCGATCAGCCTCGGCAGGGTCACCCGGGCCGCCAGCAGCAGCACCGCCGGCAGCACCATGACCAGGCAGTAGCCGGCGAGCAGCCCCACCATCTCGGCCGCGCCGAGACCCGAGGTGGTCAGCAGGCCGACCGCGCCGAGGTACGGCAGCATCGTCGCCACCTCCGCGAGCGCGGCGAGCAGCGCCAGCCCCACCAGCCACCGCGCCGAGGAGTCGCCGGCGGTGGCCCGGTCCCGCCAGCGCAGCACGCCTCCGCTGCGCGGACGCCGCTTGCCGTCGTAGCGGAAGCTCAGCACGAACAGCCCGACCCCGAGGACGAGTTGGGCCCAGAGCACCGGCCGGTTGTCCATCGCCCCGCCGAGGACGTCGGCCAGCCGGCTGCCGCCGAGGGCGAGCAGCAGCCCGACGCCGAAGTAGAAGACGACGATGGTGCCGAGGTAGCCGAGGATCCGGCGGGCGTTGACCGGCCCGGGTGCGAGCAGCAGCCAGACGGGGATGAAGAGCGTGCCGATGCTCGTGCTGTCGACCAGGGCCAGGCCGGCGAGCGTCAGCAGCAGTCCGACACTCATGCGGTGCTCGCGGTGGGTTGGGGCACGGAACCATTCTGTGCCGGCACCGTACCCGCCGACTCGGTCCGTGGAACGAACGTCCCCTACATCTTTCGACGGAGAACGCCATGCCGTCGCTCCCGGTAGTGGCGCTCCCGGAGGCGGTCCTCCCGGTAGTGGCGTGGTCCAGCGCGGGCAGGTCGCTGTCCGCGCCGAGCAGCCACGTGGTGTTGACCGTCGCGGCGTCGAGGGCGGCCTGGCGGGCCAGGACCAGCATGTCCGGCTCCGGGTCCACGCCGACGACGGCCCCGACCCGGGCGGCGAGCGGGAGGCTCGACTGGCCGGTGCCGCAGCCGAGGTTGACCACCGTGTCGTCGGCGTCGAGGCCGAACGCTCCGACGAGGGCGTCGAGCACCTCGGGCGGGTAACCTCGCCGGTGCCTCGCGTAGTACGTCGCCACCTCGCCGCTGGCCTACTGCCGTGACCACGGAGTAGGAGTGATCGTCCGCGGCTTGCGGAACACCACCGACCTGCAGAGCGAGTACCAGCTCGCCGCGATGAACGAGTCGCTCGGTGTCCCCACGGTGTTCCTGCCCGCGCAGCCCGAACTGGTCACGGTGTCTTCGACTGCGGTGCGCAGGCTCAGGAATTGACCCCTCGTACACGCAGCCGCAGACGGCCGGAGTGGGGCTGGGGTGCCACCTTCTGTTTCATAAGCCGTGACTGGCTGCGCCGGATCTCGACGACGGCGTGTAGTCCGTTCGCCCGATACCACACGGGTATTTTTATGCCGCACAGGTATCGGCGTTCCCGGGGGAGTGGTTCGTCAGCTTTGCGCGCCGTCCAGGTCTTCCGCCTGCCGGAACGCCGTCGGAACGCCGCCAGGACTGCGATCCGACCGCACCGCTTCTAAAACACGCGCTAGAACGGGAAACGGCCTCGGCGGATGCGCCAGGGGCGGCCGGCCTTCAGGTGATCGACGATCGCGCGCTGGAGCACGGTGTGGCGCGGCAGTTCGTCGAGTGGCGTGGTCAGGGTGCGGAACACGAACCGCAGCACCTCGACGTCGGCGTCCAGCCCTTCCGGCTCCTCGTAGGGCTCCAGCTCGAACATCCGCTGGAACCGGACGATGTTGGAGTCGTCGGGCAGGTACTCCAGTAGCTGCGGGTCGAGCAGCCACGAGCCACAGGCGAACGCGGTGTAGTGCTCGTCGGGGAAGTGACGCGGGAAGAACGCGCGGGCTTGGTCGAGCGACGCCGCGACCGCTTCCGAGGTGAGCGGCCCCGCCTCGGGGATGTGCAGGTCGAGGGCGGTGCCGCCGCGCTGGTGTTGCAGCCGGCCCAGCTCGTAGAGGCCGCCGCGGGCGTGCAGCGTCAGCCAGCTCTGCATGACCGGCCAGCCCTCGCGCTGCATTCGCCGGTCGATCGCGAGGTTGCGGCCCAGGTCCGCGAGGGTCGCCCACGAAACGGCGTCGGCGATGCCGTGGTCGCGGTGGTATCCCCTGACAGCGTCGAGCAGGGCGAGGTACGCGTACACGTAGAGATGCCGCCAGGCGGGACCCCGCTCGCGCGGCAACTCCGGACCGGGCGGCAGCCAACCGTGGCCCCCGAGATCGGCGCGGACCAGGGCGATCGACCGGTCGAGCAGCCAGCGGAGCTCCGGCGTCCAGAGTGGGGAGTCGGAGTCGGGCCAGCCCGCCATGATCTCGGCGGCGTCGTCCGGCCGTACCGCGAGCCGGTCGAGGATCGCGGGCGCGTCGGCCCTGGCGGGCAGCGGAGCCGACGGCCGGTCACCGGCGAGCCGGTGTACGCGTTCGACGTCCTCGACGGGCACCCCGAGCCGGGCGGCGGTGTCGTCCAGGTCCACGCGGACGACCCTACCGGCCGGTCGGCGTCTCCCACGGCCCCGTACCGCTCGGGTCGGACCCGCCTGACAACGGCCATGGCTCGCGGGACAGGGCTAGGGATGCCGACGTGCGAAGAGGATGCCGCCGAGCCTGCTCTCGGGCGAGGTCACGACCGTCTCGTAGGAGTCCCTGGTGTCCCGCCAACCAGCCTTCGTTCCTCACGCCCGACACGTTAGGTCTTCCAGGCGACGCTCGCCTTTTCGTGTCAGCTCGCTTGGTTCTGCTGCTCGGCCCATTCGGCGACCCGTCGCGCGCTCTCCTTCTCGGAGAGGTCCTCCACCCGGGTCATGACCGACCACCGTACGCCGAAGGGGTCCCTGATGCTGGCGAACCGGTCGCCGGACACGAAGGTGGACGGCGCCTCACGGACGACGGCGCCGGCCGCCTCGGCCCGGGCGACGACCGCGTCCACGTCCGGGCAGTAGAGGCCCATCGAGTAGCAGTCCTGGTCCCCTTCGGGTGCCGCGACGAGCCCGTAGTCGGGCATCGGCTCCCCGAGTTGCAGCAGCCCGTGGCCGAAGTCGAGGACGGCGTGGGCCACGACTCCGCCCATCTCGGTCACGTCGACCACCCGGGCACCGAAGATGTCCCGATAGAAGTCGATGGCGCCGCGTGCGTCGGGGATCGCCAGGAAGGGGGTCAGGCTGGTGGCGCCGTGCGGCGTACCGTTCGTGGTGTGCTCACCGTCGGCGGCTCGGCTCGTTGCAGTCATGTGACCGATCGTAGGAATGGCGGGCGTGGGCCGGCTTGAAGATTCGCGCCAGGCGGCCGGCACGGATGCGGCGAGCCCACGGGGTGTCCTCTACCCGGCGCGGCTGCCCACGTTCGACCGGCTCCCGCCGCCGGATGCGGTGCGGCAGCTTGTGCGATGGTTCTGGATCCCGGAGTGGCAGATCCAGCCGGGGCGGTCCTCCCGGCAGCAGCTGATCGCCTTCCCCGCCTGCAACCTCGTCGTCGAACCGGACGCGGTCGGCATCTCCGGACCGACGACCGGCGGTTCGTACCGTGACCTCACCGGCACGGGCTGGGCCGTCGGCGCCCTGCTGCGGCCGGCGGCCGTACGCCATCTCGTCGCGGATCCGGCGGCCCTGCGGGACCGCTACGAGGCCGTGGACCTACCCGTCCTGCACGAGCGGGTGCACCGCGAGATGACCGGGCCGGGCGACCGGCAGACCCGGCACCGCCGGGCCGTCGATGCCTTCGCGGGGTGGCTCAGCGACACGATCCCACGGCCGAACGACGAGGCGCTGCTGGCCAACGCGATGGCCGAGGCCATCGACACCGATCCGACGATCCGGACGGTCGAGGATGCCGCCGTACGCGTGCGCCTGTCCACCCGCTCGTTGCAGCGGCTCGCGGGACGGTACGTCGGGCTGCCGCCGTCGACGATGATCCGTCGGCGTCGGCTACAGGAGGCGGCCGAACGCCTGCGTACCGACCCGGACACGACCCTGGCCGCGGTCGCCGCCGACCTCGGCTACAGCGACCACGCCCACCTCGCCAACGAGTTCCGGTCGGTACTCGGCCTCTCCCTGAGCAGCTACCGACAGCGGGCCACGCGCGAGGAGGACGGGGGGTGACAGGACGTCGCCGGACCTGATCTGCCGCGCGGCCATGCACGCCTGCCACGTTGGTGTCCCCGAGGTCGAGCCGCTGCCACGGATGACCGGGTTATCCCCGATCGTCCGATGCGGGTGCGCCAGGGGAATCTCCCCGATGCCCGGCCGGCACCGGGAGGCAAGGCTCGATGTCATGAGAATCGTGAATGGCCGGACCGCTCTCGTCGCGACGGCGCTCGCCACCGTGCTGACCGTCGTGACCCCGGGCGCGGTCACCGCCGCACCCCCGGCCCGCTCCGCCGCCGACTGCCGCCCCGGCACCCTCGACCCCGGCCCACTCCGGCAGGCGATCGCCGGATTACCCAACTCCGACGCCACCAGCGCCCAGGTCCGGATCATCACCCCGGACGGCTGCTGGACCGGCGCCACCGGCGTCCGAGACCTGCGCAGTCAGGCCCCCGTGCCGCCGCACGCACGCTTCCGGATCGGCAGCGTCACCAAGGTCTTCACCGCCGCACTGGTGCTGCAACTGGTCGCCGAGGGCCGCATCGGCCTGGCCGACCCGGTGCAGCGTCACCTGCCCGGGCTGCTGCCCGCCGACTACCCGACCGTCACCGTCCGCCAACTGCTCGACCACACCAACGGCATCCCCAGCCCGACCATGCCGGACGGCATCGAGTGGCAGCTCGCCCACCGGTACGACAGGTGGACCCCGGAGCAGATCGTGCGACTCGGCCTGCGCAACCCCAGGCAGTTCGCACCCGGGACGAAGCAGCACTACACCAACATGGGCTACATCGTTGCCGGCCTGCTGGTGGAGAAGGTCACCGGCCACGCGTACGCGCGGGAGCTGGACCGGCGGATCGCCCGCCCGCTCCGCCTGCGAGACACGTACGCCCCTGGCGACGACCCGCGCATCCTCGGTCCGCACGCACACGGATACCAGGCCGTCGTACGCGACGGAGCCACCGAACTGATGGACGCCACGACCTGGAGCCAGACCTTCACCCCCGCCTCCGGCAACGTCATCTCCAGCCTCGCCGACCTGGACACGTTCGTCACCGCGCTCTTCGCCGGCCGGGTCGTGCCGCCGGCCCAACTGGCCGAGATGTTCACCCTGCCCGCTGTCCCCGACGTCTCCGGTGGTCCGGCCCGCTACAGCGCCGGGCTCACCGCGTTCCCGCTGCCCGGAGGCGAAGTCCTGTGGATCAAGACGGGCTCCCGGTTCGGCTACCTGACCGGCGTGGCGTCCACCCGCGACGGCCGGTTCCGGACGCAGTACTCGATCACCGGGACCGACGCCAAGGGTGAGGAGCTCAGCCGTACGGCTCAGGCCGTCATCGGAGCCGCGCTCGGGATGCTCTGACGGGAGTCAGCGGGGGCCGCGTCGGCTGCGCCGGCGGCGTAGCACCCCGGGCGTTTCCACCGCCGGCCAGCCGTCCAGCTCCGACGGCGGCACGCCCCGGCGCAGCAGGTCATCGAGGAG
>NZ_JBEZDR010000068.1:0-6504 GCF_040648415.1 Nonomuraea sp. NPDC049141
TGACGGCGAAGCGGCGGATGGTGCTCATCGCGCCCGCGGTGTCCCACCGGGCACGGTTCAGCAGGCGCTGGGTGGCGTCCGGACGGCGGTCGCCGATCCACTCGGCGATCGTCCAGCCGTTACGTCTGGGCAACTCGGACAGGACGGCTCGGATGTACTTGGCGGCCTGCAGCCGCGGTTCGATCCGGGTGAACATCGGCGCCAGCGCGGTCATGAGGTCGTCGAGGTTCCGTTGCACCCGTGTGGCCTCTACGATGAGGGCAGCAGCCGCTTTGGATCTTGTTCTCGTCACACAGACATGATCACGAGCGGCTGCTCTCGTTGTCCGGGAAACCCATCAGAAGATCGCAACGCCCAGCGCGCGTCATTCCAGCTTACACAGCAAATGGCGGCTGCCGTACTAGCTCCACCACTCAAAAGGTCACCTTTCAGCGCGAGACCAGGCCAGGGCCGCGGTTAACTATGTGTACGGCGGATAGCCGCCCTGGCCTTGTTGCCCTCTCGGAGGGTGTCGTAGTTCGGCTCGGCACGGGCGCTGACTGGGCTCGCGAAAAATCGCATCGCGTTGTTGAAGTACCGCTCGCGGTCTCTGGGCTCTCCATAGTCAAGGAACGTCATGCCGCCGTTGCAGCCGTAACACAGCAGCCCACGCCATCGGCCAGTTTCATGGTCGTGATCTATCACAAGTGGACCGCGATAATATGGGGAATCTTTGTTCCCGGGTCGGCGGCAGACCTGACAGAGATGTCCTGCTGCGCCACGAAGCGCTGCCACTTCTACCGCGGTGATATTTACGCCGTTGTCACGTTTACGGCGGTGGGCTTCGGCGCGGTCGCGTGTAGTGGGTTGGATGTGTAGGAAAGCTGCCAAGTCCAACCGGTTGTCGCGGTAGTGCTGGAATTGGAGCAGTCGCCGTGCCGAACCGGCTAAGGTGCCTCGAGCAACGCGTCCGAGAGGGTCGGCACAACCGCCGATTGTGACTCTGTTCTCGTTCTTGATACTGCAGACCATTCCAATGAATATTCGCCGATCGGAGGGGTCTCTCCACAACTCCATCTCTCGGCTGATTGGCCGACCGACTGTGTCTACCTCTACGCCATAGCTTTCCGAACGCTCGCATATCTTGCATCCCCATCCGCCCAGTTCATCGATTTGAGCATCAGAAAGCGAATTGCCGCGCTCATTATGCTTCTTGGAACTGGGGAAGGAGAGGTAAGCCTCCTTACGTTGGATGCACGCTGAACAGAGGCCGAGTGTCTTGATGTACTTTCGAGGGACAGGCTCGCACCCGCCAGTGCATTGCTGATCCGGCGTGCATCCGCAGGACCAGCAGGTACCCAACTCCTGCACCCGCTTCTCAGTACCCGTTCGGAAGATGAAGGCAGGGGACATAGATGCACGGTAACTCGCTACGCTTACAGGAGGGCTGGGGCCGGACCATTAGGAAGCCGAGTCAGGTGATTGTTCCCCTTCGGTGACCCTGAGCTGATGGCGGGATGTCTTTTGGCCGGCAGGTGACGACGTGGTCTGAGACGTCGGCCGCCATGCCACATTTGCCCAAGGGAGCGCCGACTTTACAAGCGGGACGTTCGAGGTGCGGCCCCGGGGCGACACTACGGCAGCGGTAGGCGGCAACAGCTCTGAGGGGTCTGGGTTCTGTATGTCTGAGAGGCATAAGGGCTGCCAAGGGCTTGGCCTTTAGCGGCGGAGCAGCAGGCGCAGCAAACGCCAGGCGCGGCCGCGGCGGGCCTCGTTGGCCGAGTACAGGTAGACGCCGGTCAAGAAGGCGAACACGGCCAAGGCGGCCAGGGCGAGGTGGGGCATCATTGGTGAGGCTGTCCTTTCCGTGGTTGGGGCGCCTCGTGGGTGCTCCTGCGCCGTGTTCCGGTGGTAGGGGGCGGCGCGGGTGCGCCTTGCTGGCGCGGTCCCGTGAACGGGACGTACTTCCATGATGAAGGCCGTGACAAGGACGTTTCCGATCTTGACCGAAGTCTTCCACCGTCGGCGCACATCCTTCCGTCTGGCTGCGCTCCCTGACAGACGTTGACAGTTCACAGCAGGCGCCCGGCGACGTCCGCGAGCGGGGTTTACATTTTTTGCCACTCTGGGGATGCTCGATCCATCATGGGCTCTCCCGCGAGACCTGAGGCCGCTCCGTCGGGCGTGGACGGTGCCGCCGCAGCCTTGACCGTGTTGCGTGAGGGGCTGGGCCAAGCGCACCTGCACAACGGCGAGCCGAGCCTGCGCGAGATCGAACGACGTACCGGCAAAGCCCTGAGCCACACCACCGTTGGAGCGGTGCTGCGGTGCAAGAAGCTCCCCCGCTGGGAGCAACTTGAATGCGTGGTGGAAGCACTGCAAGCCGACCCGGAGGTCTTCCGCTCGCTGTGGGTCGCCGCCCGCACCGCCATCCGTACCGAGGGCTCCGGTGGCCTGAGCCAAGGAGCACCGTCTTCTCACTTACGACCTGATATCGAGGCTGCACAGACTCACCATCAGGCATCGGCACCCGCCCAGCAGGTCGGCAAGCTCCTTATCGGCCACGAGCGATCCGTCCTAGCGGTTGCCTTCCACCCTGACGGCAGCCTGGTCGCTACTGCCGGGAGCGATGGCACCATACGGCGATGGGACCCCGCCACGGGTCAGCAGGTCGGTGAGCCCCTCACGGGTCACCAGGGACCCATCTATGCGGTTGCTTTTCATCCCGATGGCCGCCTGCTCGCCACCACCGGCGAGGACGGGACGGTGCGACTGTGGAATCCCGTCACTGGCCAGCAGGTGGGCCGACCCTTTATCGGCCACCTCGGACCTGTTTCCTGGGGCGCTTTCCATCCCAGCGGCAGCCTGCTGGCCAGCGTGGGGCGGGACGGGACGACGCGACTGTGGGACCTGGTTACTGGTCAGCAGATTGGCGAGCCTCTCACCGGCCACGAGGGGCCTGTATACGGGGTCGCTTTCCACCCCAGCGGCCGCCTCATCGCTACCGCCGGCGCGGACGAAACCACACGGCTGTGGAACCTCGACACTGGTCAGCAGGTGGGCCAGCCCTTTACCGGCCATAAGGCCACCGTCTACGCGGTCGCTTTTCACCCCGTCGGTCGCCTTCTTGCTACCACCGGGAGCGACGGCACTGCGCGGCTGTGGGACCTTGATACTGGTCACCAGGTGGGCGGTCCCCTCACTGGCCACGGCGGGCCGGTCTATGCGGCCGCCTTCCATCCTGACGGCCATATGCTCGCTACTGCTGGCGAGGGCACAGGGCGGCTGTGGGACCTTGATACTGGTTACCAGGTGGGCGGTCCCCTCACTGGTCACGGGGGATCCGTTTATGCGGTCGCCTTCCATCCGGATGGCCGCATACTTGCCACCGCTGATGGCGAGGGCATTGGGCGGCTGTGGGTGTTAGCGGTCGGGCTTTGGCCGAGCAGGGAATTCCTATACGAGCACATTCGCCGTCTACAGGCACGCCTGGCAGAGAGTAGTGAGCAGGACACCTCGGCAGCTAGCCGCCGTCCGGCGGCACAGCCACAACTCCATCAGCGGACGCCTGTTCTTTTGCAGCATCCCGCCGTTTACGCGGTTGCCTTCCACCCTGATGGCCAGTTGCTCGCTACTGCCAGCAATGAGGGCACCGTCCGACTGTGGGACTCCGCCACCGGCCGCCAGGTCGGCACTCCCCTCCCCACCCGCCAGGGAGCCGTCATCTCGGTCGCCTTTCACCCCGATGGCCAACTGCTTGCCACAGCCGGTAGAGATGGCACCGCACGGCTGTGGGACCCCGACACCGGCCGCCAGTTGGGCGATCCGCTCGCCGACCACAAAGGACCGGTCTACGCAGTTGCCTTCCAGTTTGGTGGCGGCCGCATGCTTGCTACTGCTGGCGCAGACGGTAGCGTCCGGCTGTGGAATCCCGACACCGGCTGTCGGGTGGGCGAGCCGCTCATCGGCCACCAGGGACCCGTCTATGAAGTTGCCTTCCAGCTCAGCGGCGGCCGCCTCATCGCTACCGCCAGCGAGGACGGCACCGTGCGGCTGTGGAACTCCGACACCGGTCGTCAGATGAGCGGTCCCCTCACCGGCCACCAGGGACCCGTCTACGCGGTCGCCTTTCGCCCCGGTGGCCAGTTGCTCGCCACCGCCGGCCAAGACGGCACCGTGCAGCTGTGGGACTTCGGCACTGGCCGACAGGTAGGCACCCTTACTGCCCACCAGGGAGGCGTTATCGCGATCGCCTTTGACCTCGATGGCCAGCTCGCCACTGCTGGGCAGGACGGCACCGTGCGGCTGTGGGAGGTTGGCTCCGGCCAGATGGTCAGTGGCCCTCTCATCGGTCACGAGGGACCCGTTGAGGCGGTGGCCTTCCAGCCGGGCGGCAGACTGCTCGCCACTGGTGGCCGGGATGGCACGGCGCGGCTGTGGCTACCCGGATCTGAGGCGCCCAGGAATTGATCGTTCCCAATGCGTTCCCTGCAGGGCCGCCCTCTCCCGATGCCGCTACGCGATCTCTGCCGTCGCCGCCAAACATGGCGTGAGCCGGCGTGGCAGCGAGCACTGCGCCAGCGGCGCTGGCAGCAGGTGCACGGACGCTCTCAACGGCGCAGCTCAATAATTCATGTTCTCCATCATCTCCTGCTGGTGCTCGCAGAGCTCAAGGAAGCTCGCGAAGTCGCCCTGTTGGCGAGATTGAGCGAGCACCGCAAGGAAGGGCTCGTCGAAGCGGACGTGCAGCCCCGAGTTGATCCACTTCGTTCCTTCGGGGAGCTCCGACTCCAACCACGCGTCAATCTCGTCGAAGAGCTCGAACACCTGCGTGATGTCGGTCTCAGATGCTGGTATGAGTGAGAACAACGGACTGCTACGCACGTTGGTCAGGCCAACCGGTACTGCTGCGTCCACTCCCGGCGTGTGCAGATAGATGGTCGCGCGGTGGCCCTTCTCAAAGCCGCCGTGAGAGTAGGGATTACGCCATCGTTCGACAACGTCCGTGAGCCGCTGCCGGTATCGAGCGGCAGCACGGTCTTTGCCTAGAACACGGTCGAACTTGTCGCCCCACCGCGACCCGATCACGTTGGTGAGGTCGTCCCGATCCGGGTCGAAGCCATGGAACGCCAGGGCCAGTACCAGGTTGTGCTCCAGCAGACTGAGATACGCCGAGATTGCCGCGGTCATGTCGTGGAAGGCATTCATCTGCATCTGAGCCTTGCCGTCTTTGACGGTGTACCAACACCCGATCGCGCCTTCGGTCGGCTCCTCCCTGATGCACTCATCGATGAACACCGGGTTGATGGCACGTTCGCGGAAGTATTCATAGGCGTGCCGAAGCGACCAATGCTGGTTCACTACGGTGGCGTTCCCTTTACCGAGCAGTTCGGGTGCTGCGTCCACGATCAGCTTTTCCACCGTGCGTATCGAGGACCGCAGCTTCTTGACTATCTGGTCCTGGATCTTGTGCGCCTCTTCTTCAGGCTTGCCAGTCCACAGGTAGAGCCGCAGCCCCAACTTTTCATGCGCAAGCTCGCACCACTCGTCCTGGTAGGTGAAGTTAACCCACCACTCGACCTTCTCGCCAGGTCCATCCGCCGTGAGTCCGATGAGCGTGAGCGCATACCTGAACAAGGACGGAACCGGCGCGTCGTCCCTGCTCAGGTGCAATTTGTAGGCCTCTCCCCGTAGCTCGTGCCCATCTTCGGGGAACGGCCCGAAGTCACGGAGCGCTGTCTGCTTCAAGCGCTTGCCCGCTTCGGCCTCTCCAGGGAGTGAGTTCATATGCGCAAGCATGCACGCATGCGGGTCGAACCCGCTGCCCAATACCCGATCTTAGGACTGGGACTGCTCCAAGGGATACGGCTGCTTCTGTGATGGTCCTGCAAGTCGTGATCGTTCCCTATGCGTTCCGAGAGAATCTGATGATAAGACGTCATCTACCAGCACTGGGGCGTCTTGACTGTGAGGCGGTCGTCGCGACCACACGCAGACGAGCGTCGAGACGTGATCACAGAAGGTTAGCTGGTGCCATCGTTGCTTCAGAAGCCGTCAGGAGCTTGACACGGCCAATACCCGGCCAAATTCGTTCGGCTGAACACGAAAGCCCAGGTCGAAGCTTGATCGCGAGAGGACTGTAAAACCGTCGGCTCAGCCTACGCAAGTTCGAACCTTGCACCTGCCACACCAGCTTGAAGAGGCCCGTCACCAGCGGAAACGCGGTGACGGGCCTCTCGCGTTGTGTCCGGCGGTCTATGCTCGGACCGGCTCGCTACGGGTGGCTGCGCTGAATACGCGCTGAAGATCATCGGGCTGGGTCGGCGGAGTCCGGCGGCTCCGGTGGCGGAGGCCGGGGGAGTGCCGTCTCGATGCGCCGCATGGCCTCAGCCTGTCCGCCGGAGATGCACTTTGCGTAGACCCCTAGCAGCACCTCCACACTGTGGCCGCCCCACTCGGCGACCTGGGGCGGGTTCACGCCGGCGTTGAGCCGTGCAGAGACGCACGCATGCCGGCAGTCGTAGG
>NZ_JBEZDR010000069.1:0-5946 GCF_040648415.1 Nonomuraea sp. NPDC049141
CACCCGGTTACATTCCGAACCCGGAAGTTAAGCTTCCCAGCGCCGATGGTACTGCACTCGGGAGGGTGTGGGAGAGTAGGTCACCGCCGGACAATCTTTGTTCGGGAAGGGCTCCACGCTTATGCGTGGGGCCCTTTCTGCGTTTCGGGAGTAAGGTCGTCGCTGGGGGCTACGGCCAGCCGCTCTACAACTGCTGGAGTGGTGTGTCCAGCTCGGGTAAACCGCGCACGTACTCTCGTTCATCGTCTCCACCAGTACAGAGGCGGACATGCAGGGAGGACTTCACCGCGTCCGGGCGTGTACCGTCACCCGGACGCAGTGACGTGACAGGGCGGCCGCTACGCCACGCCACGCCACGCCGGACAATGGCACTGGCGCGGGGGCCGGCTCTGCTCTGCAAGCTCACAAGGTCGGCCTGTACGGGACCGTGATAAATGTACAGGCCGGCGGATTAGAGTCGTACAAGTCACGTGGCAGTATCTATTGTCCTTCGGCGCGCCCGAGACCAAATCGAGAAATCAAGCCGCTTATCCGCGAAGAACGAAGACACCCCAGCCCAGGTACTGCCTGCCGTACTCGAGATGAGCGCGACGTGCATGGTCCAAGAATTGCCGCAAGTCCGATGCCTCGGGGTCGTCGGGATTTTCGCGTAGCCATTCGCTCAGCGTCCACCATTGCGAGGCGACGTACCTGTCCCAGGTGTCTTGGTTCGCCATGACCATTTCCACCAGCTCGTAGCCGGCGTTCTCGATGCGCTTGGCCGTACCGGACAACGAGGTGAACAGGTCGCTCGATACTTGGAGCGATGCATAGGCTTCGGGCGGTGGCGGGGTGATCCAGTAGCAATCGCCGACCAGGGCGAGGCCACCAGGGCGGAGCAGGCGGCGCATGAGGGCGAGCGTGCCGGTGAGGCCGTCGCCGATCCAGGTGGCACCGATGCACGAGACGATGTCGTACGAGTGCGGTTCGTCCTCGTAGGTCCCTGCGTCCGCCTCGACGAAGCGTACTTGATCGGCTACGCCGAGCTCGTCGGCGCGTTCTCTGGCGGCTTCGAGGAAGACCTTGCTGATGTCCACGCCTACCCCGTGTGAGCCGTAACGGACGGCCCAGCGGGTGAGCATTTCGCCCTTTCCGCAGGCGAGGTCCAGTTGGCGGGTGCCTGGCTTGATGCGGCAGATTTCGCCGATGAGGTTCAGTTTTTCATCGGTGATGGCGTTCAGAATGCGATGGCCCGACTCGGCGATCTCATGGAAGCGGAGCGACATGTCCAGCAGTTTTCCCGAAGCGTTCAATCGGCGCGACCGAATATGCGGGCCGGGGCAGGCTCAGTGACGTGCTGCGGCTTGCTAGGCTGGTAGTACCGGGCCATCCCACCGCGGGTGGCCTTCGTCGCGTAAGACCCGAAAACGGGGCGGCGACCCTGCCACGGTGGACCGTCATGTGACGCACGAGTCTGCTGAGTGAGCCAACGAAATGGACCAGAAGTGAACAGTGATAACGGATCGGACGGCGGACAGCGCGAACGGGGGGACGGCGGAGACAAGCGCCCCCAGGACGGCGACAGGAGCGGCGGGTACGGCTCCCGCGGGCGTGACCAGCGCGACTCCAGGGGCGACCGTCCGTTCCGTTCCGATGACAGGCCGCATTCCGGCGACCGCGGGGCACGGCGCGACGGTGGCGACCGTGGCGCGCCGCAGGATCGTGGGCGCGGCGAGCGTTCCGGATACCAGGGACGCAGCGACCGTGGGACCGGACGCGACAGCGGAGGATATCGCGGGCCGCGCCGTGAGGGCGCGCCCAGTGATGACCGTGGGCCGCGTCGTGAGGGCGGCTACGCCGGTCCGCGCCGTGAAGGCGGTTATAGCGGTCCTCGTCGTGAGGGCGGGTCCGGCGATGACCGTGGCCCGCGTCGTGAGGGTGGTTACAGCGGTCCCCGTCGTGAGGGCGGGTTCAGTGGCGACCGTGGTCCACGTGGCGGGGGTGGTTACCAGGGTGGCGATCGTGGGCCGCGCCGTGAGGGTGGCTTCCGCGATGACCGGGGCGGACGCGGTGGCGATGACCGTCGGCCGTTCCGCGACCGTGACGATCGTGGCCCGCGTTCTGACAGCGGTTCCGGCGATGACCGTGGCCCTCGCCGTGAAGGCGGTTATGCAGGCCCGCGTCGTGAGGGCGGTTACTCCGGCCCGCGTCGTGAGGGCGGGTTCGGTGGCGACCGTGGTCCGCGTGGCGAGGGCGGTTTCCGAGGTGGCGATCGTGGGCCGCGCCGTGAGGGTGGCTTCCGCGACGACCGTGGGCCCCGTCGCGAAGGTGACGCGCCACGCCGTCCGTTCGGCGACCGCGGTCCGCGCGCTGACGGTGGATTCCGCGACAACCGGGGTTCGCGTCCTGAGGGTGGCGATGATCGTCGTCCGTTCCGCGATCGCGATGACCGCGGCCCCCGTGGTGAGGGTGGTTACGCCGGTCCGCGCCGTGAAGGCGGGTTCGGTGGCGACCGCGGCCCCCGTCGTGAGGGCGGTTACTCCGGTCCGCGCCGTGAGGGCGGGTTCCGTGACGATCGGGGTCCGCGTGCCGGTGGGGACCGTGGTGGTTTCCGGGACCGTGACGGTGGCGGGGATCGTCGTGATTTCCGTGATCGTGACGACCAGCGCCCGGGCGGGTTCCGTGGCGACCGAGGTGCGCGTCCTGAGGGCGGTGCCGACCGTGGGCCCCGTCGCGAGGGGGGCTTTGATCGTGGTCCGCGTGGCGGCGATGATCGTCGTCCGTTCCGCGATCGCGATGACCGTGGTCCCCGTCGTGAGGGTGGCTACGCCGGCCCGCGCCGTGAAGGCGGCGGTTACGCGGGTTCGCGTGGCGAGGGTGGCTTCCGCGATGACCGGGGTCCGCGTCCCACGGGTGGCGATCGACCTTCGGGTGGCGACGATCGTCGTCCGTTCCGCGATCGCGATGACCGCGGCCCCCGTCGTGAGGGTGGTTACGCCGGTCCGCGTCGTGAGGGCGGTTATTCCGGTCCGCGCCGTGAGGGCGGGTTCCGTGACGATCGGGGTCCGCGTGCCGGTGGGGACCGTGGTGGTTTCCGCGACCGTGACGAGCAGCGCCCAGGTGGGTTCCGTGATGACCGGGGTGCGCGCCCTGCGGGTGGCGACGACCGTCGTCCGTTCCGCGATCGCGATGACCGCGGCCCCCGTCGCGAGGGCGGTTACGCGGGTTCGCGTGGCGAGGGTGGCTTCCGTGACGATCGGGGCCCGCGCGGCGACGACCGTTCCCGCCCGTTCTCCCGTGACTCTCGTGACGATCGGGGATCCAGCGGCACCCGTGCCAGGTTCGGCCGCTCCGAGGACGACGCTCCGCAGCGCGAGCCGCTGCCCGAGGTCGCGCCCGACATCACCGCCGAAGAGCTCGACAAGGAAGTACGCGACGAGCTGCGTTCTCTCCCCGGCGACCTCGCCGAGTTGGTGGGCAGGCACATGGTCGCCGCCGAGCGCGCGCTCGAGGAGGACGACCCCGATCGGGCCCACGAGCACACCAAGGTGGCCCGCAGGTTCGCGGCCCGCATCGGTGTCGTGCGTGAGGCGGCGGGCATTGTCGCCTACCGCGCGGGGCACTTCTCCGAGGCTCTGAGTGACCTGCGCGCGGCGAGGCGGATGACCGGCTCCGACGCGTACCTGGCGGTCATGGCCGACTGCGAACGCGGCCTCGGTCGTCCGGAACGCGCCCTCGATCTGGTCCGTTCACCCGAAGCCGAACGCCTCGACAGAGCGGGACGCATTGAGCTGTCCATCGTCGAGTCCGGCGCCCGCCGCGATCTCGGCCAGAACGACGCCGCCGTCATCACCCTCCAACGCCTGCCCGAACTGCGCGACACGCAGGCGAAGCCCTGGTCGGCACGCCTTGCGTTCGCGTACGCCGACGCGCTGGCCGACGCGGGTCATCAGGAGGCCGCCACCGACTGGTTCGCCAAGGCGATGGCCTTCGACGAGGATGGCGAGACGGAGGCCGCCGAACGGTACGCCGAGCTGACGGGCGCGGTCATCGAGGACGTCGAAGAGGACTTCGACGACGAGGACGACTTCGAGGACGCGGGTACGGCCGACCAGGCCGACGAAGTGGACGAAGACCTCGACGAGGACGCGGACCTTGCCGAGGCGGGCGACCTTCTGAACGACCTCGAGCCCGCGGACGGTCGGACAGCCGACGCCGAACCTGCGGATCAGCAGGACGACACGGCTGGTCAGGGAGACGACACGGCTGTGCCGCAGGACGTCGATGACCAGGACGGGTCCGCTGACCTGCGGGATGTCGACGATGAGCAGGATGGGTCCGCCGACCTGCGAGACGTCGACGATGAGCAGGACGGTTCCGCCGGCCAGGCGGAATCCGCCCCTGAGCCGGTGGAATCCGCTTCTGCGCAGGACGCCGCTGAGGAGGCCGCTTCCGAAAGCTCCGAGCTCGGCGACATCCTGGACGGACCGGAGGACGCCGAGCCCGAGTCCGGCGACCTGCTTGACGGCCCAGGCGCGGCTCAGCCGGACGGCCCGGCCTCAGAGGCCCGTCTGCCGGAGGTCCCGATCACGCTGGGCATCAGTCCGGCGTTCATCGAGCCCGACTTCGGCGACATCCTGGACCAGCCCGACGAACCAGCCGAGGACGCCCCCAAGCGCGACTCCAAGCGCGAAGACTGACGTCCTGCTCCGCCGTACATCTCGCAGAGGTGTACGGCGGAGTCATGCGGCCGGTTCCTGGTACGGCATGCCGGTTCTTCGGTCCGCAGGTCGTACCAGAGAGTCAGGGCGAGACGCGGTCGAGCCAGTGGTAGATGCCCGCGACGTTTGACGGGGCGCCACTCAGCAGCTCGAACTGCTCCGCTGTCGGGTCGTCCGCCCTGAGTGCTTGGTACCGCTCCCTCGTGCGGTCCCTGACCATGGCGACGGCGTGGTCGAGATCCAGGCCCTCCCCGTGTACCTGGCGGGTGAGATCGACCCAGACGCGAAGTTCCTCCGCGGACCGTTCGAGCGTCTCCTGTACGGCGCCGACCGGTCCATAGTGGCTGAACAGCAGCCGCTGCGGACCAAGCGCTTCGAACAGCGCGATCGAGCTGAGCGCCGTCTCCAGGTCGAAGTCCGGAGGCGGGGTGGCCGGGCGCAGATCCCCGGTCTGCGGCAGGTACACGCCGACGGCGTCACCTACGTACAGATCGCCGGTGGCGGAGTCGATGAGGCCCACGTGATGCTTGGCGTGGCCGGGGGAGTAGTGGCTGTTCAACGTCCTGCCGTTGCCCAGGTCGATGGACCCGGTGTCGCCGAGTGCGACGATGCGGTCGGCCTCGGTTGGCGATAGTTCACCGAAAAGCGTGTCAAGGCGGTCGCCCCACACCATCCTCGCGCTGGCCATCAATCTTGAAGGATCGGCCAGGTGCCTGGCTCCCTTCTCATGCACCACGATCTGGGCAGACGGGAAGAATTTCGCCATGTCTCCCGCGCCACCGGCGTGGTCCAGATGGATATGCGTGACCACGACCGTGGCCAGGTCATCGGGGCCCACGCCGAGCGCGGCCAGTGCGTCGCGGACCACGGGCGCGGAGGTCGAGGTGCCGGTCTCGACCAGACATGGGCGATCACCGAGGATCAGGTAGCCCGCCGTGATGCCCGAATAGCCCGCCATCCTCGTGTCGATCTCATAGACGTCGCCGCCCAGGGCGGTGATGTTGTCCACAGTCACTCCCGATCCGCTGCCGTTATCCCCAGAATGGCGTTCGGGCCAATCCGGCGTCCCCCTCATCGTAAAGAGTGATCTCACCAGAACGCCGATGGGAGGACGACAGTGGATCGCAACGAGGTTGTACTGGTGGGAAGGCGGTCGCGTCCTCGGAGCGGTGTAAAAGGCTCAACGAGGTAGGTGCCGCGGGTTGATCTTAGGCGGCGGCCGTTTCGGGTGTCGAGTCGGACGCCG
>NZ_JBEZDR010000070.1:0-2480 GCF_040648415.1 Nonomuraea sp. NPDC049141
GTCGGGGATGCCGACCCGGTCCAGCAGGGCCGCCGCCTCCTTCTCCGCCGCCGCGCCCTTCATCCCCCGGTGCCGCGTGAGCACCTCGGTGACCTGCAACCCGATCGGGATCACCGGGTTCAGGGACGAGAGCGGGTCCTGGAAGATCATCGCGACGTCCCGGCCACGGATGTCCCGCCGGGACCGGTCGTCGAGCTGGAGCAGGTCCGTGCCGTCGAAGACCGCCTTGCCGCCGACGCGCAGGCCCGGCTGCTTGGGCAGCAGACCCATGATCGCCAGCGAGGTGACGCTCTTGCCGCAGCCGGACTCGCCGACCAGGCCGACCACCTCGCCGGCGTCGACGGAGAAGGAGACCCCGTCGACGGCGTGCACGGTGCGCTGACCGCGCCGGGCGAAGGTGACGGAGAGATCTTCGACATCAAGCAGAGCCATGTCGGGCCCGCCTTTCGTTCGCGACTGCGGGGCTCGCAAGCTCACTCCTCGCGCTCACCGGCCCTACTTCCGCAGCTTCGGGTCGAGTGCCTCGCGCATCGCCTCGCCGAGCAGGGTGAAGCCCAGCGCGGTGACGATGATGGCGAGGGCGGGCAGGATCGCCAGCCGGGGCGCGGAGTCGAGGTACTGCTGCGCGTCGGCGAGCATCACACCCCACTCGGGGATGGAGGCGTCGTTGTTGCCAAGGCCGAGGAAGGAGAGCGCCGCGGCCTCGATGATCGCGGTGGCCAAAGTGAGGGTGGCCTGCACGATGACCGGGGCGAGCGAGTTCGGCACCACGTGGGTCAGCGCGATCTTCGGCTTCTTGACGCCCAGCGAGACGGCGGCCAGGACGTAGTCGCTGTTCGCCTGGGAGATCATCGAGCCGCGCAGCAGCCGGGCGAAGACCGGCACCGACACCACGCCGACCGCGATCATGACCGTGGTCAGCCCGGCGCCGAGCAGGGCCGCGATGCTGATCGCCAGCAGCAGGCTCGGCATGGCCAGCAGCATGTCGACGAAACGCATCAGCACGTTGTCGACCGCCCGGCCCCACCGGCCGCCGAGGCCGGCGGCGGCACCGGCGATCCCGCCGATCAGCGAGCCGACCGCGAGGCCGATCAGGGTGGAGACCACGCCGACCAGCAGGGTCTGCCGGGCGCCGACGATCATGCGGCTGAACTCGTCGCGACCGATGTGGTCGACGCCGAACCAGTTCTCCCCACGGAAGCCGGGGAAGTCGCCGAGACGGATCTCGCTCTTCCAGAGCTGGGCGTCCGGGGGGTGCGGGACGAAGAACGGCCCGAGGATCGCGACCAGCAGGAACAGGCTGAGGATCACCGCGCCGACGATCGCCGCCGGGTTGCGCCGCAGCCGGCGGAACGCCTCCTTCCAGAGGCTGACGCCGCGCTCGTCCTCCCGGGCCGCCAGCTCGGCGAGCCGGTCGATCTTTTCCTTCTTCTTGCCGCTGGTGATCGTCATCGGACCCTCACCCTCGGGTCGATCAGGCTGTAGGAGAGGTCGACCAGGAGGTTCACCAGCACGTACACCACCGCGATGATCAGGATGAAGCCCATCAGGACCGGATAGTCACGCTGGCTGATCGCCTCGTAGATGAAGGCTCCGATGCCGCTGAAGGCGAAGACGGTCTCGGTCAGCACCGCGCCGGAGAGCAGGCCGCCGGTGAGCAGGCCGATCGAGGTGACCACCGGCAGCATGGAGTTGCGCAGCACGTGCCGGCGCCGGACCGTGCTCTCGGTGAGTCCCTTCGCCTCGGCGGTGCGTACGAAGTCCTCGTTGAGGACCTCCAGCACGCTGGCCCGGGTGATCCGGACGATGATCGCCAGGGGGATGCTGGCCAGCGCGACGCCCGGCAGCACCAGGTGCCAGAGCGCGTCGGCGGCGGCGTCCCACTCCCGGGTCATCAGACCGTCGAGGACGAAGAAGTTGGTGACCCGCGTCGCCCCGAGCGTCGGGTCCTGCCGGCCGCTCGCCGGGAACCAGCCGAGGTTCTCGGCGAAGATCGCCTTGAGCACGTACGCGAGGAAGAAGACCGGGATGCAGATGCCGATCAGGGAGCCGCCCACGGAGAGGTGGTCCAGCATCCGGCCACGGCGGCGGGCCGCCAGGTAGCCCAGCGGGATGCCGACGCCGACCGCGATCAGCATCGCCGTGACGGAGAGCTCGACCGTGCCGGGGAACCGCTCGACGAACTCGGTGACGACGGTCCGCTTGGTGGAGGTCGAGGTGCCCAGATCCAGGCGGATCAGCCGCCGCACGAACCGGCCGTACTGCACCAGGATCGGCTCGTCGAGGCCCATGTTGCGCCGGATCTGGGCGCGCATCTCGGGCGTCCCACGCTCACCGAGGATGGCGGTCTCGGGACCGCCGGGCAGTCGGCGGAGCCAGATGAACAGCAGGAGGGAGAGCCCGAACAGCGTGGGTATCAGCTGAAGCAGGCGTCTGACGATGAACCGGAACACGGCGGCCTCGAAAGGGGTACGGAGGGT
>NZ_JBEZDR010000070.1:2524-5873 GCF_040648415.1 Nonomuraea sp. NPDC049141
GACTCGGAGCGTCAGATCAGGACTTGAACTCGGCGGTGGAGAACCGCTCGTCGGTGAGCGGGCTCGCCTTGACCCCGGTCACGTCCTTGCCGAACACGATCGCCGGCGGCGAGTGCGACACCGGGACACCGGGCAGGAAGTCCATGATGGCCTTGTTCAGGGCCTTGTACTTCTCGGTCCGGGCCGCCGCGTCGGCGGTGGTGTCGGCGTCCTTGAACTGGGCGAACAGGGCCGGGTTGTTGAAGCCCCACTCGTCCTTCGGCCGGTCGAAGAAGGTGCCGATGAAGTTGTACGCGTCGCCGTAGTCACCGGTCCAGCCGAGGAAGTGGATGTCGTGCTTGGCGCCGGAGGTGGTGGCGTTCAGGTAGTCCGGGCTCCACTTGAGCGGGATGGCCTGGACGGTGATGCCGACCGCCTTGAGGTCCGCCGAGAGCAGCTCGAAGATGTCCTTCGGGTTCGGCATGTACGGCCGGGTGACCTCGGTCGGGTAGTGGAACCGCAGGGTCAGGTTCGTCGCGCCGGCCTCGGCCAGCAGCGCCTTCGCCTTCGCCGGGTCGTAGTTGTACTTGGTGACGTCGCCGTTCCAGCCCTCGACGGTGTCCGGCAGGAAGTTCTCGGCGACCTTGGCGCCCGGGGGCAGCTTCGAGTCGACCAGGGCCTGCCGGTTCAGCGCGTGCGCGATGGCCTGGCGGACCTTCACGTCGGCGAGCTTCGGGTTCCCCTTCTGGTTGATGGCCAGGTAGAGGATGTTGAACGCCGGACGGGTCAGGACGTTGAAGCCCTCGCCCTTCAGCGGCTCGACGTCGGCCGGGCCGACCAGGTCGTAGCCCTGGATGTCGCCGGAGCGCAGCGCCTGCTTGCGCGCGTTCTCGTCGGAGATGGTCTTGTAGATGAGGGTCTTCAGCTTCGCCTTGTTGCCGGCGTAGTCCTCGTTGCGCTCCAGGGTCAGCGTCTTGTTGGCGACGTCCCAGGTCTTGAACTTGAACGGACCGGTGCCGGTCGGGTGCTCCGTGGCGTACGCCGGGTACTTGATGTCCTCGGCGGTGCCGCCCACGTTGCTGGCGTCGTACTTCTCCAGCGCGGTCGGGCTGTGCATCGAGAACGACGGCAGCATCAGCGCGGCCGGGATCTTGCTGGAGACCCGGGTGAAGGCCAGGTCGACCGTGGTGGCGTCCTTGGCGGTGCAGGACTTGAAGAGGCTCGGCGGCAGCTCCGCGCTCTCGTTCTTGGCGAAGCCGCCCATGACGTCCTGCCAGTAGGCGGTCACGTCCGGGCTCTGCATGAGGCCCTTGGCGTTGTACCAGCGGTCGAAGTTCTTGCAGACCGCCTCGGCGTTGAATTCGGTGCCGTCGTGGAACTTCACGCCGGAGCGCAGCTTGAAGGTCCAGGTGGTGCCCGCGGCGTCCGGGGTCCAGGACTCGGCCAGGCCGGGGGTGACCTTGGTGCCACCCTCCTCCGGACGGACCAGCGTCTCGAAGACCTGACGCGCCACGCGCAGCGACTCACCGTCGCTGGCGAAGCTAGGGTCGAGCACCTTCGGGTCTCCGGCTACGCCGAAGACGAGGGTGTCCTTCTTGCTACCGCCGGAACTGTCATCGCGGTCGCTCTCGGCGCAGCCTGCTACCGCGAGGGCCGCGACCGCGACGGCCGCGATCGCGACCTTCGGCCTGGATGCACGCATGGGTGCTTCACCTCGTCCTTGGGGTTACGGACAATCGTGGTGACAGGGGTCACCGATCGCCGTGACCTTAGCCGTCGTTCGGACCGGCGGGAAACCTTCGCGGAACCGGTTGGTACCGGATCGTGTCTTAACCGATGCGGCCCGCCGCAGAGGCCGTTCCGGACCGCCATCATAGGGGTGCAATGTCCGGTTTGACCGATGCGGATTTGTTACATCGATCGTCGCCAGCATCGCCCACATGTCAGAACCCACAGTGGACGCGCGGGCGCCCGTACGACGATGGCCGGCACCGCGATCCGGTACCGGCCATGACGGGAACTCAGACGGCGCGACGGCCCTCGAAGGCCCGGCCGAGCGTGATCTCGTCGGCGTACTCCAGGTCGCCGCCGACCGGCAGGCCGCTCGCCAACCGGGTCACCGAGATGCCCATCGGCTTGACCATCAGCGCCAGGTACGTCGCCGTCGCCTCGCCCTCGGTGTTCGGGTCGGTGGCCAGGATCAGCTCCCGCACCGTGCCGTCGCTGAGCCGGGCCATCAGCTCGCGGATGCGCAGATTGTCCGGCCCGATCCCCTCCAGCGGGTTGATCGCCCCGCCGAGCACGTGGTAGCGGCCCCGGAACTCGCCGGTGCGCTCGATCGCCACCACGTCCTTGGGCTCCTCGACCACGCAGAGCACCTCGTCGGTGCGGCGCGGGTCCCGGCAGATCCGGCACCGGTCGGACTCGGCCACGTTGTAGCAACTGGTGCAGAACCGCACCAGCTCCTTGACCTTGCGCAACGCCCCGGCCAGCCGGTTGACGTCGGCCGGGTCGGCGGACAGGACGTGGAACGCGATCCGCTGGGCACTCTTCGGGCCCACGCCCGGCAGCCGCCCCAACTCGTCGATCAGGTCCTGGATGGCGCCCTCGTACATCTGTCGCTCAGAAACCGGGCAGGCCGAGGCCGCCCATGCCGCCGGTGACCGGGCCCATCTTCTGCTCGGTCAGCTCCCGCGCCGCCTCGGCCGCGTTGTGCATGGCCGCGACGACCAGGTCCTCCAGGGTCTCCACGTCCTCCGGGTCGACCGCCTTCGGGTCGATCTTGATCGACTTCAGCTCGCCGGTGCCGGCGACGGTCGCGGTCACCAGGCCACCGCCGGCGGTGCCGGTCAGCTCCGCCTCGGCGAGCTCGGCCTGCGCCTTGGCGATCTGCTGCTGCATCTTCTGCGCCTGCTTCAGCATCTGCTGCATGTTCGGCTGTCCACCTGGGCGCACGGATGGCTCCTTCTCGCACTCGTCTGCTCGGCCGCCGCTCAGCCTATCCGCTGTGAGCAGCCTCGCCCCGCCCGGTGCTTCCCTCGCGGCGGGTCCGGGCGCACGATCACGGGACCATGTCGAGAAGCCCGGCGGCGGACTCCGGCGCACCCTCACGGGACCCTGTCGAAGACCCGGCGGCGGGCGCGGGGCGCACGCTCACGGAACCCTTCTCGAAGACCCGGCGGCGGCCACGTCGCACACGACCGGACGGAGGTGGTGGATGTCCCGGGAACAGGCCGCGGCGGCCATCGAACGGCAGGCGCGGGCCTGCGCGGCCATGGACGCCGGCCTCTACGCCGACCTGCTGACGCGCGCCGCCGCAGACGTCCGGGCCGGCGGTCCGTGCGCCACCGTCATCACGGGGTACGAGGAC
>NZ_JBEZDR010000071.1:0-5687 GCF_040648415.1 Nonomuraea sp. NPDC049141
GTGCGACGCTGGCCGAACGCCACGTCGTACCGACCCGGCGCAGCAGCAGCGCCACGACCAGGCTGCTGGCCAGCGCCAACCCGAAGCGCGGCAGGCCCGACGCCACCGAGCCGAGCGCCCGCGACCTCGGTGAGTCGCAACCTCCTCCGCTGATGTCCGTGACGCACCCCGCCGGCACCTGCCCGTCCAGCGTCAGCAACCAGACGAAGATCAGCACCGCCGGCACCAGATAGCAGGCGACCGTGTAGAGCAGCGACCGCCACGGTCCACCCGGATCGGGATCGAGCAGGTCGTCCTCGATGCGGCGGCTCCGGACCCCCGAACGGGCGGTCCCGGACGATCGTCGTACGGCTGCCCCAGCGGCACCGGCCGGCTGCGCCGCCCTCGCCGTCGGTGCCGCCACCCGCCTTCGCGGCGCGGTGTAGGGCGCGACCGGTGACCGGGGTGCCGCCGCCGACGGACCCGCCCACCGGGGATCGTCGCCCGCCAGGCGCGTGCCGGACCAGAAGCCCTCCTCGCGGTCCTCGCGCCCCGGCCAGGGCCAGCCCTCCGCCGGGGTGCCGGAACCGGGCGCGGTCCGGTCCCATCCCCCGCCGTCGGCATACCGCTCCCACTGGCCGGTGTCGTCGGTGCGGTCCCACCGACCGGTGTCGTCGGACCGGTCCCAGCGGTCGGGGTCCGCGTGCTCCCAGCGGTCGACCTCCCCGGCCGAACGCCACGCATGCACACCCGAGGCGTCCCACGTGTGCACACCAGAGGCATCCCACGCGTGCGCACCCGACGCGTCCCACGCGTCCACGGTCGGAGTGCGGGAGGGCGGGATCTCGGGCGCGTCGGAAAGCGCTCCCCGGTCCCAGGGATCGGTGGTGGGTCGGTCCTCCGCCGCCCACCGATCCCGGCGGGCCTCCCGGTCCGGTACGGGCCCGGCCGCCTCCGCCTCTTCCAGCCCGGACCAGACGACCTGCGGGGGGTGCGACGGCGAGCGCCTCGGCCGGCTCGGCGGTGCCGCTCCCGAGACGGGATCGTCCTCGGCCCGCCGGCGCCCGGAGTAGCCCCGCTCCCGCAGGTGGTCGAACGTCCACTCCCCGGTGTGCTCCGACTCCGCCGCCGCGCCGTACGCCGGAGCCGTACGCCAGCTCGTCTCGCTGACCCGGCGCCAACTGCTCGTGGTCTCGGTGGTCCGCCAAGCGGCACCGGAAGACGGTCGGTCGGCCTCGACCCCCACCTCGTCGTCGGGCGCGGCGTGTCGTCCGCCACCGTCCGCGCTGCGGATTCCCGACTCCAGCGCCCAGCGGGGCAGGTAGCTGTCGACCGGCTCCCCCTGGCCGCGTTCGGCGGCCCGCCGCCGGCTCGGCGTGCGGTGCCGAGCGGGTGCGCGCTCGTAGGGACCGGCCGGTGCGGGGTCGGCGGGATCGTGCCAGGGGGCTACCGGCCGTCGCTCGCGCGGCACATCCTCCCCGCGTCCCCAGTCCCGGTTACTCACGGCGGGAGCGTGACCCTTCTCAACCGATGGCGCAATCCGCTGTCCAGGTGTAGCCGTTCGCTGGAGATAGTACGGGACGTTCGACCGGGCAGTTCGACCGAAAACTTGTCGTCCACAGGCTGGGGATTGCGTTTCCGCAGTTCACGGCCCTGCAACGGAGAATTCCCCAGTCGTTGTCCACAGGTTGTGCACATCCTGCGCACATGCTCGTCCCCCGGCGTCCACAGGTTGTCCCGAGGCTCGTCCACCGACGTGGTTGAGGGGCTGACCTCGGGTTCCGTATGGTTGGCCCCCGACCGGCCGTGCGATGACCCCCGATCGACCGGCAGGTCGAGGTTGTCGTACCCCGGCGATACGGCTGGATCCGGATCCGACGCAGTGGAGGGGGAACCCGTGTCGGTCACCGACGACATGCGGGCGGACTCGCGAGCGGGTGGGGGGCAGGCGTCCCCGCCGCCGCAGCGCGACGGCCAGTTCGACAAGACCCCGCCCCAGGACGTCGCCGCCGAGCAGTGCGTGCTCGGCGGCATGCTGCTGTCCAAGGACGCCATCGCCGACGTCGTCGAGATCCTGAAGACCAACGACTTCTACCGGCCGGTGCACGCCACCATCTTCGACACCATCCTGGAGATCTACGGCCGCGGCGAGCCGGCCGACTCCATCACCGTGGCGGCGGCCCTGGCCGACTCCGGCGATCTCGTACGCATCGGCGGCGCCCCCTACCTGCACACGCTGATCGCCAGCGTGCCCACCGCCGCGAACGCGGCGTACTACGCCCGGATCGTCAGCGAGCGGGCGGTCCTGCGGCGCCTCGTCGAGGCCGGGACCAAGATCGTGCAACTGGGCTACGGCACGAGCCAGGGCGGCAGCCGCGACGTCGACGACATCGTGGACCTCGCCCAGCAGGCGGTCTACGACGTCACGGAGCGCCGCGTCAGCGAGGACTTCGCCGTACTCGCCGACATGCTCCAGCCGACGCTGGACGAGATCGAGGCGGTGGGCGCCCAGGGCGGCGTCATGACCGGCGTCCCCACCGGCTTCACCGACCTGGACCGGCTGCTCAACGGCCTGCACGCGGGGCAGCTCGTGATCGTTGCCGGACGCCCCGGTTTGGGAAAGGCGCTCGCGCTGGACACCCCGCTTCCCACGCCGACAGGCTGGACAACGATGGGGGACGTCAAGATTGGCGACGAGTTGCTCAGCGCTGACGGCCTGCCGACGAAGGTCACCGCCGCGTTCGAGGTACGGCACGACCGACCGTGCTACGAGGTCGAGTTCTCCGACGGCTCGGTGATCGTTGCCGACGGCGAACACCTGTGGAAGACCACTACGCGGGCGAGTCGCCGCGCGGCCCCCGCCCGCCGGCGCAACCACTGGTCTCCCGAAGCCATCGAACGACTACACCGGGCCGCCGCACGCGCCACGCCCAGCGACGATGTCACGATCGCGGAGTTGGCCGCCGTACTCGGCCCGGAGTTCACGCACACCGCTCAACGGGTGGCGCATGACATCGCTGACGAGTCGCCCGTCGTCATGCGCAGGCGCCCGCGTGTGCGCCCGGCCAGGGCGTATCCGGCCCGCCGCCTCTACCGCCAGTTGCTGGATCGCGTCGAGCAGTGGTCGGAGAGCCTGGCGGCGGCGGAGCTGCACGACGTGGTGACGACGGAGCAGATACGAGCGACCCTGCGTACGAACACGGCCGACCGACGACTCAATCATGCGGTCGAGAACGCCGCCGCACTCCGCCTTCCGGAACGCGAACTCCCGCTTGCGCCGTACACGCTCGGCGTCTGGCTCGGCGACGGCCACTCGGCGGAAGGAAGGGTCACCACCGTCGACCCGGAGATTCTGGCCGGAATCGAGTCCGACGGCTTCGAGGTCAGGCCTTCGGGGCCGATGGTCTACACCATTCGTCCGCCGCGGCTGCCCGCGATCCCCGACCGTGAATGCGTCGTCTGCCACGCGGTCTTCACGCCTCGTGGCCCGGCGGTCCACACCTGCGGCCAGTCGTGCGGGGGCCGGTCGAAGGGACTCGTCCCTGCGGCACGGCGCGAAGGTTGCGCCCACTGCGGGAGAGTGGACGCCAGCGCCTGGAACGCAAGTCGCAGGTGCCGTGACTGCCACAAGCGTTACGGCTCCTTCCGTGGTTACCTGCGGGCGGCCGGGGTGTTGGGCGACAAGCACATCCCCGCCGCGTACCTGCGGGCCTCGGAGGCGCAGCGGCGAGCGCTGCTGGCCGGGCTGCTCGACACCGACGGCACCGTGACCGTCAGCGGGAACGTGCAGTTCACCACGACGTCCCCCCGCCTCGCCGAGGACGTGCACGAGTTGGTCGTCAGTCTCGGATACCGCTGCTCGATCAGTCGGAAGGCCGTCGAGGGGCGCACCGCGGAAAGCTCGATCGCCTTCAACTTGAACTTCACGACGAGGGACGAAGTGTTCCACCTGCCCCGCAAGCGGGAGGCGCACCGGCTGCGGCGCCGCAGCGAGAGCAACTCCCGGACGGACAGCCGTTTCATCGTCGACGTCCGACCTGTGCCGAGCGTGCCGGTCCGGTGCGTCACGGTGGACAATCCGGAGCACCTCTACCTAGCGGGTCGGGCGATGATCCCGACACACAACAGCACCGCGAGCATGGACTTCGCGCGCAACGCCGCGATTCGGGCAAATCAGGCGTCGGCCATCTTCTCGCTGGAGATGAGCAAGGTCGAGATCGTCATGCGGCTGCTGTCGGCCGAGGCGCGCGTGCCCCTGCACGTCCTGCGCAGCGGCCAGCTCTCCGACGACGACTGGACCAAGCTCGCCCGCTGCATGGGCGAGATCAGCGAGGCGCCGCTCTTCGTCGACGACACGCCGAGCATGAACCTGATGGAGATCCGGGCCAAGGCGCGCCGGCTCAAGCAGCGGCACGACCTCAAGCTGATCGTGGTCGACTATCTCCAGCTGATGACCTCTCCGAAGCGCACCGAGAGTCGGCAGCAGGAGGTCGCGGACCTCTCCCGTGGCCTCAAGCTGCTCGCCAAGGAGGTCGAGTGCCCGGTGATCGCGGTGAGTCAGCTGAACCGTGGCCCGGAGCAGCGCACCGACAAGCGACCGCAGCTGTCCGATTTGCGTGAAAGTGGATCAATTGAGCAGGATGCCGACGTTGTCATCCTGTTGCACCGTGACGACTACTACGACAAGGAGTCACCGCGGGCCGGGGAGGCGGATTTCATTGTTGCCAAGCACAGAAATGGTCCGACCGATACGGTGACGGTGGCCGCGCAACTCCACCTGTCGCGCTTCGTGGACATGGCAATCGTCTGAGGACGGTCGCGCCTCCGCCCCGGGAGAGGGAACCGGTCAGCCCAGAGCAGCGGGAACCTGTCAGCCCAGCAGTGGGAACCAACCGGCGACCTCGCCGAGTTCGAGCTGGTCGCGGTCGGTGAGTGGCAGTCGGCCGGCGGCCTTGAGCAGGTACTCCGCGTCGCTCCAGGCGGCCGGTCGGACGGCGTCGTCGCTGAGCAGGCCGTCCATGGTGGTGACGGCGACGCCCGTGGCGAGCACGCCGGGCAGGGGTGCGTCGGGCAGGTCGAGGACCAGGTCCAGGTGGTGCACGACGGCCTCGGTGGTCAGGGTGGCGAGCAGGTCCGGCACCCGCAGCACGTGCCCCTGGGTGGTGACGTGGCCGTCGGGGTCGGCCGCGCCGGCGGCGCGTACGGCGGCGGGGGCGGTGTCGGTCCAGAGCCGGACGATGGCGCCGGGCCGGTCGAAGGCGGCGGCGGAGCGGCGGGCCCACCAGGCGTGCCGTGCGTCGTCGTCGTCCTCGCCGGGCGGGAACGCGTGCCAGTAGCTCACGTCGTCCACGTCGGGCGGGCCGTCGGCGGGGCTGGCCAGGGCGACGAGGGCCCGTTGGGCGTCGCAGAGCACGTGGAACAGCAGGTCCGCGACGAGCCAGCCCCGGCACCGGGTGGGCCGTTGCAGGTCGGCGTCGTCGAGGTCGGCGACGACGCGGGTGATCCCGTCGTACGCCTGCGCCAGCGGATAGTGCAGCGTGTGCGGCGTCATGGGGGCAGCGTCGCACGACGGCCATCGTGCGGCACGGCGAGCGGCGCGGAACCACGGGTGACCGGGCCGGTCGTGGCACCGGCGCGGTCGTCCGGGGTGGTCAGCCGAACAAATCGTCCAGGTAGCTGTTGTGCGTTTTGGGGTGGTTGTGCCCGTT
>NZ_JBEZDR010000072.1:0-5508 GCF_040648415.1 Nonomuraea sp. NPDC049141
GTCGAACTCCCCCATCGCCCGCTCCGCGCGGTGGATCGAGGTGGCGTTCGACTGCTCCCACTGCGACACCCGCTCCTGCGGCGACAGGGTGTCCGGCGTGGAGTCGAGAACCTCCACGGTCAGCGCGGCCAGCGCGGCGTACAGGTCGTAGCGCAGCGCCATCCGGGCCAGCGTCTGCCAGCGGTCCTCACGCGGCAGCAGGGAGATCTTCGACAGCAGCGAGTCGACCCGGAAGCGGTCGGAGAGCACGAAGTAGACCGAGGCCACCTCGCCGACGTCCCGCCCGCTGCTCGCCGCCGTCTCCACCACGTCGAGCAGGCCGAAGCTGTACATCAGCCGGGTCGCCAGCTCGGCCAGGTCGCGCGGCAGCCCCCGCTCGGCGAGCGAGTCGATGTGCGCCGCGAGGGACTCCCGCTCGCTGCCGTGGAAGCGCTCCTCCAGGTCGGGCAGGAGCCGCGCCACCCCGTCGCGCAGCCGGGCGATCTCCGCCGGCACGTCGATCGGCGAACGGCGGTTGGTGACCAGCCACCGCACCGCGCGGTCGAGCAGGCGTCGGGTGTCCAGGTAGACGCTGGTCTGCAACTCGGGGTCGACCTTGTTGTCCAGGTCCTCCACCGCGTCCCAGAGTGCGCGCAGCCCGAACACCTCGCGGACCACCACGTACGCCCGGATGACGTCCGCCGCCGAAGCCGCCGTCTCCTCGACCACCCGGAAGACGAACGAGATGCCGCCCCGGTTGATCGCCTCGTTGACGAGCACCGTCGTCACGATGTCCCGGCGCAGGCGGTGCTGGCCCATCCGGTCGGCGAACCGCTCCCGCATCGGCGTCGGGAAGTAGTTGACCAGGACGTCGGTCGTCCACTCCTCGTCCGCGAGCCCCTCGGCCAGGATCTCCGTCTCAAGGACGATCTTGACGTACGCGAGCAGCACCGCGAACTCCGGCGCGGTCAGCCCGGACTCGGTCCGCACCGCCAGCTCGTCGTCCGGCGGCAGCGCCTCCAGGGACCGGTCCAGCGCGCCGGAACGCTCAAGATCCGTGATCATCCGCCGGTGCACCGGCAGCAGCGAGGCGGCCTGCGCCTGCGCGTTGTTGATCGCCCGGGCCTGGTCGTAGTTGTCCCGCAGCACCAGCTCGGCGACCTCGTCGGTCATCCCCGCGAGCAGTTCGTCACGCTCGGGCAGCCCCAGCGCGCCGTCCGCGACCGCCGTGTTCAGCAGGATCTTGATGTTCACCTCGTGGTCGGAGCAGTCCACCCCGGCCGCGTTGTCGATGAAGTCCGTGTAGATCCGCCCGCCGGTCTGGGCGTACTCGATGCGCCCGAGCTGGGTCCAGCCCAGGTTGCCGCCCTCGCCCACCACCCGGCAGCGCACGTTCCGGCCGTCCACCCGGATGGCGTCGTTGGACTTGTCGCCCACTTCCGCGTTGGTCTGGCTGGAGGCCTTCACGTACGTGCCGATGCCGCCGTTCCAGAACAGGTCGACCGGCGCGGTCAGGATCGCCCTCATCAACTCCTGCGGGGAGAGCTGCTCCGTGTCGGCGTCCAGGCCGAGCCGCTCCCGGACCTGCGCCGAGATCGGCACCGACTTGGCCGTACGCGGGTACACCCCGCCGCCGGCCGAGATCAGCTCCCGGTCGTAGTCCTCCCACGACGAGCGGGGCAGGTCGAACAGCCGCTTCCGCTCGGCGTACGAGGACGCGGCGTCCGGGTCCGGGTCCAGGAAGATGTGCCGGTGGTCGAACGCGGCCACCAGCCGGATGTGCTCCGACAGCAGCATCCCGTTGCCGAACACGTCACCGGACATGTCACCGACACCGACCACGGTGAAGTCCTGGGTCTGGGTGTCGTGGCCCATCTCGCGGAAGTGCCGCTTCACCGACTCCCAGGCGCCCCGGGCGGTGATGCCCATCTTCTTGTGGTCGTAGCCGGCGGAGCCGCCGGAGGCGAACGCGTCGCCGAGCCAGAAGTTGTGCGCCGTGGAGATCTCGTTGGCGATGTCCGAGAACGTCGCCGTGCCCTTGTCCGCCGCGACCACCATGTACGGGTCGTCGCCGTCGTGGCGGACCACGTCCTCCGGCGGCACGATCTCGCCGCTGACGATGTTGTCCGTGACGTCGAGCAGGGCGGAGATGAACTCCTTGTAGCAGGTCACCGCCTCGTCGCGGTCCCCCGGCTTCTGCTTGAGCACGAAGCCGCCCTTCGCGCCCACCGGCACGATCACGGCGTTCTTCACCATCTGCGCCTTGACCAGGCCCAGCACCTCGGTGCGGAAGTCCTCGCGGCGGTCGGACCAGCGCAGCCCGCCGCGGGCCACCGGGCCGAACCGCAGGTGCACGCCCTCGAAACGCGGCGAGTAGACGAAGATCTCGAACTTCGGCCGCGGCGCCGGCAGGTCCGGGATCGCCTGCGGGTCCAGCTTGAGCGCCACGTACGACTTCGGCCGCCCGTCGGAGCGCTTCTGGTAGAAGCTGGTGCGCAGGGTGGCCTGGATCATCGTCAGGTAGGCGCGCAGGATCCGGTCCTGGTCGAGGCTGGCGACGTCGTCCAGCGC
Organism: Nonomuraea sp. NPDC049141; assembly: GCF_040648415.1. NCBI lineage: Bacteria > Bacillati > Actinomycetota > Actinomycetes > Streptosporangiales > Streptosporangiaceae > Nonomuraea > Nonomuraea sp. NPDC049141. The sequence goes on from NZ_JBEZDR010000072.1 coordinate 2,551, forward strand.
GGTCCGGATGTCGCCCACCAGCTCGGCGCTGCGCTGCTGGCGCCACTCGTGGCCGTCCTCGCCGGGCGCGAACCGCACCTCGAACAGCTCCACCAGCAGGGTGGCGATCCTCGGGTACGCGATGAAGGTCTGCTCCATGTACTCCTGCGAGAAGACCGTGCCGGCCTGGCGCAGGTACTTCGCGTACGCCCGCAGCACCACCACCTGCCGCCAGGTGAGACCGGCCCGCAGCACCAGCTCGTTGAAGCCGTCCACCTCGGCCTCGCCCCGCCACGCCGCCGCGAAGGCGTTCTCCACGTGCGGGCGCACCTCGGACAGCTCCTGGTGCCCCTCGGGCAGCCGCAGCCCGAAGTCGTAGAGGTAGACCCGACCGTCGATCCGGTCCACCTCGTGCGGGTGCTCGTCGACCACCTTGACGCCGAGCGAGTGCAGCACCGGCAGCACGGCGGAGAGCATCATCGGCTCGCCGTAGCGGTAGACCTTGAAGCGGACGTCCATCGCCTCGTCGACGTCCGGCCCCCGCCCGCCGGCCCGCGGCGCGAGCTGCTTGCGGAACAGGTGCATCTCCAGCTGGCCGGGCTCCTCCAGCAGCTCCAGCTTCGCCAGGTCCTTCATCGCCTCGTACGGCGTGTGGCCGTCCTTGTAGCCCTCGGGGAAGGCGTCGGCGTAGCGGGTGAACAGGTGCTTGGCCTGCTCGTCGCCGAGCTTGCGCTCCAGCACCAGCCGGTAGTCGTCGTCCCACAGCCGGGTGGCGTCGGCCAACTCCTCGGCCAGCAGGTCGGCGTCGATGTCGCCGGGGACCTTCGTCGGGTCGGTCCGGACGATGAAGTGCACCCGGGCGAGCATCGACTCGGTGACCCGGGTCGTGTAGTCGACCCCGACGCCGTTCAGCTCGCGCAGCAGGATGTCCTGCATCCGCAGCCGGTTCTGCGTGGTGAACCGGTCCCGGGGCAGGTAGATCAGGCAGGAGATGAACCGCCCGTACGCGTCGCGGCGCAGGAACACCCGCAGCTGCCGGCGGCCGGCCATCCGCAGCACGCCGATCACCGCGTGGTAGAGGTCCTCCGTCTTGATCTGGAACAGCTCGTCGCGCGGGTAGGTCTCCAGGATCTGGAGCAGGTCCTTGCCGGAGTGGCTGCGCTGGCTCAGGCCGGAGCGGTCCAGCACCTCGGCCACCTTGCGGCGCACCACCGGCAGCTCCTGCACGCTGGTCCGGTACGCGGCCGTGGAGAACAGACCGAGGAAGCGGCGCTCGCCGACCACCTCGCCGGACTCGTTGAAGACCTTGAAGCCGATGTAGTCGAGGTAGGCGGAGCGGTGCACGGTGGCCCGCGAGTTCGCCTTCGTGATGATCAGCAGGCGCTTCTCGGTGACCTTGTCGTGCGCCTCGGGCGTCATCGACGACAGCGGCCGGGCCTCCGGCGAGTCCTGACGCAGGATGCCCAGCCCGGTGCCGAGCACCGCCTCCAGCGCCTGGCCGCTGCCCCGCTCCCCGTCCCCGGCGGTGTCGACCAGCCGGTACTCCCGGTAGCCGAGGAACGTGAAGTGGTCGTGGGCGAGCCAGCGCAGCAGCTCCACCGAGTCCGTGATGTCCTTCTCCGGCACGGGTGGGCGGTTGTCCGACGTACGCGCGGCCGCCAGCTCGTCGGCGAGGGCGAGGGCCCGCTGGCGCATCTTCGGCCAGTCCTCCACGGCCTCCCGCACGTCGGTGAGCACCCGCTGGAGTTCCCGGCGCAGCCGGTCCCGCTCGGCGGCGTCGCGTACCGGGTCGACCTCGACGTGCATCCAGCTCTCGACGATGTCGCCGGCGATGGCGTCGTCGGGCTCGACGTCGGCGGAGACCTCGACCAGCCGGCCCAGCGGCTCACGCCGGACCACCACCAGCGGGTGGACCAGCAGGTGCACGTCCAGGTGGTGCGAGTTGAGCAGGGCGGTCACCGAGTCGACCAGGAACGGCATGTCGTCGGTGACGATCTCGATGACGGTGTGGTGCTGGTCGGCGTCGGGCTCGTGGATACGCAGCTTCAGCTCGCCCGGTACCCGCTGCTGGGCGAGGTCGCGGTGCGCGCGGGCCGCCTCCAGCATCTCCTCGGCGGTGAAGCCGATCAGCTCCTCGTCGGGCGCGAACCGCCAGAAGCGGCTGACCAGGGTCGCCGCGTCGTGGTCGTCGCCGGCCAGCGCGACCGCCTGGGCGACCAGGCGCTCCACGTTGGGAACGGGCTCGTCGAGCTCGTTGTCCTCGACCTCGTCGGCCAGCGCGTTGGCGGGCATACCCAGGTCGTAGAGGGTGTCGATACTCGAACCGGTCATCCCGGTCACTCCTGTGTCGAGCCGGCCGAAGCCGTCCCCGTCGGTCGCCGAATCGAAGCTGTCGTCCCGGCCGGTGTCATCCTGCCGGAGGTCGGGTCCCGGTTTGATCGCCGGACGCCGGTCCATCGGTGCCACTCCCCTCGACCCACCGCGTTGTGGGTCACTCTGCCGCCCAGCCTAGGCCCTGCCGTTCCGCCCCTTGCTCGGCGGACCTCAGTGCGGACGTCCGGTTCCGGACTTCGTCCTTTCACCCGTTGCGGGTACGAGGTTGGCCGGTTCGGGAGTACCCCGCCTCCAGTCGTTCATCACCCCGTCACCGACCTCTCTTTCCGCACGTCCCGGTGCGGGGGGACGGTGCGGACGGCGCCGCCGTACTAGCGTGCAGGGCAGTTCCGAGATCGGAGATCCGTTCCATGCGCCTGCCGTACCCTCGCCGCCCCCGCCGCAACCGGCTCCGCCCGGCGCTGGCGCTGCTCGCCGCGACCGTGCTCGCGGGCGGCGCCCTCACCGCGTGCTCGGGCGGTGACGGTCCGGAGCGCGAGGTCGACGCGTTCCTCGCCGGCTGGCGCTCGGGCGACCTCCAGGCCGTCGGCTTCGTCGACCCGACCGGCGCCAAGGTGCCGGCGGCCGACGGCGTCCGCGACCTCC
>NZ_JBEZDR010000073.1:0-5172 GCF_040648415.1 Nonomuraea sp. NPDC049141
TCTGCTTCACCCGCCGGCACGTACACAACTGGACGCAGTGGGTGAAGGACCGGTCGCTGGGCGTACGCTTCCTGCTCGGCTCCGTCGGCCTGGTCTTCGTCGGCTCGGTGGTCTGGCTGTCGCTCAAGTACAGCTTCGGCATCGACGTGGTCGCCGAGGCGCTGCACTACCTGGCGACGCACTGATCCGGGCTGACCTGGCAGGTCGCCGGTGCGACCGCCCGTCGCGCGGCACGCGGACCCCGGATTTCCGGTCCGGTCCCTCGATCAGGTAGAGTCAGCGGCGCTGAGGGCGATTAGCTCAGCGGGAGAGCGCTTCGTTCACACCGAAGAGGTCACTGGTTCGATCCCAGTATCGCCCACCATCGAAGTAACGCAGAAGAGCCACCCTCGGAAGAGGGTGGCTCTTGCTGATTCCATCGTCAGTTGTCGTTGGGCATCAGCGGATCGTCAGCGAACGCGTCGCGGATGCGTTGATCCCGCCCGTCGGAGCGGTGGGTGTAGAGGCCCCAATCACATCGATGATCAGGGCCTCTTTCATTCCTGATGACTGAGTGAGCGATTGCTTTGGGCTCACCTCGGCGGCGGGGGAGTGAGCCAGGCGAGGGGTTGTCCGCTGAGAGCGGCGTCGGCGAGGCGGTGGGCGCTGGCGGTCTTGAGTGCCGCTCGTGAGCTGTCGATCCAGCGCTGGACGTTGTCGACGCCCTGATGGCGGTATTCAACCGCTTGGACGAGGCATTCCAGCTTGTCAGCGTCGCGAGCTACGACGGCTTCTGGTGTCTCACCCGCCTCGTACTCGGCGACGGCTGCGGTGATGGCGTCGGCGACGGCTGGTGGGCAGTCGGCGACCTGGTCGGCGGTGACGGTGGTGTTGGGTACGGGGGTGAGGTAGCGCTTGGCTATGTGCGGGATGTCGGTGATCCGGGTTTCCTGAGTGTCGTGCAGGACGCAGAGCATTGACACGCGGGCCGGGTCGGCGCCTTCCATGGCGGCGAGCATCATTCCGATGAGCGCCGTGCGGAAGTCCGGTCGCTGTCCAGGAGCGGGATACAGCGATCCAGGAGTGCGCGAGTCGCGGCGGGGCTGTCGAGAGCGAGACCACGCCGTGCGGCCAGTAGAGCCCAGACGTTGTGGATGTTGAGGTCGACGAAGGGGTGCCCGGGTTCCAGGCGCTGGATCAGGTGCCGAAGAAGGATCGAGCCGTGCCAGCCCGCGAGCGGCCCGGGCATGAAGGAGTCGTCGCGGTGGTGGTACGGGATCTCGCCCACCCAGTAGGCCGAGTAGTTGAGGGCTGCTCGTTCGCAGGCGTCGTCTGGGTGCGCGTGGGCGATGAAGTCCCGCAAAGGTTCCGGGTCGCCCTGGTTGGCCAGGGACGTGACGACGGAGCGGGCGTCCGGCCACAGCGGTGACCAGGTGCGGAAGGCGGTCATCGGGAGGGCGCGGGTGGTGCTCTTGGTGAGCCATCCTGCCGCCGTCCTGGTGGGGTCCATGCCGGCGAGGAAGCAGGCTTGCCGGTGCAGCAGGACGCTCGGATCCCGTCCGGCGGCTGCGCGTTCGGCGAGCACATGGAGGTTCGCGAAGAACGTGCGTTGCTCGTCAACGGGCAGGGTCGGCCCGGACGCGACCGGACCCCGTCGGGGGTGAGCGATGGGTAGCCCTTTCGCGAAGGCCGGTGTCTGCCCGAGGACGGCCCAGAGGATCAGATCGGTCAGGCGATGGGTGAGTACGGACCAACCGAGCGGGTGTTCGGCAACGTCGCTGCGGTCCACCTGTTCGTCGAGGACTGCGGCGAGGATGAAGTCTGCCTCGGCGGCGTCGTCGAGTGCGGCGAGCAGGACTGGGTTCGCGTCGAGCCGTCTGAGCCGGTGCCGGACGGTGATCGCTTGCCCGAGCGGCACTGCGGTAAATGGCCGGCGCCCGGATTCCCAGCTCTGCACGGTCACGCGGTCGACGCCCAGGTCGGCGGCGAGCTGTTCCTGCGTCAACGGGATGGACTCCCGGATCAGCTTGAACAGGTAGCCGGTCACCTCGCCGCGCTGTAGTGCTGATCGTCCGCGACCTGACATCCGTCATCCCTACGTTGACCGGTGGTCGACGTTCCCGCCGTGAGACCGATACTGCGGTCGACATGTGGCCTGCTCACTCGTACTACGGGTGAGTCCATCCGCCGTCGTCGTGATCGTAGCGTCGCAGTTACCGAACGTTCCAGATCCGGTCCCGTGATGCGGGGCCGGCGGTATAGCGCTGCCCGGCGGAGGGAGTCAGCGATGCGGGACAGGACACCACCGTGGCGACGAGTCTCCTACGACCAGTACCTGATTGCTGTCGCGATGACCCTGGCCCGGCGACACCCCTCTTGGTCAGGATGGTGTGAGACACCCCGTGTGAGTGGGGTGCTGACCTGCTGAGGGCGGGGATCGGAGATCCTTGTGTACGTGTCCACTTCATCTGGCAAGCAGCCGGCGTCCGGCGGCGGGGACCCGGCGCCGAAGCCGTCGCGGCGGGTTTTCAGCCCGGAGTACAAGCTCGCGATGGTCGCCGAATACGAGAACGCCGCGAACGGAGAGAAGGGCGCGATCTTGCGTCGGGAAGGCTTGTACTCGTCGCACATCATCGAGTGGACACGGGCTCGGGATGCCGGGCAACTCGGCCAGGTAGGAGCTCCGGGGACGGATTCCGGTACTGCCGCGGCCGGGCCGCGGGTGAAGAAGTCCGCAGAACAGATCGAACTGGAGAAGCTGCGCCGGCAGAACGAGAAGCTGCAGGCGGATCTGAAGAAGACCCGCATGGCGTTGGACATCATGGGAAAAGCACACGCGCTCTTGGAAGAACTCTCCGAGAGCGCGGACAACGACAACCCGCCGAAGAGATCCTGACCGCCGTGTTCGGCGAGTTACGCGACGCGGACATCTCGGTGCAGCGGGCGTGCGTGCTGACCGGGACCTCGCGGGCGACCTACTACCGCCGGGCGACACCGGTGGTGGGACCGCGGCACGGGCCGTGGCTGCCCCGGACCCCGCCGCCGCAGGCGCTCAGCACGGCCGAACGCGACCGGGTGCTGGCGGTGCTGAACTCGCCGGCCTACGCCGACCTGGCGATCCCGCAGGTCTGGGCCCGGGAACTCGACGCGGGCCGCTATCACTGCTCGATGTCCACGATGTATCGCATCGCCCGTGCGGCCGGGCAGAGCCGGGAACGACGCCGGCTGGCGACCCATCCACCCCGGGTGCGTCCGGAGCTGGTCGCGACCGGGCCGGGTCAGGTGTGGTCCTGGGACATCACCGCGTTGAAAGGACCTGTCAAAGGCGTCTGGTACCGGTGTTACGTCGTTATCGACATCTACTCGCGGTACGTCACCGGCTGGCTCGTCGCCGCCGGGGAGGACGCGGTCGTAGCCCGCGACTTCCTGGCCGACGCGATCAGCCGTAACGGGATCGAGCCGCACACCATCCACGCCGACCGTGGCGGCGCCATGGTGTCGAAGCCGGTATCGGAAATGCTCGTCGACCTCGGTGTCCTCCGCTCGCATTCCCGACCTCGGACCTCGAACGACAACCCGTACTCCGAAGCCCAGTTCAAGACCATGAAGTACGTGCCGGACTTCCCGGAGAGATTCGGGTCCCTCGCTGACGCGAGGGCTTTCTGCGACGGCTTCTTCACCGCCTACAACCACGAGCACCGGCATTCCGGGATCGGCTGGCACACCCCAGCCTCGGTGCACTACGGCACCGCCGAGCAGATCCGTGAGCAACGCCAACGCGCCCTCGACGCGGCGCACGCCGCCCACCCGGACCGGTTCAACCGCCGGCCACGGGCACCGAGGCTGCCCGACCACGCCTGGATCAACCAGCCAACCCAGCAGGAACAGACCGTCTCAGTTTGACTTGACAACTACCGCACCGCCCGGCATGGTCGTGGCGGAAGTGGAGGTGGATCTGCCGCTGTGGGATCGACCTACCCTGCCGCAGCCGACACCGCATCCCGATCAATCGGGGGCACTGGCCCGCCAAGGAGGAGCAGTGAACAACGAGGCGGAACACCGGATCTTGGTCGTACATCTACCGGGGATGGACGGCATGTGTACCGGATGTCGGGCGTGGTGGGCGCGGCTCACGCCGTACCCGTGCTGGCAGGTAGATTGGGCGACCAGCCGGCAGGCGCGGTCCCTGACGGCGGCGCTGCTCGGAGGCCGCGCATGACCACGCACGGCCCGGTGCTACCGATCTGGATCTGTGGCGGCTGCGACGCGCCCTGGCCCTGCCGCACCCGGCAGCGCGAGTTGCGCGCAGAGTTCGACGGTGCTCCGATTTCCCTGGCCCTCTACCTGGGTGCCCAACTGGTGCGCGCTTCCGAAGACCTGACCTGGGTGCCGGCGGGGGCGCTGCACCAACGCTTCCTCGGCTGGCTGAGGTGAGCATCCTGCGGCTCGGCGACGAGAAGTTCCACTACAGCGACGGCTCCCACAGGTGGATCCCGCCGGACCCGAACTACGACCAGGAGGTCTGGGACGAGCAGGTCCGCCAGCACAAGGAAGGCCACCTCAGGAACGAGCAGCCCAAGGTCCGCGTCCAACGCCTCGTCTGACGCCAGCAGTACAGCAGCGAAGTGCAGCAACGGTGCCAACCGAACCGTACCGATAAGCGCCCCAGCAGGTCGTTTGACCTCGCATCGAACCAGATCCGCCCTGCTCGCCGAGAGTTCACACCGACGGGGTCACTGGTTCGATCCCAGTATCGCCCGCCGTTAATAGTTGCAGTAAGCGAGCCCGTCACCGGAACCACCGGTAACGGGCTTTCGCATTGTTGCCCCTCTGACACACAGTCCGGCCGATTGGCGTCACTTCACCCGTCGGTTCCGCTTCAGGCGCAGCCGCGGTACTGCAAGGCGGCGTCCTTCATGTAGGCCCAGAGTGCCATGCCGTTCCAGTAGTCGTAGGTGATTGTCCAGCCGTTGGCGGTGTTCCCGGTGGGGCCGGTGACGACCTGTCCGTAGCGGCGGGTGCCGTACAGGGTCGACTCGTTGGGGGCGGTATACATGCCCGCGTAGTCCCAGACGACGGTGAAGCTGCTCGTCGTGCAGGCCGCCTGGGCCGTCCCGGCCGGTACGAGAGCCGTCAGCGCGGTCGCCGCGAGGCAGGCCGCCGTCGTGTGTAGTAGCAGTCGTCGAACGGTCA
>NZ_JBEZDR010000074.1:0-4951 GCF_040648415.1 Nonomuraea sp. NPDC049141
TGGTTTCAAGGGTGAGAGCTGGCCCCATCTACGGGTGAGTGTTGGCCCCACTGCGTGATCGGTTGATTGCGTTCTGGTGAGTTTTGGCCCCACCCGCAGGCTTGTGGTGAGACTCTCGATGTGCCCGATGGCGAGGGGGCACGTGGTGGGTCTGAAGACCAAGGTCGAGTTGTATGCGGCGATCCGCCGAGATGCCCGGGCTGAGGGCCTGTCGATCCGCAAACTCGCAGACAAGTACGAGGTGCACCGCCGCACCGTGCGGGACGCGCTGGGCTCGGCATGGCCGTCACCGAGGAAGAAGATGCTCCCGCGCCGATCACGGCTGGACCCCTACAAGCAGGTGATCGATGAGATCCTGCGGGCTGACCTGGACGCGCCCCGTAAGCAGCGGCATACCTCTCAGCGCATCTTCGACCGACTGGTCGCCGAACACGAGATGGAAGGCGTGTCCTATTCCACGCTGTGCGAATACGTCCACGACCGGCGCCCGAAGATCCGCATTGAGGCGGGCCGGGCGGCTCCTGAGGTGTTCATCTCCCAGTCGAAACGGCCCGGAGTCGAGGCCGAGGTCGACTTCGGCGAGGTGTGGGTGAATCTGGCCGGGACGATGACCGTGTGCTACATGTTCGTGTTCCGGATGTCGTACTCGGGCAAGGCGGTGCACCGCGTGACCGCTTCCTGCGGCCAAGAAGCGTTCCTGGAAGGACACGAACACGCCTTCAACGTGCTCGGGGGCCTGCCGACGGGCCAAGTCCGCTACGACAACCTGACCTCCGCGGTGGCCCAGGTGCTTGGCTTCACCCGCGGCCGGGTGGAAAACGAGCGCTGGACCGCCTTCCGCTCGCACTACGGCCTGGAAGTTTTCTACTGCCGCCCCGGCCTGAGCGGAGCCCATGAGAAGGGCGGGGTCGAGGGCGAGGTGGGCCGATTCCGCCGCAACCACCTGGTCCCGGTCCCGGTGGTGGCCACGCTCGCGGAGCTGAATGCCACCATCGATGAGTGGGACACCGTCGATGACCAGCGGCGGATCGGCTCGCGTGCGCACACTGTAAGCGAGAGTTTCGCCATCGAGCGCCCCCTGCTGCGGCCGCTGCCCGACGATCGATTCGAGACGGGCCGCGTCTTCCATCCCCATGTGAACCGTCATTCGCTGGTCTGCGTCCGGATGAACTACTACTCGGTGCCAGTACGGCTGGTGGGCCGCAAAGTCCGGGTACTGCTACACGCCTCGGAACTGGTCATTTTCGACGGCAAGACCGAAGTCGCCCGCCACGAGCGGCTGATCGCCCGGGGTAAGCCCCGGCTGAGGCTGGATCACTATCTGGAGATTCTGCTGCGCAAACCAGGCGCGCTGGCCGGGTCAACGGCGCTGGAGCAGGCCCGCCAGCTGGGAACCTTCACCACCGTCCATGACGCCTGGTGGGCTGCGGTCCGCAAGGCCCACGGCGAGGCCGAGGGCACCCGCGCGCTGATCGAGGTGCTACTCCTCCATCGCGGCATGGCCCACCGGCACGTCGTCGACGGCATCGCCACCGCGCTGTCGGTCGGCGCATTGACCAGTGACGTCGTCGCGATCGAGGCCCGCAAGGCTGCCCACGCCGAGACCGGAATGGCCTCCGCCACTACCTCCTCGCCGACCGGCCCGGTGGGCCAACCGGCCGAGTTGCCGCCGCTGCCCTCGCTGACCGAGCGGCGCCTGGCCGCGCTCCCACCCGACAGCCGACCGCTGCCGTCGGTGGCCGCCTACGACCAGCTCCTGCGCTTTCGTCCACCCGCTACCGGCCAGGGAGATACCCCATGACGATTCACCAGCGTGGTCTCACCGAGCCGGCCGCCGAGACCGCGATCGACCAGGCCTGCAAGATGCTGCGCCTGCCCACCATGCGCAGCCAGTTCGTGGCCATCGCCGACGCCGCCGAGCGCGAACAACTCACCTACCGCGGCTTCCTCGCCGAGCTGCTGATGGGCGAGTGCGAGGACCGAGAGCGCCGCCGCTCCGAGCGGCGCATCAAAGCCGCCGGATTCCCCCGCCAAAAATGGCTGTCCGACTTCGACTTCGAGGCCAACCCCGACATCCCCGCAGCGACCATTCACACCCTGGCCAAATGCGAATGGGTCAAGAACGGGCACCCGCTGTGTCTGATCGGCGACTCCGGCACCGGCAAGTCACACCTACTCATCGCCCTGGGCACCGAGGCCGCCATGGCCGGATACCGCGTCAAGTACGTCCTGGCCGCCAAACTCGTCAACGAACTGGTCGAAGCCGCCGACGAGATGATCCTCAACAAGACCATCGCCCGCTACAGCCGCTACGAACTGCTCTGCATTGACGAACTCGGCTACATGGAACTCGACAAACGCGGCGCCCAGCTGCTCTTCCAGGTCCTGACCGAACGCGAAGAGACCGCCAGCGTCGCCATCGCCTCCAACGACAGCTTCGGCGGCTGGACCAAAACCTTCACCGAACCCCGCCTCTGCGCCGCGATCGTCGACCGGCTCACCTTCAACGGCTCCATCATCGAGACCGGCACCAGCTCCTACCGACTCGCACAGACACGCGCACGCCAGGCAAGCGGAGCCTGAGTCCCAGCCTCCGACCATCCACGCCACCCGATGCCATCGACGGCCGTGCGTTTGGTTTCGTTCGTGAGAAGTGACCGCATTTGTTCGTGAGTTCTGACCGCACTTGAGGGCTGGAACCATGATCAATGTTCGGGAGAGCCGACCGCACCAATGGGATGGAGGTCGCGGGGACAGGGGGGCTGGTTTGTCAGTGCTCGGCCCTACCATGCGGAGCATGAAACGATATGTCGACGAGGACCTGCACGGTGCAGAGTTCCGCGAGTGCGATCTGACCGGGGCACGCCTGATCGGCGTGGTCATGCAGGACGCCGTGATCGACGGGCTCATCACCAACCTCGTGGTGAACGGGGTCGAGGTCACCGAGTACGTCGAGGCAGAGCTCGACCGGCGTAATCCGGTGCGGCTGCTGATCCGCTCCGAGGACCCTGCCGATCTGCGCGAGGCAGCGCGTCAGCTCCATGCCGGCTGGGCCGCCACGATCGAGCGAATCCGTCGTACGCCCGGCATCGAGCGCCGCAGCGTGAATGACGAGTGGTCGGCTGTGCAGACGATGCGCCACCTGGTCTTCGTCCACGACTCGTGGTTCCGCCGTTGCTGCCTGGGCTCGACGGAGCTGTTCACGCCGATGGGCATCGGGACGACCGTTGAGCCCTACCGTGGAGCGCACGGGCTTGACCTCTCGCTCGATCCGTCCCTCGACGAGATCGTGAGCGTGCGTGAGGCACAGGCCGCCGAGCTTGAGGCCTGGCTCGACGGGGTCACCGCTGGGCAGCTCGCCGGGCGAGCGCCGGTGCCCGACGACGATGTCTGGCCGCCGTACGCCCGGGGCCGCTCGGTGCGGCGGTGCCTCGGCACGGTGCTCAACGAGACCTTCGAGCACCACGGCTTCTGCGTCCGCGACCTCGACCTGATCGAGGCGCAGGACGCTGAGTAGGACCGGCCACGGACTCACGCGGTACTTCTCGAGCATCCGGCGGTACTTGCCTCACATGCCTGATGCTCCGCAGGCACCTTTGATAACGGGCGGCCGCCCGGAGGTCGGCGAGCTCGTAGAGGTGCGCCGCCCTGGAGGCCGGCGATGCGGTCCATGAGTGCGGTCGAATCCCACGAACAACGACTTCGCCCAACCATGCCCGCGGTCACAGCCGACGAACAACCGCGGTCAGGTCACGCGAACGAAACCAGCGGGACGAGCCCACTGCCCAACATGACCACCGAAGCCGATCCGGGCAGCCTACTTGCCTAACATGACTGACAGCCCCTCAAACAGCTGACCAGCAAGTTCGCTTGAGAACCCAGATAACAATCGGCCTCGTAGGTGGTGGCGCGGTGCATGTCCTTCATCGCGGTCATCGCCGTTCGGGCGGCCGACATGGACCTGGCCGGGGAACCTGTGCCGCCAGCTTCTTCGGCGCCCGCAGGCAGTAGCTCTCGATGAGCAGCTCGGCGATCTCGTCCCAGTCCGCGTCCGGTTCGATCACCATGCCCACGACCTGCGGGTGCCACCTCGGTTTGTAGAACGGGTGGCCGGTGCCGACGAGCGCGGCGAGCTCGGCACCGTCGGAGCGGAAGGTCAGGACGGTGGCATCCCCGACGAACGGCGCGTCGCGGGTGTAGGCGGGCGGGTACTCGTCGCTGATGCCGAGGACGTGGGCGAAGGTCTTCTTGCGGACCAGCCAGCGGGTGCCGACCCAGGCCTGTTCCTCGTAGACGCCGGGGAGTGCGAGGCACAGCGCGCGGAGGCGGTCGAGGACGTCGTCCGGCACGTCGGGGCTGTCCGGCATCGGCGTCTCCCAAAATTGTCGGTGCTCTCGTGCATGATGCCCCGCCATGAGCCTGAACCACGTCGACATCGTCCTGGCGGCTGACCCACTTGCCTGACATGCCTTACCGATCATCAACCGCTGAACAGCCGGAACGCTCAAGACCCTGAGGCAGGCGGCGGAGACCTTCAGTGATGCATCAGCGTCAGGTGGCACTCTCGCTGACTTGATCAACACCTGAGCGAACGCCACTCGCCATGACCTTAGAGCCCGGGTGAGGCACGTGGCGGCCTCTTGGAACGCCACTCGACAGCGGCCGAGATCGGTCCACTTGCCTTACAGCGCTGCAGACCACTGACCAGCGAAGTCGCTCGAGAACCCAAGATAACCATCGAGCCGACGAAGGAGGCCCTGCGGCGCCGATCGCCCCCGGCAACCCCCCGGCCATCAGCCACAGCCAGCGATCGTCACGGGCTCAACCCGCCATCAAGGCCTCAGCTATGCCTCGGGTGGGGCCAAAACTCACCCGTGATCAAGACCCCCAAGATCGCTAAATGGGGCCAAAACTCGCCGGTAGGTGGAGCCAGCTCTCACCCCTGAAATCA
>NZ_JBEZDR010000075.1:0-4878 GCF_040648415.1 Nonomuraea sp. NPDC049141
AGCTCCCACCGAACTGCTGCGACAGCCCGGCGAGGAGGTCTCCCACCTCCTTCGATTTCCAGCGCTTCACGGCGCACTGCGACCTCGTGTCGCACGCCTGCCCCCAGCTTCACAACGCTGCTGCGACAGCACAGCGGCGGAGTCCTTTCACCTCCGCCCGGTTACATGGCGCCTCGTGGCGCTCCAGGTCACCTTCCCAGTGGTCGGGAACGGCGCGGTCGGCGATCTCGGCGGGCCGGTCGCTGATCATCACCATGGGGTGGGAGAAGCAGGGCTGGCGCTGGCCGTCCTTACGCCGGGGTTTGCGGACCGTCCGGCCGGTGCGCAGCGCCTTGGCGAGCTCGCGGCGCAGCTCGCCGCGGCCTTGGACGTACAGGGCCTGGTAGATCGTCTCGTGGGTCACGTGCAGCTCGCTCCGGTCGGGATGATCCCGGCGCAGCCGGCGGCTGATCTGCTCAGGGCTGTGCTTGCGGTCGAGCAGATCTTGGACGAGCGCCCGCAACTCTGGATTAACCCCAATCTTGCCGGTCTTGGGCCGCGGACGCCGTGCGTCGGCACGGGCCTGGGCGGCGTGCGGCCGATAGTCGCCTGAGACGGGATGGGCGTTGCGTCTGACCTCGCAGCTGATCGTGGACGGGCTGCGGCCCAGCTCAGCGGCGATCGACCGGATCGACTGGCCCTCCCGCATCAGATCGGCGATCGTGATCCGGTCATCGGCCGTCAGGAACCGGCCCGAGGACGGCACAGGCCGGGCGGGAGGCTGTCGAAGCGCCTTCCGCCCGGCCTGACTCGCTCGACCGTGCCGCCATCGGTGACCGGTCCGCAGGTTGATCCCGACGATCCGACACGCCTCCGCAGTACCTACTCCCTGAGCCACAAGATCCAAATATGCTTTGCGCTCAGCATGCAGCTTCTTCCGGCCCTGCGGCGATCGATCTGGTCGGATCTCGAACACTGCAGCTCCTGAATGGATCAGGTGTTGCAACGATCACTAGAACCCAAGCGCGATGGTGCGCGGCGGGCCTTTCTTCGTGCTCGGGGTCGGCCCTCCGCTCCCGAAGGTGGCCCCAGCCCCAAGGTAGGTCTTTGCTTGGGGTTGAGGCTCCGCTTGCTGTCGTGGCCTTCTGCCTCATAACCGAATGAGGGATGGCCTGTGCGTTCGGTGAGTCTCAATGGGGCACTTCGCGGGGAGCTTGGGCGAGGACCGGCATGTGGAACAGGAGGCTGTCACCGCGGTGGGTGGTCAGGGCGGTGGGGCGGTGCCGCAGGATCGCAGCCCGCGCGGCCTGGTTGTCGGGCAGGGTTTCGGCGGTGAAGTGAGTGATGCCGCGGGCGTGGGCGAGTTCGCCGAGGGCGTCGATGAGCAGTCGGGACAGGCCGCGTCGCAGCCAGGCGTCGGCGATCAGCATGGCCATCTCGGCCGTGTGGGGGTCGGTGTGGTCGCGGACGTATTCGGCGATCGCGACGGCGTGATCGCCGCTGTCGGGGATGGCCAGGAGGATCTCGCGGTTCCAGTGGTCGACGGTCTGCAGGGAGCGTAGGTAGCCGGTGGGGATGCGGGGTGAGCCGACGAAGAAGCGGTGGTAGAGGCTGGTGGCCGAGGCGTGGTCTGACAGCCCACGGACAAGGGGGATGTCGGCGGGCCGGCAGGGGCGGATCGTGAGAGCAGGTGTGCGGTGTGCGGGAAGGGTCGTGGTGGTCACGGGCGGGTCCTGCGGAGCGGGGTGATGCCGAGGGCGGTGGCGGCGCTGAGGGCGGCGGTGCCGGCGATGAACCACCAGCCGTGCCGGAAGGTCTCCTGCAGGTGCGTAGCGGGGAGGTCGAGGGTGCCGAGGACGGCGACGAGGATCGCCACGCCCAGGACGTAGCCGAGTTGGCGGCTGGTGTTGACCACGCCGCTGCCGGTGGCGGCCTGGGCGGGCGGCAGGCCCGCGGTGGCGGCGGCGATCATGGTGGGCAGGGCCAGCCCGATCCCGACGCCGATGACGATCCAGCCGGGCAGCACCTGCGTGGTGTAGCGGACATCTGCGGAGGCTCCGGCGGCGAGCAGTAGCGCGCCGGCGCAGAACAGCAGGTTGCCCGCGGCGACCAGGGCGCCGAGCGGGACGCGCCGGGCCAGGCGCTGCCCGACGACGGCGAACAGCGGCACCATGAGCGGCCCCGGCAGGATCGCCAGGCCGGTCTGGATCGCGCTGTAGCCGGCGGCGTGCTCCAGCCAGAGCACGATGGCGGGGAAGGTGGCGCCGAAGGCCGTGCAGAACACCAGGGCGGTGGCGTTGGCCCACACGAAGGACGGCACCCGCAGCAGAGCGGGGTCGATGACGGGGGCCGGGTGCCGCGCGGTTCGGCGGGCGAACACGCCGATCCCGGCGGCCGCGGCGGCCAGCGCCGCGATCGTCAGAGCGTCCGTCCAGCCCCACGCGCCGCCCTGGACCAGGCCGAGCGACAGGGCGCCGACCGCCGCGGCCAGCACTGCCACGCCGAGCAGGTCGGGCATCGGGACCGGAGAGGCGACGCCGGTGTCGGGGATCAGCCGCCAGGCGGCGGCGATCACCGCGATCCCGATGGGCACGTTGATCAGGAACACCCAATGCCAGGACAGCTGCACCAGCGCTCCCCCTGCGACCGGGCCGATCGCGGCGGCGAAGGAGCTTGTGGTGGCCCAGATCTTCACCGCGCCGGTGCGCCGTTCGGCGGGCAGGACGGTGAGCAGCAGGCCGAGGCTGGCCGGGGTGAGTGCCGCGGCTCCGGCGGCCTGCAGCACTCGGAAGGCCACCAGCCACCACAGGGACGGGGCCGCCGCGCAGGCCGCGCTGGCGGCGGTGAACAGGGCGAGGCCGGTCAGGAAGGCGGTCTTGCGGCCGTGCCGGTCGGCCAGCCGCCCGGCCGGGATCAGCAGCGCCGCGTACACGATGGTGTAGCCGTTCAGAACCCAGCTGAGGTCGGCCAGGCTCGAGCCTCGGTAGGCGGCGCCGATGGCGGTGAAGGCGACATTGACCACGAACACGTCGAGCATCGCCATGAACGCGGCCGCGCACAGCACGAAGGTGACGGCGCCGGGCCGGGCATGCCGGGGCGGCGCCGGGGCCGTGAACGTGGGTTCGGGCATGGGGGGACCTCTCATCCATCTGGCTACCCTTATGTATAGCCAGCCTAGGTGCTGACTATACATAAGTGAAGCCATGGCGGGTAGCATGGCCCCATGGCTGCTGTGATGGAGGGACCACTGGCGGACCTCGGCGCATGGAAGACCGACGGCTGCTCACTGGTCAAGGCCCTGGAGGTCGTCGGGACCCGGTCGTCGCTGCTGATCCTGCGCGAGGCCTACTACGGCACCACCCGTTTCAGCGCCTTCGCCCGGCGCACCGGCCTCACCGACCGGGTCGCGGCCGGGCAGCTCAAGCACCTCACCGAGGCAGGACTGCTGGCCAAGCGCCCCTATCGGGACGAGGGCGGCCGCACCCGCGAGGAGTACGTGCTCACCGACATGGGCCGCGACCTGCTGCCCGCCGTGATGAGCCTGATGCAGTGGGGCAACAAATACCTGCAGGACGGGCATCCGCCGCTGCTCTACCTCGAGCACGGCACCGAATCACCCGTCGAGGTCGAGCTACGCAGCACCACCGGCCACAAGGTCGAACTGGAGAACCTCGCCGTCCGCCTCAACCCCGGCCGGCGCAAGCCACAGGACGACTGACCCTCACACCCCGGCCCACTCGGACATGCCCGGTGTATTGCCGCACCGACCAAGGGTTGTCGGGATCAGGTAGAAGGGGGTTTCCGTCCCTTCTCGAGGAGCACTGGTGCGGATCGTCTACTCCCGCGCCTTGTAGGCGCGGGCGTCCACCTTCGCCTCGGCAACCAGCGCCGGTGCGGATCGTCTACTCCCGCTCGTCCACCGCGGCCCAGTCCCTGCTGCGCCAGCGGCACATCCTCACCGAGGCCGGGCTGCTGGTCCGGACCGAGGGTGTGGCCGAGGGGTTCCACCCGGCTCCGGGGGTGCGGCTGTTCGAGGACCCGGCGACGACCTCCAAGATTCCCGCGCTGGAGCGGCCCGCGTTCGCCAGGGTCGCCGCCGCCGCGCATCACGGCGACATTCTCACGGTGTCGGAGCTGTTCCGGCTGTGCCGCGACCTGGTCGACATCCACGCCGTCCGCGACTGGTTCCAGGCTCGCGGCGTGGTGCTGCGGGTGCTGTCCGGGCCGTTGTCGAACTTCCACGACCTGGCCGCCAACGACGCGGCCACTGCCCTGCTCATCAACGTGATCACTGCCGTCGGGCAGTTTCAGCGCGACCTGCAGAACGAGCTGACGGCCGAGGGGATCGCCGCGGCGGAAGCCGAAGGCCGCTATGGCGGCCGGCCGCCCGCGCTGACCGGCGCCCGGCTCGAGGAGGTGCGGTCAGCGTTTCAGGACCAAGGCGCCTCGATCGCGGCACTCGCACGCACGTACGGGGTGAGCCGCGCTGCCGTTCGGACCGCGCTGGCCGATCTGCTGTCCGACCAGCCGCTCCCGCGATTGCCCTGATCGCGGGAGCGGGGATCGGTCGGGCAGCCTGGCCGAGGTCGAGGCAGCGGCCCATGTCGATGTCGATCGTGCCGTACAGGTTGGCGTTGGACCAGAACAGGGGCGAATGGCCGCGCTTGTCGGCGTCCGTCAGTCGCTTCTGCCAAGCGGGGTCCTTGAGGACGGACTGAACCAGCAGAGTGTTGATGACTCCCGCTGACCACAGCAAGGAAATCGACCTTCAGCCGGACCCTTTAGCCAACCAGATCAAGATCGAGTAGGGTCGGGGGCTGGCGCGGTGGCGTCTCCTGGCGGTAGGGCCTGGGGCCTTCATGTTCCGCCGGTTTCCCGGTCGGTTGTGCCACCCCAGTG
>NZ_JBEZDR010000076.1:0-4676 GCF_040648415.1 Nonomuraea sp. NPDC049141
GGTCGTCGGGCGGTGTTGTTCACGGGTCAGGGTTCGCAGCGCGCGGGTATGGGTCGGGAGTTGTACGAGGCGTTCCCGGTGTTCGCGTCGTCCTTTGACGCGGTGTGTGGCCAGTTCGATGGTTTGTTGCCGCGCCCGTTGCGGGAGGTGGTGTTCGCGGAGGCGGGCAGTGCCGAGGCCGTTCTGGTGGATCAGACGGTCTTCGCGCAGGCGGGGTTGTTCGCGGTGGAGGTGGCGTTGTGGGAGTTGTTGGCGTCGTGGGGTGTGCGGGCGGATTTCCTGGCGGGTCATTCGATCGGTGAGGTGACGGCCGCGTACGTGGCGGGGATGCTTTCCCTCGCTGATGCGTGTGTGTTGGTGGCGGCGCGGGGTCGTCTGATGCAGGCGTTGCCGGCTGGTGGCGTGATGGCGGCGGTGGGTGCGTCGGAGGAGGCTGTCGCTGAGCTGATCGGTGTGACCGGTGCTGCGGTGGACGTGGCGGCCGTGAACGGGCCGGCGTCGGTGGTGGTGTCGGGTGCCGCCGACGAGGTTGCGGTGGTGGTGGGGACTTCTCGCGAGCGGGGTTGGCGGGTCAAGGAACTCTCGGTCAGTCACGCGTTCCATTCGCGGTTGATGGATCCGATGTTGGATGAGTTCGCGTCGGTGGTGGCGGGGTTGTCGTGGCAGTCGCCGCGGGTGCCGGTGGTGTCGAACGTGACCGGCGCGGTCGCGGAGCCGCTGGAGTTGGTTGACCCCGCCTACTGGGTGCGGCACGTGCGGCAGGCGGTGCGGTTCGCCGACGGGGTGGCGGCTCTGCGGGAGCAGGGCGTCGACACGTTCCTGGAGGTGGGTCCGGATGCGACGTTGACGGCGATGGTGGCGGAGATCGTCGGGGACGCGGGTGTGCGGCGGGTTGCGGTGTCGCGGCGGGATCAGCCGGAGGTCGGGGCGCTGACGTCTGCGCTGGGGCAGTTGTGGGTGGCGGGTGTGCCGGTGGACTGGGCGGCGTACCACGGCCAGACCGGTGCCCGGCCGCGCGTGGTCGACCTGCCCACGTACGCCTTCGAGCACACCTGGTATTGGCCGGAGCCCGCGCCCGCTGACCGCCGGGACGCGCACGACGACGCCCTCGACGGGCGGTTCTGGGCGGCCGTGGAGTCCGGCGACCCCGACCTGGTCGGCGGCGAACTGGGCGTCGGCGCGGACGAGCCGTTCAGCGCGGTCCTGCCGAAGCTCGCGCAGTGGCGGCGGGCCGCCCAGCAGCGGTCGGTCGTGGATTCCTGGCGGTACCGGGTGGTGTGGCGACGCCAGGACACGACCGGGGACGAGAACCTGACCGGCACCTGGTTGGTGCTGATGCTTCCCGGCCAGGAGGACCACCCGTTGCTGGCCGGGCTGGCGGAGCGGGGCGCCGAGGTGGTCCCGGTGGTGCTGGACGTGCTGGAGCGCGACGAGATCGCGCGCCGGCTGGCCGGCGCGGCGGAGAACCGGGAGCCGGTCGCCGGACTGATCTCGCTGATGTCGTTGGCCGGTGCGGGCGTCGTGGAGGCGCTGGCCGTGGCGCAGGCGCTGGCGGTCACCGAGGTCCAGGGGCGGATGTGGTGGCTGACCCGGGGAGCGGTCTCCGTGGACGGCTCCGAGCCCCTGACCGACCTGACCGCGGGTGCTGCGGTGTGGGGTTTGGGTCGGGTGGTGGGTTTGGAGGTGCCGTTGCGGTGGGGTGGTTTGGTGGATTTGCCGGTGTTGTTGGGTGGGGGTGTGTGGGGTCGTTTGTGTGGGGTGTTGTCGTCGTCTGGTGGTGAGGATCAGGTGGCGTTGCGGTCGTCGGGTGTGTTTGTGCGGCGGTTGGTGCGTGCGGGTTCTTCGGCGGGTGTTGGTGGGGTTGGTTTCCGGTTGTCGGGGACGGTGTTGGTGACGGGTGGTACGGGGGCGTTGGGTGCGCGGGTGGCGGTGTGGGCGGCGGGTGTGGGTGCGGAGCATGTGGTGTTGGTGAGTCGGCGTGGTGGTGGTGCGCCGGGTGTGGGGGAGTTGGTGGGGCGGTTGGAGGGTTTGGGTGTGCGGGTCTCGGTGGTGGCGTGTGATGTGGCGGATCGTGGTGCGGTGGCGGGGTTGTTGGGGGATTTGGTGGGTGCGGGTGAGCGGTTGCGGGCGGTGGTGCATGCGGCGGGTGCGGCGCAGTTGACGTCGTTGGGTGAGGTGGGTGTGGGTGAGGTGGAGGAGGTGTTGCGGGCGAAGGTTGGTGGTGCGGTGGTGTTGGATGAGTTGACGGCTGGTTTGGATTTGGATGCGTTTGTGGTGTTTTCGTCGATTGCGGGGGTGTGGGGTTCGGCGGGTCAGGTGGGGTATGCGGCGGCGAATGCGTTTTTGGATGGGTTGGTGGTGTCGCGGCGTGGGCGTGGGTTGGTGGGGACGTCGGTGGCGTGGGGGCCGTGGGCTGAGGCGGGTATGGCGGTGGGGGTGGCGGGTGAGCAGTTGAGTCGGCGTGGGTTGCCGGGGATGGTGCCGGAGTTGGCGGTGGTGGCGTTGCAGGGGGTGTTGGAGGGTGGTGAGTCTGATGTGGTGGTGGCGGATGTGCGGTGGGATCGGTTTGTGCCGTCGTTCACGGCGTTGCGGCCGTCCCGCCTGTTCACCGAAATCCCCGAAGCCCAGTCGGCGATCGAGGCGGCGGCCCGCGCGGAAACCGCTCCCACCGATCAGGCCTCCGCGCTCCGCCAGCGGCTTGCGGCCCTGACGCCGACGGAGGTCGAGGCGTCCCTCCTGGACCTCGTACGCTCCCAGGTCGCCTCGGTGCTCGGGCACGCCACCGTCGAGGCGGTGGCCCCCGACCGGGCGTTCCAGCGCCTCGGCTTCGACTCGCTCACCGCCGTCGAGCTGCGCAACCGGCTGACCGCCGAGACGGGCCTCGCCCTGCCCTCCACCCTCGTCTTCGACCACCCGACGCCGGCCGCCCTCGTCGCCTTCATCCGGGAGGCGGTGCTCGGCGCACCGGGTGACGCGCCGGCCGAGCGCCGGATCACCGCCGTGGACGACGACCCGATAGTGATCGTCGGGATGGGCTGCCGCCTTCCGGGCGGCGTCGCATCGCCGGACGAACTGTGGCAACTGCTCTGCGCCGAGGGCGACGGCATCTCCGAGTTCCCCCTCGACCGGGGCTGGGACGGCTTCCTCAACGACGGCCTCTCCGACACGTCCTTCGTCCGCAGGGGTGGCTTCGTCTACGACGCCGGTGAGTTCGACGCCGCGTTCTTCGGCATCTCGCCGCGCGAGGCCCTCGCCATGGACCCGCAGCAGCGGCTGCTGCTGGAGACCTCGTGGGAGGCCTTCGAGTCGGCCGGCATCGACCCCACCAGCCTGAGGGGCGGCGCCGTCGGCGTCTTCGCCGGCGCGAGCTTCCAGGGGTACGCCAGCGGTTCGGTGGGTCGCGCCCAGGAGGTCGGCGGACACCTGCTCACCGGCAACGCCACGAGCGTGCTGTCGGGTCGGGTGGCGTACTCGTTCGGGTTCGAGGGGCCGGCGGTGACGGTGGACACGGCGTGTTCGTCGTCGCTGGTGGCGCTGCACCTGGCGGCGCAGGCGCTGCGGTCCGGCGAGTGCGACCTCGCCCTGGCCGGCGGCGTGACGGTGATGGCCACCCCGGGCGCCTTCATCGAGTTCTCCCGCCAGGGCGGGCTGTCGGCGGACGGCCGCTGCAAGGCATTCGCCGAGTCGGCGGACGGCACCGCGTGGGGCGAGGGCGTCGGCGTCCTCGTCGTACAGCGGCTGTCGGACGCGCAGCGTGACGGCCGTCGGATCCTGGCGGTGGTGCGGGGCACGGCGGTGAACCAGGACGGCGCGTCGAACGGGTTGACGGCGCCGAACGGTCCGTCGCAGCAGCGGGTGATCCGGCAGGCCCTCGCGAATGCCGGGTTGGGTGTCGCCGACGTGGACGTGGTGGAGGCGCACGGTACGGGCACGACGCTGGGTGATCCGATCGAGGCGCAGGCCCTGTTGGCGACGTATGGGCAGGGTCGGGATGTGCCGTTGTTGTTGGGGTCGGTGAAGTCGAACATCGGTCACACGCAGGCGGCTGCCGGGGTGGCGGGCATCATCAAGATGATCTTGGCGATGCGGCACGGGGTGGTGCCGGCGACCCTGCACGTGGACGCGCCGTCGTCGCACGTGGACTGGTCGTCCGGTGCGGTGGAGCTGGTGACCGAGTCCCGGCAGTGGCCGGGTGCTGGCCGTCCCCGGCGGGCGGGTGTGTCGTCGTTCGGCATCTCCGGGACCAACGCGCACGTGATCATCGAGCAGCCGGAGCCGGCTCTTGTGGCGCTGCCGGCTGGCGAGCCTGCCCCGGCGTCGTCCGGGGGCGCGGTCGGGTTGCCGGTGCCGTGGGTGGTGTCGGGCCGTTCGGAGCGTGCTCTGGTGGGTCAGGCCGGGCGGTTGGCGTCGTTCGTGCGTGGTCGTGGTCTGTCGCCGGTGGATGTGTCGTGGTCGTTGGTGACGTCGCGGGCGGCGTTGGAGCATCGTGCGGTGGTGTGGGGTTCGTCGGTGGACGAGTTGGTGGCTGGTCTGTCGGCGGTGGTCGAGGGTCGGCCGGCGGTGTCGGGTGTGGTGTCGGCGGGTCGTCGGGCGGTGTTGTTCACGGGTCAGGGTTCGCAGCGCGCGGGTATGGGTCGGGAGTTGTACGACGCGTTCCCGGTGTTCGCGTCGTCCTT
>NZ_JBEZDR010000077.1:0-4673 GCF_040648415.1 Nonomuraea sp. NPDC049141
GATCACGTCCAAGCATTCCTGCAGCTCACGCATGTGCGCCTCGACCTGCTTCTCATGATCGCGCGTGCGGCAACTTCTACGCCCCCGACGACGGTCGGGTGGTCAGCGCCGACCACGGCTGTGGGGCCCACTCGGAGACGCTGATCGAGGCCGCCGAGACCCCGGTCGAGGAGATGCCGACGGTCTACGACGACAGCGCGGTCGAGCCCGTGGCGGTCAGCCGGGCACCGGGCTCCGTCGAGGCGGCCGAGCCGGCGGAGCCGTACGGGCACCCCTGACGCGACCGGGCGCGGGCCGGCCCGACGGATCGGTGTCGTCGCAGGTCAGCGGCCTGCGCGGCGGCGGCGCCGGTTGGCGTCGTGCCGCATCATCACGGCGAGACCGGGGAAACCCCACAGAAAACCGGCCAGGCAGGTCCACAGCCAATCCTGGTGATCGTGCGCGGTCAGCCAGTCGCGGAAGAAGACCAGCAGCACCAGCCCGGCGAGCGCCCAGGCGGCCATCCCCGCGAGGGCGAACGGCACCATCGGCGGGTCGAGCGGCTCGGGCCGCGGTGGCTGCTCCTTCGGCACGCGGCAAGCGTACGCGATCAACTTTTCCTGCTGGCCGGTGATCTGCGACGATGCGCGCGACAACGGAAGATCACCTGCGAGGACCTGATGTCAGTAGCGCCGCCCGAGAACGGCACACCACCCGATCCAGCGCACCCGCGTAACGGTTTCGACCGGTACTTCGAGATCTCCGCCCGTGGCTCGACGATGAGCCGCGAGGTACGCGGTGGCCTGGCGACCTTCTTCACGATGGCGTACATCGTGGTGCTCAACCCGCTCATCATCGGTGGTGCCGTCGACGGCGACGGCAAGAAGCTCTCCATCGCCGCCCTCGCCGCGGCAACCGCCCTGGTCGCCGGCCTGATGACCATCCTGATGGGCGTGGTCGGCCGGTTCCCGCTGGCGCTCGCCGCGGGCCTCGGCGTCAACGCGCTGGTCGCGTACGAGATCGCCCCGGAGATGACCTGGGCGGACGCGATGGGCCTCGTGGTGATCGAGGGTGTGATCATCGCGGTGCTGGTGCTGACCGGCCTGCGTACGGCGGTGTTCCGCTCGGTGCCGACGCAGATGAAGACGGCGATCGGCGTCGGCATCGGCCTCTTCCTCACCATCATCGGCCTGGTCGACGCCGGTTTCGTGCGTCGGGTGCCGGACGTGCAGAACAGCACCGTCCCGGTGAGCCTGGGCATCGGTGGCAAGCTCGCCAGCTGGCCGCTGCTGGTCTTCGTGGTGGGCCTGCTGCTGACCATCGTGCTGCTGGTGCGCCGGGTCAGGGGCGCGATCCTGATCGGCATCCTCGGCTCCACCGTGCTGGCGATCATCGTCGAGGCGGTGGCGAACATCGGGCCGTCCTTCGTCGACGGCAAGCCCAACCCGAAGGGCTGGGCGCTGAACGTCCCCGAGCTGCCGAAGACCTGGGTGGACGTGCCGGACCTGTCGCTGATCGGCAACTTCAACGTGTTCGACTCGTGGAGCCGGGCCGGCTGGCTCGTCGTCCTCATGTTCGTGTTCACCCTGCTGATCACGGACTTCTTCGACACGATGGGCACGATGGTCGCGGTCGGCCAGGAGGGGAGCATGCTCGACGAGCAGGGCACCCCGCCGCGGGCGAAGGAGATCCTGCTGGTCGACTCGATCGCGGCGGCGGCCGGCGGTGCGGCGAGCACGTCGAGCAACACGTCCTACATCGAGAGCGCGGCCGGTGTGGCGGAGGGCGCCCGTACGGGCGTCGCCAACCTGGTCACCGGCGGGCTGTTCCTGCTGGCGATGTTCCTGGCGCCGCTGGTCGTGGTGGTGCCGTTCGAGGCGGCGTCCACGGCGCTGGTGGTGGTCGGCTTCCTGATGATGACCGCGGTCCGGACGATCGACTGGTCGGACTACGAGATCGCGATCCCGGCGTTCCTGACGATCGTGCTGATGCCCTTCACGTACTCGATCTCGAACGGCATCGGGGCCGGCCTGATCTCGTACGTGGTGGTGAAGCTCGCCCGGGGCAAGGCGCGGGAGATCCACCCGCTGCTGTACGGGGTGGCCGCCCTCTTCGTGCTCTACTTCCTGCGCGGGCCGATCGAGTCTGTGGTGCTCTGATCCTCGACACGCCACGCTCCGGGCCGGTCGGCCGATTCGGATACCCGGCCCGGAGCAGGGAAAACTTCTCGTGAGCATGGTCATATCGCATCTCATTCGCCTGGCTAATTAGTTAGGCTAACTATCGTGACGGAGCGGACGGTGACGGCGAAACGCGTGCCACCGGCGCAGCTGGCACCCCAGCTGCGTGACGCGATCACCCGGCTCAACCGACGGGTCCGCCAGGCCCGGCCGGTCGGCGACCTCACGGTCACCCAGCTCTCCGCGCTCACCAGCCTCCGGCTGGCGGGTGCGCTGACGCCTCGGGAACTGGCCGACGTGGAACGGGTGCAGCCGCCCACGATGACCAAGATCGTCGCGAAGTTGGAGGAGCGCGGCCTCGTGCGGCGCACCCCCCACCCGACCGACGGCCGACAGGTCATCCTGGCGGCGACCGAGGGGGGACGGGCCGTGCTCGACCAGTTCGAGCGGGTCCGTGACGAGTGGCTGGCCCGCCGGCTGGCCGAGCTGACCGAAGCCGAACGGGACACCCTGCGGCAGGCCGCCGAGATCCTTCAGCAGGTCGCCCGCGCCTGACCCGCGCCTCGTGCCACCGCGCCGT
Source organism: Nonomuraea sp. NPDC049141 (assembly GCF_040648415.1). Taxonomy (NCBI): domain Bacteria; kingdom Bacillati; phylum Actinomycetota; class Actinomycetes; order Streptosporangiales; family Streptosporangiaceae; genus Nonomuraea; species Nonomuraea sp. NPDC049141. The sequence goes on from NZ_JBEZDR010000077.1 coordinate 2,740, forward strand.
CCGACGTCGATGACGCGTACGACCGCGAGGAGGCGCACCAAGAGTGCAGGCGAAGCTGAGCACGATGTTCCAGTCCCTACAGGTCCGCAACTACCGGCTCTTCGCATCCGGGCAGCTGATCAAGCTGATCGGCGTCTGGATGATGTTCATCGCCCAGGACTGGCTGGTCCTCGAGCTCTCCGACAACTCCGCCACCGCCCTCGGCGTGGTCACCGCGCTCCAGTTCACCCCGGTGCTGCTGCTCACCCTGCTCTCCGGGCGGCTGGCCGACCGCTACGACAAGCGGATGCTGCTCTTCGTCGCGAACGCGTTCTGGACCGTGCTGGCGCTCGCCATGAGCCTGCTGGTGATCACGGGCCTCGTACAGCTCTGGCACGTCTTCGCGTTCGCGGCCCTGCTCGGCGTCGCCAACGCCGTGGAGACCCCGGTCCGGCAGGCGTTCGTCTCCGAACTGGTGGGCACGTCGCTGCTGCCGAACGCGCTCTCGCTGAACGCGGCGGTGTTCAACTCGGCCCGGATCGTCGGGCCGGCCGTCGCCGGCCTGGCCATCGCCGCCTTCGACGTCGGCCCGGTCTTCATGTTCACCGCGCTCAGCTCGATCGCCCCGCTGGTCACCGTGATCAGGATGCGCCCCGCCGAGCTGTACCGGGAGGCGCTGCCGCCGCGCGACGAGCGGGCGTCGGCCAAGGTGGTCGACGGCCTGCGCTACGTCTGGCGCCGGCCCGACCTGCTGCTGCCCATGGCGGTGATGTCGGTGATCGGCATGTCGTTGTTCAACTTCCAGCTCACCCTCGCCGCGCTGGCCAAGACCGTGTTCCAGACCGGTGCCGCCTCGTTCGGGCTGTTCAGCACCGCCCTGGCGGTCGGCGCGCTGGTCGGGGCGCTCGCCGGCACCGGGCGGCGCAGTCGCCCGTCGGTCTGGCTGGTGCTCGGCGCGGGTGTCGGCTGCGCCATCTTCGGCACGCTGGTGGGGCTCGCCCCGGCGTACTGGATGGTGGTGACCCTGCTGCTGCCGACCGGCTTCTTCATGGTGTTCTTCGCCCAGGCGGCCAACCAGCGGGTGCAGCTCGGCACGGATGCCGCCTTCCGTGGCCGGGTGATGGCCCTCTGGGTGCTGGTCTTCCTCGGCACCAACCCGGTCGGGGCGCCGCTCATCGGCTGGGTCGCCGAGACCTACGGCGCCGGCGCCAGCATCTGGATCGGCGGGCTGATCTCGCTGGCCACCATCCTGATCGCGCTCACCTGGCAGCTGCGCCGCTCCGGCGCCCGGCTGCGCTTCCGCGTCCTGCCGATGCCGCGCTTCTACGTCACCTCCGCCGACTGCTGAGCGTCCCCGCCCGGGGTGGGACGGTCCGTCCCATCCTGCGGATGGCGTGGATGGCACGAAAGCGGTGGCGGTAAGGAGGAAAGAGGCTTAGCGTCGATACGTGGAGCCCGGGCGCGCGCTGCTGCTGATCCTGATCTTCGTCGCCGCGGCCAGCCTGCCGGTGCTGATCGCCGTGGCCTTCTGCGCGGACGAGATCATCGACCGGGTCGCCTGCGCGTACGCGGAGTGGCGGGAGCGCCGCCGGGAACGGCGCACCATCGCCCGGCTGGACCGGGCCGTCGAGGCCGACGCGCTGACCCGCGACATCGACCTCACCGACTTCGACCGGCCCGACCGCCGCCCGCTGGAGGAACTCGCCGCCGACCTGCGTCGTTTACGCGGGCAGGGGGTCGCCTCCGACGGCCGCCAGCCCGTCTGGCACGGCACGATCCTGCGGGCGTACGACGACCGCCTCCGGCTGGCCTGCCGGGCCCTCGGGCTCACCGAGCACCTGACCGAGCTGGAGGGCGTCGACCTGGAGCTGGAACGGGTCCGGGTGGAGGGCCTGCTGCACGCCGCCGGGCTGACCCTGCCCGCCGCCCGGGCCGGCCACCGGCAGCGGCACCGC
>NZ_JBEZDR010000078.1:0-542 GCF_040648415.1 Nonomuraea sp. NPDC049141
GTAGCTGCCGGCACGACGCCGACGGCGGCGGTGCTGAGCAGCAACGCGAGGGTCGTCGACGCGACGCCGGCCGTACGCCGGGTCAGCAGGTTGGGACGGAGTCCCATGGGCCCACCTCTTTCTGGCGGCGCGACAGGGGGTATGCCACGCCGTGGCTGAGAACGTTGGGCAGACGTTACAACTGATCGATGGATTTGAGAACGGCCATATGTTGCCGCGCTGAAACTTTTTCCTGGCCGGGGGTGCGGCTGACGGCTGCCGGTGGGCGGGGGCGGCCCGGCGAGGTCGCCGTGAGGCCGTGGCGAGATCTTGGCGGGTTCACGCCCCTGTGGGGGCCGTTCGCTGCCAAGGTCGGGACACCGGGGAGCGACGGAGGGGTGCCTGGGTGCACCGGCGTGACGACTCAGGTACAGTGGTGCCGCCTGCGGGTGTAGTTCAATGGCAGAACATCAGCTTCCCAAGCTGACAGTGCGGGTTCGATTCCCGTCACCCGCTCCAGCGCGAAGGCCCCGACCAGGATTTGGATCCGGTCGGGGCCTTCG
>NZ_JBEZDR010000078.1:552-4467 GCF_040648415.1 Nonomuraea sp. NPDC049141
GTTTGTTTCCCCGCCCCCCGCCCCCGGCCACCGCCCCAGACTTTTTTTGGTACGGGGGGGGGGCCTTCGCGGTTCCACGGTCAAGGATCATGCGGCGCGCCGATGGCGTGCCATCAGCCCCGGTCGGAGGAGGCGCCTTGCCCGCGAAGCTGACGCGGAACGAGGCGATTCAGCTCGTCGAGCGGATCATGCGGCTCGACTACGCGGACGACGCCGAGCTGAGCGACTGGCTGGACCGGCTCGAACGCGACCTGGGCTACCCGGACATCTCGGATCTGATCTTCACGGTTGCACCGGAATTGACACCGGTCGAGGTTGTCGACCGAGCCAGCGCCCATCGGCCGATCGCGCTGCGGTCCGTTCCGTGGACGGAGCAGCCGATCGCCTAGCTCCACCTGTCGCCGCGCCCCATTGAACGCGGTCGACGAGGGTCCGGGTCAGCTGGGAGTGAGGAGGCAGAACTCGTTGCCCTCCGGGTCGGCGAGGACGGTCCACGGGACATCGTCCTGGCTGAGGTCGATGACGGTGGCACCTAGGGATCGCAGTCTGGCCGCCTCGGCCGCCAGGTCGTCACCCGGGTACGGGCGGATGTCGAGATGGACGCGGTTCCACACGGTCTTCGCGTCGGGTGTGCGGAGGAACCGCAGGTATGGGCCGACACCCTTGGCGGAGCGCAGCACCGCGTGGTGGTCGGTCACCTCGTGCAGGGTCCAGTCCGTGGCCTCGCCCCAGAAGCGGGCCATGGCACGCGGATCCGCGCAGTCGACCACCACCGCGGCGATCGGCCCGGTGTCGCGGTAGAGCGGACGGGGGTCCAGGACGCAGAACTCGTTGCCCTCCGGGTCGGCCATGACCGTCCAGGGGACGTCGCCTTGGCCTACGTCGGCGGGTGTCGCGCCGAGTTCCTTCAGGCGCGCGACCATCTCCGCCTGATGGACCGCAGAGGTGGTGGCGAGGTCGACGTGCACGCGGTTCTTCACCGTCTTCGGTTCCGGGGAGACGATGAGGTCGATGCAGACGGCGACGGGGTCGGGGTAGACGAAGCCCTCGGGTTCGAGGTTGGTCACGCCGGGGCCCTCGCTGGAGACTCCCCACCCGAGCACCTCGGCCCAGAAGCCGCCCAGGGCGGAGTCGTCCCGAGCCTTCATGTTGATCTGCACGAGCCGCGTTGCCATGCCGACGATGCTAGGGCCCGTCGAGTCGGCGGTGGTGCCCGAACCGGACTGCGGGCAGTTCCTGGTGATCGCTACCCCATGCGGTGGCGTTCGCTGATCGTCAGGTTCGTTGACAACCATCGAGCCAGCAAACTGAACACGCATCACGTGGACGGCTACAACCCGAACGTGAGCAACGACCTGTAGTCGTGGGACATCGACTCGTACCACAACGATGGGGGTGCTGAGCATGGATCGCCGCCTTGTTCGACCGCTGGTCGCAGGCACCGTCGCTATCGCGGTGGCCTCTGGCGGGTGGTTGGCCTACGACTCGCTGCGCGCGGGTGAGATGCACTCGGTGCACTCGTCCTATGCGTTCGATGTGAAGGATGAGACGAAGGTGGCCGGGTTCGCCGACTACGTCGTCGTTGCGACGGTGGACCGTGTCGCCGAGGTGCAGGAGCGCGACGGTGCGCCCTACACCGTCTTCGACGTGACAGTGGACATGACCCTCAAGGGCGAGCCGGTCAAGACGCTACGGGTGGTCCAGTTGGGTGGGACCCTCGGCAAGGACACCTGGCGGGTCGAGGGCGAGCCCTTGCTGCGGCCCGGCACGACCTATGTGCTGGCGGCGAAGACGGAGCAGGGGCGTGGGACGCACCAACTGGTTGGCGGGGCAGACTTCCCGGTCGTTGACCGGGAAGCGGCCCGTGCTGGGCGATCGGGCCCGGTGGCCGACTGGCGGGACAGCGTCGACCGCCAGCGGTGGCCTCAGGAACTCCCCAAGAGCTCCTGACCGTCGTCCGTCGGTCGAATACCCTTGGCCTGCCGCCCCGGTCCCGGGTTGGCAGACCAAGATGCCGTCCTGGCCAGGTCTCGAACCCGGTCTGCCCCGGTACCGGCCAACCAGCATCGGCAGTCGATCAAGCGCGACGGCCGGTGGCGCCCGGAGAGCCTGCCCGAGTGGTGCCGGTCCGACCTGCCGGAATCACTCTCCGCGTCAGTACCCGCCCGGTGCGGACGCGCGCCGGGTGCGGCGTTGCTGCCACAGCGCTCCGCCGAGGAACAGGGCGCCCAGCCACAGGTCCGGCCAGACGCTTCCTTCCGGCGCGAACGCGCGGGCGTCCTTGGCCCAGTCCGACCCCCGAAGGTGAACCACCGTCATCGTCTCGCCGACCTCGGGAGATCCCTCCCACGCCCAGAGGTTCATCTCCTCCCCGGAACTGACGCGCACGCGCACGAAGTCCGAGCGGCCACCGAGCTGCCTGTCCACGACCTCTGCCTGAGTGGTGACGCCGTTCGCGTCGAGGTAGCGCACCTGACCGATGGTGAACAGGGCGTAGGACAGCAGGAGTGCCCCGGCGACCACCGCCAGCCACACCCGCCATCGGCCCGGGCGTGCGGGCGGAGCCATGATCGGCTCGTAGCGGGGCTGGTGGGGGTGCATGCGACGAGCATGCCAGTGGGGAGCAAGACGATGGCCGCTGGCCCGTGCGTCCCTTCCAGCTACGTGCCGCTGCGCTCGTCGCGAGTGGACCGGCGGCAGAGCCGGCGCCGGCAGGGCAGACCGAGGCGGCTGGTCCGTTTCGTCCCGGGGGACAGCGTGGACGGAACGAGCCTGGTTATGTTGCTCGGGCAGCACGCGTCCGCTACGGCGCGTGATGAACCACGGGGGAAGGTGCGTCCAGCATGTCCACCACTCTGTCCACAGGGCGTCGCGTCTCGGCCGCCGCGCTCGGCCTGGCGGTCGTTGCGGCCGCCGCCGTCGCCAGCGCGGCCCCGGCCGTCGCCGCGCCGCACACGTCCGGCACCGGCACGCTGTCCATCGCGGCGCAGCGGCTGATCCTGGAGCCGACCGACCAGGGCTACGTCGGCACGCTCAACGCCACGGTCACGAACAACGGCCCGACCGCCAGCTACTACAGCCTGAGCTTCCTCGAACCGGCCGGCGCCGCGGAGGGCCACGTCTTCCCCGAGGACGCCTGCGTCTGGCAGGGCGTGGTCGGCGTCCGCACCCTGGTGAACTGCGGCAGCGGGAGCGGCGAGCTGGCGTCCGGTGCCAGCCGGGCGCACAGCGTCCGGTTCCACGTCCGGACGACCCCTCGGGACTACCCGATGGTCGTCGACGGCAGCTGGATCGGCGTGGTGCCGAACGGCGATCAGGAGCCGGTCCAGAGCGCCCCGTTCACGACCCTGTTCCGTTCCACGAAGGGCAAGATCACCAAGCCTCGGCCGTACGTGCAGGCGACCCAGACCGACGTCTCGCTGAGCGCGAACCAGGTCAGGCTCGACCGGCTCCCGGACGGGAGCCTCCAGGGCCGCATGCCGCTGACCGTCCGGTACGGCAACGACGCGCCCTCGTTCGGGCTCAACGTCATCGCCGACCTGCCGGCCGGCGTCGTGGTGGACCACATCGAGCCGCAGGACATGCCGAGTTCCTGGGACTGGTTCACCGTGCCGGGCGGCCGGTTCGTGCCCGGTGAGGCGCGCACCTTCGACGTCATCCTCACCGCGCCGGCCGGCACCCCGACGGGTGAACTGGGCACGGGCTCATACACGCCCACTTCGGACTACGTGGTGAGCCTGACCGACGTGGACCCGGCGGACGACACCACCTCGTTCACCATCACGGCCGGCTGAGCACCACCAGCGCGCGAGGGCCCGGCACCACTTCGGGATGCTGTTGGTTAATTCGGGTTCTGCGTGCGCCCAGCTGCTCGGGTCGTACGTACGCGTCTCCGGATCGAAGCCGGAGAACAGC
>NZ_JBEZDR010000079.1:0-4451 GCF_040648415.1 Nonomuraea sp. NPDC049141
GGCCTGCCGCCCGGGCCTGCTGGGAGAGCTGGGCCTTCAGCTGGCGGGCGACCCCGGCCAGCGTGGCGGCGCTCGGCCAGCGTGCCGCCGGGTCCTTCGCCAGGGCCCGCTCGACCACCGCCCGGACCTGCGGCGGAATGTCGGCCGGCAGCGGACGGGGCGTCTCCCGCACGTGCCGCATCGCGATGTCGAGGGGATTGTCGCCCTCGAAGGGGCGTCGGCCGGCGAGGCACTGGTAGGCCACCACGCCGAGCGCGTAGACGTCGGACGCGGGCGTGGCGACGCCGCCGGTGGCCTGCTCCGGGGAGATGTACGAGGCCGTACCGAGCACCGAGCCGGCCGCCGTGAGCTGGGCGACCAGCTCCGAGCGGGCGATGCCGAAGTCGGTCAGCACGAGGGTGCCGTTGGGCCGGACCAGCAGGTTGCCGGGCTTCACGTCCCGGTGCACGATGCCCTTCACGTGCGCGGCGTGCAGCGCGTCGGCGGCCTGGGCGACCAGCGCCATCGTGCGGGCCGGGGTGAGCCGGCCGACCCGGGCCAGCGTGGCGGACAGCGCGTCGCCCTCGACGTACTCCATGACCAGGAAGGCGATCTGCTGGTCGTTGCCGAAGTCGTAGACGTCGACCACGCCAGGATGGTTGATGGTGGCCATGGTGCGGGCCTCGCCGCGGAAGCGCTCGGCGAAGTCGGGGTCGTCGAGCAGCGCGGGGAGCAGGCTCTTGACGGCGACCGTACGGCCGAGCACCTGGTCGGTGCCGCGCCAGACGTCGCCCATGCCGCCGCTGGCGATCCGCTCGTCCAGGCGGTAGCGGTTGCCGAGCTGCACCCCGGGGCTCAACATGTCAGCGGCCCCCCGGGTCGGTGATGGCGGCGCGCATGACCTGCCCGGCGATCCGGGCCGCCTCAGCGCTGCCACCGGGGCCGGCCTGCTCGAGCACCACGCAGACCGCGGAGACCGGCGTGCCGTTCTTGTCCAGGGCGAAGCCGATGAACCAGCCGTGGTCCGGCCGGTCCGGCGCGGACTGGGCGGTGCCCGTCTTGCCGCCGACCGTGTAGCCGTTGATCCGCGCGTTCTCGCCCGTGCCGTTCTTGACCACGCTGACCATCATGTCCCGCAGGTCACTGGCGACCTGGCCGCTGACCGGCTGCCGCAGCTCCTTCGGCTTGGCCGTGTAGTAGCTGGTGGTGCGGTCCGGGGCGAGCAACTGACGGACCAGGTACGGCCGCATCTGGCTGCCGTCGTTGGCCACCGCCGCAGCGATCATGGCGCCCTGGAGCGGGGTCATCCGCACGTTGTTCTGGCCGATCGAGGACTGCGCCAGCGCGGCCGGGTCGGTGCTGCCGTCCGGGTTCTGCATGTCCCCGGTCCGGCTCGCCGCCACCGGGTGCCCGCCCTTGTCGACGCGGCCGACGGTGAGGTCCTCCTGCTCGAAGCCGAACTGCCGGGCCTTCTCCTTGACCTTGTCCGCGCCGAGCCGGACGCCGAGCTGCGCGAAGCCGGTGTTGCACGACTCGGTCACCGCGTTCATCAGGGTGACCTCGTCCTCAGGGCAGATCGACGGCGCCGCGTTGCGGATCGGGGAGCCCGAGGTGGGCGGCGTGTAGCTGGCACCGGCCGGGATCCGGGTCTCCTGACCGACGCCGTTCTCCAGCGCCGCGGCGGCCACCACGATCTTGAAGGTGGAGCCCGGGGGCAGCACCTCGCCGAGGGCCCGGTTCTTCAGCGGACCCGCCGGGTCCTGCTCCAGCTTGTTGTACGCGGCCGTCGCCTCGTTGGTGCTGTGGCTGACCAGCGGATTCGGGTCGAAGCTGGGCATCGAGACCAGCGCCTGCACCGCCCCGGTACGCGGGTCGACGGCGATCGCCGCGCCCCTGGCGGCGTCGACCCGGTTGTTGCGCAACTGCTCGAACGCCGTGTTCTGGGCGCCCTTGGAGACCGTGAGCAGCACGTTGCCGCCGCCGGTCTGGTCGCCGGTGAACATGTCCTTGACCCGGTTGGCGATGAGCGCGTCGCTGGTGCCCGCCAGGAAGTCGTTCTCGAACTTCTCGATGCCGGTCTCGGCGAGGTTGACCGGCTTGTAGCCGAGCACGTGCGCGTACCTCGCCCCGCCGGGGTAGCTGCGCTGGAACTTCAGCTCGCCGTCGGTCTCCTTGCTGACCGCGAACGCGGTGCCGCCGGCCTCGATGTTGCCGCGCTTGCGGTCGTACTCGGCGACCTGGACCCGGCCGTTGTAGTCGCTGGTGCGGTACTCGTCGGCCTTGTAGGCCTGGATCCAGTTCAGGTTCGCGAAGAGCAGGCCGAAGAGGACCATGACGACGATGCCGACGCGGCGCAGGGGTGCGTTCACGGCTTGATCACCTCCGTGGGGGCACCGTGCAGCTGCTCCGGTGGGCCGCCGGACGGTCGGGCCGCCTTGCCGCCGGCGCCGGTGACGGACCGGCGGGCGCCGTCGGAGATCCGGAGCAGGACCGCGATGAGCAGCCAGTTGGCCATCAGCGAGGAACCGCCGGCGGAGAGGAACGGGGTGGTCTGGCCGGTCAGCGGGATGAGCTTGCTGATCCCGCCGACGATCACGAAGACCTGGAGCCCGAGGGTGAACGCCAGGCCGCCGGCCAGCAGCTTGCCGAACGAGTCCCGCACCGCCAGCGCCGCCCGCAGCCCGCGCTCGACGATCAGCAGGTAGACGACGAGCAGCGCGGAGAGGCCGAAGAGCCCGATCTCCTCGCCGATGCCGGCGAAGATGAAGTCGTTCTGCACCTCGGGCAGCAGGCCCGGCTGGCCGCCGCCCGGGCCCGCGCCGAACAGGCCGCCCGTGCCGAGGGCGAGCAGCCCCTGCACGAGTTGGTAGCCGTCCTCGTACGGGTCGGCGAACGGGTCCAGCCAGATCTGCGCGCGCAGGTAGAAGTTGGCGAACGGCCCGCCGACCACTTCCCCCAGCACGTACGCCAGGTAGACGCCGCCGAAGAAGAGCACCAGACCGATGAGCAGCCAACTGACCCGCTCCGTGGCGATGTAGAGCGTCACCACGAACATGCCGAAGTAGAGCAGCGAGGTGCCGAGGTCCTTCTCGAAGACGAGGACCAGGACGCTGATCAGCCAGACCACGACCACCGGGCCGAGGTCGCGCCCGCGCGGGAAGTCGATGCCGAGGAACCGGCGGCTCGCCAGCGACAGCACCTCGCGCTTGCGCACCAGGTAGTAGGCGAAGAAGACCAGCAGGGCCAGCTTGGCGAACTCGCCGGGCTGGATGGAGAAGCCCCCGACCCGGATCCACAGCTTCGCGCCGTTGATCTCGGAGAACCGGCCGGGCAGCACCGCCGGGATCATCACCAGCACGATGCCGGCCAGCCCCAGCGTGTACGCGTAGCGGGACACCGAGCGGTGGTCGCGCATGAGGGCGAGCAGGCCGGCGGCGAGGACGACCGAGGCGAGCGTCCAGGCGAGTTGCCGGCCACCCGTGCCGGCGAAGATGGCCAGGTCCTCCCGCTCGGCGGGCGCCGCGTTGCCCAGGTCGAGCCGGCGCAGGAAGCCCACTCCGATCCCGTTGAGCAGGGCGACCGCCGGCAGCAGGGCCGGGTCGGCGAAGGGTGCCAGGAACCGGATCACCAGGTGCAGGCCGAGGAACACGGCGGTGAGCGCGGCGGCCGGCATCCAGAAGTCGGCCGTGATCGTGTCGAGCACCTTCGCCTCGACCATCGCCCCGTACGCCGCCACCAGCGCCATGGCGACCAGCAGCAACGACAACTCGGCGTTGCGCCGGGACCGGGCCAGGCGTACGCCGGGCTGCTCGCCCGTGGTGGCGGGCGAGGGTGCCGGAAGGGCCGCTGCGGTCACGGAACGTCCTCGGATCGAGCCGCGCCTACTCCGGCGACCGGCACGCGGCGGGGTCGAGCGCCGGCGAGTCGGTGTCGGAGGGCGGGGCGTCGGGCGTGGTGGTCGGCGCGGCCGGCGTGCTCGGTCGACCGCTGACCGGGGCGCTCGCGCTGGCGGTCGGGGCGGGCGACACCGGGCCGGTGGTCGGCGTCGGGGCGGTGGTGACCGCGGCGGCGCTCGGGCTGGGGCTCGGCGGGCAGATGGGCTTGAGGTTCGGGTTCATCGGGTTGTCGCTGGTCAGTTCGGCCAGCCGACGCTCGGCGTCGGGCTCGCTCTTGGCCGGGATGCCCTGCTTGACCTGCTCCTGGGCGGCCAGTGTCAGGTCTTCGAGGTCGGCCGAGCTGGTGGAGTGCACGGTCGACAGGTCCATGCCGGCGATCTCGCCCTGGATGCCCCGGAACACGGCGACCTGGCCGTTCTCGGTCGCGCCCACGTAGTACTGGCGCTGGGTGTAGCTCCAGCCGCCGAAGACCGCGCCGCCCACGAGGACCAGCAGCGCCACCGAGATCGCGGCGGCCCGCACCGGACGACGCCTCGGGCGCTCCGACTCGTCGTCGGCGCCGGCCGACGGCTCCTC
>NZ_JBEZDR010000080.1:0-4427 GCF_040648415.1 Nonomuraea sp. NPDC049141
CATCGGCACCGGCCGGAGCGAGAGCCCGCAGCGATCCGGCCGCGCCGCTGGTGAGCGGCAGCGGTCACCGGATCGGGTCGGGCCGCTGCCGGTGGACGAGCGCATCGCCGACGGGCACGGCATCAGGGCCGCTGGGTTCCGAGGCGGCACGGGCCTTCTGGAAACTGTTCTTCAGCCCGTTTCGCAGCGCCCGGCTGAGCGGGCGTTCCACGAACCGGTGCACGGCGTAGGCCAGCAGCAGCGCCACCCCGACGACGCCGCCCAGGAGCAGCCACGGGGGAACGTCGTCGCGTAGCTGACGGATGACCGTGCGCCCGTTGGCCGAGTGGAGCAGATAGAGCGGGTAGGTGAGCGCGCCGACCGTCACCAGCCCTCGCCACTGGATCTTCGCGAACCAACCGAGCGCGATACCGGTCATCAGGAGGTAGAAGAAGGCGACCAGGATCAGTGCCGCCTTCCACGACATGGGCAGGCCGGCCTTGACGAGCGGAGCGACTCGCAGATCCAGCATGACGGCGTTGACCGCGAACGAGAAGGCGACGATGCACCAGAGCAGCAGATCGGGCCCGAACCGGTGGATGAGGTAGAAGGCCATTCCCGCGACGAAGTACGACGCGAACCGCGGTTCGACCACCAACGTCAGGAGCTTGGAGTCGGCGCTGTGCGCGAAGAGCGCGAGCGCCGTCCAGATCATGCAGAACATCAGGACCCGGCGGTACGTGACGCCGAAGGCGATCACGATCAGGAACAGCAGGTAGAACTTCAGCTCGATCAGCAGGGTCCAGTACGGCTCGTCGATGTCGTTCACCCGCAGCAGATTCTGCACCATGGTGAGGTTGCCGATGATCTGTGGCAGATTGGGCACCTTCTCCCCCGGCTGCGGCCACAACACGAGGACCGACGCGGTCAGCGCGACCGCGAACAGATACGCCGGCATCAGCCGCGTGACCCGCGAGATGAAGAAGTCGTGCAGGGGCCGACCCCACGAACTCATGCAGATGACGAAGCCGCTGATCATGAAGAAGAGCTCGACGCCCAGCCATCCGTAGCCGGCGGCGTGCCGCAGCGGGGCACCGAACAGATCTGCCGTGTCGGCCCCCCACGTCTGTCTGGCGTCGGCGAACAGCAGGTGGTACGCGACGACGCTCATCGCCGCCAGGAAGCGCAGCAGGTCCAGCACGTACAGGCGCGGCGCCCGCGAGGTGGCCGGTGGGGTCGGCCGATCGAGCGCCGTGGGCACCGGGAACTCGACCGTCTGGTCCGCGGACGTCGAGCCGTCCGCCTGGATGAGGTTCATGTTGGCGCCTTGGCGAGAGAGGTGATCGGCGAGTCGTAGGATACGGATCGGCTCCTGCCTGCCGGCCGCAGGATCTGTGGTGCCGGCGACAGGCCGCGAGCCACACGAAGTGGAATTCGACCGTTCCCGTCAGGTATGTGCGGACCCCCGCGCGATCACCAGACACACGTTCGGTGTCATGCCCGGTACAGCCGGCGTGCGGGCCCGGAAGTCCTCGTGGGCGGGCCCGGGACCTATGGTTCCTCGCTGACACCCACCTCTATGATGAGCGCGCGAAGTCCCGCTTCGGCCCGGAGCGATCCGTCATCGGCTCTGGATCCCGCCCTCTGGGCGTGAGCGAAACCCCCGCACGGCGGCACGACCAGCGCAGCCGTGGCAGCGACCGGCCGACCAAGGCTGATACGGAGATGTCATGTTCACCGGTACGGCCAGCGGTCATCCCCCGGGTGATCCACGCCATGCCCCGGCGACATGGCGCAGCGGCGGTCGGGAGCCAGTTCGGACACACGTCGACCCGGCTGCCGGCCCGGGCGGCGAGAGCCGTGGAGTCCGTGGGCCGGGCCGCCATCGGGCCCCGAGCCTGGTCGTCCAGCTGACCCGGGCCGGCCGGTCGATCGCCGCAGGGCTGCGCTCCGATCCGGATCAGCGCATCGTCGCCGCGTTGGCGATCCTGGTGGCGACCCTCGGACTGGTGCCGATCGCCCTCGCTCCCGCCGATGTCGTCATCTACGCCGGTGTGTCGACGGGAACGCCGACGCTCTACTCGTACACCATCGCGATCGCTGTGGCGTTCGTGCTGGTCATGATGCACACGCGTCGTCGATTCGTCCGGGCACTCCTGCTGTGGGTGCCGTTCCTCGGGTGGCTGGCCCTGTTCGCCGCGGTCCACTGGGACGCGTCCCTGCGTATCGTGAGCGGTCTGCTGCACTTCTGCCTGGCGGCGATCGTGTTCGCCGTCGGGGCCACGGCCGAGCGCGCGGACCGGCGGCACTCGGTCCTGCTCTGGGCCTTCGCGGCCGTGGCGTGGCTTCAACTCTTCGCGATCACCGCCGCGGTCCTCGGTTTTCCGCTGCGACGCGTCTCCGGCCAACAGGCGCTCGACGTGCTCGGGCGCGCCACGGGCCTGACGAGCCATCCTGGCGAACTGGCGAAGCTGTTGTTCTTCTGCGGCCTGTGCGCGCTGACGCTGCCGCAGCGGACGGTGCGGGAACGATGGGTGGCCTGGACGACGCTCGGTGTCGTCCTCATCGGCGTGTCCCTCACCCAGAGTCGCACGGTTCTCGCAGCCGTGGTCTCCATGATCCTCATCTTCATGTTGCTCGAGCTGATGACCGGGCGGTGGCAGAAGAAGTACTTCGTGGTCGTCGGCCTTACCGGGGTGCTCGGCGTGGCGTCGCTACCCTGGCTGATCGAGCGATTCATGGCGGACCCCGGTGGGGGTTCCCGTCAACACCTCCTCATGGTCGCGGTGGACGCGATCCGCGCGCATCCGTGGGCCGGGGTGGGACCCAACAGCTACGTCGCCGTCGTCGGCGCCTCGGATCCGCTCACCGCGAGCGGCGTGCCCGTACACAACGTGTTGCTGCTGAGCGCCGCCGAGGTGGGCATCATCGGCGCGCTGCTCCTCTGGCTGCCGTTCGTGCGGACCGCGACGGCGGCCATCCGCGCCGTCTTTCGTACGCGGACCTCGGAACTGGCACCCAGGGTCCTGGTCAGCGCTCTGCCGGCTCTCGTCCTTGTCGGTATGACGGGCTGGGGTCTGATGCAGGGACCCTATTTTCTGATGCTGGCGCTCGTGGCGGGCTACTTCCATGCCCGGACGCGGTTCTCGGCGGTTGCGACCGGCAATGGTCGCGACTGAGGCCAGGGCGCCGGCGGGGCGGCGCACGTCCCTGACGGTCGTGTCGGGCCTGCTGGGGCTCTCCACCCTGGCCACGCGGTTCACCACCCTGGTGGTCATGGCGCTGCTGACCAGGGGCGCCGGCGTCGAGGCCGTCGGCTTCTACGGGATGGCCACGCTTTCCGCGTCCTTCGCCGCCGCCGCGCTCTCCCTCGGTCTGCCGACCTACCTGACGAGGGAGGCCGCCGCGGGTTCGGTCTCGCCGCCCGTGGTCGCCCGGATCCATGGCGGCCGTTTCGTCGTGCTGATGGCGGCCGCCGCCGTCGCGTACGTGGTGATCGGCGTGCTCCTTCCCCCGGAAGCGCAGCTCGCCTTCTTCCTGGTCTTCGTCGCCAGCCTCTTCGAACAGTGGAACGAGACGGCGTGGGTCCTCATCCGAGGCACGCGTTCGGCCTGGCTCGAACCGCTCACGAACACCTCCACCGGCCTCCTGCTCGTCGGCGCGTGCGCGATCGACGTGTGGCTGATGGACGGGCTCACCCTCGGTGACGCTGCCGTCTACTTCCTCATGACGTCCGTCCTCCGGTCGACGGCCGCGGTTCTCGTCGTGCGGATCCTGCCGTCGCTGCGCGCCTCCCGAGGTGTCCGCTCGGCCCAGCACATCAGGCTGGCGCTGCCGTACTTCGCCTCCGACCTGCTCGGTCTCTTCTACTTCCGCGGCGACGTCTTCATCCTCGCGTTCTTCGTCACCGCCGTGGAAGTCGGAGAGTACGTCTCGGCCGCGGCCATCATCGGACCGGCGGTCCAGGTCGCGGCGTCCATGGGCCTCGGCGCCCTCGCCTATGCCGCGCCGAAGGGGACTTCCGGGACCGCCCAGGCGAACGACCCGCTCACGATCTTCCAGTTCTTCGGGCTCGCGGGTCAGGGCGCCGCCGGCGTCATGTTCATCGGTCTTCCCATCGCGACCGTGGTGCTGTTCGGTGACCAGGCGGGGAACATCCCGGAACTCGCGATGGTGCTCACCCTGTTCCTCGCCCTGCGATTCGCCAACTTTGGTCTGTCCGCCATCCTGCTTGCCCGGGGCCGTGCCGCCAGCCGGTTGGTGGTGCTCGTACTGAGCATCTGCGGCAGTGTGGGATTCAACCTTGCCCTCGACGGCAGGTACGGCGCCTACGGCGCCGCCTGCGCGATGGTGTTGAACGAGCTTGTCGTGGCCGGGTCGCTGCTGTGGTTCCTGCGGATCAGGGAACTGGTGTGGCCGGTCCTCATCTCGTTCGGACATGTGGCGGC
>NZ_JBEZDR010000081.1:0-4362 GCF_040648415.1 Nonomuraea sp. NPDC049141
TTCGAGGGGCTCCTGGATGCGCGAAAAAGAGACGCGACGGGGACCAGCGGGTACGGCGGAGGCGTTGCGCGAGGCTGCCAACAGATGTCCTTCCGGAGGGCACGGATGGAATCGAACTGCGCGCACGCCAAACGCCCCGGCGAAAATCCGGGGCGTTGCAAGGCAGCGCGAGGGGCAGCATAGCGCAAGTGAGAAACGTATGTCTACACTTAATATACGTGTCAACCTCGTTGCCGCCATCAGTTTCTCATAGCCGGGTGGACTCGTCAACTCGCCGTCATTCCTCGCCCGGCGTCATCCGCGGGACAGGACCACTTTAAGAGCTCCGGTCGCGGTCGGGTCGGCGAAGGTCTCGTAGGCGGCGGCCATGTCCTCCAGCGCGAACCGGTGGGTGATGAACGTGCCGGGGTCCAGCCGTCCGGCGGCGATCATGTCCAGGAGGGTCGGCGTCGCGTAGGTGTCGACCAGGCCGGTGGTGATGGTGAGGTCGCGGATCCACAGATCTTCGAGGCTCGGCCGTGCGCGGTGTCGGCAAGCGGTTGCGCCGGCTCGGCCTCGCCGCGGTCACGCCCTTCTACGTCACGGGCACCCAGGGGCCGCTGGGGCCAGCGGGCCAAGCAATGCGTCTCGCCTCGTCGTTCCTGAGACCGTCACAAGGCGCCCGGCGATCGGTGCGCATGCTTTCCCAGGGTCGATGGTCCCTGGTAAGGCAGGACCTCGTCCTCTGGGAGCCGCGGGCCGGCGGGTGTGTGCTGGAGGTGAGCGAGCCGGGGGCGGGTGCCACATCCGGGCGGCGAGACCCGAAGGAGGAGGACGATGAGCAGAGCGATCGTGGTCGGCGTGGACGGATCGCCATCGGCCGGATCGGCGCTCGGCTGGGCCGCCGACGACGCCTCATGCCGAGGGCTTCCCCTGCGGATCGTGCTCGTACGCGAGCCCTGGGCGGCCGAGCATCCGCTCACCGCGGCCAGTGACCGGCAGACGCTGACCGAGCGGTGCACGTACGTGCTCGACCACGCCGCCGACCAGGTACGGAGACTCATCCCCAAGCTCGAGGTCGCAACGGCGGTGGTCACGGGCGCGGTGATCGAGCGGCTGAAGAGCGAGTCGGAGACGGCCGACAGCGTGGTCGTGGGCAGCAGAGGGCTCGGCGGGTTCGCCGGACTGGTGCTGGGCTCGGTCGGGCTCGGCCTGGCCGGGCACGCGCACAGCCCTGTGGTCATCGTCCGGATGCCCGTCCCCGGCAGCCATGGTGAGATCGTGGTCGGCTTCGACGGCTCCCCGTTCGCGGAGTCGGCACTGGACTACGCCCTGGAACAGGCCAGGGCGCGGCGCATGCCGGTTCGCGTCGTGTACGCCCAGCGGATGCCGATGCTCACCCCCCATCCCGCGGGGTACGGCCCGCTCCTGACCGGGGCGCTGGGCGACGAGGCGGCCGAGATCCGGCTGCGCCTGGCGCCGTGGCATGACAAATACCCGGACGTAGAGGTGATCGAGTCGACCGTCCCGGGGCACCCGGTCCCGGTCCTGGCCAGGGCGTCCGAGACGGCGGCGCTCGTGGTGGTCGGATCGCGCGGACTGGGCGGCTTCGCCTCGGCGGCACTCGGGTCCGTCAGCCACGGCGTCCTGCACCGGGCTAGTTGTCCGGTGGCCGTGGTACAGGGTCCTTGGAGGCGGTCGTGAGCGTCATCGTCGCCCCGCCGTACCTGACCGAGACCGCCTGTCGCGACTGGGACCTCCTGCAGGCGCAGACCACGGACGCCCAGGAGTTCGACCCCGCGCAGGCCGGCCACCTGCCGGAACCGGCGCGCCGCTGGGTGCTGCACGCCATCGCTCCGGGGACACCCCTCCTGCGTGCGGTGGTGCTGGAGATGCACGGCTCCATCCGGCTCGGCGCCTGGCGGGACTTCCGCGCCCAGCAGGTGCTCCTTCCGATGGAGGGCTTCGTGTGGTCGGCCACCGCCCATCTGGGACTGCTACCCGTGCACGGGTTCGACCGGTATCGCGCTGGTCAGGGGGAGATGCGCTGGCGGCTGCTGGACGTCATCCCCGTGATGTCGGGTGCCGGTCCGGACATCACCAGAAGCGCCGCCGGACGGCTGGCCTGTGAGTTCGTCATGGCGCCCGCCGCCGCACTCGACCCGAGGCTGCGGTGGAAGTCGATCGACGACCGCCAAGCGATCGCCAGCTTCCCTGTGGGGACCGAGGATCACGACGTGACCCTGACGATCGCGTCCAACGGCGCGCTGGAGCGCGTCACGATGTCCCGTTGGGGTGATCCCGGGGAGGGACGCTATCGCGACCACGTGTTCGGGGTGGAGTGCGGGCGCGAGATCGAATTCGACGGGTTCACCATTCCGGCCTACCTGGCGGGCGGCTGGTGGCCCGGCACTGATCGGTGGGCCGAGGGCGAGTTCATCCGCTTCACCGTCGACGACGCCCTGTTCCGCTAGCCCGGACAGACCACATGAGACGCTGTGTGCATGGAGCACCAGGAGGGTCGTATCGAGGCACTGGGCCGTGATGCCTGCCTGGCGCTGCTGTCGACAGTCGTCATCGGCCGGGTCGCCTGGTCGGCATCCGGCGGTGATCTGAAGGTTGTGCTGGTCAACTTCGTGCTGGACGGTGACGGCATCGTGTTCAGGACGGCGCGGGGCGGCATGCTCGACGCCATCCAGCACGGCGTGCCACTGACCTTCGAGGTGGACGATGTGGAGCCCGCGTTGCGCGTGGGCTGGAGCGTCGTGCTGAGCGGCCGGGCTGACGTCGTCACCGATCGTGACCAGGTCCGTCGCCTGGAGCAGTTGGGCGGGGCTCCGTGGGTCGCGCTGACCGAGCCGGTGTTCGTGCGGTTGCCTCTGCGTGAGATCAGCGGCCGCCGCCTTCCCTTGCACGCGGGCGGTGTCTTCGTACAGCCCGTCGAGGACGTCTGAAGGACAGCCACGCGCGGCTACGAGGCGGCTTCCAGCGGTAGGTCCTTGCCGCGCCAGATGGCGGCCAACTCCTGAACCGGCACGTTGAGTGCCTCGCCGAGGCAGACGATCGTGCCGAATCCAGGGGACGGCAGCCGTCCAGATTCGATCTTGCGCAGGGTCTCCGGCGAGATGCCGGCCGCGTGCGCGACTTCCGCCAGGTCGCGTCCCGCTCGCGCGTGGCGCAGCAGGGCGCCGAGACGTCTGCCGGCTTCGATCTGTTCAGGGGTGAGCGGTTGGCGGACCATGCTCCAAGAATAGGGCTGGTATTACTATACCGGCAAGTGTTACGGTTATGGGATAATAATACCAAAATCCAGTGATGCGAGGTATTCGTGATTGAAGTGAAGACGCCTGCGGAGATTCAACGGATGCAGGTGGCCGGGCGTTTCGTCGCCGAGGTGCTCTCCGAGGTCGGCCGACTCGCTGACGTGGGCGTCAACCTCCTTGACCTGGAGCACCACGTTCGCGGCATGATCAAACGGCGCGGGGCGGAGTCGTGCTACTGGGACTACGCGCCGTCCTTCGGACGCGGCCCGTTCCGCAACGTCATCTGCCTGTCCGTCAACGACGCCGTCCTGCATGGCTTGCCTCACGACTACACGCTGCGCGACGGGGATGTGCTCAGCGCGGACCTCGCGGTCAGCGTCGACGGCTGGGTGGCCGACTCGGCGCGTACGGTCATCGTCGGGACCGCTGCCGAGGAGGACCTGAGGCTTGTCCGCGCCACCGAGGAAGCGCTGGAGGCGGCGATCGAGGTGGCGCGTCCGGGCAATCGCTTGGGTGATATCTCCGCGGCGATCTGGGCGGTGGCCCGCGGCTACGGTTATCCGGTCAACGACGAATTCGGTGGCCACGGCATCGGCCGCACCATGCACGAGGCGCCCCACGTTTCGAACAGGGGCCGGGCAGGGCGCGGCCTTACGCTCCAGCCGGGCCTGACCCTCGCGCTCGAACCCTGGTTCGCCCGTACGACCGACCGGATCGTCTACGACGCCGACGGCTGGACCATCCGGTCGGCGGACGGCTCGCGCACGGCCCACTCCGAGCACACGGTGGCCATCACCGAGGACGCCCCCTTGGTGCTCACCCGGCGCGAACCGGAGAACTCGGGAACGCGGGCTGATGTACCTGAACTCCGCGCGATGCGGTCATAGCACCCCGCGGCGTAGGGGCCCGCGGTACGAGGGCTCGCCGTCGGGGGTCGCGCTAACGTCCGCCTCGCCCGTCGGCGGTGGTCATCACGTCCGCGACGGTCATTCTCCGGGCGATCACCTCAGGTGTCTGACCCGGACGATGCCGGGCACAGTGCGGGCGAGCACGTCGGCGATGTGGTCGGTGTGCTCGTGGGGGGATCCGCTCAGCTGGGCCACGCCGTCGTGGACGGTGA
>NZ_JBEZDR010000082.1:0-4302 GCF_040648415.1 Nonomuraea sp. NPDC049141
TCGAGTCCAAGGACGGCCTGCACGTCTGGGAGGACCACTTCTACCCCGAGACCGTCGACCCGTTCACCGGGGCCCCGGCCGAGACGGGCGAACTGAAGCGCCTCGACCTTGTCCTGCTGCGCGGCCTTGCGGGCGGCGGTCTTCTTGTTCGCCTTCGGCTCGGCGACCTGGAGCTCCTCGACCAGCTCGATGATCGCCATCGGCGCGTTGTCACCCTTGCGCGGACCGGTCTTCACGATCCGGGTGTAGCCACCGTTGCGGGTGGCGAACCGCGGCGCGATCTGGTCGAACAGGGCGTAGACCACGTCCTTGTCCTTGACGACGCCCAGCACCCGCCGGCGGGACGCCAGGTCGCCGCGCTTGGCCTTGGTGATGAGCTGCTCGGCCAGCGGACGCAGCCGCCGGGCCTTCGTCTCGGTGGTCTTGATCTTGCCGTGCTGGAACAGCGCGGTGGCCAGGTTGGCCAGCATCAGCCGCTCGTGCGCGGGGCTGCCGCCGAGGCGGGGGCCCTTGGTGGGCGTGGGCATGCTTGGTGCTCCTCAGGTGTGGCGGCAGCGCGGACTAGAGCTGCTCGGTCTCGCGATAGTCGTCGGTGTCGTAGTCGGCCTCGCCGAAGGCGTCCACGACGTGCGCCGGGTCGAAGTTCGGGGCCGAGTCCTTCAGCCCCAGACCCATCCCGGCGAGCTTCATCTTGACCTCGTCGATCGACTTCTGACCGAAGTTGCGGATGTCGAGGAGGTCGGCCTCGGTGCGCCCGATGAGCTCACCAACGGAGTTGATGCCCTCGCGCTTGAGGCAGTTGTAGGAGCGGACGGTCAGGTCCAGCTCCTCGATCGGCAGCGCCAGGTCGGCCGCGAGCTGGGCGTCCTGCGGGGACGGCCCGATGTCGATGCCCTCGGCGGTCTCGTCCAGCTCCCGGGCCAGGCCGAACAGCTCCACCAGCGTCGAGCCGGCGGAGGCCAGCGCGGTACGCGGGCCCATCGACGGCTTGGTCTCGACGTCGATGATCAGCCGGTCGAAGTCGGTCCGCTGCTCGACACGGGTCGCCTCGACGCGGTACGTCACCTTCAGCACCGGCGAGTAGATCGAGTCGACCGGGATCCGGCCGATCTCGGCGCCGGCCTGCTTGTTCTGGGCCGCCGTGACGTAGCCGCGACCCCGCTCGACGGTCAGCTCCATGTCGAGCCGGCCCTTGCCGTTGAGGGTGGCGAGCTTCAGGTCCGGGTTGTGCACCGAAACGCCGGCCGGCGGCTGGATGTCGCCCGCCGTCACGTCGCCCGGGCCCTGCTTGCGCAGGTACATGCTGACCGGCTCGTCGTGCTCGGAGCTGACGCAGAGCTCCTTGATGTTCATGACGAGCTCGACCACGTCCTCCTTGACACCGGGGATCGTGGTGAACTCGTGCAGCACGCCGTCGATCTTGATCGAGGTGACCGCCGCACCCGGGATCGACGACAGCAGCGTGCGCCGCAGCGAGTTGCCCAGGGTGTAGCCGAAGCCCGGCTCCAGCGGCTCGATGGTGAACCGGGACCGGGTCTCGTTGATCGACTCCTCGGAGAGAGTCGGTCGCTGGCTGATGAGCATGTCTTCTCTTCTCTTCCGGGGCGCCCGCCATATGACGCCCACGACAAACTGTTCCGGTGGCCCGCCCCGGAAGGACGGGCCACCGCAACGAGCTCCGACTACTTGGAGTAGAGCTCGACGATCAGCTGCTCCTGGACCTGCGTGTCGATGACCTGGCGGGCCGGGAGCGAGTGCACGAGCACCTTCATCTGGCTGGGGATAGCCTCCAGCCACGCCGGAACCGACTTCGAGCCGGCCTCGGCCTGCGCCACGATGAACGGGGTGAGCTCCTTGCTCTTGCCCCGGACCTCGATGATGTCGTGCTCCTTGACGCGGTACGACGGGATGTCGACCTTCTTGCCGTTCACGGTGAAGTGGCCGTGCTTGACCAGCTGGCGGGCCATGTCGCGGGACTTGGCGTAGCCGGCCCGGTAGACCACGTTGTCCAGCCGCGACTCGAGGATCTGAAGGAGAACCTCACCGGTCTTGGCCTTCTTGCCCACGGCCTCTTCGTAGTAGCCGCGGAACTGCTTCTCCAGCACGCCGTACACGCGACGGGCCTTCTGCTTCTCACGGAGCTGGAGCAGGTACTCCGTCTCCTTCGTGCGGCCACGGCCGTGCTGTCCGGGCGGGAACGGCCGGGACTCGAACGGGCACTTCGGGCCATCGCACTTGCTGCCCTTGAGGAACAGCTTCATCTTCTCCCGCCGGCAACGGCGGCAGTCAGCACCGGTGTAACGAGCCATCTCTCTCTACCTCTCAGACCCGACGACGCTTGGGCGGACGGCACCCGTTGTGCGGCTGCGGGGTGACGTCGGAGATCTGTCCGACCTCGAGACCGGCGGCCTGCAGCGAACGGATGGCGGTCTCCCGGCCGGAGCCGGGGCCCTTGACGAACACGTCGACCTTGCGCATGCCGTGCTCCATGGCCCGACGAGCGGCGGCCTCGGCGGCCAGCTGCGCGGCGAACGGAGTCGACTTGCGGGAGCCCTTGAAGCCCACCTGGCCGGACGAGGCCCAGGAGATGACCGCACCGGTCGGGTCCGTGATGGACACGATGGTGTTGTTGAAGGTGCTCTTGATGTGCGCCTGCCCGTGGGCGACGTTCTTGCGTTCCTTGCGCCGGACCTTCTTGACGGCGGCTCCGGCACGAGCCTTCGGTGGCATAAGTCTGTGCGCTCCTATTACTTCTTGCCGGGCTTCTTCTTGCCGGCGACGGTCCGCTTCGGGCCCTTCCGGGTCCGGGCGTTGGTCTTGGTCCGCTGGCCACGCACGGGCAGGCCCCGGCGGTGCCGGATGCCGGCGTAGCAGCCGATCTCGACCTTGCGGCGGATGTCAGCGGCGACCTCGCGGCGCAGGTCGCCTTCAACCTTGTAGTTGCCCTCGATGTGGTTGCGGAGCTGGACCAGCTCCTCGTCCGTGAGGTCCCGGACGCGCTTGTCCGGCGAGATGCCGGTGGCAGAGAGCGTCTCCAGGGCCCGGGTGCGACCCACGCCGAAGATGTAGGTGAGCGCGATCTCCATCCGCTTCTCGCGGGGGAGGTCGACGCCGACTAGACGTGCCATGTGCGGGCGTACTCCTCGTGATGTTCTGGCGGAGGTGTGGACCCGTCCCACCCCGCTACCGACCGTTCCGCCACCGGCGTCGTGCGCCGGCGACCGGGGACGGTCGCTGCCCGAGCGGGCCCCGGCCTCCGACCGGGGGTCAACCACGAAGAGGTACGCGCTGCGCACCGCTCGCGGCTGGAACGAGCATGTGATTCGTTGTCTGGATCTGCGGCCTGGACCGGTGTCGACCGACCGTTGTCACACGGTCGGGCGGAACTGGTTCAGCCCTGGCGCTGCTTGTGGCGCGGGTCGGTGCAGATCACCATGACCCGGCCGTGCCGGCGGATGACCCGGCACTTGTTGCAGATCCTCTTGACGCTCGGCTTGACCTTCACGGTTGCCTTACTTCCCATCTGGCCCGACGACGCGCCGAGGCGCGACACCGGACGTCGAAGACGGACACGGGGACGTCCCGGCCGTCGTCAGGCTTACTTGTAGCGGTAGACGATGCGCCCGCGGGTCAGGTCGTACGGCGAGAGTTCGACGACGACCCGGTCCTCCGGCAGGATACGGATGTAGTGCTGCCGCATCTTGCCGCTGATGTGAGCCAGCACCTTGTGGCCGTTCGCGAGCTCCACCCGGAACATGGCGTTCGGCAGGGGCTCGATGACCCGACCCTCGATCTCGATGGCTCCGTCTTTTTTCGGCATGTACTCCGCTGTCCTGACGTCGGTTACTCCGGACGGCCCACAACGTCTTACACGGGTCACCGATCAAGATCGAATGGCCCGCGCCAGCCGCGGCTCCGACTCCCACCGAAGCGCAGGGTGGGCATGCCGGAGTGGACGCTGTGCGCCGATCAGAAAGTGTACGCCCGCCTGCGGGCCGTCGCCAAACCGGCCGGAAATCGGTGCGTCGGATCGGACACAACGGGCCATTCGCCCCTCCGCGCCGGCCGCCGTACGGGCGTTTTCGCTGGACGGCCGCTATCGGTACATGCCTCCGCCCTACGGCGCGCTTCAGAAGTGGTCAGTTCCGGGCGCGTGGAGCTGCGGAAGGCACGTGGACCCGATGAACCACTGCCGCCCCAACGTCTGATACCTGCCGGGCATAAAAATACCTGTGTGGTATCGAGACGCGTCTCGGCGCGCAGCACCAGCGCGGCGAGAACTTCTGGCGGGCGCTCTTTCCC
>NZ_JBEZDR010000083.1:0-4125 GCF_040648415.1 Nonomuraea sp. NPDC049141
GTGGCCGCAGGCTACGTGCTCACCTGCCAGTCCAGCCCGACGACCGACCGGCTCACGGTGGACTACGACGCCTGACCGGTCCGCCCGCCGCTCGGCGGGCGCAGCCGGGTCGGCGGGTCGGCGCAGGCACCGCGTCGCACCCGCCGACCCCTTGCGTGAGGGTCAGCTCGGGGCCTTGACCTGGCCGTCGTAGGCGATGCTGCGCCACAGGTCGAACTGGCGGTCGTTGCCGACCAGCGGGTTGCCGGCCAGTGCGACGGCGGCGTGCACCTCCTCGTCGTTGCGGAGCTGGCGGAAGTAGCCGGGGCCGACGAGGGCGATGCCGCGGCCGGGTGACTGGATGAGCTTCATGTCGTTCTCCGTGAGGTCGAGGGGTGGGTTGCCGGCGAGCTGGCGGGCCACGTCGGCACGCATCGAGTCCAGGTCGATGAACGACGGGTCGATCTTGCCGCTGGTGCTGGTCTCCCGGTGCCCCCGGGCGTGGCTGGCGTCGCGGCCGAGCCGGCGCAGCACGGCGGCGGTGGCGAGCACCGAGGCGCTGTACTGGGCGCCGGTCATGGCCTGGTTGACCCCGTTGTAGTCGATCTCCCAGCCGATCATCAGGGTGTTGCCGTCGCCGGCCGGGATGGGGCCGCTGCCGCGACTCACGCCGGCGTGGTTGGCCCGCCCGCCGGAGATGACGTGGAAGACGCCGTGGTAGTCGACGAGGGCCTGGCAGAGCGGTCCGGGCAGGTCGGAGCGGCCGTTGATGCAGATGTTCAGCGCGGGGTGCGGGTTGCCGGCGCTGGAGGTGGCCGCCGTGTGGTGCCAGAGCACGCCGATGGGGGCGAACGAGCTGCCGGAGACCCGGCCGAGCCAGTTGCCGTGCTCCACCACGGTGACGCCGGCGGCGCGGAGCACGTCGGCGAGCCAGGGGACGGTCGCCATCAGGCCGCCGTCAGGTCGGCGAGACACTCCGGCGCCCGGGCCGTGGTGGCCGCGCGTGCCGGTCGGCCCACCGTGGCGACGGCGAGAGCGGCGGCCCCGAGCGGTACGAGGCCCAGCAGCGCCCGGCGACGTAGGGGTGGAGGTGCGGGCGAAGGCGCGGGGAAAATCATCCATTGATGCTAGTTGATCGATGCGGCAGGGGTAAGTCCCTCGGGCCGCCGCCCGGGCGGAGCCTGTGGCGTGGCCGACAGGAGTCCGGCGGGGCGGCCCCGGGGCGGGGCGACGTAGGCTCGGGGGGTGAGTGTGAGCCGGGAGATCGACGACATCCTGCAGCGTGGCGCGGACGGCGGGCGGATCACGCCCGAGGAGGCCCTGCTGCTCTACACCGAGGCGCCGTTGCACGCCCTGGGCGAGGCCGCCGACGCGGTACGCCGACGCCGCTACCCGGACAACGTCGTCACGTACCTGATCGACCGCAACATCAACTACACCAACGTCTGCGTGACGGCGTGCAAGTTCTGCGCGTTCTACCGGGCCCCGAAGCACCGGGAGGGCTGGACCCACCCGACCGAGGAGATCCTGCGCCGCTGCGGCGAGGCGGTCGAGTTGGGCGCCACCCAGGTCATGCTCCAGGGCGGGCACCACCCGGACTACGGCGTGGAGTACTACGAGGAGCTGTTCTCCTCGGTCAAGAAGGCCTACCCGCAGCTCGCCATCCACTCGATCGGCCCCAGCGAGATCCTGCACATGGCCAAGGTCTCCGGTGTCAGCCTCGACGAGGCCATCGCCCGGATCAAGGCGGCCGGGCTGGACTCGATCGCCGGCGCCGGCGCCGAGATGCTGCCCGCCCGCCCGCGCAAGGCCATCGCGCCGCTGAAGGAGTCGGGCGAGCGCTGGCTGGAGGTCATGGAGCTGGCACACCGGCAGGGCGTCGAGTCGACCGCCACCATGATGATGGGCACCGGCGAGACCGCCGCCGAGCGGATCGAGCACCTGCGGATGATCCGCGACGTGCAGGACCGCACGAAGGGCTTCCGGGCGTTCATCCCGTGGACGTACCAGCCGGAGAACAACCACCTCAAGGGCCGTACGCAGGCGACCACGCTGGAGTACCTGCGGCTGGTCGCGGTGGCCCGGCTCTTCTTCGAGACGGTGCCGCACCTGCAGGCGTCCTGGTTGACCACCGGCAAGGACGTCGGGCAACTCGCCCTGCACATGGGCGTGGACGACCTCGGCTCGATCATGCTGGAGGAGAACGTCATCTCCTCCGCCGGCGCGCGGCACCGCTCCAACCTGCACGAGCTGATCGGCATGATCCGCTCGGCGGACCGGATCCCCGCCCAGCGCGACACCCTCTACAACCGGCTGGCCGTGCACCACACCCCGGCCGACGACCCGACCGACGAGCGGGTGGTCTCGCACTTCTCCTCGATCGCCATACCGGGCGGCGGCGCCGGGAAGTCCCTGCCGCTGGTCGACGTCCGCTGACGCGCTCACCCGTACGACCCCGGCACCCCACCGTCGTCCCCGGCGGTGGGGTGCCGTCGTACGCGGGTCCCTGCGTGGAGCGCCGCCGTACGGAGAGTGATCATTGGCGGCCTCGCCGGCTGGCCGATCGGGTGAATTCCCGTGGACCGTTGATCTCGATTGGGTTGCCGTTCGGAGTCGGCCGCGAGGTGGCCTGGGCAGCAAGACATATCAATCCGGGCATTCCTTAAGTGATTCTTAGCCTGGCTGTTCAACGCGCCCGACCTTGGGGGTGGCGAGCGTGATCGCTTACCGCTAACGTCCCCGGCCGTACCTTTCCTTCGCCCCAACGGGGGGACCCTTTCCATGATCTTCCGTAACCGTTCGCTGGCGCGTATCGGCGCCGGCGCGCTGCTCGCCTCCGGCGCGTTGACCGCTCTCGGTAGCCCGGCCCAGGCCTCGGGCACCGAGACGGACCTCGCGATCGAGGTGGCCGGCACGCGGGTCGCCGCCAACGCGCAGGGCAAGTTCGCCTACGCCAAGGTGACCAACACCGGCAAGAACACCCCGAGCGAGCTGGCCGTGCGGGTGGACGTGTCCAAGGTCGACTTCGACAAGGTCGCCGCCGTGCCGGCCGTCGAGGACGGCTGCGACGTGGAGTTCGCCGGGGAGAAGCCGACCGCGTTCATCTGCTACGCGACGGAGAAGGGCCTGCCGGGCCCGGGCGAGACCACGGACCTGCCGGTCGTCCTGTTCAAGTTCGAGGGCACCGGCACCTACCAGGCGCCCCTCTCCTTCAAGCTCGTCTCGAAGGACGACACCAACGCGGCGAACAACACCAAGACCGCCACGCTGGACTTCTCGGACGCCAGCGGGCCGGACCTCTCGGTCGTCGCCGAGGACGTCAAGCAGGGCGTGAAGATCGTCGACGGGAACCCGGTCTACTCCGGCGACCTGCACGCGGGCGGCCGTTCTGCGCTGACCTACTTCATCACCAACCAGGGTGACAAGGCCGCGGCCGGTCTGAAGATCAGCGTCAAGCTGCCCAAGGGCGTCACCCCGACGGAGGTGGAGCCCGGCTGCGAGTACGCGGCCGACAAGTCCACCTTCACCTGCACCTACGCCAACTTCGGGCTGATCCCGCAGGACGAGGACACCAACGCCGAGGACAAGCTCTACTCGGCCTACGGCTTCTACCACCTGTTCGACGTGGCGGCGGACGTGAAGCCGGGCGCCCTCAAGGGCGGTCTGGTCAGCGTCGAGCCGGTCGGCTCCGAGCCCACCCGGGCGCGGACGGCGGCGGTCACCCTGCCGGAGAACGTCACCGGCCTGCAGGCCTCCGACGTGGACGCCACCGACAACTCCGACGGCTACGCCGTGATCGTCGCGGCCAAGGGCGGCGCGGGCGGCGGCGGTGACGACGACGGCGGCCTGCCGGTCACCGGCGCGCAGACCACGCTGATCGGCGGCATCGGCGGCGTGGTGCTGGTCGCGGGCGCGGCCATGTTCATGGTGGCGCGGCGGCGCCGGGTCGTCCTGGTGACCCCGGGCGACGAGAAGCCGACGGCCTGACGGTCGTCCTCCATCGACCCGCGAGGGTCGTTCACATAACGCACGGCAGCGGGGGCGGGATGGGTGACGATCCGCTCCGCCCACTCCAGG
The DNA here is from genome assembly GCF_040648415.1 of Nonomuraea sp. NPDC049141. Taxonomy (NCBI): domain Bacteria; kingdom Bacillati; phylum Actinomycetota; class Actinomycetes; order Streptosporangiales; family Streptosporangiaceae; genus Nonomuraea; species Nonomuraea sp. NPDC049141. The sequence continues at coordinate 4,057 of NZ_JBEZDR010000083.1, forward strand.
CCGCCGCAGTGGGCGATGCTGTCTCGCTGCACCAAGAAGACCAAGGCGAACGGGAGGACCAGCAGCAGC
>NZ_JBEZDR010000084.1:0-4099 GCF_040648415.1 Nonomuraea sp. NPDC049141
CGTTCGGCGACCAGAAACGCGACGCTCTCGGCCTCGACCTCACGCTCGCCCCGGCAGCCGCGGGTGGTCTCCCAACCGAAGTCGCTCGGCGTGTGCAGGTCCACATGTCCGAGCTCGTGGATCATCGTCTTGACAGCTTGGGCGTCGTCCACGTCGTCGCGGACCTTGATCAACCGGTTGGTGTAGTCGGTGAACCCGTTCGCGCCTCGGCAGTCACCCCGCTCAACGGTGTATCCCCGCTCCTCGGCGAGCATGACCAGTTGGTCGTACAACCCTGCGGGCGCCTGGCCCTCGAGGAGTTGGGGCATAACGTCAGCGAACGCAGGTCCGCCGGGCACATCGATGTCCGGACCTTCGGTCTGGCTGATGTCGAAGACGGCCACGGGCTTGAACGTGTGCAGGACTCGCGCCGGCTGGACGGTCTGCTCCGCCGCCGACAGTTGAGGGTCCTGCTTCGTGGGCTCGCTGCGCTCCTCGGGGCTTTCCTGCGGATCGTCCGTCACGCGCTTCGTGACCGGGGCCAGGATGGCGATGCCCTTCTCACCCTTGCGCACGTGCCGGCCGAACTCGGTCTTCCACCGCTTGTAGCCGGCCACCCACGTTGCATCTGGGCGCTGCGCCATGATCAGCAAGACGTTGTTGAAGGAGTAGCCGTGGAACTTGGCGGCGAACTGAAGCCACCTGCGCCACTGATCGCTGTCCGTGATCTTGCCGACCTCCGCGACGACGCGCTCGTGGAGGTCGGCGAGCTTGGCCCGTCGCTCGGCGGCCCATTGTTCTCGCTGGTTGTCGCTTGGCGACGCCCCTCGTCGGGTAGCCATGTCAGCGTCCCGCCGATCCATCCGGGTGCATGCCCATCCGGGTGGCAAGCTGGTTGATGAGCCTCTGCTGGGCGTCGAGCTGGCGCTGTTGCGCCTCGCAGGTCGCGGTGAGGTCGTCGATCTGGTCCTGCAGCGCGGTGATGGTGGCGTCTCGGTCGAGTTGCGGCTGAATACTGAGCCCTTTCCAACCTGTTCTTGCAGGTCAGCGCGGGTAGGCGGGGGCTGCAGATCGATGAGGGCGAGGCTCCAGGTAAGACAGCAAATCGACCAAAACCCGATGCCCCAACACGGGAGCCTCGCCTGTGCTGTCTTACCCGTCCACGATCTCGTTGTCCAGCCGGACCCTGAACCACCTCGCTGACCGTATCCGCAACCACCGCAACCAGCGTCGATCCAGGTGGCGGCGCCTCGACGCGGGACCGCAGGCACTGCTCGCCCTGGCCCACCTGCGCAACGGTGACACCTACACCCGCCTCGCTGCCGGGTTTGCCGTCGGCGTGAGCACCGCATGGCGGTACGTGCAGGAAGCGATAGCCCTGCTCGCGACGGCCGCAGACGACCTGGCCACCGCCATGGACCGGATCCGCCGGCTGGCGTACGCGATCCTGGACGGCACCCTGATCCCGATCGACCGGGTCGCCGACCAGAAACCGTACTACTCCGGCAAACACAAGCGCCACGGCGTGAACGTGCAGGTCATCGCCGACGCGGCTGGCCGCCTCGTCTGGGCTTCGCCGGCGCTGCCCGGCTCGGTCCACGACCTGACCGCAGCCCGGACCCACGGCATCATCGAGGCGCTGACCAACGCTGATGTGATGACCTTCGCGGACAAGGGCTATCAGGGAGCCGGCGGGAGCGTGCGCACGCCGTTCAAGCGGCGCCGCTTCCGGCCCAAGCTGTCACGCCGGCAGAAGGCCGTGAACCGCGCTCACGCGAAGATCCGTGCCCGCGGCGAACGGGCGATCGCCACGCTCAAGACCTGGAAGGTCCTGGTCAAGCTGCGTTGCTGCCCACGGCGAGCGACCACGATCGTGCAGGCCATCCTCGTCCTCCACCGCGTCGAAGCCAACCGCTACGCAGGATGAAAAAGGCTGACTCATCGCGGTTCCTTTCAGTGGTGGTCATTGGCGTGGCTGGGGCGGCGAGCCTGGGATGGGACTTCGTCAGCGGCTTCGCCGGGGCCATACCGGTTGAGGAACGGAAGCCGCCCGACTCACGGTGGGGGCGGCGGTGTGGCTGGCCGGGAACGGCCGGAACGCGGCGGCCACTGTGGAAGCGACCGGGAAAGATGGGAACGTGGGTTTTTCGGGCGGGGCCTTGAGGACTCCGCCGATGACGTCGACGAACCAGTCCACGGCGTGTCGTCCGTCGATCTGCGTCCTGCTGATCTGGTGCTCGCCGATTCTCTTGGCCAAAGCGGCGTAGATCGCTTGGCTGGTGGAGTGGCGGGCGTCCTGCCACCCCTGCCTTTGGCCGTGGTTCCAGCCGGCGACGACACCTGCGGCGATGGGACTCAGGTCGGGGTAGTCGTTGCGGGCGGCCAGGTGGGCGCTCTCCCGAGCACGGCCGGGGGTGTCCTGGGGGCCGGTCCGGCCGATGACGGTGGCGGCTTCTGCCACCGCCCACAGGAGGTTGCGGGCGTCGGGGCCGTCGATTCCGCTGTGAGTGAGTCGGGACATGGCGTCAAAGGCGGCGTTCTGGAAGCCCTCCACGGCGCGCCGGTGGCCGGCTTCCGCTCCGCTCCGGTACCCGGGCTTCCACGCGGCGTCGACGACGGCGCGTTCGGCGGCCGGTGACGTGGGCATTCGTCCGGTCAGTGCTTGGCTGATGGGTGCGGCCAGCCGATCCACGGACATCCCGGGCATGCGGGACTGCAGGTGAAATAGCATCGTCCAGGCTCTGATCTGGTCCATCGGGTCTCCAGTCACAGGAGGTGGGGGTCAGAAGCGGATGCCTAGGTCAGCCATGACGGCTGCCGGGTCCTGGGCCGTCTGGTTGTTGATCGGCGGCGCGTTTCGATGGATCTGGTAGTGCAGGTGTGGGCCGCTGGAGTGGCCGGTGGAACCGACGCGGCCGATCTCCTGGCCGACGTCGACGGCCTGCCCGGGGGCGACACTCAGGGAGACCAGGTGGCAGTAGGTGGTGCCCATCCCGCCGGTGTGCTGGATCTCGACGGTCAGCCCACAGCCGGGCAGGTCTGGGTTGCCGGGGCGGTCGCAGTAGGCACTGGTGCATTCGGCGGAGGTAACGGTGCCGGCGGCGGCCGCCAGGACTGGTGTGCCGGTGGGGGCGATCAGGTCGATCCCGCGGTGAGCGCGGTTCCCCCGCGGGGCGCCCCATCCGTCACCGACGCTGTAGCTGCCCTCGGGCAGGGGCACTCGCCACTCGCCGATCGCGCCCCCACTGCAGCTGATGCCCAGCTGGCCGCGAACGAGCTGCACCAAGCGCTGGGCCTCGCTCTGCCACTTCGCGTACGCGTCCGGGTACCTGGAGACCTGCACCGCCTGCGCGGCCTCGGCCAGGGACATGTGCTCCCAACCGTTGACCTTGACCAGAGCGTCGTAGAACTTCCCTGCGGCATAGTCGGGGGTCATGCGCTGCACGACAGTGCCCCACCCGGGCCGCTGCTGGAACAGGCCCACGGAGTCGTGGTCGCGTCCGACGCCCTCGTGGGGAATTCCCAGGGATTCCGGCACCGTCGAGTTGGCGAGGTTCCGCAGTGTCGACTCCTGCATCGCCGTCGCTACGGCAACCGTCCACCCCTTCGACGGCACGTTCTTCTCGGCGCCGACCCGGACGATGGTGGCGACGTGGCCGACCTGCGCCGGGTTCCAGGAGGCGTCTGCCGCGCTTCCGACGGGGCTAGCTGATGGTGACGGCGGGATGACGATGCACTGGTAGGGGGGCGATGCCACCACCGCCACACCGCCGACCATGACCAGCGTCAGCGGCACGAGAAACGCGACGGCCAGGGCGGCGGCGCCCCACTTCCATGCCGTGCTGCCGTTCATGGCCGCACCGGCTGGACGTCGTAGTGCGCCACCCGCCATCCCGGCTGGCCGCTGTTTCCGGCGCGCAGGGTGCAGAACACGACACTGTGCTCAGTCCAGCCATGCCACCCGCTGTCGCCGACCGGTGTCGCGGTCAGTTGGACTGCCCGGTGCGCCTCGATGGTGCTGTCGTGCTGCGGGTGCATATCCGGCTGCGGACGTACCTGGACGTCGACTCGTACGCGGTGCGCGACCCACGTCTCCCATCGGCCGTCGCGGTCAGCGGCG
>NZ_JBEZDR010000085.1:0-4047 GCF_040648415.1 Nonomuraea sp. NPDC049141
GGCGGTCGGGAAGGCCGCGCGGCAGGCCCTGGCCGAGCCGCCGCCGGCGTTGCTGAGCACGGACGACGCGATCGCCCAGTATCCGCGGCTGCACGACTGGTGGCGTTCCGCCCCGGTGAGGAGCACGACATGAGCGCTGACGACGTACCCCTGATTCCGTACGCCACGCTGTTCGGTAACCCGGCCTACCTGAAACCGGAGATCTCCCCGGACGGCACCCGCCTGCTGTTCCTGGCACCGTACGACGGCGTGCTGAACGTCTGGAGCTCCCCGGTGGACGACCCGGGCGCCGCCACGCCCGTGACCCGGGACCGGCGCCGGGGGGTCCGCACGTTCGGCGTCTGCCACGACGACCGCACGCTGTTCTACCTGCGCGACGCCGACGGCGACGAGAGCTGGCGGCTGTATCTGGTCGACCTGGTGACCGGCGCGGAGCGCTGCGCCACCCCGTTCGACGGAGTCCAGACGCGGATCATGGCACACAACCGGTGGCATCCGGACGTCGTCCTGCTCGGCCTGAATCGCGACCAGCGGCACCTGCACGACGTGTACCGCTTGGACCTGCCGACCGGCACGCTCACCAAGGTCGCCACGAACCCGGGGTATCTGAGCTGGATCGTCGACACCGACCTGCGGGTCCGCGGCGGCACGCGGATGCGCCCGGACGGCGGCACCACCATCGAACTGGACGGTGAACCCTGGCTCGACGTCCCGTACGAGGACACCATGGGCACCCGCGTCCTCGGATTCACCCGCGACGGCGCGACGTGCTATCTGCTGTCGTCGATCGGGGCCAACGCCAACCGGCTGTACGCGGTCGACACCACCACCGGTGCGCAGACGCTCCTCGCCGCGGACCCCACGTACGACATCCGCCGTGTCGAGCTGGACCCGGCGACGCGCCGACCGGAGGCGGTCGTGTTCGCCAAGGACCGCGACGAGCGCGTCTTCCTCGACGAGGAGTACGCCAAGGACCTGGCCCGCATCCACAGCGACCTGGCGGTGGCCGGCATCGACGCCGAGGTGTACGTCGATCGCACCGACCGCGCCGACGAACGTTGGATCCTCTCCGTGGTCACCAGCGCCGACCCGGTCCGCTACTACCTCTACGAACGCCGTGCCGGCCGGCTGACGTACCTGTTCAACCACCAGCCCGAGCTGGACCGGTACCGGCTCGCCCGGATGGAACCCTTCACGTTCACCGCCCGCGACGGCGTCACCGTGCACGGCTACGTGACCTGGCCACCCGCCGCCGAGCGCCGGGACCTGCCGGCTGTCGTGAACGTGCACGGCGGGCCGTGGTCACGCAACTCGTTCGGTCTGGACGAGGAGGCGCAACTGCTGGCCAACCGGGGATACGCCTGCGTCCAGGTCAACTTCCGCGGCTCCACCGGCTACGGCAAGCACTTCCGCAACCTCGGCACCAAGCAGTGGGGTGCCGCGATGCACACCGACCTGCTCGACGCCGTGGACCACCTCGTCGCGTCCGGCGCCGTCGACCGGTCCCGGCTCGCGATCATGGGTTGCTCATACGGCGGGTACGCGGCCCTGGCCGGTGTGGCGTTCACCCCCGGGGTGTTCGCCTGCGCGATCAGCCTGTGCGGCCCGTCGAACCTGCTGACCATGCTGGCCGGCGGGGCGCCGTACCGGACGCCGCTGGCCGCGTTCATGCGGACGCAGGTGGGCGACCCGGAGACCGAGCAGGACATGCTGTGGCAGCGGTCGCCGCTGTCGCGGGTCGAGGACATCACCGTCCCGGTGCTGGTCGCGCAGGGTGCCAACGACGTACGGGTCACCCAGGACGAGGCGGAACAGATCGTCGCCGCGCTTCGCGCCAAGGGCGTGCCGTACGACTATCTGCTCTTTCCCGACGAGGGCCACGGCCTGACCCGCCCGGAGAACCGGCAGGCCTACTACGAAGCCGTCGAACGTTTCCTGGCCGAGCACCTGGCCACGCGTTGACCACCACCCGGCCAGCGCCGGCCTGCGGAACGGCGGGCGACGTCGGCGGCTTCGCGACTATTCCGCCCGGGTGCCGGCCGGGTGGACCGATCCGTCCCGGGTGAGCTCGCCGACCGTCTCCCGCCACAGGGCCAGCAGTCGGTGCAGATCGTCCGCTCCGAGCACGTCCGCCGCGCCGATCAGCAGCGTGTTCGTGTCGGACGGGGACTCGGTGACGAACATGAGCAGCTCGATGGACGCCTGTGGGTGATCGATCTCCATCGCTCGCACGTCGACACCGTCCAGCGCCCAGTTGAGGTCCACGTCCTCCCGCGCGTACGCCAGCACGACCTGGTAGAGCGGGTTCCGGCGGGTGCCTCCCTCGCGCCTCTCGGCGGCGTGGGCGATCAGCGAGGCGATGGGGTAGTCACGCCGCCGCAGCGAGTCGCGTACGAGCGTCCGGCACTCCTCGAAGGTCCGCTGCAGGCCCGCGGACCGGGGCGAGCGGGAGCGCAGGAGGATCAGGTTCTGGAAGAAGCCGACGGTGTCGAAGTCCTGCGGCCGCAGTCGGGTGTCCACGGCCGTGACGAGGCTGACGTCGTCGGTCCCGGAGAACTGCTTCAGCGCCCAGAGCAGCGCGGTGACGTGGATGATGAAGCGCGTGCAGCCCAACCGCCTCGCCGCGGCGCCCATGCGAGCGGAGATCTCCGGGCCGAGCAGACCCTCGGTCACCACCGGCACAGTTGTCTCCGCCTCGAGATCGGTCAGGAATCGTGGCGGCAGCGGCGTGAGGAGATCGAGGATCTCCGGCGAGTCCTCGATGCTCGGGAACGTGTTCCGGACGGCGGACGAATCGTAGGCGTACGGCTCGGCGAGATCCTCCGACCGGCCCGCGTAGAGCGCGGCCAGATCGCGCTGGAGAACCGCCCTCGAACGCTCGTCGATCGCGATGTGGTCGATGACCAGTAGGAGGCTGTGGACGCCTGGCGTGTGCGGGATCAGGATCGCCTGGAGCATCGTGTGGCGGTCCGGGGACGTGAACCGGTGGGTGGCGCCGTCGAGGACGTCGCTCACGTGCTTGCGTATCTCGTCCTCGTCCGACAGCCCGGTGGCCGGTGCGATCGTGAACACGTCCGGGCCCTCGCCCGGATGGACGATCGCCAGGACCTCTCCCGATTCCGCGAACGCGTAGTTGGTGCGGAGGATGGTGTGCCGGCGGACGAGTCCGATCAGCGCGTCGCGGAGCCGGTCGACGTCCAGCGCCCCGCGGATCAGCAGGTGGGTGCCCACGATCTGCGCGGGCGGGCCGCCCGGCGCGTGACGCCCCTTGATCAGGCGGCTCTGGGTCAGCGACGCCGGATAGACGGTCGCCCGCGGCCGGCCGCTTCGATCGAGGTGGTTCTCCATCCTGCCCACCCTTTCCGCCGCTCGCCCCGCGACCGCCGCCCCGCGCCGCTGCCGTGATCGAGTCCGCCGGACGCGACCGCGAGCGTACTAGTTTTCGGCGGGAGCCGTTGCCCCAGAAGCGATTGACGCGCTGCGGAACGGGTAGGGGTCGGGCATGCGGATCGTGGTGGTGGGGGCGACCGGCAACGCGGGCACCGCGGTGTTGCGCCGGCTGCGGCGGGAACGCGGAGTGGATCTCGCCGGGGTGGCCCGCCGGCTGCCCGGGCCGGAGTGCGGTGAGCCGTACGAGCAGGTGGAGTGGCACTCCTGCGACGTCGGCCTGCCCGGCGCCGCCGACCAGCTCGCCGAGGTCTTCGCCGGGGCCGACGCGGTGGTGCACCTGGCCTGGCAGATCCAGCCCAGCCACGACCAGCGCGTACTGCACCGCACCAACGTGGGCGGCAGCGCGGCCGTGATCGACGCCGTGGTCCGCGCCGGCGTGCCGGCTCTGGTGTACGCGTCGTCCGTCGGCGTCTACGCGTCCGGCCCGAAGGACCACCCGGTCTCCGAGCGCTGGCCGGCGACCGGGGTGCCCGGCTCGTCGTACAGCCGGGACAAGGCCGAGGTGGAGGCGTTGCTCGACCGGGCGGAGCGGGAGCACCCGGAGCTGCGGGTGGTGCGGCTGCGGCCCGGACTGAACTTCCAGCGGGCGGCGGCCAC
>NZ_JBEZDR010000086.1:0-3811 GCF_040648415.1 Nonomuraea sp. NPDC049141
GACGACGACGGGAACGCGCACATGCGCTACGAGTTCGTCGACGGCATGAAGGACCTCTCCCCGCCCCTGGAGATGACCCTGGAGCCGGTCACGGAGACGGTCTTCGCCGCCTCAGGCGCCGGCCCCTCCTTCAGCGAGGACTACATGCCCGTGGTCTTCTCCACCCTGGCCAACGGCACTGAGTGCGTGTACGTCGGCATGCGGGCCACCCCCAAGGTCTGACCCGTTGGCACGCCCAACGATTCTTGCTATGGTTGGCCTGGCCAACATTGGCCAGGCCAACTAGTTTTCGGCAAGGAGCACGACCGGTGAACGTTCCGTACGACACCCAGATCAAGACGTTGGACCCGATCTTCGCGGAGATGAGCGCCGCCACGCACCAGAAGGCCTGGGCCGGAAACCCCGAGCTGACCCCGCGGGAGAAGATCCTGCTCAGCGTGGTCGCCGACGTCTGCCAGCAGACCCTCGGACTGCCTTTCGAAGCCCACGTGACGATGGGCCTGGAACACGGCGTCGACGCCGACGACCTCCGCGAACTGCTGCGCTTCATCTCCTACGACAGCGGCTACCCGGCGGCGCTGGCGGCCCTGGCCCGCCTGACCGACATCGAGCGCGAACAGGGCCTTGCCGGCCCCACCGGGCAGGGTCATCCGGTGAACGCGGACGGCACGGGAAGCCCGATCCCCGCGCCGACCCGGCGGGCCGTGCACAACCTCGACGCCGGCTTCGCCGACTTCATGGACCTGCAGTCGCGCATGCGCACCGGCATGCGGCGGCTGACCGTCCGCGAGCGGGCGTTCGCCACGATCACCGTCGACGTCCTCTACCAGACGCTGGAGGAGAGTTTCCGCGTCCATGTGACGCGTGCCTTCAGCACGGGTGCCACCCCCGAGGAGGTCCGCGCGGTCGTACGGTTCTCGGGCCAGTTCGGCATGACGAAGGCGTGGAGCGGCATGCGGGCGCTCAACGACCTCTTCACCGAGACCGGCACCGTCTTCGCCTGAGCTCCCCGGATCGCGCAGCGGCGCCGCTGTGCTCGTAACGTGGGCGTGATGCTGCTTCGATCCCAGCCCCCGGACCCCGGCGGCACACCGTACGACGCGCCCGGCGTCAAGGCGTTCCTGCCCTTCGTCCTGCTGGCCACGGGCGCGATCTGGGAGACCGTCGACGGTTCGCTGCGGCCCGCGTGGCTGTCGTGGACGGGCCTGGCCGGCATGTCCGTCCTGTACGTACTGACGGTGATCATGGCCCTCCGGCGCCGGGCCGTGCCCGCCCGGGTCGCGCTGGCGGCGCTGGCCGCGGTCGTCTTCGCCCTGGCGATCGTGCTGGGCGGCGGCTGGTACTACCTGTTCCCGCTGCTGGGCATCGCGTGCGGCATCACCTTGTACGGCCGAGCGGTGCGCGTCGTCACGGCGGCGGTGCCCTTAGGCGCGGCGCTGGTGGTGTGGGCCGGCGGCGGCACGCTGGAGTCGATCCTGGCGTTCTCGTGGGGGACGTTCAGCGCGGGCCTGGTCGTGGCCGTCATCCTGCACCTGCACGCGATCATCGGCGAACTGAACGAGACCCGCCAGCGGCTGGCCGAGGCGGCCGTCGCGCAGGAGCGGCTGCGCTTCTCCCGCGACCTGCACGACCTGCTCGGCCACACCCTGTCGGTCATCGTGGTCAAGGCGGAGGCGGTACGCCGGCTGATCCGCCGCGACCCCGGCCAGGCCGAACGCCAGGCCGCCGACATCGAGGCCGTCGGCCGACAGGCGCTGACCGAGGTACGCGAGGCGGTCACCGGCTACCGGGCGGGCAGCCTGGCCGACGAGCTCACGCGGGCCCGCGACGCCCTGGCGGCGGCCGGGGTGCGGGTGAACGTCCGCCGCACAGGACCGCCGCCGGCCGCCCAGGCCGAGGCGCTGCTGGGCTGGGTGGTACGCGAGGGTGTCACCAACATCATCCGCCACAGCGGCGCCACCGAGGCGGAGATCGACCTGACGGGCCTGACCCTGACGATCCGCGACAACGGCACCAACGGCCCGCAGCCCGCCGACGCCGGAACCGGCAGCGGGCTGCGCGGCCTGGCCGAACGGCTCGGCCAGGCGGGCGGCGCCATCGAGGCGGGCCCCCACCCGCAGGGCGGCTTCCACCTCACCGCCACCCTCCCGCCCGGCGAATAGGCGAGCAGGCGGGTGGGCTCCGCGTCCGGCTCGACGGTCTGGCCGAGCTTGGAACCTCCGGCCGCCCGTCGGTGTACCGAAGACGTGACACGGCCAGCGCCACCACCGCCGCGCTCCCCTTCGGCGGTCTCGTCCAGGTGCTCCCCACCGAGCAGCCGCACGGCCTCTCCCCCGCCGGCATCCTGCGCTGGGCGGTGGACGTGCTGCAACAGCAGGCCGCCGGCCGTCGCATCGTGCTCGCCGTCGACGACGCGCACCTGCTCGACCCGCCGTCCGCGGCGCTGGTGCACCTGGTCGCGCGGGCCGACAACGCCACGGTCATCGGCACCTCGCGCGACGGCGAGCAACTCCCGCTGCCGATCCGGGCCCTGTGGACCGACGGTCTGGTCGACCACGTCGAGCTGAAGCCGCTGCCGCCGGCCCAGACCACCCGGCTGCTCTCCGAGATCCTGCGGGGACCGGTCGACGCCACCTCCGCCGACCGGCTCGGCCGGCTCTCCGAGGGCAACCCGCTGCTGCTGCGCGAGCTGGTGTTCGCCGCCGACCGGGGTGAGCTGACCCGCACGTACGGGATCTGGAAGTGGACCGGCCGGCTGGAGCTGGCCCCCAACCTGGCCGACCTGATCGACATCCGGATAGGCCAGCTCACCTCGGGCGTACGCGGGGTGGTGGAGCTGGTCGCCTTCGGCGAGCCGCTCGGGCTGCACCTGCTCAACCAGGCCGCCGACCCGGTGGACGTGGAGACCGCCGAGGAGCGCGGGCTGATCGCCGTGGAGCACGACGACCGGCGGGCCAACGTGCGGCTGGCCCACCCGCTCTACGGCGAGGTGATGCGCCGCCGCTGCCCGGTGAGCCGGACGCGGCGGTTGCAGGCCCGCCTCGCCGAGCTGCTGGAGCTGGTCGGCAAGCGACGCCGCGACGACCTGCTCCGGGTGGCCGTCTGGCGGCTCGACTCGGGCACCGCGCAGGATCCGGCCATGCTGCTCGACGCGGCCGGGCAGGCGTTCGCCCGCTACGACGTACCGCTGGCGACCCGGCTGGCCCGCGCGGCGCTCGACGCGGGCGGCGGCTTCGACGCGGCGGAACTGCTGGCCACCATCCTGATGTTCGGCGACCGCCCGGACGAGGCGATCGAGGTGCTGGACGCGGTCGCCACCGACATCGAGGGTGACCGGCGGCTGAGCCGCTGGCTGACCGTGCGGGGCATGGTCAGCTACTGGGGGCTGAGTCGGGAGTCCACGGTGGAGGAGATCGCGGCCCGCCGGTCGACCCTCGCCGACTCCGCCGACCAGGCGCGGGTGCTGGCCTTCGAGGGCATCATGCGGCTGCACCGGCTGGACACCGGCATCGCGCTGCGGCTCGCGCAGACGGTGCTGGACCGGCCGGCCGCGAGCGTCGCGGCCCGGGAGCTGGCCCGCAGCACGATCGCCCACCTCCAGGCGGCGCAGGGGCAGCTGCACCGCAGCGCCACCGCGATCAACAAGGTGCAGGCCGAGGCGGGCCGGTGGCGGGGCGACATGCCGTACCTGCAACTGGCCCTGGAGCTGGCCCGGGGCCCGAGGACTGGTCTGTCGCGCACCAGAAACTCGCCTTGGCCCACCGTGGAGCCGGGTACCTCTCGGAGGCGCTACGCCTGATCGACCTCGCCC
>NZ_JBEZDR010000087.1:0-3780 GCF_040648415.1 Nonomuraea sp. NPDC049141
GTGGCCAGGGTCAGCTCCTCCTGGCGGCCTTCACTCTCACCGTGGCCGCGCACCAGCGCCTCGCCGACGACGAACTCGCAGCCGGCCCGCCGGACCATGTACTCCAGCCGCTCGGCGGGCAGCCCCGGGTCCAGCGGGAGGTACGCCGCGCCCCGGCCGAGGATGGCCAGGATGGCGGTCACCGTGTCGCAGAGGGTCGTCGCGGCCAGACCAACCACGGCCCGGGGGCCGACCCCGTGCGCGGCGAGCCCGGCGCTGATCCGCTCGGCCTCGGCCAGCAGTTGGCGGTAGTCGAGCCGGCGGGTCGGGTCCTCGATCGCCGGGGCGTCGGGCCGCCGCCGGGCCGCCGCCGACACCCAGTCCCACGGCGTGTCGCCGGTCAGTGGGCTGGTCCAGCCGTCGGAGCGGACGCTGGCGGCGGCGGAGGCGTCGGCGAAGAGGTCACCGAGCCGGCACGAGCCGTCGGAGACCGCCCCGCGTACGGCGTCGCGCAGCGAGGTGAGCAGCCCGTCGGCGACCACCGGCGCGATGAGCTGCCGGTCGTACTCGAGTTCGAGCAGCCAGCGGCCGTCGACCGGGGTGGCGCCCAGCCAGAGGTCGAACTTGGCGGTGCCGTTGCCGGGCTCCAGGACCCGCAGCACCGCTCCGCCCGGCTCCGGCGTGAAGGTGTCCTGCATGGCGAGCATCGCCGAGAACAGCGGGTTGCGGTTGCTGGACCGGTCGGGCCGTACGTCGGCGACGAGGCGGTTGAAGGTGACGTCGACGTTCGCGCGGCAGAAGTCGATGGACTCCCGGACCACCTTGCCGAGATGCTCGTCGACGGTGCGGCTCCACTCCACGTCGACGGTGACCGGCAGCGTGTTGACGAAGAATCCGCCGAGGTCGAACGCGCCGATCGTGCGGCGGGCCATGAACGGGCTGCCGACGAGGACGCTGGACACGTTGGCGTGCCGGGCCAGCACGGTGCCGTAGATGCCGGAGAAGAAGACGAACGGGGAGATCTCCAGCCGCCGGCAGGTCTCCGACAGCGCTGCCGTCTCGGCCTGGCTGAGGTACCAGCTCACCCGGTCGCCGGTGAACTCCGTCTGCGCGGCGCGCCCGGGCAGGGGCGCCAGCACCAGGGGCGGGACCTCCCGTAGCCGGGCCGCCCACTCCCGGGACCGTTCGACGACGCGGTCGGAGGTGGCGGTGCGGTTCTGCGCCGCCAGCTCCTTGACGAAGGCCTTCTCGCGGGCGGCGCGCCGCTGCTCGATCTCCGCCCCGGCGAGGCGTCCGGACAGCGCCTCCTGGAGGTCGCGTACCAGGGGCCCCATCGACACGCCGTCGAGGATGATGTGGTGGTCGCACATGAGGACCGCCACGCGGGGCTCGTCGAGGCACCGGACGATGGCGAACCGGTACGCGGGGCCGTTGGCCAGGTCGAACTCCGGTCGGCCGATGCGCCGCTGGGCCGCGCCGACCGCCTCCTCGAAGTCGCGTCGGCGGGCCGTGACCCGTTCGAGCGGGAAGTCCTCCGCCCGTGGGGGCGGGGTGAGCCGGGCGTGCATCTCGGGCAGCAGCCCGAACACCTGGCGCATGGCCGGCTGAACGGCGACGACCGTAGCGAGCGCGCGCTCGATCGTCTCGTCGGGGATCGACGGGTCGATGTCGAACCGGACGAGCTGGTTGTAGACGGCGCGCCCGGGTGAGCGTTCGTTGACGACCAGCAGCCCCTTCTGCGATTCGGTGATCGGCAGCCGCTCCGGGGCGGTCTCCGCCGCGAGCTGGGTCCCGGCCGTCGTGGTCACCGTGCGCCTCCGGTCTCGGCGCCCACGGCGCTCAGCTCGCGTAGCCACTGCTTGAGGTCACCCACCGTGCGCAGGTCCACGAGGCGGGTGGCGTCGATCTCGGCGTCGTCGTCGTTGGCCAGCTCGACGGCGAGCCGCAGCAGGGACAGCGATTCGAGTCCGGCCTCCAGCAGGGGGGTCGAGTCGTCGAAGGCCACCGACGCGTACTTCGCGATCGTCGTGTCGAGGTCAGCTGGAGTCGTCATCCCTGCTTCCCGTTCACCTGAGGTCGGCCGCGCCCGAGTGATCGGAAACCGGATGAGCAGCGGTTGCCGATCGAGGTGGGGGTCGACTGAATTTGCGCTTGGAAGTTCTACCGGTCAGAGCATCCCGGCTCCGATGTTCGCTCGATGTTCCCGAGATGGAATGTCGTTGGTCGCTGATTCAGGCGGTGCCGCGGGTTCGCGCGCATCGGGGAAGGGGCGGTGCAAAAGGGGCGTCGACCAGTGGCGCGGCCGGGCCGGCGGGCGGCAATTTTCCCCAACTGCCTCAGATGTGGCAGGGCCCGACAGAACTGCCCGTAGGTGTTGTTCGGGGCGCCGGCGGAGCGCGGGCCGCCGGCCGCCGCCGGACGCACCGGGGCCGGGCAAGCTGTCGACGTGAGGATGGACACGCCTCTTCGGATGACCTATGGTGCAACCAGCGCAACGCAGAGTATTCCCAAAAGGTGCGAAAGGGACTTTTCCGCGATTGATAGAGCCGCCTGTCGATGCCCGTACGCCCACACCGTCAACGCGCGGACCCCGATGACCTGCCACTCCGTGCCGCCCGCCGACCGGTCTGGTCGGAATTGCCGGCGCTGACGGCACGGCTGCGCGGGATCGGTCGACCACCCGCCCGGCTCACATGTCGCCTAATTGACAAGTGCGACCGGCTAAATGGTCCTTTATCGTTTGTCCGGGTGGTGTGCGCACTTCGCGGCGGAGTCCCCATTCACTTCTCTTAATTCAAGACCGTGTGAGGGATTGTCGTGGCCACAGCTCAACCCACAGTGCAGGCGGATCCGCCCGGAGCCAGGCGAAACGAATGGATTCTGGTCATCTTCACGGGCACCACGAACATCGCCGACGCGGTGGCCCGGATCGCCCTCCCGCTGCTCGCCGCCCAGATCAGCCGTTCGCCCGTCGTGGTCACCGCCGTCGCGGCCATCATGAGCCTGCCGTGGCTGGTGGCCGCGCTGCACGTCGGGGTCTTCGTCGACCGGATGGACCGGCGGTCGCTGCTGATGGGCGCCGAGATCGCCCGGATGCTCTCCGTCGGCGCGCTCCTCGTCGCCGTGCTCGCCGCGAGCCCGACCCTGGCGCTGATCTACGCCGCCGCACTGGTCATCGGCCTGGCCGACGTGGTGGCCGGCATCGCCGGAGCCTCCATCGTCCCGTCGGCCGTGCCGAAACACCGGTGGGAGACCGCCAACGCGCGGATCACGGCCCTGGAGTACCTGTTCAACGGGTTCGCCGGGCAGCCGATCGGCGGCTTCCTGGTGGCGATCGGATTCGGCCTGGCCCTCGGCGTCACCGGCTTCGCCTACGTGGCCGGCGCGGTCCTGCTGCTCCTGCTCGTCGGCAACTTCAAGGTGGCTGCCACCGCCCGCAAGCGTTCGGTCAACGAGGACATCCGTGAGGGCCTCCAGTTCCTCTGGCAGCACCGGCTGCTCCGGACGATGGCCCTGCTCATCGCGATCATGGCCGGCTGCTGGGCGGCGTGGCTCGCCCTCATCCCGGTCTACGCCGTGGGTGGTCCGCTCGGGCTCGACGAGCGGCAGTACGGCTTCCTGCTCACCTGCCTCGGCGCGGGCGGGGTGATCGGCACCGTCATCGTCGGGCCGGTCAACCGGTGGATCGGCCGGCGCTGGTCCATGTTCACCGACATCGTCGGCGCCTTCGCCCTCGTGGCGGCCCCCGCGCTGCTGCCCGCCGCGCCGTCCAGCGCCTGGGTCATCGGCGCCGCGGCGTTC
>NZ_JBEZDR010000088.1:0-3758 GCF_040648415.1 Nonomuraea sp. NPDC049141
GGATCGGCCAGCGGACCCGTCGCGAAGAACGGGCGGCCCGAGCCGAGCACCACGGGCACTACGTCGACGGGGTGACCGAGGTCGCCGACTTCCCCGGCCTGGGCGACGCGGAACTGCGCGCCGGCCCGGCGCAGGCGGCGAACCTGCCCGCCCCGAAGCTGGAGGTGCTCGCCGACACCACGGCCGGCGCCGAGCGCACCATGCGGGTGCGGCTGGTCCCCCAGCGCCAGGTCCGCCTCACCGCCCTGCACGTGGACGCGGCCACGGCGACGGTGCTGCGGGCGGAGGTGGCCGGCCGCGCGGTGCCGGTGGAGGCCCGGGAGGGGCGCTGGGGCTTCGGCCTGGTCTTCCACGCCCCACCGCCGGAGGGCATCGAGGTGACGCTGACCGTCACGCCGAAGGCGGGGCAGGTGGCGCTGCGCGCGATGGACGCCAGCGACGGCCTGGACGCCCTGCCCGGCTTCCGGCCGCGCCCGCCAGACGTGGGGATCGTGGGCTCGCACAGCTCGGAGATGCTGGCCGTGGCCCGCACCTATCCGCTCTAGGGCAGGCGGCTCCGCTCCAAGGCCCCTCCGCTCCAGGGCAGGCGGCGGGGGTGGGCAGGCGGCTCCGCGCTGGGGCAGGCGGCGGGGGTGGCTCGGGAAACGGTCGTCTGCCGAGTCACCCCCGCACCTGTCAGCAGCGGGTCGCCGTGGCCTCAGCTCAGCCGCGGGTCACCGTGACGTCGGCGGTGAAGGCGCCGCTGCCGTTGCCCGGCGCGTCGTCGTTGATCCGCAGGTACAGCGTGCTGCCGGTGCCGTAGTAGGTGAACGTCGTGCCGGTCCCGGCGTAACGGTAGTTGCCGTTGGTCTTGGCCAGCAGCGAGAAGGCGCGGGCGTTCGTCATCGGGAACTTCGAGTCGCCGGCCATGTTCGTCCAACCCTGCGGCCCGTTCTGCCCCGTGAGCCACACCCCGGACCAGATCGACCCGTAGGCGCTGATCTGGACCCGGTCGCCGTACTGCAACCAGCAGCCGGAGTTGACGTCGTACGACGCCTCCTCGACCTGCTTGGTCTCCTCGCAGACGACGGTGCTGGTGGCCGCCGCCTGTGCCGGCGTCACACCGACCAGCGCGCTGCCTGCCACCGCCGCCGCCACCGCCAGCCGGGCCGATACCGTCTGGAACCTCATGTCGTCCCCCTCCAAATGGTTGCCGTTACGGAGATCAACACTAGGAATCCGAACGTCCCGGCGCCTCAGTGCGAGCACGTAATTGATGTCGGCCAGGGGTCAGTCCGGTCAGTCCGCCAAGAAGGTCAGCACCGCGAGCACCCGCCGGTGGGTGTCCGGCTCGTCGGCCAACCCGAGTTTGGCGAAGATGCTGCGTACGTGGGTCTCCACGGTGCGCTCGGAGAGGTGCAGGTCAGCGGAGATGCCCCGGTTGGCCCGACCTGCCGCCATCCGGGCCAGGATCTCCCGCTCACGCGGCGACAGCATGCCGACGCCACCCGACGCGCGAGGACGGCGCAACAGCCGCTCGACCACGATCGGGTCGATCGCCGTGCCTGCCGCCGCGACGTCGCGCACGTCCCGGAGGAACCCGGCGACATCGGTGATCCTGTCCTTGAGCAGATAGCCGACCCCGCCGCCGGGCTTCTGGAGCAGGGCCAGAGCCTCCCGGTGCTCCAGGTGCTGGGACAGCAACAGCACGGCGACACCCGGGTGACGACGGCGTACGGCCAGCGCGGCGCGGACGCCCTCCACGGTGAAACTGGGCGGCATGCGGATGTCGACGATCGCGATGTCCGGCTCGTGCTGGGCGACAGCGGCCAGCAGCTGCTCGCCGTCGCCGACCTCAGCCACGACGGTGATGCCGTGCCGCTCAAGCAACAGTACGAGGCCGCTGCGCAGCAGTACGGAGTCGTCGGCCAGAACCGCCCGCATACCACCGTCCCGAGCGGCGACCGTCAAGGCCCGGGTCATGACGCCGCGAGGGGCATGACGGCGCGTACCGCCGTGCCACGCCCCCGGGTGCTCGACACCCGCAGGGTCCCGCCGCACGACTCGACACGCTCCCGCAGGCCGTGCAGCCCTCCACCCGGCACCGCGAGCGCGCCGCCGATCCCGTCGTCGTGGACGGTGACCTCGACCCGGCCCCCGCTGGCGGCGAGCGTGACGGACACCCGGCCCGCCCGGGCGTGCTTCTGACTGTTCGTGACCGCCTCCATGGTGACGAAGTAGGCGGCGACCGCGACCGGTTCGGGCAGCGTGAGGTGGCTGACCCGATCGTCGACCAGGACCGGGACCGCGGCCCGCTCGGCGATGGCGGCCACTGCCCCGGACAGGCCGTGGCACACCAGGGCCGCCGGGTTCATACCCCGGACGAGGTCGCGCAGATCGGCGATCGCCTGCTCGACCTCCGACGCGCCGCGCGCGACCAGCGCGGGATCGTCCTGCCGCAGCATCATGGCGGCGGCGAGCAGCCGCTGTTGCACTCCGTCGTGCACGTCACGCTCCACCCTGCGGCGCTCCCGATCGCGGGCCCGGCGCAGGTGGCGGCGCTCGACGCGGTGCATGCTGAGCGCGGCCCCGACCGGGATCAGCGCCGCACCGAGGGCGTAGAGCGCGGTCGGCCAGTGCCCGGAGCCGTAGGTGACGGTGCTCAGCATCGCCGTACACAGGCCGTTGACGGCCAACGCGGCCCAGAACGGGGCGTACACGTGCCGTTCGGCGCGGTCGGCCCGGCGGTACCGCACGATGAACAACCCGGCGAGGAACACGCCGACCAGCGGATAGGACAACGCCCGCAGGTCCAGCAGGAGACCGGTGCTCAGCGTCCCGGCCACCATGGCCCCGGCGACGATCACCGGCCAGTACGCGTAACCCGCCGCGGCGACGAGCCGCTCCCAGCGCCCACGCAGCCGGCCCGACGACACGACGAGACCGGCGTGCAGGTGCATCGGGTCGTGCACGATGCTCAGCATCATGCCGGCGGCGAACAGCGACGGCAGGGCGACGCGACCCCAGGCGTCCAGCAGCCACACCAGGCCACAGGCCACCAGCAGCAGCCCGATACGGTTGTCGGGGCGTTCCCGCCACAGCCGCAGTCCCACCTCGACGTGCAGGACCCCGGTGACGGCGAGACAGGCCAGCTCCCAGGGATCCATCCAGTACAGCGCCAGCAGCGGTCCGCACAGCAGCGTCGCGGTCGCGACGCGCAGCGGCCACCGTAGAAGTTCCATGGATCATGATGTTGCCGGGTGGTCGCAAGCATCGGTGAACGTCCGTCGGTAGCCCGACTCACGGCGATCGGTGGTCGGCTTCCTCGTGGCGTTCCTCGACGCACCGTCCACGACCGAGGCGGCACCCGGGCTCTTCCAGCTACTTCCAGCGGAAGTGCACGAAGAGGCGGCCGAAGTTCTTCGAGTCCTTCTCGACGCGGTGGTAGAGCTGCTTGACGTCCTTCTGGTCGAGGAAGCGCAGCACCCGCTTCTTGAGCTGGCCGGAGCCCTTGCCGGGGATGATCTCGACGAGGGTGGCCTTCTTCGCCACCGCCTCGTCCATGATCCCGCGCAGGGCCCGGTCGATGTCCTGGCCCTTGTTGAAGATGTCGTGCAGGTCCAGCTTCAGCTTCATCGCGCACCCGCTGCCAGCTCACGTCCCATACCGCCGATGGTAGGCGCCCCGCGGCGCCCACCGCGATGCCCGGTGATCAGGACGGCATGGACGTCACCCGGCCGTTTCACGGTCCATGGCGCCCTGATCACCTCGGCGCTCCC
>NZ_JBEZDR010000089.1:0-3699 GCF_040648415.1 Nonomuraea sp. NPDC049141
CGCAGCAGGGTGCGGCGGCTGGGTCCGTCTGTGCGACCGCAGACCCCCCGGGGCGGCCCATGCGCTGCGGCGCTTCGGCGCGTCCTCGCCAGGCACCGTCCGCAGGAACGAGGCCGGTCCAGCTCCGTCAGGTGCGCCATCAGGCGAAGTCGTGACACCGTTGATGGCGGCAGGGCCCGTAGCGAGTGCCGCGCGGCTCGCCGCACCTCAGCGCAGAGGCGAGGAGCCGGCCCCGGGAGAAGGCACTATGCCTGGTTTTCCGCACCCAGGCCAGGATCAGCAGCCGGATCGCCCGATTGCTGGAGTTGCTCCTCGAACATGACGAACGTCCTGCGCTGAATTCCGGTGATCAAGGCAAGTTCCGTCGGCGTAGGGTAACGCCTTTCGCGGGCCACTTCGTCCTGGATCGCCCGTACTGTTTCGTACAGGGCGAAGACAGGGCCCTCGCCGCGCAGGTAGTAGCCACGGTCATGTTCAGTAAGTTGGATGAACTCTTCACGGGTCAACTCTTCAACCTCGTCGCTTTCGCCACTGAGCAGGATGCCCACGAGGCGGTCTGCCTCAACCCAGCCGCCCGTGTCCTTGGACAAACGCCAGGCAGCGACAGCCCCTTCGCCCGTTCCGACGATCTTGACCGGGGATTCGTAGTAGCTGTAGAAGGCCGGGACATCGACGCCAGGAGGAAGTTCCACAACAGTCACGCCCCGTTCCGCTCGTCGCCCATCGCTCGCCAGTAGGCGGCCTGGCCTTCGCGGTTCAGCCCACGCCGCACGGCTTGCTCCATCGGGGTGAGCGGTCGGTTCTGCGCTTCTGCGAGCGCCTCAAGATCTCGCCGGACCTCGTATAGCGGATGTTCCCACTCGGCAACCTCGTCGATGGCGGCAAGATGCAGACGGAGTTCAGCAACGTGCCCGTTAGGCATGCGGAGATTGACAAGGATGTCGCGGTACCCGCTGCGCATTGGCCTGAGGAAGCGATCCTTGATACCAGCGATCACCACCTTGGGGTCTCGATCCAACTGGTCCAAGGCGTTGTAGAGATCTTCGAGTCGATGGAACTCCACCTTTGCCGCTGCCAGGTCCTTGAGCCGGGACGCGTCGTTTTCGTACTCGACAAGCTTGTCCTTCACTCGATCTACACCCTTCGGCTTGGCGCGCCAGCCTGGCCTGCCTACGCCAGCGGCCAGACTAGTCGCCAGCCGGTTCAACTCCCGCTGGGCCTCCGTCGACTCGACAAAGAGACGCTGCACGAAAGCCCACCGATAGTCATCGTCGTGACGCCTCGTCGTGTCGAAGCCCATCTGCACGGGCGAATGCCCTCGAGCCGCCACACGTTCACTCAGTAGTCGCTGCGCATCGGTCAGTTCCGCAGGCCGTGGGGAGGCGACGCCTTCTCCGATGACAGCCGCTGTGCCTCGCCGATCGATGTCACTGAGCACGAAGCCGAGGACGTCGATCGCCCGCTGCTGTCCAGCTAGATTGAGCATCGTCAGCGGCCTGGCGGTCAACGAATTCAGCAGCTCGGGTGTACCCAAAACCATCCGTGCAAGGTCGGGCCGCTGTACCAGTCGTCGGACGAGGTTCTCGGCCAACATCGGCTCGTCCTTGGGCGGCTGCCGCCACGTCTCGTCCAGCATCCGCCGCACGCGTGGATCCGCAAACAGCCGTGCCACGTCTTCAGCGCCCGCGTCGTCAAGTTGCGGCACGAGTCGCCGGAGTGCCGAGGGGTCTACGCCGGCCGCCACCTCGGCCGACGTCACGCCGGCCGCGAAGACCCGTTCCAGGTCGGGCTCTGCGGCCAGGATCGCGCCGACGGCAAGCGGGTTCCCCGCCCGTTCCGCCTGCGCGCGTTCCCGCGCCGTCCGCAGGTCCTCGGACGGTGTGTCGCTGTGTTCGGGGGCCGGTCCCGCCTCGTCGGACTGTCGTGGGGGCCCCGATGGCATCGACCCGTCGGACGGCGCCGCGCCGGGACCATCGAGCAGGTGCATGCGGTTGAGGAAGATCTCGCCGTAACCCTGGTCGGTCTCGACGGGTGGGTATTCCGGCAGGTCCGGTCGCTGGCTGAACCGCCCCCGCCGCAGCCCGCCCAGCGGCATCGGTCTGCCGTCGGAGCCGATCACCAGCACTTCGGTGTCGACGGCGTTGTGCGGATGCGGGACGCCGTGATGCCGGTACAGGGGCGCCGTCGAAACGGCCCCGGTCTGCGGGTCGAGGTAGAGAATGGTGCCGTTCTGGTTGAGGGCGACCCAGATGTGGGCGCCGCCCTGTTCCCAGTTGTTGATGACGAAGGCGAAGCTGCCGTGGCCCCCGAGGCGGAGCTGGTCGTGGAGGTTGCGGTATCCCGTGTCGATGGCCCGCTGCCGCTCAACACCCTGGACGTCCTCGGTCGGCTGGCAGAGGCGCTGGAAGCGTCCTCCGGTGATGTCCTCCACCCGCCCGATGCCGTCGCGTTCGCCGTTGATGGGGCACGTGACGTCGCCCGCGACGTAGGCGTCGAAGGTGCGGGGCGCGGCGACGCGGGGGCGGGCGTGCATCCAGGTGTCGAACAGCGACAGGGTGCAGTCGATGCAGTTGATGCCGCGGGTCGGGTCGGCCTGCGGCCCGCCGTCGTTGACCAACCCGAACCAGCCACCCACTCGCGGGTCGGCGGTGCGCCGGACGCTCCCGTCGGGTGCTCGGGGCACCTGCCGCTCGATGTCGGTCTGGTGCAGGGCCAGCGGCGGACGCAGACCGCCGGGCCGACCGTAGTTCCGGGACCGGTCGATCGGCGGCGGGTAGTCGTCGCCCGTCAGCGCCGAGCGGTCGACGGTCTCCACGGCACCGTACGCCAAGTCCCCGACGTCGTCGTTGATCCGCCGGAAGTCCGCATCAGCTACGGCGACGACGCCCGGAGCGGCCGCACCAGCGAGGATGTTCTCTGCTAGGTCATTCTGCTGGTGATACCAGCGCTCCCGGTCACGGGCACCCAAGAAGTAACGCTCGGCTGCAGCGCGATGCCCGGCCTGTGCGAGGCGACGGCCCTCGCTGACCAACCATCGGGCCTCGTCGTAACTTCGTTCTGCGGCCTGGCGCAGTCGCGCTGCGCTGTCCAGACGGCGATTCTGCTCGATGTTCGTGCGCTGGTGCTCGAAGTGACCTCGGTAGCGGCGGCGCTCGAACGCGTCCTGGTCCGCAGCCCATTTCACGGCGTACCACTCCGGGGTGCGCGGACGTGGGGGCGGCTGCCCTTCCGATCTCGACGGGTGTGGTGCCGCCTCGGGCGTTCGATCTGTCGGTGACGGGTCTGCGGGTCGACCCCGTGCCACCTCTGAGACCCGTGGGGACCACGCCTGCGAAGCAACGGCCCTCGCCGCTGTCTCGCCAGACGTCACCGGCATCGTGGTGGTCACCGCGGACGCCTGCGCCGCCGAAGGACCGGCGAGCGCAGAGTTGGCCATTGAACTGTGGGAGGCAGGCCCGCTGGTCGTTTGAGGAGCGGTTGTCGCGACGTTGATGTTCTGTGCGGTGAATCCCGCACCGGGTACCGGATCGCCGACGGAACCTGGGAACCCAGACGCGACAGGAGCAACTGTCGTGGGTGCGGTCGGCGCGACGGAGGAGAGCGTCGGGTCGACCGGAGCCCTCAATGCCTCGACCTGTGACGCCGGCACGCCCCGACTCCCGGGGTCGGCCCCAGGAGCCGGTGTTGGAGCGTTCCGCG
>NZ_JBEZDR010000090.1:0-3690 GCF_040648415.1 Nonomuraea sp. NPDC049141
GCGCCTCGGCGCGCGGCGACGGCCCGTCGGAGCCGGGCGCGCCGAGCAGCAGCGACCGGATCCGCTCGCCGACGGCGGTGGCCCCCGGCTCGCGCGTCACCACCACGTCGCGCCCCTGCCCGCGCAGCCGCTCGGCGAGCGCGGCGAGCTGGGTGGACTTGCCGGCGCCCTCGCCGCCCTCGAAGACCACGAAGAGGCCGGCGGAGACGAACGGCTCGGCCGGCATCAGCGGGCGGCCCCGGATCGAGCCCCAGAGGTCGGCCAGGACGGGGACGCCCTTCTTGTCGTCCATCTGCCCGAACGCGCTGATCCCGGCGAAGATGCCGGCGGCGCCGGCGGCGAGCAGCAGCAGTCGGGTGGACGAGATCGACACGCCCAGGTCGGCCAGCTCCAGCCGGCGCGAGCCGCCGACGCCGGCGAGCAGGCTGCCGAGGCCGATCGCGAGGATCAGCACCAGCCGGGTGCCGATCTGCACCACCGCGAAGACCCGGCCGCGCACCTCGTCGGCGATCTCCCCGCCGAGCAGGGTGGTGCCGGAGAGGAAGGCCATCCCGGCGCCCGCGCCGACCAGGATCGCGCCGACCATCGCCATGGAGAGGTGGATGGCGAAGGCCAGGGTCATCACCGAGGCGCTGGCCAGCACGATGCTCATGCCGAACCAGCGCCGCCGGGACATGTCCTTGACGATCATCGGGCCGAGCCCGATGCCGAGCGCGAGGCCGACGAAGATGGCGCCGAAGAGCAGGTAGAAGGCGGCGTCACCGGCGCCGAGCGAGATGGCGAAGAACTTGGCGGTGCCGATCACGATGCCGCCACCGGCGAACGCGCCGAAGATGCCGAGCACCAGGCCGCGCACCAGCGGGGTCTGGCCGATGTAGCGCCAGCCCTCCTTGAACTGGCGCAGCATGCTCTGCTCGCCCCCGCCCCGCTCGGCGGCCTGCCCCTGGCTGATCTCCTTGATGCCGTACGCCACCACCAGCGCGGTGGCCAGCCGGGAGAACGCGTTGAACCAGAGCGCCAGATCGGCCGGCTCGGCCCAGTCCGGCGCCGCGCCCCCGGTGACCCCCCGCACGATGCCGTCGAGCGCGGCGAGGATCAGCGCGGCGAGGACCGGGGTTAGGCCGTACGTGGTGATCAGCGTGAGCTGGTTGGCGGCCTCCAGCCGGGCGCGCGGGATCAGGTTGGGGACCGCGGCCTCCTTGGCCGGGATCCACAGCAGCGTGAGCGACTCGATCAGGAAGGTGGCGATCGCCGCCCAGAGGACCACCGCCCCGCCCGAGGCGCCGAGCAGCGCCACCAGCGGGATCGAGGCGAAGAGCAGGAACCGCAGCACGTCGCAGATGACCATGGTCCAGCGCCGGTCGAAGCGGTCGGCCAGCACGCCGGCGATCGGGCCGAGCACCAGCGCCGGCAGCAGCCGGATGGCGATGACGCCACCGAAGGCGGCGCCCTTGGCGGTGCTCCCCTCGACCTGGGAGGCGGCGAAGACGCTGGTGGCGAGCAGGCCGAACCAGTCGCCGAAGGAGGCCGCGCCGAGCACGATCCAGAGCCGGCGGAACGGGGTTTGATGGTGCCCGCACAGCCGGGGTCGGCATCGTCCGGATGGGCAAAAACGGCCAACGCCCGGACGGCGTCCGTGCGTGCCGGAGCGGACGCGGGGAAGGTCACAGCCGCAGCGCCCACACCCGGGGTGGCGCCCCCGCCGAACCGTGTCTTTCCTGCTCAGAGTGGTACGACCGGCGTAGATCATGATCTTTTTTCAAGTATCGGCAACGTGGCGACCAACTAACGGCTTGATAACGGCACCTTCACGGAACGGGCCGGTGGGTGTCACAGTGGCAGCACCTCACCCCTCATGTGAGGCACTCCGTACGGCCTGACGACCATGGGACCCGCCTGTTGACGGTGCTCCGTGGTGGTCTCGTGTGCGCGGTGCCGAGCGTCAAGGGCGGGGCGGCCCGGCGGATTCGTACAACATCTTGTCCCGAATTCTCTGCGGTGAAACCGGCTCCCGCGGTGCGGGCGCCGGACGTGTCACCCCCAACGTGCGTGATACCCACGACGGAACCAGGTTCAGAAAGAGGAGGCCCCTCGGAATGAGAGTCTCGAAGCGGGCAAGCAGCGCGGTCGCGCTGGGCGCGGCGTTCGCGCTCGTCGCGTCCGGTTGCTCGAGCAGTGACAGCGACGGCGGCGACGCCGGCGCGAGCTCGGACGGCGCGATCACCATCGACGGCACGCAGCCGGAGGTCGGCCTGGTCCCGTCGAACACCACCGAGACCGGTGGTGGGGCGATCATCGACTGGATCTGGACCGGTCTGGTCGAGTACCCGAACGACGGCAGCGCCCCGCGCAACGCGGTCGCCGAGTCGATCGAGACGACCGACTCCAAGGTCTACACGATCAAGATCAAGAAGGACACGAAGTTCCACGACGGCACCGTCGTCAAGGCCAAGAACTTCGTGGACGCCTGGAACTGGGGCGCCTACTCGCCGAACGGCGCGCAGAACGGCAGCTTCTTCGGCGACATCCAGGGCTTCGCGGACGTCCACACCGAGGACCCGGACGGCGCCGAGGGCCCGCAGAAGGCCCCGGAGCCGAAGGCCAAGGAGATGTCCGGCCTGAAGGTCGTCGACGACTTCACCTTCGAGGTCACCCTCGCGGCGCCGACCGCCGTGTTCCCGACCAAGCTCGGCTACAGCACCTTCATGCCGCTGCCGGACGCGTTCTTCACCCAGGGCGCCGAGGCGTTCGGCAAGAAGCCGATCGGCAACGGCCCGATCAAGTTCGTGTCGTGGGAAGACGACGTCCAGATCAAGCTGACGCGCTTCGATGACTACTCCTTGAACGACAAGATGAAGATCAAGGACGTCAACATCAAGCTCTACCAGGACGACACGGCGGCGTACAACGACCTGCTCGCCGGCAACCTGGACTTCCAGCAGCAGGTTCCGGTCTCCGCGATCGCGGGCGACAAGTGGAAGACCGACCTGGCCGACCGGGCCATCGCCTCCACCACGCCGTCGACCGGCATCATCGCCTTCCCGATCTACGACAAGCGCTTCCAGAACCCGAAGCTGCGTCGGGCGATCTCGATGTCGATCAACCGCCAGGAGATCAGCGACAAGATCTTCTTCGGTTCGCGCAAGCCGGCGGACAGCTGGGCCAACCCGCTGACCCCGGGCGCCAAGGCGGGCAACTGCACCGCGTGCCAGTTCAACGTCGAGGAGGCCAAGAAGCTCCTCGCGGAGGCCGGCGGCTTCACCGGCGAGCTGGTCATGTTCTACAACGCCGACGCCAGCCACAAGGAGTGGATGGAGGCCGTCGCGCAGCAGGTCAAGACGAACCTCGGCATCAACGCCCGCGCCGAGGGTGTGCCGACCTTCGCGGTGTTCCGCCAGAACATCAACGCCGGCAAGATGACCGGCATGTACCGCGCCGGCTGGCAGCAGGACTACCCGGACGTCGAGAACTGGGTCGGCCCGCTCTACGTGACCGGCGGTTCCTCGAACGACGGCAAGTACAGCAACCCGCAGGTCGACGCGCTGGCCAAGGAAGCCGCCTCCGCGCCGAGCCTGGAGGCCTCGCACGCCAAGTACGCCGAGGCGGTCGCCCTGATCGACCAGGACGTTCCCTCGATCCCGGTCTACTTCGGTGGTCAGCAGTCCGGCCACTCGGAGAAGATCAAGAAGC
>NZ_JBEZDR010000091.1:0-3674 GCF_040648415.1 Nonomuraea sp. NPDC049141
GTGGCGCGAGGGGGGCCGCCCCACGCCACCGGGCCCGCGCCGGGTCACATACCCAGGTCGCGCGCAATGATCATGCGCTGCACCTCGGACGTGCCCTCGCCGATCTCCAGGATCTTGGAGTCGCGCCAGAACCGCGCCACCGGGTACTCGTTCATGAAGCCGTAGCCGCCGTGGATCTGGGTCGCCTCGCGGGCGTTGTCCACGGCGATGGTGCTGGCGTGCAGCTTGGCGATGGCGGCCTGCCGCTTGAACGGCTCGCCGGCGAGCATCCGCGCCGCCGCGTCGTAGTAGGCCAGGCGGGCGGTGTGCGCCTTCATCTCCATGTCGGCGATCTTGAACTGGATCGCCTGGTAGTTGCCGATCGGCTGGCCGAACGCCTGGCGCTCCTTCGCGTACCTGACCGACTCGTCGACGCAGCCCTGGGCCAGGCCGACAGCCAGGGCGGCGATGGCGATCCGCCCCTCGTCGAGGATGCGCAGGAACTGGGCGAAGCCCCGGCCGCGCTCGCCGAGCAGGTTCGCCGCCGGCACCCGGCAGTCGTCGAAGGTCAGCTCGTGGGTGTCCGAGGCGTTCCAGCCGACCTTGGAGTAGCCCGGCGCGACGGTGAAGCCCGGCGTGCCGGAGGGCACGATGATGGTGGAGAGCTCCTTGGAGCCGTCCGGGCGGGTGCCGGTGACCGCGGTGACGGTGACCAGCGCGGTGATGTCGGTGCCCGAGTTGGTGATGAACGCCTTGGACCCGTTGATCACCCACTCGCCGGTGGACTCGTCGAGCACCGCGCGGGTCTGGGTGCCCCCGGCGTCCGAGCCGGTGCCCGGCTCGGTCAGCCCGAAGCCGGCCAGCGCCTCGCCGCTGAGCAGCTTCGGCAGCCACGTCGCCTTCTGCTCGTCGGTGCCGAAACGGTAGATCGGCATCGCGCCGAGCGAGACCGCCGCCTCCAGGGTGATCGCCACGCTGGAGTCGACCCGGGCCAGCTCCTCCAGGGCGAGGCAGAGCGCGAAGTAGTCGCCGCCCATGCCGCCGTGCTCCTCGGCGAAGGGCAGGCCGAACAGGCCCATCTTGCCCATCTGCCGGATCACCTCGTACGGGAAGGTGTGCTTCTCGTAGTGCTCCGCGATGACCGGGGCGACCACCTCGCGCGCGAATTCCCGCACGCTCTCCCGCAGCGCCTCTTGCTCCTCGGTGAGCCGGAAGTCCATGGAATCCTCCTGTGTGGATGGGCCGCCGGGCGCTCGTGACGCCGGGAACGGACAGGTCGCTGGTGCGCGGTGCGGATCCGGGCCGGCCGGGTGGGCCGGCGACGGGATCAGACCGGGGTGACGCCGTGCCGGCGCCGGGAGAAGTGCCGCTCCTTGGTGCGGGCGGCGGCGAACCGCCGGACCAGCTCGGCGCGCAGCTCGTGCGGCTCGATGATCGCGTCGACGACCAGTTCGCTGGCGAGCCGCACCACGTCGATGTCGCGCTCGTACTCCTCGCGCTTCGCGGCGACGAACGCGGCCCGCTCGGACTCGTCCTCGATCGCCGCGATCTTGTTCGCGTAGACCGCGTTGACCGCCGCCTCGGCGCCCATCACCGCGATCTTGGCGGTGGGCAGCGCGATCGTGGCGTCCGGCTCGAAGCCCGGCCCGGCCATCGCGTAGAGGCCGGCGCCGTACGCCTTGCGGACCACCACGCAGATCTTGGGTACGGTCGCCTCCGAGATCGCGGTGATCATCTTGGCGCCGTGCCGGATGATGCCCTGCTTCTCCACCGCGCTGCCGACCATGAACCCGGGCACGTCGGAGAGGAAGAGCAGCGGCACGTTGAACGCGTCGCAGAGCTGCACGAAGCGGGTCGCCTTGTCGGCCGAGTCGACGAAGAGCACGCCGCCCTTGAACATCGAGTTGTTGCCGACCACGCCGACGACCTCGCCGTTCAGCCGGCCGAAGCCGATCGTCAGCTCCTTGGCCCAGAGCGCCTGGATCTCGAAGAAGGAGCCGTCGTCGAGCAGGCCCTTGACGTACCGTCGCATGTCGAACGCCTGCCGCTCGCTCGCCGGCACCAGCGCGGCCAGGTCGGCCTTCTCCGGCGCTTCGACGGCGGACGCGGCCGGCGGCTGCTGCGTCCAGTTGGTCGGGAGGTAGGACAGGTAGCGCCGCACCACGTCGAGGGCGTCGGCCTCCGTCTTGCAGAGGAAGTGCCCGACGCCGGACTCGGCGCAGTGCACCTTGGCCCCGCCCATCGCCTCCAGCGTGGTCTTCTCGCCGGTGACCATCTCGACCATCCGGTCGGAGCCGAGGTACATGCTGGCGTTGCCGTCGACCATGGCGACCACGTCGCAGAACGCCGGGATGTACGCCCCGCCGGCCGCGCTCGGCCCGAACAGCGCGCAGACCTGCGGGATGGAGCCGGAGGCGCGGACCTGGTTCCAGAAGATCTTGCCGGCGCCGCGACGGCCGGGGAAGAGGTCGACCTGGTCGGTGATCCGGGCGCCGGCCGAGTCGACCAGGTAGACCATCGGCACGCTGGTCGAGTAGGCCCGCTCGATGATCCGGATGATCTTTTCGACGGTACGGGCGCCCCAGCTACCCGCCTTGACCGTGGAGTCGTTCGCCATCAGGCAGACCGGGCGGCCGTCGATGGTCGCGGTGCCGGTCACCACGCCGTCGGCGGGGAGCCCTTCGGCCATCGCGTTGGCGTAGAGGCCGTCCTCGACGAAGGAGCCCTCGTCCACCAGGAGCGCTACCCGCTCCCGGGCGAAGAGCTTGCCCTTGGCGGCGTTCGCCGCGTGGTACTTGTCCGCACCGCCGGCCCGGGCCCGCTTGCGCAGCTGCTCCAGTGCCTCACCGTCGAGCGTCACGCCGACTCCCTCGCCACCTGAGCCGGTCACCTCGCGGCGGACCGGCTGACCTGAACGATCGTTAGGCTAGCGCATCTGCACGGAGCTCGGCGAGCCGCGGGCGCGGAGGAGTCGGAACCGGGTCGCACCCGTCGGCCAGGCATTGAAAATCATGAATTTATAGGGCTACGCTCCGGATACCCCTCCTCCCGGATTGGAGTCAGCGATGACCTCACGACTCAACCGGCTCGCGGCCGCGTTCGCCGCGACGGCGCTCGCCACCCTCGGCGTCACGGTCGCCAACCCGACGCCCGCCTCGGCTGCCATGACCATCTGCTACAACACCAGCCAGGCGGGCAGCTTCGCCGGTACGGCCAACCAGGCCGCCTCGATCTGGAACAACGCCACGTCGAACCTGACGCTCACGGCGAACTGCGGCTCCAACCTGCGGATCTACCAGATCACCGGCGGTGGCTCGTACGCCATCCGGACCAGCCTCGGCAACGGGCGGGTCTACATCGACACCCAGCAGGCCCAGCAGTACAGCCCGCTGCGGATCATGACGCACGAGATCGGGCACATCCTCGGCCTGCCCGACAACTACAACGGCAACTGCGCGCTGCTGATGTCCGGCGGCAGCGCCGGCACCAGCTGCACCAACCCGTACCCGAGCACCACCGAGGCGAACCGGGTCACCAACCTCTTCGCCGGCACCCGCAGCACGGACCGCGCCGGGTCCGAGATCTTCCGCGACAGCTGGCCGAGCATGCTCACCACGGTGGGCTGACCGACCGGGCACGTCGGAGGGGCCGG
Source organism: Nonomuraea sp. NPDC049141 (assembly GCF_040648415.1). Lineage (NCBI taxonomy): Bacteria > Bacillati > Actinomycetota > Actinomycetes > Streptosporangiales > Streptosporangiaceae > Nonomuraea > Nonomuraea sp. NPDC049141. The sequence continues at coordinate 3,632 of NZ_JBEZDR010000091.1, forward strand.
CGAAGAGGTTGGTGACCCGGTTCGCCTCGGTGGTGCTCGGGTA
>NZ_JBEZDR010000092.1:0-3619 GCF_040648415.1 Nonomuraea sp. NPDC049141
CGCGAGCCAGCCGGCTTGTACACGACCGTGACGGCGGCGCCGTCGCGCCAACGCAGCGGTGGGTGCCCGGCCAGCGTGCCGGTCGCGGCGGCGTGCAGCAGCCCGGCCAGCGGCGTCTCCAGCAGCGCGAGCACCACCTGCGTCTCCGGGTCACCGAAGCGGGCGTTGAACTCGATCACCCGGGGGCCGTCGGCGGTGATCGCCAGCCCGACGTAGAGCAGGCCCGCGAACGGGGTGCCCCGGCGGGCCATCTCCGCCAGGGTCGGGTGCACGACGTCGCGCATGACCTCGTCGACCAGGCCGGACGGCGCCCAGGGCAGCGGCGCGTACGCCCCCATGCCGCCGGTGTTCGGGCCGGTGTCGCCGTCGCCGATCCGCTTGAAGTCCTGCGCGGGCAGCAGCGGCACCGCCGCCTCGCCGTCGGTGACCACGAAGAGGGAGACCTCCGGGCCGGCCAGGTATTCCTCGACGACGACCCGGCCGCACTCCTCGGCGTGCCGCAGCGCGGCGGCGCGGTCGTCGGTCACCACGACACCCTTGCCGGCGGCAAGCCCGTCGTTCTTCACCACGTACGGCGCGCCGAACTCGTCCAGCGCCCTGGCGGTGCTCTCCGCGTCCGTGCAGGTGTACGCGCGGGCCGTCGGTACGCCAGCAGCGGTCATCACGTCCTTGGCGAACGCCTTCGACCCCTCCAGCCGGGCCGCCTCGCCGGACGGCCCGAAGGCGGCGATCCCCTTGGCGCGTACGGCGTCGGCGACCCCGGCCACCAGCGGCGCCTCCGGCCCGATCACCACCAGGTCGGCCCCGGTCTCCACCGCCAACGCGGCCACGCCCGCCGGATCGCACGGATCGACGCTCCGCAACGAGGCGAGCGGAGCAATGCCGGGATTACCGGGCGCCGCGACCAACTGCTCGACGGCCGGATCCGCAGCCAGCCCGAGCGCGAGCGCATGCTCCCGCCCCCCACCACCAAGAAGAAGTACGCGCACACCCGCATCCTACTGACCCCCTCCCCGGCGGCGATGGCCCGACGAACGGTGTCAGGGACGTAGGCGGGGTGCAGGGTGTCGGCCCAGGTGAAGCGGAGGATGGTCCAGCCGGCATTGACCAGGCGGTTCTGGCGGCGGCGGTCGGCGTGGACAGCCTCCGGGGTGCCGTGCGGACCCCGCCCGTCGGCCTCGGCGATCACCCTCGGGCCCCGCCAGCCGAGATCCCCGATCCCGAGCAGGTAGCCGTCGTCGTCGCGCACCTCGAGTTGGAGGGCATCCGGTGGCACCCGTCCGTCGACGCAACGTAATCTCGTCCGCGTCTCCAGCGGGGACTGCGCCCGGCCGTCCGCCTCCGCAAGATGAGAACGCGCCGCCACCGCACCGCGTCGACCTCTGATCAGGCGCGACACGGCGAGCAGGTCGTCGTCGGTGACGAGCCCCCGGTTCAGCGCGGAGTCCAGCACGCACACCGCGGTGTAGCGGTCTTCCCGCAGGACCAGGTCGGCGACAGTCCGCAGCGGCGAGGTGACGGCGATGCCGTCGAGCCGGACCAGTTGACCGGGCGCGACTGTCAACTGGTGCACCACCACCTCGGGATGAGCCAGCCGGGAGTGCCTCGCGACCGGACCGGGCATCGACAGGTGGATCGCCTGTGTCGACCGGGGCCCCGCGATGCCGTGCAGTTCGGCGGCCGTCGTCAGGACCGCTGCGGCAGGCGCACCGAAGGATGCGACAGCCGCCCTGATCCGCGCCCGTCGAGGGATGCCGTCGTAGCAGTCGGCGTCGACGAGGTAGCCGCCACGGATCACCGCGCGCCAGCGACCGGATCGACAGAGCCGGTGCACGTCGTGCACCGTGAGCCCGGCCGTACGCGCCTGCGCAAGCGTCACGATGCCGTCGCGCGCACCAGCCATCGCGCGTACGACTGCCAGCGGATCCGTCCCCATACCGCTCGACTGTCCCGGCATCCGGCGACCGGCGAAACCCCCTGTGGATAACCCGCCCCGCCCTGTGGACAGCCCCCCGATCCCACCCGGTTGATCATGAAGTTGTTGCCGTCGGCGTCGGCGTGTCGAAGCAATAACTTCATGATCAACTCGGAGGGGGGTGGGGGGCCGGGGGGGTTAGAGGAGGGGGTGGCGGAGGACGTTTTCCTCGCGGCCCGGGCCCACGCCCACGACGCTGACGCGGGTGCCGCAGAGTTCCTCGATGCGGGCGATGTAGCGGCGCGCGTTCTCGGGGAGCTCGTCCTCGGTGCGCGCCTTGGTGATGTCCTCCCACCAGCCGTCGAGCTCCTCGTAGATCGGAGTCGCGTGGTGGAAGTCGGTCTGGGTCATCGGCATGTCGTCGAAGCGCTCGCCGTTGATCTCGTACCCGACGCAGATCGGCACCTTCGGCAGGCCGGTGAGCACGTCGAGCTTGGTGACCACCAGGTCCGTGACGCCGTTGAGGCGGCAGGCGTACCGGGCGACGACGGCGTCGAACCAGCCGCAGCGGCGCTCCCGGCCGGTGGTGGTGCCGTACTCGTGGCCCACCTTGCGCAGGTGCTGCCCGTTGTCGTCGAACAGCTCCGTCGGGAACGGCCCGGAGCCGACCCGCGTCGTGTACGCCTTGCTGACCGCGATCACCTTGCTGATCGCCGTCGGCGGGATGCCGGCGCCCACGCAGGCCCCGCCGGCGGTCGGGTTCGACGAGGTCACGAAGGGGTACGTGCCGTGGTCCATGTCGAGCATGGTGGCCTGGGCGCCCTCCAGCAGGACCGTCTCGCCGCGGTCCAGCGCGTCCCAGAGCATCACCCGGGTCTCGGCGATGTACGGCTTGAGTCGCTCCGCGTACCGCAGGTATTCCTCGACGGTCTCGTCGACGTCGATCGCCTTGCGGTTGTAGATCTTGAACAGGAGCTGGTTCTTCTCGCGCAGCGCCAGTTCGAGCTTCTTGCGCAGGATGCCCGGGTCGAGCAGGTCCTGGAGCCGGATGCCCATCCGGGCGACCTTGTCACCGTAGGCCGGGCCGATGCCCCGGCCGGTGGTGCCGATCCGGGAGCTGCCGAGGTAGCGCTCGACCACCCGGTCCAGGGCCCGGTGGTGCGGCATGATCAGGTGCGCGTCGCCGGAGATCCGCAGCCGGCTGACGTCGACCCCGCGCTCGGCGAGCCCGTCGATCTCGGCCAGCAGCACCTTCGGGTCGACCACGACGCCGTTGCCGATGACGATCATCGCGCTCGGGGAGAGCGCGCCCGACGGCATCAGGTGCAGCGCGTACTTCTGGCCGTCCGGCGTGATCACCGTGTGGCCGGCGTTGTTGCCACCGGAGTAGCGCACGACGTAGTCGACCCGCTCACCCAGCAGGTCGGTAACCTTGCCCTTGCCCTCGTCGCCCCACTGGGCACCGAGCAGCACGATCGCTGGCATCTTCTCGCCTCCAGAAGGCTCGGGTGCCAGGTGGCGACCGGTCGGCGAGCCCGGGGTGTCAGGCTAACAAGTAGTGGCGGCGCGGCCGGCAGGGGTCGCGTCGGGAGGCAGGAGGCCTTTTCGTGTACGACGTGGTGCTGCTCACCCTCGGCTCGGAGCGCGACGCGCCCGCCGGGGCCTGCGGCAGCGGCGGCTGCTGCGGCGCGGCGCCTGAGAAGG
>NZ_JBEZDR010000093.1:0-3594 GCF_040648415.1 Nonomuraea sp. NPDC049141
GGCCGGGCCCGCGAAGCTGCTCCCGTTGCGGACGAGCAGGGCGGCGGCGAATGGGCGGGACGGCTACCCGTCTGGGCAAACGAGTCGACTGGACGTGTCCGGCATCCGGGCCCGGTGCTCGATCCAGGAGTCCTGCCAGCCGGATATCCTGGCAGACCGGACTCGTGACCCGGTGCTGCGAACACCCGCCCAACAGGAGTTCCCGTGCCCGACGCGATGATCAGGTCGACCGCTCAGATCGGACGGCGGTGGCCACTGGTGGGCCGCGACCCCGACATCGACCGGACGACCGATCGCCTGTTGGCGCCCGAGGGGCGCGCAGTGCTGGTCACGGGACCCACGGGAGTGGGCAAGAGCCGGGTCCTGGAGGCCGTCCTGCACCGTTGCGTGGCCAAGGGCCACCACGTGCTGCCGGCCAACGGAACCATGACGCACCATGATGCTCTGCTCGGTGTGGCCCATCCCCTGGCTCCGCAGATGGAGCCGCTCGACACCGCAGGAGCCCTGCACCGGCTCATCGAGAGCCTTCCTCAACCGACCGGACCGCACCTGGTGGTTCTCGCCGTCGACAACGTGAGCGGCATGAACGAGGCTGCCGCGCGACTCGTGGGAAAGCTGGCCTCGGAGCACAGGGTGCGGGTGCTGCTCGCGGCAACGGAGACCACGATCGACACGGGCCCGGTCGATGTGCTGCGCCGGACCGTACGGCTCGACCGGGTGGATCTCGCACCACTGGATTGGCAACACACCAGGCAGCTGGTCTCCGCCGCGTTCGGCACCGACGTCGACGGGCTCACCGCGGACGGAATGTGGCGGCTCACCGGAGGTAATCCACTCCTCCTGCGCGAACTGCTGCGGAACGCGGTCGAGAACGACGCGCTGACCCTCCACGATCACGTGGTGGGCTGGCGACAGGGCACGGTCGCCCGGTCCTGGGCCGGTGACGCGTTGACGGGACCGTTGGAGTCGTTGTCGACGGAGGAGACCGCGGCACTGCGATACATCGCCTACGGTGACGGGGCTCCGGTCGACGTGATCGAACGCCTGGCACCGATGTCGGTGATCGAACGTCTGGAGGAGCTCGGCCTCATCCGGCTCGACCAGTCCGATCCGTCCACGCTGGTCACCGTGGCCCACCCAATCACCGCTCGTACCGTCCGCACGCGGCCGGGGCGGGTGGGGGCCGGGCGCGGCCACGCCGAATTGGTCACGGCGCTGGAGGCGACCGGGTCCCCCGACCGGGTCCGCGACGTCCTGTGGCGGCTGGCCGCCCGGTTCGAGGTTTCCGATGACAAGGTGCTGCGAGCCTCCGCGGAGGCGTTACTCGGCCACGACGCGGCCACCGCGGAGCAACTGGCCCGACAGGTGCACGGCCCGGCAGCCGCCTGGCACCTCGGCCGCGCACTGCTTGCCCAAGGCAGTCATCGCTCGGCAGAGCGCTGGTTGGCCGAGGCGTACCGGAACCTGACCGATCCGGCGTCACGCGCGAACACCGCCGCACTGCGCGCCATCAACCGATGTTGGGGAATCGACGAGCCCGATAGTGCGCTCCAGATGGTCGCCGAGGCGCGGGCCGCGCTGCCCGCCGACGTCCACGCCGACCTGCTGGCGGCCGAGGCCTTCATCCTGGCCTTCGGCGGCCCGGCCGCCGAGGCAGCCGACGCGGTGGACCAGCTCTTGCAGCATCCGCCGCGCGATCCGCTCCTGGCGAGCGTGGTCCCGCCGCTCCGCCCGCGGCTCCTGCTGCTGAGCGGAAGGCCCGAGCGGGCCGCCGCGGAGTTCCCCACGGACCTGAGCGGAAAGCCGTCGATCTGGCCGGCGATGCGCGCGCTCCTCCAGGCCACCCACGTACAGACCCTCATCATGGCCGGTGCCGTCCGCCAAGCGGCAGACCTGGTCGGACGCCACTACCGGGACGCCGTGGCGCACGGCACGCCGGACGGGGTCGCCACCATCGCCCTCGCGGGCGGGATCTGCGCCTACTACCAGGGCGACGCCGGGCAGGCGGCGAGGTGGTTGCGTGAGGCCCGTGCGCTCACCGCCGAGCAGGTTGGCTTCAGATTCCGGGAAACCCTGCTGGCGATCGGCGTCGGCGTCGAGGCACAACTCGGGCAGGTCGAGAAGGCACAGGAACTGCTTTCCCGGCTCCGTCGGGGCGCGACGGCGCCCGCCGCTGCCGACTATGGCGCCTTCGGCGAGGTGTGGGCACTGGTCATCTCGGGCAACCGGACCGGAGCCGCCGCCCTCCTACGCCGTTTGGCGGCCGAGGCGGCCAGGGCCGGGGATCTGCTGATGGCCACGGAGTTCCTGCATGTGGAGGTGCGGCTCGCCCCGTCCGCCGCCGCGGCCGGCCGAGTCCGCGAACTCGCCGCCAGGACGGACGGCAGGCTCTTCGCCCTCCTCGCCGAGCACGCGGAGGCGTTGGCCCGCCGAGACGCACGGGTACTCAACCGGGTCAGCGCCACGTTCGAGGAGCTCGGATACCGCGGTTTCGCATTGGAAGCTGCGGCCAACGGGGCGATGTTCGGTGGCGGCCGGGTCACGAACGCGCTGGCCAGAAGGACGCAGCGGTTACTCGGCAAGCACCAGGGCACCTGGCCGGAGTGGCTGCCCGAGCCGAAGACCGCTCCGGCTCTGACCGACCGGGAACGGCAGGTCAGCGAACTCGCCGCGACGGGAATGGACACCCCCGCGATCGCCAGGGCGCTGACCATCTCGGCGCGCACCGCCGAGAACCACCTCCATCGCGCCTACAGCAAGCTCGGCATCCATCGCCGTCACGAACTCGCCAGTGCGCTCGCCGAGGACGGTTTCGTCCTCCCCACGATCGCCCGCCAGGTCGTGTAACGGCCCCGGTCGACCTGTCGCGGCCCGTCGGCCTGCCAGCCAACCATCCCGTGGGACGACCGGCACCGAAATGGCGTCCGCAGCGTCGGCCCCGGCTAGCGCCGGTTCGCCCGCGTGACCAGGAACCAGACCAGGCCGCCAATGAGCGCGGCGGACGAGACCACACAGCACAGCGTGGCGAGGTGCCACGGCTTGAGAGCACCCATGCCACACACCGTACCGATTCGCCACCGTCCCGAGGAGCCCCCGATGCCCGGCTCGGCTCCAGCAAGACATGGCAGGCTGGCTGACATGGGATCGACAGCGCGCGTACGTGCCCCCGAACTGCGGGGCCGGCAGTGGCTCAACACGGGTGGGCGGAACCTGACCTTGAAGGACCTTCGAGGTCGCTGTGTCTTGTTAGATTTCTGGACCTTCTGCTGCATCAACTGCCTGCACGTGCTCGACGAGCTGCGCCCGCTGGAGGAGAAGTACGGCGACGTGCTCGTCGTGATCGGCGTGCACTCGCCGAAGTTCGAGCACGAGAAGGACCCGGACGCGCTGGCCGCCGCCGTGGAACGGTACGGCGTGCACCACCCCGTGCTCGACGACCCCGAGCTGGAGATGTGGCAGCAGTACGCGGCCCGCGCCTGGCCCACCCTGTCGGTGATCGATCCCGAGGGCTACGTGGTGGCGACGATGGCGGGCGAGGGTCACGCCGAAGGGCTCGCCCGGCTCGTCGACGACCTGATCGACACCCACGAGGCG
>NZ_JBEZDR010000094.1:0-3575 GCF_040648415.1 Nonomuraea sp. NPDC049141
CTCACCTGTACGCGACCGTCACCACCTACCTACGCGACCACCTCAGTCCCCGCACCCTTGCCGTGCGGGTGACGGTGATCTGGCGATGATCCTGTGATGACGCCCCCGGCCAGCCTTCTACGCAGATTCCCCTCGTCTGCGTGAGGTGAGCATGAAGCGGTCCCTAGCCGCAATGGCGACGCTGATTTGCGCCGCTACCCTCCTTCCCTCGTCCATCGCGACTGCGAAGTCCGCAGCGCCCGAGACCGGCCCGACCGCCGCGTCCGCGCGCCCACCGGAGACCCGTCGTGCACCTCGACCACCCGCCGATCCGGACCGGGTCCGCGACCCCGACCGCCGTCTGGGGACAGCATGGCGGCGGTCGGCTGATCGCGCCGTCACCACGTCCGGCGACGCAACCGGCCTACATCTTCTCGTCGCCGACGAGGCGCAGGCGTACGCCTGGCGGACTGCGGCGACCCTCGCGGAGCCCGGCTTCGACACCGACCAGTGGATCGGGCAGGCCTGCGTCACCGGCTCGGGCCGGCGCGCCGTCGTGGTGTACGCGCCGCGGACCTTCACCAACCGCGAGCTGCTCATGCAGCGAGGCGGGTTCGCCGCAGTCGTCGACCTGAAGACTGGTGCGGTCACGAAGCTGCCCGAGCGGGTGTCGCTGGCCTACCACAACCCCGGGTGCGGCAGGGGCGAGAAGGCGGTTCTGTCGCGGCTGGAAATGCCGACCGAGCCTGGTCAGGCGGCCCACACCTGGCTCGGCACGGTCGACACGGCGCGGCCGACCTCGCCGGTGCGGAAGGTGCGCGCCGCCGGCCAGGTCTCCTCTGTGCTGCCGGTGCGCGACGGGCTGATCGGCTCGAAAGGCAACAGCCTGGTCCGGATCGGTGCCGGCGGTGCACTGACCAACCTGGCAGCGACGGGGGGCACGCCCTTCCGGATGCTCGCCGACGGTCCCGACGCGGTGGCGTTCCAGATCGTGCGCGACGGCCGGACCGAGTTCAAGCGGTTCGCCGCCGGAAAGGTGTCCCACCACGGGGCGGTCCCGCAGGGCCAGGTAAAGCTCCGGCCCGGAGCGGGCGGCCGGGTGTTCGCCGTCGGCGGGCGGGCAGAGGCCGGTACGGCAGGTCGGCTGCCGCGTAGCTGGCGGGCTATCGACGGCCTGCCCGACGCGGACGTCTCCACTACCGGTGCTCTGGTCGTCCAGCGGGCCACCACGGGTCGGGAGGCCGCCGGGCAGTTGGCGGAACGGCCGGACAACGGGCGACCGGAGAGGGTGGACATCAGGACGAGCCGGACGGCCGACGATTCGGAACTCCGTTTCTCGGTCGAGCCACGGGTGGACCATGCCGGGCGGCGGCTCTCGCCCTCGCTGCGTGGCCGGCCCGCCGCCAGCGGGCAGAGCAGTTCCCGGACGACCGCGACGGCGGGCGACCCCAACGTTCCGATGGACCCCGACGGCGCCTGCGCGGTGTCCCGCAACGACAAGACGCTTCAGGTCTACCAGCCGACGGTGGCCCAGATGGAGTGGGCGGCCAACCTCGCGGTGCGTAACCAGCTGACGTTCCAGCGACCCGCCAACTGGAACAACAACTCCATGCCGGCCTACTCCCCACAAGGCATGTTCCCGTCGATGGCGCTCATCGGCGGCGGCTACGTGCCCGCGCAGATCTTTCTGGGCATCCTCGCCCAGGAGTCGAACCTCTGGCAGGCGAGCCGGCATGCCGTGGACGCCTCCGTCGGGAATCCGCTGACCAGCCTGGGTTACTACGGTCTCGACCTCCAGGACCCGGACTTCAATCTGATCAATTTCGACGAGACCAAGGAACCGCGTCCGGACTGCGGATACGGCGCGGGTCAGGTGACCTCGGGCATGCGGAAGTCCGAGACCGGCCGGACCCTCGCCGGGGTCACCTGGGACTACACGAAGCAGAAGGCGGTCGCGACGGACTACGCCACCAACGTGGCGGCGGGTCTGCGGATCCTTCAGGACAAGTGGAACCAGACCCGTGCTGCCGGGCTGATCGCCAACGACGGCGACCCGAAGTACCTGGAGAACTGGTGGTTCGCCGTCTGGGCCTACAACACCGGCTTCTACGCACAGAACCCGCAGGCCCCCACCCTGCCCTGGGGCGTGGGCTGGGCCAACAACCCCGCCAACACCGACTATCCTGCCGACCGCAAGCGGTTCCTGACGGCGCCGCTCGACGTGGACAACCCGGGCGACGAGGACGATGTCGATGACGACATCGGCTACGACAACGCGAAGCACCCCAACCACTGGTCGTACCCCGAGCGGGTGATCGGCTTCGCCTACACGTCGCTGATTCGCTACAACTACAAGCTGGAGACGTTCTCCCCAACGTACGTGACAGCGGCGGCACGGCAGCCGGACGTCGCGCACGCGGCCCGCTACACCTTCTGCGAACCCCAGGTCAACGACTGCGATGAGACCCTGCCACCGAAGGTGCCGGGCGACTACCCGACCACCAAGGCGGGGGCTTGCCAGCGCGACGACCTGAAGTGCTGGTGGCACGGCCCGGTCACCTGGACGGACTGCTCGATCAACTGTGGCCTGGAGAACCGTAAGTACACGACGGTCGAGCCCCGGCCGTACGCGAACGCGGGTGACAACATCCACCCGACCCCGGTCAACTCGGACGGCACCTGCAAGGTGGAGGGTCTCCCCAGCGGCGCACGGATCATCGACGACATCTCGACCACCGTGCCGCTCGGCGCGGAGGGCTGCCGGCCCACGTTCACGTCGGGCGGTACCTTCAGCCTCAACTTCGCCAGCCACACCCAGCCGGACGGCGACGTGGTGAACCCCGGCAAGGTGGACTTCCACCAGATCGGGGCCGGCTTCGGCGGGCACTTCTGGTTCACCCACACCTACAAACGGTCGGAACATCCCACGTACCGGGTCACCGGCACCTGGAACATCAACCCGACCAACGCCTGGACCCGGATCTGGGCGCACATGCCGGACCACGGCGCGCACACACGGCAGGCGGAATACGTCATCCGCCGGCCGAACGGCACCACCGAACGGCGCATCATCCCCACGCAGTGGGAGTCCAACAAATGGGTCAACCTGGGCGTATTCGACCTGACCGGAACGGGTAACCCCAAGGTCGAGTTGAGCAACTTCACCCTGGACGGCACCGGTGTCCAGGACATCGCCTGGGACGCCGTCGCCGTGCAGCCGTTGCCCAGCAAACCCCGGCACTTCCTGGTGGCGCTGGGCGACTCGTACTCCTCGGGTGAGGGGACGGGCGACTACACGCGGGTCAGCGACCAGTACGGCGACGACAAGGCGTGGCGGAACTCTTGCCGGCGCAGCGGGCACGCCTGGTCGCAGCAGGCGACGATTCCCGGCGCGCCCGGGACCGTCGCGTCGTTGACGGCGCAGCACCACCAGAACATCGACGCGCAGTTCGTGGCGTGCAGCGGAGCGCGGGCCCACAATCTGATGAGCCCGAGCCTGCTCGGCCGCGCGTCAGGGGCTGCCGGCGATCGCCGCGTGCCTGGCCGACGGAATCAGCGTCAACGTCACGCTGATCTTCTCCCTGTCCCGCTACGAA
>NZ_JBEZDR010000095.1:0-3513 GCF_040648415.1 Nonomuraea sp. NPDC049141
TGCCGTCGTCTCCAGGGGAGCGCCCGCCCAGCCGGGAGCCAGCACCGCCGCCGCGGACCGGAGGCGATCCGCCAGCTCGTACTGGCGGCGCTGATCGGCAGGGACGGGCCGGGTGTCGTCGAGGACGCTCGCGGCGGCAGTCGCGGTGGCGGCGGCCCGCCGATGCAGTGCGGCGGCGCGGTTGGTGCGTGCCTTCGGACCGACCACCGCGTCCACCCCCTCCGCCCGAGGTCGGCAACCCCTCCCCGCGCAGAGACCGTAACCCAGCCGGGCCGACTCGTCCGGGATGCGCGGCGACACTGCGCCGGGGATGTCGTGGATCTCACCGATGGGGAGTGGTCCGTCACGATCCGCTGCATCTGGGGCATTGGGTCTACCGCGTCCAGCCGCTAGCCTCAGAGGGTGGAATCAGTGCAGCCCCCCGCCGGTTCCCAGGTCTCCCGCGTACCGGCGCAACGGCCCCCCTCCGACCACCTGGCGCCGCCCTCGCCGGCCCCGGCGCCGGAGCGGCCACGGCGGCGGCTGCGCACCGTGCTCACGGTGGTCACGAGCGTCGTCGTGGCACTCTGCCTGGGCGGGGTGGCCGCCGGATTTGTGCTCTACAACCGGGCTGCGGCACCCGACCGTGGGTCGCCGGACGTAGCTGTCGTCAGCTACTTGCAGGCCGCGCTTGTTTCGCGTGACCAGAACCGGGCTTTGCTCTTCACCTGCGGCGGCCCACTGCAGTCGATCGAGGATCTGCGGACCCAGGTCGAGCGACGTGAACGGGAACTCGGTACAAGCTTCTCGATCAATATCGAGAACATCGTAGTGGTCATGAACGGCTCATCAGCGGCCACCGTGACGGCCGTCATTCGTCGTAGCGCCACCGTAGACGGGGTGCAACAGAGCCTGACCGACCCTTGGCGCTTCGAGGCGCAGGACAGAGACGGCTGGCGGGTCTGCGCCGGAGCGCCGGAGAGCTGAGTCCTCACTCAATCCAGAGCAGATGCACCGGAACCTCCAAAGTGGTTGGTGACTGACCCCGCCAGGCCCACCGATACCAGTCCACCTCCGGCGTCACCCGGACGCAGATGTCGCCCTCCGCGCCGGAGTAGGTCTCGGTGACGGCTCGCAGGTCCCGGTGCTCGACGGCGTCGACGACGTGCACCACCCGGCGACCCGTGACGGCGTCCGACTCGAAGACCGGGGTCGGAGCGCGGTGCGCCGGGGCGTCCAGGGAGACCAGGCGGACGCCCGTCTCGCGGTCCACCGACGCGTCCGGCCGCCGGGCCCCCACCGTCTCCACCCAGACCCGCTCGACTGGGACGAGCGGCGCGAAGACCTCCACCTGGTCGGACTCCGCCCGGTACCACTCGTGCTCGGGGATGACCGGAACGTAGGTCCGGCTGTTCTGCACCACCCGGTCGTCCGCGCGAAGGTCACCGCGCCAGCCGAGCCCCGGGAGGCCGACCAGCACACGCCGCCCACGGAGCTCGACGCGGCCGGTGGCCGGCACGATCTCGATCGGTCGGGGTGGTCGGGGTGCCCAGTCCGGATGGTCGGCGAACGGGTCGGGAAGCGGGTCGCTCATGACGGCGAGCGTCTCATCCCGCGCCCTTGAGCGGCGCGCCGCGCGAGCGCATGAAAGGCACCGGGTCGATGGCGCCGCGGCTGCTCCGGTCCTCGTCCTCGTGCACCTCGAAGTGCAGGTGCGGGCCGGAGGAGTTGCCGCTGCTGCCCACCTCGCCGATGACCGTACCGGCCTCGACGAGTTCGCCGACCTTGACCCGGGGCTTGCTGACCATGTGGCAGTAGCGGGTTATGAACCCACCGGCGTGCAGGACGTCGACGAACCAGCCGCAGCCGCCCTTGTTCGGCCAGCCGTCGACGTTACAGGTGCGCCGGCCGCTCTTGTCCGGGTCGCACTGGGAGATCAGGACGCGCCCGGTGGCCGCTACCCGGATATCGGTGCCCTTCGGCGCGGCGATGTCGACCCCGTTGTGCCGGGGCCGGCTCGCGGTGCGAAAGCCCGATCCGACGCCGCCAGGGATGGGAGCCGTCCAGCCGGAGGCGGCGATCTGTCCTCCGGCGGCGCGGTCGCACGCCTTCCTACCGTCGATCAGCGCGATCCGGGCAGCTCCGCCGGCCAGCGCGTTGACGATCCGGGCGGCCATGTCCTCGTGCTTGGCGTACGCGTCCGGGAAGGCGCTGATCTGCACGGCCTGAGCGGCCCGGGTCAGCGGCATCGTCTCCCAGCCGGGCACCTTGACGAGCTTCTCGTAGAACTTCCGGGCGGCGTACTCGGGCGTCATCCGCTGCGCAACAGTGCCCCAACCGGCTCGCTGCTGAAAGAGACCGACCGAGTCGTGGTCGGCGCCAATACCTTCGTTCGGCAGGTTCCCGGACTCGGCGACGGTCCGGTTAGCCAGGTTGAGAAGTCTGGATTCCTGCATAGCGGTCGCCACAGCGATTACCCACCCGCGGGGCGGCACCTTCATCTCCTGCCCCACCTTGATGATCCTCGCGGCGTTGCGGAGCTGACGCTCGCCGTACTGGGATATCCGAGGCATGTCGCCCACCACGTTTACCTGGGAATCCTCCTTGCAGTCCTGACTGGCGAACGTCATACCGCTGCCCGCCTCGCCGCCCAGTTCCGTGAGGAAGAAGGCCCCCGCGCCGCCGGTGCAGCAGAGCAGGGCGAGCGTCGCCGTCAACGCGGCGGCCAGTGCGCCGAGTCGGAGCTGTCGACCGCGCGGTCGCGTCCCGTCGCTCATTTCTGCTCCCAGTCCACGGCGTCCACCAGCCAGCGCCCGTCGGGCGCCACCAGTTCGAGGCGGAGCCGACCCGTGTCGAGCGGAACCAGCACCTCGACGAAGTTCTCGGCCCGGGGCCGGAGCGTGACGTCACCGTCGACCTGACCGGTCGGCACCCCGGACGGGTCGACGCCGGCCAGCTTGTCGGTCAGCACCGGGGTGGACAGGGGACGCAGGCCCTTCTGCCACTGCTCCGCCGTGGTGCCCGGCTTGCCGAGCCAGGCGGCGACGAAGCGTTCGGCGGTCTGCTCCGGTGTGAGTTCGCCGGGGCGGGTGACCGGGGACGGCGGAGCGCCGGTCGAGAACGCCCCATCGTCTCCGGCGGTCGGATCGACCGTGGTGATCGGTCGGTCGGGGCGGTTGCTGAGCCCGGAGGTGGGATCGCCCGGCCCGGACACGAGCCGCGCCGCGCCGATGATCCCGAACACGAGTACGGCGATGCCGACCGCGATGCCGAGCCGGGACCGGAGTACCCGGGTGACCAGGAATTCGACTGCCCGCCGCATCGCACTCACCGCGCCTCGGAGCGGATCCGCGGGGTGGGTCGGTCAGGCGCGCGCTCGGCGGACCCGGGACGGTAGATGGCGAACGAGGGGCTCTCGTCCGGCACGTCCGGCTCGGTCCAGGCGGCCGGCTGCCGCCGCCGGGGCCTGGGTGCGACCGGGCGCGAGGTCCCCCGGTCCTCGGTCGGCGTCGGCTCTTCGGTGGCCTGCTCGCG
>NZ_JBEZDR010000096.1:0-3501 GCF_040648415.1 Nonomuraea sp. NPDC049141
GGCGCCGCAGCCGTCGGGGCGGCGCGCGTGGGTGACGCGGTACGCGCCGCGCGTACGTCGGTCAGCTCGGCCGCGTCGCGCGGACCGCGCCGGGCCCGGCTGAACCTCAAGCGGATCGACCCCTGGTCCGTCATGAAGTTCGCGTTCGCGGTCTCGGTGGTGCTCTTCATCGTCGTGGTGGTGGCCACCTCGGTGCTCTACCTGGCCCTCGACGCGATGGGCGTGTTCACCAGCGTCAACGACAGCCTGACCGACCTGGTCAGCGCCGGCGGCGGCCAGAGCACCAGCGGCTTCCAGATCACCGCCAAGGGCGTGATCCTCAGCTCGGCGCTGATCGGCCTGGTCAACGTCGTGCTGTTCACGGCGCTCGCCACGCTCGGGGCGTTCGTCTACAACGTCTGCGCGGACCTGGTGGGCGGCATCGAGCTGACCCTCGCCGAGCGCGACTGAGCCACCTCGGAAGCCGGGGCACCGCCGAGGCGCGGCGCCCCGGCTTCCGTGCATTCTGGGCGCGTCGACCCGCCGCAGGGACGGCGTAATCGGCTGGGCCGGGCGGCAGGCCTCCGGTAGGTTCAGAGGCGACGGCAACACCCGGACGTCGCGGCGGCCCCCGATTTGGGGCCGGACGGACGGATGGGTTAACCTTGCTCGTCGCCACGCGGGGCTATAGCTCAGTCGGTTAGAGCGCAGAGCTGATAACTCTGAGGTCGCTGGTTCGATTCCAGCTAGCCCCACCGCACATCGTCCGACGGCAGTCGAGCGCGAGGGTAGGGCCCATGTTCAAGAAGCTTCTGATCCTTGCCGGCATCGTCGGTGTGGCAGCCGTGGTGGCCAGGAAGGTCAAGGCTTCCAACGACGAGCGCGCCCTGTGGCACGAGGCGACGACCGCGCCCGACCTGCGCTGATCCCCGCCGGCACTGTCGGCACCGGCGGATTCGTCCGCCTCCCGGGGCCCTAGCTCAACTGGCAGAGCACTGCCTTTGCAAGGCAGGGGTTAGGGGTTCGAGTCCCCTGGGCTCCACCAGCACTTTCCTTGGTTGATCTCGGTCCCGAGTGCAGCCATTTGTAGCGCCAAACGTGCGTACGAAAAGATCCCCACCGGCGTTTCCGCAGGTGGGGATCTTTTCGGCCCGGCAATGGGCCCACAGAAGTCAGGCCAGCGGTCGGGCGCGGGTGGCGGTGACCGTGGCGGTGCCGCTGTTGGACAGGCCGGAGATCAGGTACGCCCGGTAGGTGCCGTCCGGCAGCACGGTCCACAGGTCCGGGGTGCCGTCGGCGTCGATGTCGGCGGCCTGCAGGGTGCTGATCGTGACGCCGGTGTTCCAGCTTGCCGCCACCTGGTACTGGGTGTGGGTCAGCGTGCCGGTGCCGTCGCCGTTGTCGACCATGGTGACTCCGGTCCACAGGTACAGGTCACCGGTGCCGGCATTGCGCAGGAAGAGCGCAATCCCTGAGGCGGTCTCGGTGCTGGCGAGGCTCCAGTTCTGCCAGTCGGTCCCGCCGGTCGGCGTGGGATTGGTCAGGCCGGTGACGCCGTAGTAGAGGCCCGGCGCGAAGTAGTTGGGGTGGTAGCCGAGCCGGTAGCCGTTGGTGGCGTCACCGGCGATGCCGAGGAGATCCGGGATGCCGGTGTCGACGCCGTCAGCCTGGAACGCGTTCACCAGTTGCAGCGGGCTGTTGCCGTTGGCATCGATCAGATTGTCGGAGAAAGTCGAGAACTGGTTTCCGTAAGGGTTGGCCATCGTGCCGTCCCCAGCGCCGCGGATGACGCCACCGTTACCGGCGGAAGTTCCGGTCGGGTAGTAGTACAGGAAGTCCTGGTGGTCGACGCCGGTGAAGCGCCCAGTGATGACCTGGGCGCCATCGAAGTCGGCCGGGGAGTCGTTGCCGGTGACACCGTTGCCGCGCAGGCCGACGTTGCTGGCCGGGGTCTGCACCTGGCCGGTGCCTACGCCGGTCTTGCGGGACTTCACGCCGAGCCCCGACCAGACGCCGGAGCCGAGACCGGTGCCCGGACCGCCGACAGCGACCAGGTCGGGCACCCCGTCGCCGTTGAGGTCCTTGTCGACCGGGCCGGTGGTGACGGTGGGCGTGGGTTTCGGCGCGGCCTGGGCTGGCAGGGCTGGGGCGAGCGCGGTCAGCGCGAGCGCCACGGGCGCGGTCCAGGCGAGCATGCGCCGGGAGCTGAAGGAATTCGTCAAAGGGTTCCCCCGTGCCGTGAGTGGTTGGCGCTTGGACGGTACTGGTCGACGGCAACTGCCACGGCCGCTCGATGGAAATGGCGGCCTCATACGGGATGCGCCATCGAGAATGCCGAGGTGCCGTCACCGAAACTGCGTCACTCAGTCCGCGCGATCCTCCTAACGGAGGACCACCGCATCCTGCTTTGCCGACACTCCATTCCCGATCCGCCCGGACGATTCGTCTGGGCAGCGCCCGGTGGAGGCGTCGAGAGCGGCGAGACAGCGCTTGCGGCCCTTCGTCGCGAGCTGCAGGAAGATGTGGGGCTGGCCGTGGACGCCGAGCCACCTCACGTGTGGCACCAGGAGTTCGTGGTGCCCGGACACCTGCCAGGCTACGACGGCGTGGTCAACGACTACTTCCTCGTCCGTACCGCTGCCTTCATCCCGCGAGGCACCATGTCCGATGAGCAACTGGCCGCCGAGAACATCAGCGAATTCCGATGGTGGCCCCTGTCCGACATCGTCGCCTACCGGGGGTCCGACCTGTTCGGGCCACGCGACCTCGCCGAGCTGCTGGCGGCACTGGTCGCCGGTGGCGTCCCGCCCAGGCCGGTGCGAATCGGCCTGTAGAGGGTCAGGCGTCGGCGTACTCGCGTAGCAGCGCGAGGAGTCCGTGGCCGTCCTCGATCCGCGCGTCCGGTTCGACGCCCGCGAGCGCCGGTTCCCGGTCGGTGCGGGGCGAGCGCATGAGGATCGCGGCGCCCGTACCGGCGCGACGGGCGCACACGATGTCGCGGTGCACGCTGTCGCCGACGAACCAGCAGTCGCCGATCGACACCGCGACGGCGCGGGACGCCAGCAGCGCCAGTTCCGGGTTCGGCTTCCGGGGGCCGGCCTCGTCGCTGTAGAACTCCGCCCTGAACAGCCCGGAGAGCCCCGCGGCGGAGAGGAAGTCCCGGTGGGCGGCACCGCAGAGCGTGTTGCTGACGACCGCCATCGGCAGGCCGGCGTCGGCGGCGTGGCGCAGCGCCTCGCCGATGCCGGGACGCACCGCCCACTCCTGGCGCCAGGTCCAGGCGTACGCCAGCGGGGTCGCCTCGCGCTCGACGGCGTCGCGGGCCTCCCGCGGCCAGGACCGGGTCACGAAGTCGGCCCACACCTGGGCGTGCGGCAGCTCGGTGGGATCGCCGGCCCTGCCCACGTCGTCGCGCCACAGGGAGTATGCCCGCGCGCCCTCGCCCAGGTCCCGGGCGATCTGCTCGTGGGGCACCGCGCCGTCGACGAGCTCGGCGAGGCGCCGCACCAGCCCCGGCGGGGC
>NZ_JBEZDR010000097.1:0-3458 GCF_040648415.1 Nonomuraea sp. NPDC049141
ACCTTCATCGTCCGAGCAGCATCGCTTCAGATCATTCGCCTACATCGAACTCTCCTTCACGTTCAGGACACACGAATACGGCAGAAACGGGCCGCGCTCTTGATTACCGATCGTTAGACTTCTGGGGTCGCGCTGGTTGGTGACGGTTTTCGGGGGTTCGGGTGGCGTCGATCGACCGGACGGCGTACCCGAGGTTCGCACGGGCGGTGTCGGCGCGGGAGTTGGCGGAGGTGTTCACTCCCTCGTCTGTCGAGGTGGAGTGGGCTCGCGGTAAGACGCAGGATGATCAGCATCTGCTGGCCCTATTGGTGTGGTTGAAGGCCTATCAGCGACTGGGATACTTCCCGAAGCTCAAGGATGTGCCCGCAGCGGTCTCCGAGCACATCCGGGAGGTGATCGGCCTGCCGGAGGGGGTGGTCCTGGAGGATGCCGCAGAGCGGTCGGCCAAGCGGCATCGGTCGTTCGTGCGCAAGCGGATGGGCGTCACCTATGACGCGGCCCGGGTGCGGGAAGTGGCCGATGAGGCGATCCGGAAGGCCTCGCAAGCCAAGGACAACCCCGCTGACTTGATCAACGTGGCGTTGGAAGAGCTGGTCCGCGCGGAGTGCGAGCTGCCCGGCTACACGACTCTGGATGAGATGACCAAGAAGATCCGCACCGAGGTGAACCGCGGGTTCTTCACGCTGGCGTCCGGCCGGGTCGACGCCGGAGCCCGCGCGAGGTTGGCCCGGCTGCTGCTGGTCGACCCGATCACCCGGCGCAGCGAGTTCGACGGGTTGAAGGACGTGGCGCAGGCCGCGTCGCTCAACAAGTTCAAGGGCCGTCTGGCGTTCCTGCGCGAGCTGGACGGCCTGGGGCCGACCGAGGTGTGGCTGGAGGGCATCCCGCCGGGGAAGATCGCGCATTTCGCGGGCGAGGCGCGGGTCACCGATGTCGCTGACCTGCGGAAGGTGCTGGATGAGGACAAACGTCTCACATTGATCGTGAGCCTGCTGCACACGGTGCGGACCGGGGTGCGAGACGACGTGGTCACGATGTTCTGCAAACGGATGGCGACGATCCACAAGAAGGGCCGTGACCAGCTCGAAGCGCTACGGGAGGCGCACCGGGCCGAGTCCGAACGTCTGCTGGGTGTGTTCGGCGATATCCTGGACGGCGTCCGCGAGGCGGTCACACCCGCCGAAGGCGATGCGGCCGGTCCGCAGCCGGACGGCACGAGCACCGATCCTGCGGGCACGGACTCCGGATCCGGGGATGTGGCCGATCGCGCGGGCCGCCTCGTGCTGAAGGCTCTGGAGGAGGCCGGCGGCCTGGATGCGCTGGCAGCCGCGCACGAGGCGGTGTCGGCCTATCACGGCAACAACTACCTGCCCCTGCTCGACCAGCACTACCGATCCCACCGCTCGGCGCTGTTCACCCTGGTCGAGTCGATCGACCTGGAGTCGACCAACGCTGAGCGCAGCGTCCTGGATGCGGTGGAGTACCTGCAGGCCCAGCGGAACGCCCGGGCTGCGTTCGTCCCGGACCGGATCAGCGTGCAGCGTCCGGGCCCGGACGGCGCTGCGGCCGCGGTGGAGCTGGTGGTGGACGTAGACGCGTTCGCCTCGGCGATGTGGCGGAAGATCCTGAAGGATCCGGACCGGCCGGGCCTGCTGGTGCGCCGTCACCTGGTGTGCGTGTTCTCCTACCTGGCCTCAGAGCTGAAGTCCGGCGACATCGCGGTGGCCGGTTCGGACTCCTACGCCAACCTGCACGACCAGCTCATGAGCTGGGAAGAGTGCGAGCCCCTGGTGGAGGAGTTCTGCGCCGAGGCTGGCCTGCCGACCGACCCGCGCGAGCTCACCCGCCACTACCGGCAGCTGTTGGCCGACACCGCCGCCGGGGTCGGCGCCGGATACCCGGCCAACACCGACCTGACGCTTGAGGGCGGGCGGCCGGTGCTCAAACGCCGCAAGGGCGCCGAGCGGAGCAAGGAGGCGCTCAAGCTGGAAGAGGCCGTGCATGAGCGGCTCCCGCAGCGGGACCTGCTCGACATCCTCACCCGCACCGCCTACCAGACCGGCTGGACCCGGCACCTGGGCCCGGCCTCGGGCTCCGACCCGAAGATCAAGGAAGCGCTCGGCCGGTACGTGCTGATGGTGTTCACCTACGGGACGCTGCTCGGCCCGGCACAGGTCGCCGCGCACATGCGCGGCAAGGTCAGCGCCGCCGAGATCGCCATGACCGCGAACAAGCACTCCACCAGCGACAAGATCTCCAAAGCCTCCACCGACGTCATCAACGAGTTCAACAAGCTCGACATCGCCTCGGTGTGGGGCGACGGCAAGACCGTGGCCGCCGACGGCTCCCAGATCGAGACGTGGGAGAACAACCTCCTCGCGGAGAGCCACATCCGTTACGGAGGGTACGGAGGGCTTGCGTACAGGCATATTTCGAACACCTACGTCGCCTTGTTCAGCCACTTCATCCCCTGCGGGGTGTGGGAGGCGGTCTACATCATCGAGGGCCTGCTCAAAAACGCCTCGGAGATCCAGCCCGACACCATCCACGCCGACACCCAAGGCCAGTCGCTGCCTGTCTTCGGCCTCGCCGCGCTCATGGGGTTCGACCTGCTGCCCCGCATCCGGAACTGGCACGACCTGATCTTCTACCGGCCGACCCCGGCTACTCGCTACGAGCACATCGACTCGCTGTTCGGCGACGAGGCGATCGGCTGGACCTTGATCGAGACGCACTGGACGGACTTGCTCCGCACCGCGATCTCGATCCGGGAGAACCGGTTGTCCTCGGTGACCCTGCTGCGCCGCCTGGGCAACCACTCCCGCAAGAACCGGCTCTACCGGGCCTTCCGCGAGCTCGGCCGCGCGGTCAGGACGATCACGCTCCTGCGGTACCTGTCGGATCCCGACCTTCGCGAGCAGATCACCCAGGTCACCAACCGCAACGAGTCCTTCCACAACTTCGCTGACTGGCTGATGTTCGGCGGCAAGCTCATCGGCCACAACGACCCCGACTACCAAGAGAAGATCATCAAGTTCAACGAGTTGCTCGCCAACTGCGTCATCTACTCCACCGCCCAGGACATCACGGACGCCGCCAACGCCATCGCCGCCGACGGCCACCCCGTCGACCTCGACGACCTGGCCACTATCTCGCCCTACATCACCCACGTCATCCGCCGGTTCGGCAACTGGATCCTCAACCTCACCCCACCGGCCGCCGCACCGACCACGAACCTCGACCTCGAGTCCCGTGTCTTGTTCGCTTCGTGATCCTGGTCAGCCCGAACGACCTTGCGAAGGTCGCCCTTCAGATCTCGTCGAAGCCACGGAAGACTCCGGAAGAGTCCGCGGCATCGGCGTAGGGACTGTAAAACTAACGGCGGATCTGATGATCAAGGGAGACACACTTGATGTCCGAGAGTGCCGTGGAGTCGCTGTCTATGAACGAAGTGCCTG
>NZ_JBEZDR010000098.1:0-3399 GCF_040648415.1 Nonomuraea sp. NPDC049141
CACCCGGCGCGCTCCGCTCGGCGAGCTGGTCGGGGCCCGGTCCGGGGACAAGGGCGGCGACGCCAACCTGGGCGTCTGGGCCCGCACGGACGCGACCTGGTCGTGGCTGCGCGGCTGGCTGACCACCGCCCGGCTGCGCGAGCTGCTGCCGGAGACCGCGCCGCTGGCCGTGGAGCGGTACGAGCTGCCGAACCTGCGGGCGGTCAACTTCGTCCTCCGGGGCCTGCTCGGGCAGGGGGTGGCCGCCTCCACCCGGTTCGATCCGCAGGCCAAGGCGCTCGGCGAGCTGCTCCGCTCCCGGCTCGTCGACCTGCCGGCGGACCTCATGCCCGGCCCGGACCCCCGGGCCGGCGGCGCGACGCCCGGGGAGGGCCGATGACCATCGTGGACACGCCGGAGCGCCGGCAGTTACGGGAGCTGACCCGGGCCTTCGTCACCCGGGAGGTGCTGCCGCACCTGGACGACTGGGAGCGGGCCGGCGAGATCCCCCGCGAGCTGCACGCCACCGCCGCCAAGCTCGGCCTGCTCGGCATCGGCTTCCCGGAGGCCATCGGCGGCAGCGGCGGGGACCTGCTCGACTCGATCATCGTGACCGAGGAGATCATCCGCTCGGGTGGCTCGTCCGGGCTGATCGCCGCGCTCTTCACGCACGGCATCGCGCTGCCGCACATCGTCGCCTCCGGCGACCCGGAGCTGATCGACCGGTACGTCCGGCCGACGCTGGCCGGCACCATGATCGGCGCGCTGGCGATCACCGAGCCCGACGGCGGCTCGGACGTGGCGAGCATCCGCACCCACGCGCGGCGGGACGGCGACCACTACGTGGTCAACGGGTCGAAGACCTACATCACCAGCGGCGTACGGGCCGACTTCGTGACCACCGCCCTCTGCACCCTGCCCCCGGGCAGCGGCGCCCTGACCCTGCTGGTGATCGACAAGGACACCCCCGGCTTCACCGTCGGGCGCCGGCTGGAGAAGCTCGGCTGGCACTGCTCCGACACCGCCGAGCTGTCGTTCGCCGACGCCCGGGTGCCGGTGGCGAACCGGGTCGGCGCGGAGGACACCGCCTTCCTGTCGATCATGCAGAACTTCGCCGCCGAGCGGCTCTCGCTCGCCACCCAGGCGTACGCGACCGCGCAGCGCTGCGTGGAGTTGGCGGTGCGCTGGTGCCGGGACCGGTCCACGTTCGGCCGCCCCCTGGCGAGCCGGCAACTGGTCCGGCACCGGCTGGCCGAGATGCACACCCGCACCGAGGCGGCCCGCGCGTACGTGCACGAGGTGGCGGCGCGGGTGGCCGCCGGCGAGCCGGTGGTGACCGAGGTGGCGATGGCGAAGAACGTCGCGGTGGCGGCCTGCGCCGAGGTCGTCGACCAGGCGCTCCAACTGCACGGCGGCTACGGCTACCTGCGCGACGCCGAGGTGGAGCGGCACTACCGCGACGCCCGGATCCTCGGCATCGGCGGCGGCACCACCGAGATCATGAACGAGATCGTCGCGAAAGGCATGGGCCTGTGAGCGCGAGGAGTGAGCCGGGTCTGCGAGCCCCGCAGTCGCGAACGAAGGAGGGCCTGTGACCACACTGCGCAGCGCGGTCGACCCGTCCTCGCCGGGGCACCGCGCCAACCGGGAGGCGCTGCTGGAGCGCCTCGCCGAGCTGGACGCGGCCCTCGACAAGGCCCGCGCCGGGGGCGGCGAGAAGTACGTGACCCGGCATCACGGGCGCGGCAAGCTGCTCCCCCGGGAGCGGATCGAGCTGCTGCTCGACCCGGACAGCCCGTTCCTGGAGCTGTCGCCGGTGGCGGCGTACGGCACCGACTTCCCGGTCGGCGCCAGCGTGGTGACCGGCATCGGCGTCGTCGAGGGCGTCGAGTGCCTGATCGTCGCCAACGACCCGACGGTACGCGGCGGCGCGGTGAACCCGTGGTCGCTGGCGAAGACCCGCCGGGCGGGCGAGATCGCCCTGGCCAACCGGCTGCCGATGGTGAACCTGGTCGAGTCGGCCGGCGCGGACCTGCCCACCCAGGCGGAGATCTTCATCCCGGGCGGGCGGGTGTTCCGCGACCTGACCCGGCTCTCGGCCGCGAAGATCCCCACGGTCAGCGTGGTCTTCGGCAACGCCACCGCCGGGGGCGCGTACGTGCCGGGGATGTCCGACCACGTGATCATGATCCGGGACCGCTCGCAGGTCTACCTGGCCGGACCGCCGCTGGTGAAGATGGCCACCGGCGAGGTCACCGACGACGAGTCCCTCGGCGGGGCGGCCATGCACGCCACGACGTCCGGGCTGGCCGACTTCCTCGCCTCCGACGAGCGCGACGGCATCCGGCTGGCCCGGCAGTGCGTACGCCGGCTGAACTGGCGCAAGCAGGGCCCGGCGCCGCGCAACCCGCGCCCGGCCCCGCCCAGGTACGACCCCGAGGAGCTGCTCGGCATCGCCAGCGCCGACCTGAAGGTGCCGTTCGACCCGCGCGAGGTGCTGGCCCGGGTGCTCGACGACAGCGCCTTCGACGAGTTCAAGCCCGGCTACGGCACCGCCCTGGTGACCGGCTGGGGCGAGCTGCACGGCTACCCCGTCGGGGTGCTGGCCAACGCGCGGGGCGTGCTGTTCAGCGAGGAGGCGCAGAAGGCGGCCCAGTTCATCCAGCTCGCCAACGCCGCCGACACCCCGCTGGTCTTCCTCCAGAACACCACCGGCTACATGGTCGGCACCGAGTACGAGCAGCGCGGCATCATCAAGCACGGCGCCCTCATGATCAACGCGGTGTCGAACTCGACGGTGCCGCACCTGACGGTCAACCTGGGCGCCTCCTACGGCGCCGGCAACTACGGCATGTGCGGGCGGGCGTACGAGCCGAGGTTCCTGTTCACCTGGCCGAACGCCAAGTCGGCGGTGATGGGGCCGGCGCAGCTCGCGGGTGTGCTGTCCATCGTGGCCCGGCAGGCCGCCGCCGCCCGGGGCCGCGACTACGACGAGGACTCCGACGCCGCGATGCGGATGATGGTCGAGCAGCAGATCGAGTCGCAGTCCGGCGCGCTCTTCCTCTCCGGCCGGCTCTACGACGACGGGGTGATCGACCCCCGCGACACCCGTACCGTCCTCGGGCTCTGCCTGTCGGCGATCCACAACGCACCGGTCAGGGGCGCCGACGGCTTCGGCGTCTTCCGCATGTGAGCGCGAGGAACGCAGCGAAGCGGAGTCCCGCAGTCGCGAACGAAAGGCAGGCCCAGTGATCAGGAGACTTCTAGTGGCGAACCGGGGCGAGATCGCCCGCCGGGTCTTCGCCACCTGCCGGGCGCTGGGCGTCGAGACGGTGGCCGTGCACGCCGACGCCGACGCCGACGCGCCGTTCGTCGCCGAGGCCGACCACGCCGTGCGGCTGCCCGGGAACACGCCCGCCG
>NZ_JBEZDR010000099.1:0-3382 GCF_040648415.1 Nonomuraea sp. NPDC049141
GTCGTAGGAGACCAGCACGGGCGCGGCCGTGGGCTGCCGGGGGCCCGGTGGGTCGGGCGGCACCGCCGGGATCGCGCTGCCGCCGAGCAGGGTGAGCGCGGCCAGCGTGCCGACCGCGAAGATGGGGGCTCCCCGTGTCATGGGCGGTTCGACGCGCCCGGCCGCCGGGCGGTTCCGGCCTTCCTCCGCCCTTCCGCGCCGCTTCTCCCGGGGTGCCGTCTCGCCGGCGGCCCGCGCGGGTCAGCGGGGGGAGGGACCGACGCCGGGGGACTCGACCAGCCGGGAGAGCACGATGGTGCTCCGGGTCGAGGTCACGAAGGGCTCGGCCCGCAGCCGCTCCAACGCCGCCTCCAGGTGCGCGATGTCGGCGGCCCTCAGGTGTACGAGCGCGTCGGCCTCGCCCGAGACGGTGTACGCGCCCACCACCTCGGGGTGCCGGCGGGTGGCCACCCCGATCTGCGCCGGCGTGGTGCGTCCGGCGCAGAACAACTCGACGAACGCCTCCGTGGTCCAGCCGACGGCGGCGGGGTCGACGACGGCGGTGAAGCCCCGGATCACGCCGGCCGACCGCAGCCGGTCGACCCGCCGCTTGACCGCCGGGGCGGAGAGCGACACCCGCTGGCCGATGTCCGCGTACGAGGCGCGGGCGTCCGCGACGAGCAACGCAATGATCCGCTGGTCTACGGCATCTATCTGCAACGTTCCGCCTCTGGGAAGCAACGGTTGTGGCTGTTACCAAAGTTCGAGGGTACCTACCCTTGGTCACCGTGAACCAGCAGCGAGTCCCGCGAAAGCGGACATATCTCATGTGCTCGCCCGAGCACTTCGCGGTCGAGTACGCGATCAACCCGTGGATGGACGTGTCCACCCCGGTCGACTCGGAGCTTGCGGTCAAGCAGTGGGACCGGCTGCGGGAGACCCTGGTCGGCCTCGGCCACGAGGTGCACCTGCTGACGCCCGAGCGGGGCCTGCCCGACATGGTCTACGCGGCCAACGGGGCGTTCGTGGTCGACGGCACGGTCTACGGCGCGCAGTTCAAGCACGAACAGCGGGCCGCCGAGGCCGCCGCCCACCGGGCCTTCTACGAGTCGCGGGGCTGGCGGTTCATCGCGCCGATCGAGACCAACGAGGGCGAGGGCGACTTCGCGTACCTGCCGGAGGCGCACGGTGGGCTGATCCTCGCCGGGCACGGCTTCCGTACCGAGCTGCCGGCGCACGCGGAGGCGCAGGAGGCGCTGGGCCGGCCCGTGGTGTCGCTGCGCCTGGTCGACCCGCGCTTCTACCACCTGGACGTCGCGCTCGCCTCCATC
Source organism: Nonomuraea sp. NPDC049141 (assembly GCF_040648415.1). Classification (NCBI taxonomy): domain Bacteria; kingdom Bacillati; phylum Actinomycetota; class Actinomycetes; order Streptosporangiales; family Streptosporangiaceae; genus Nonomuraea; species Nonomuraea sp. NPDC049141. Next base: position 1,311 of record NZ_JBEZDR010000099.1, read on the forward strand.
GACGACGAGAACGTCGTCTACTACCCGGGCGCCTTCTCCGCCGCCAGCCAGCGGGTGCTCACCCAGCTCTTCCCCGACGCGGTGGTCGCCGACGCCGAGGACGCCCTGGCCTTCGGCCTCAACCTGGTCAGCGACGGGCTCAACGTGGTGCTCAACAGCGAGGCGACCCGGCTGGCCGGGAAGCTGAAGGCGGCCGGCTACCACCCGGTCCCGGTCGAGCTGGCCGAGCTGAAGAAGGGCGGCGGCAGCGTGAAGTGCTGCATCGCCGAACTCCGCCCCTGACCCGTTTCCGCCATGCCGCCCCACCCGCCCACCCACGGTGGGTGGGCGGGGTCAGCCCAGGGTGGCCAGTTCGGTCACCAGGACGTTCGAGAGGACCTGCCCGTCGAGCTGCACCTCGCGCAGGTACCACTTCTGCTGCGGCGTACGGGGCTGGTTGAACTGCCACAGCCCGCGCGGGCTGTCGATCTGGCCGATCTTGCCGAGGGCGAGGTTGACCTGCTGCGGGGTGGGTGAACCGCCCGCGAGCCGGATCGCCTGGTCGAGCACCTGCGCGGCGTCGTACGAGGCCATGGCGTAGGTGGTGGGCGAGGTGCCGTGCTTCTTGCGGTACGCGGAGGCGAACCGGCGGTTGGCCGTGTTGTTCAGGTCGGACGAGTAGTTGAGGGCCGTCTGGATGCCCAGCGCGTCCTCGGCCTTGACGCTGCTGAGCACCGCGCCCTCGGTGAGGAAGCCGGGGGCGTACACCTTGCCGGTGAACCCCTCGATGCGCAGCTGCTTGATGAACTCGACGGCCGCCGGCCCGGCGAAGAAGCAGAACACCGCCGACGGGTTCCGGCCCAGCGCCGTGCGGATGTCGGCCCGGTACGCGGACTTGGACGGGTTGGTGTGGACGCCCGTGGAGACCGTGGCGTCCTTGATCCGGGGGTCGGACTCGCCGAACTCCTGCCGGAAGCCCCGGATGACGTCCTGGGCGGGGACGCTGTCCGGCGCGATGATCGCCAGCCGCGCCGAGTCCGGCAGCTGTTCGCGCAGGTAGCGACCCAGTGCCCGGCCCGCCTCGTCCAGCACGTACGACGTCCGCCAGATGTAGACGACGCTCTGGAGGCTGGACGGCGAGGCGTTGGAGCCGATCAGGGGCACCCGGGCCTGCTCGACGGTGTCCCGGATGCCGGACATGACGTTCGCGTCGACCACGCCGGTGAGGGCGAGTACGCCCTGCTTGAGCAGCCCTTCGACGGCCGCCTTGCCGGTCTTGACGCTCTCGCCCTCGTCGGCGGTGAGCAGGGTGGTCGGGTGCCCACCCAGCAGCTTCTCGTTGAGGTCGAGGAAGAGCTGGAAGCCGTTGGTGATCTCATCGCCGATCGCCTTGAGGCCGCCGCTGGTCGGCGCCACGAGGCCGATCTTGATGGGGCTTCCGGGGCTGGCCGACTCGCCGTCGGCGTCGTCGGTGCCGCATCCGGCGACCAGTCCGGCCGTACCGAGAGCGGCCAGGAGTTGGAGGGCCCGCCTGCGGTTCATCTGCGACACCGAGTTCCTTCCGGGGGAGCGTTGCAGGGCGGATCACGCCCCCTCGGCGTTCTACCCGGTCAGCGACGCTGCGTCAATGCCTAACGATCTTCCTGGAGGGATCGGAAAGCAGCCGTGATCTGCGGCCATGCCGCCGACTCCGGATCGATGAGCCCGAAATGCTCGCATTCTGGCAGCTCAAGAAGGGCGATATCGCCACCCGAGGCGCGGCCGGCCGCCACGAACTCCCGGCTCATCGCGATGGGCACCTGCTGATCCAGTGCGCCATGCGCGACTACTGTGCGTGTTGGTGTTGACACCGACAATCGTGGATCCGCCTCGGCGTACCGCTCGGGGTGCTCCACCGGTCCGCCGCCGAGCAGCGCGGCCACCGCCCCCTCGTCCAGATCCAGCCGGTACGCCTCCGCGAGGTTCGACACCGGGGCCAGCGCCAGTACGCCGCCGACGGCGGCCGGGGCGGTCGTGGCCACGTACAACGCCAGGTGTCCCCCGGCCGAGTGGCCCACCAGCAGCGGCGGCCCGGCGGCGACGCGGCCGGGCAG
>NZ_JBEZDR010000100.1:0-3354 GCF_040648415.1 Nonomuraea sp. NPDC049141
CGGCGCTGGCGCCGGTCTACCTCGACCTCGTCAACGAGCCGCACCTGACGGTCTTCGGCGACGCCGAGTGCGGCAAGACGAACCTGCTGCGGCTGATCGCGCGGGGCATCACGGAGCGCTACAGCCCGGCGCAGGCCCGGCTGGTCATCGCCGACTACCGGCGCGGCCTGCTCGGCGCGGTCGAGGGGGACCACCTGCTCGACTACGCGCCGTCGAACCAGGTCTTCGCGCAGGGGTTGGCCTCGATCCGCAGCGCCCTGTCCAACCGGCTGCCCGGCCCGGACGTCACCACCGCGCAGCTGCGCGACCGCAGCTGGTGGAAGGGGCCGGACCTCTACATCCTGGTCGACGACTACGACCTGGTCGCCTCGGGCGGCAACAACCCGCTCAGCGCCCTGCACGAGCTGCTGCCCCAGGCCCGCGACATCGGCCTCCACCTGATCATCACCCGGCGCGTGGGTGGCGTGGCCCGGGCGCTCTACGAGCCGGTCCTGCAACGCCTGCGCGAACTGGACCAGCCCGGCCTGCTGATGTCGGGCAACCGGGAGGAGGGTGCGGTCTTCGGTACGCTGCGGCCGAGCACGCAGCCGCCGGGCCGGGGCACGCTGGTGCGCCGGCGCGACGGCCAGCAGCTCATCCAGACCGCCTGGGCGGAGCCGGTCTGAGGTCTCCCGCCGATGCGGCGGTCGGCGGGACCGCCCCGGTGTGACGGCATCCGGTAACCTGCGGCACGAGCGTCGCAGTCGACGAGAGGGACCGTTTTGAGCACATCGTGGACGCCCGGCGGCGCGGGAGTGGCCGGCCTGCAGGGTCTCCTGCAGCAGGCGCAGGAGCAGCAGCGCCGGCTCGCGGACTTCCAGCGGCAGCGCGCCGAGCTGCGGGTCGTCGGGGAGAGCCCGGACGGCCTGGTCCAGGTCACCGTCGACGGTGACATGAAGGTCGGCGACATCGAGATCAACCCCCGGGCCATGCGGCTGGACAGCTTCACGCTGGTCGAGTCGCTCCAGGCGGCGATCGACGCCGCCTACGCCGCGCACGCCGAGCGGCAGCGCGAGCTGGTGGAGGAGATGGTCGGCGGCGCGGACCTGATCCGGCGGGCCGAGGCGGGGAAGGTGACCCCCGAGGAGTGGTTCCGTCAGTTCGGGGTGGACATCAACGACCCGCTGCGCCGGCTGCGCGGCTGACGACGAAGGGGGAGGACAGTGGCGAACACGGTCGACGTCGGCGCGATCAGGGATGCCTCGAAGAAGCTCGCCGCCGAGGACGGCCCGAAGGCGTTCCTGCGCAACGCGAAGGAGAAGCTGGACGAGGTCAAGCTCTCCAGCATGTCCATGACCATCCTGGGCATCGGCGCCGTGGGCAGGCACAACGCGGTGATCGACGAGCACGTCGACAACCTGAGCAAGGGCGTCGAGCACCTGCAGAAGGCGGCCGACAACCTTCAGCAGACCGCAAGCAACTGGGAGAAGTCGGACCAGCCCTGGGTGGTCAAGTGACCTCGCGGGCGCAGGACGCAGGGAGGCGCTGATGCCGGAGATCCTGATCGCCAATTCCTCGGGCTCGGTGGTGGGGACGCACAGTGTCGCGGCGCAGACCGCGCCGGTGCGTACGCTGGCCGGGGCGGCCCGCGCCAACTGGATGTGGCTGGCCGGTGCCGGCATCCTCATCGCCGCCATCGTCCACCTCGAGTCCTTCGACAACGACGAGATCTCCAAGGCCGTCAAGAACTGGGGCGACGCGGCCGCCTATCTCGGCGGGGACCAGTTCGGCAAGGCGATGGAGAGCGTGCCGCCGTCCGCCGAGGAGTGGAACTTCGAGGACCGCGCGGCGTTCGACACGTTCGTGCAGCAGCTCAACATGGAGGTCGCGGCTCTCGCCGAGGCGCTCAACGCCAACAAGGACGCGTTGCAGGGCCTCCAGGACCACTACAACTCCGTGATCGACGCGCTGGTCGCCGTGTTGACGACGATCCTGATCGCGGTGATCGCGGCGGTGGCGCTCCAGGCGTTCCCGCCCACCATCCCGCTGGCGAACGCGATCGGGGTGGCCGGCCTGACCGCCAGCATGGCGATCATCGCGCTCGTCTTCCAGGACATCGGGTCGGCGCTCTCCACCATCGCGAGCTCGTTCCGGGGGGCCGAGGTGCACCAGTTCACCGCCGAGTCCAGGCCGGGCTTCGCCTCGGGGCCCGATCCCGACATCAAGGACATCAAGATCGACTGGGTGCAGGATTCGGGGTTCTACACGGCCTGAGCGGCCGGACGAAAGGTGGGCGGCGCCGTGGCGTGGCAGACGGTCCTGTTCGTGTACGCACTGGTCGCCCTGCCGGTCTTCGTCGTGCTCGGGCTGGTCGCGCAGGTGACCGGCTCGCGTCCGGTCCGGCGGGTGGCGGAGATCGTTGTGCTCAGTAGCGCGGCCGCGTTCGCGGTGGCTCTCGGCTCCGTCGCGGACGACGGACTGCAGTGGGCCACGGTAGTGATGCTGATCGTCATCTTCGTGGGGGGCCTGGTGATGCACGTCCGCTCGTACTCCCGTTCCTCCTAGGGGACGCGGCCGTCGAGCGGCTGGCTGGGGCAGGGCTGCGCATATTGGACGGCGTCCGCTACCGTCTTGGCTGAGTGTCCGTCGGTGGGGTGATTGCCTTGCGGCGGGGGAGGACGCGGCGACTGCGCCGCCACAAGAAGACGGAAGGGTGTGAAGCATGGCGTTCGAGGTCGAAGCAGCGACTCTGCATACCGCCGCGGGTGACGTGCGCTCCACGCGCAGCGATGTCGACGGCGAGCTGAAGAAGCTGTGGAACGTGGTCGACGACCTGGCCATTGCCTGGAAGGGGCAGGCGTCCACCGGCTTCCAGTCGCTCATGCAGCGCTGGAACGAGGACACGGGCAAGCTGCTGACGGCGATGGACAACATCGCCGACCTGCTCGACAAGTCGGGTACGACGCACCAGGTCAACGACGAAGAGCAGCAGCAGATGCTGGACAAGTTCCACTCTGCACTCAACCCGTGATCCGCCGACACGAGCAGGGGAGGAACTCATGAGCATCAAGGTCGACTACGCGGTCCTCGAGAGCAGCAACCAGCAGATGATGGCCATCTCGCGGACCATCGACGAGAAGCTGGACACGCTGCGTTCGATGCTGTCCAAGCTGCAGTGGGACGGTGAGGACCGTGCCGCCTACGAGCAGCACCAGGCGCAGTGGGACGCCGCCGTCCGGGACATCAACAAGATCCTGAACGACATCGGTGGCGCGGTGGGCATCGCCCGCGAGAACTACGTCAGCACCGAGATGAGCAACGCCAAGGCGTGGAACTGACACAATCGCCGACGCGGCTCCGGTCCGGTTCGACCGG
>NZ_JBEZDR010000101.1:0-3326 GCF_040648415.1 Nonomuraea sp. NPDC049141
ACCGGGATGACCACCGGGCCGATCGAGGGGGTCGGCAGGAACGGGGTGCTGGTGTCCGGCAGGGCGGTGCTGCCGACGGTGGCGGAGCCGGTGCTGATCGCCGCGAGGATCGGCATCGACGCCGTGCCGGCGAGCAGCGCCACCGTGAACAGGTAGCCCCGGGACGGTCCGCCCTGACCGGGCGCCCGGTGCGCGCCGACCAGGCGGCGGTAGCCGCCGGCGGCACGGTGCCGGCCGAGGAAGGGAGTGGCGGGATCTCGACCTGGCTCGGACACCACGCACTCCTCCTCGTCGCTCCGGCGGCGGACGGGTCGTACAGGACCGTCCGGGGCGCCGCCCCGACGCGCGGGAGCGGCAAACGCCCGACGCGAACGATCCCGTGCCAAACAGCCTGGACCAGTGACGCTGGGTAAGCCAACCCTGCACAGCGTGTCGACACGCGTATATGGCCGAACGGTGACGAACCACCGCCGGATCGGCCGGGCGTCGATGCAACGGACACCGGGCACTTCGTGCGACGAAGCGGGCCGCCGCCCCTGCCTGGGGAAGGCGCACTGTGGGCACGCTCACGTGTGATGCGAATATGGACCACGACGGCAACGCAGCCACGACCTCCGCGCACCCTCGCGGCAGGCGCGGCTGGGCGCCGGCGCTCCCGAACCGGGTTCGGCCAGAATCCGGCTCACGCCGCGCGGCAACCCCTACCGGGGCTAGGCGCGGCCGCCAGGAACCCGTCCGGCACCAGCCGGGCAGGCGCACGAGTTGCGCGGCCGGGTGACCCCCCGGTGCCGACGCAGACAGACAGGGAGAGACGGATGGCAAAGGGCGACCCCGGGGTCTCCAGTCGCGGCCGACGGGCCGCACCCCGGTCCAGGAAGGGTGCGACCGGCGACCCGCAGCTGGTGCAGCTGCTCACCCCGGAGGGTGAGCGGATCGAGAGCGCGACCGGCCCGGACGGGACCGAGTACCGCGTCGACTTCACCGACGAGGAGTACCGCGGGCTCTACCGCGACCTCGTGCTGGTCCGCAAGCTCGACGCCGAGGCCACCGCGTTGCAGCGCCAGGGCGAGCTGGGCCTGTGGGCCAGCCTGCTCGGCCAGGAGGCCGCGCAGGTGGGCTCGGGACGCGCGCTGCGTACGCAGGACATGGCCTTCCCGACCTACCGGGAGCACGGCGTCCTCTACTGCCGGGGCATCGACCCGATCATGCCGCTCGGCCTGTTCCGGGGCGTCGACCAGGGCGGCTGGGACCCGAACGAGTTCAAGTTCAACATGTACACGATCGTGATCGGGGCGCAGACCCTGCACGCGACCGGGTACGCCATGGGCGTCCACATGGACGGCAAGACCGGCACCGAGGACGGCGAGGCGGTGATCGCCTACTTCGGCGACGGCGCCACCAGCCAGGGCGACGTCAACGAGGCGTTCGTCTGGGCCAGCGTCTTCAACGCCCCGCTGGTGTTCTTCTGCCAGAACAACCAGTACGCCATCTCCGAGCCGCTGGAGCGGCAGACCCGCGTGCCGCTCTACCAGCGGGCGGGCGGCTTCGGCTTCCCCGGTGTGCGGGTGGACGGCAACGACGTCCTCGCGTCGTACGCGGTGACCCGGCACGCGCTGGACAACGCCCGGCTCGGCCAGGGCCCCAGCCTAATCGAGGCCTACACCTACCGGATGGGCGCGCACACCACCTCCGACGACCCGACCCGCTACCGGATCGCCAGCGAGGTCGAGGCCTGGCAGGCGAAGGACCCGATCGCCCGGATGAAGGCGTTCCTGGAGAAGCAGCAGATCGCCGACGCGGACTTCTTCGCCGCCGTCGACGAGCAGGCCCGCACCGAGTCGGTGCACCTGCGCGAGCGGGTGCTCGCCATGCCCAACCCCGATCCGGTGACGATGTTCGACCACGTCTACCCCAACGGGTCCCCCGAGCTCGACGAGCAGCGGGCGCAGTTCACGAAGTACATTCAGTCGTTCGAGGGGAGCGCCCACTGATGGCCACGGAGACGCTCACCCTCGGCAAGGCCCTCAACACCGGTCTGCGCAGGGCCCTGGAGAACGACCCGAAGGTCGTCATCATGGGCGAGGACGTCGGCAAGCTCGGCGGCGTCTTCCGGATCACCGACGGCCTCCAGAAGGACTTCGGCGACCAGCGCGTGATCGACACGCCGCTCGCCGAGTCCGGCATCATCGGCACCGCGGTCGGCCTGGCCATCCGCGGCTTCCGGCCGGTCTGCGAGATCCAGTTCGACGGCTTCGTCTACCCCGCGTACGACCAGATCGTGTCGCAGGTGGCGAAGATGCACTACCGCTCGCAGGGCAAGGTGCGGATCCCGATGGTCATCCGGATCCCGTTCGGCGGCGGCATCGGCGCGGTCGAGCACCACTCGGAGTCGCCGGAGGCGTACTTCGCCCACACCGCCGGCCTGAAGGTGGTGTCCTGCGCCAACCCGCAGGACGCGTACACGATGATCCAGCAGGCCATCGCGTCGGACGACCCCGTCGTCTTCCTGGAGCCGAAGCGGCGCTACTGGGAGAAGGGCCCGGTCGAGCTGGACGCCCCGCTGTCGGGGGCGTACCCGCTGCACTCGTCCCGGGTCGTGCGGACCGGCACGGACGCCACGGTGCTGGCGTACGGGCCGATGGTGCGGACCTGCCTGGACGCGGCGACCGCCGCCGCCGAGGACGGCCGGGAGCTGGAGGTCATCGACCTGCGCTCGATCTCCCCGCTGGACCTGGCCGCCGCGTACGAGTCGGTGAAGCGCACCGGCCGCTGCGTGGTCGTGCACGAGGCCCCGGGCAACCTGGGCCTGGGCTCGGAGATCGCCGCCCGGATCACCGAGGAGTGCTTCTACTCCCTGGAGTCCCCGGTGCTGCGGGTGACCGGCTTCGACACCCCCTACCCGGCTTCCCGGGTGGAGGAGGAGTACCTGCCCGACCTCGACCGGGTGCTCGACGCCGTCGACCGCACCTTCGGTTGGTGAGCGGCATGTCACGGATCAAGGAGTTCAACCTGCCCGACCTGGGCGAGGGCCTGACCGAGGGTGAGATCCTCGCGTGGCTCGTCAAGGTCGGCGACGTGATCGAGCTGAACCAGCCGATCGTCGAGGTGGAGACGGCCAAGGCGGCCGTCGAGATCCCGGCGAAGTGGGCCGGCCAGGTGCAGGCGATCTTCCACCCGGAGGGGAGCACGGTCGAGGTCGGTACGCCGATCATCGCGATCGACACCGACCCGGGCGCCGGGCCGATCGAGCAGTCGACGACCGGTGCGCCGGCCTCCGCCCTGCCCACCCCGTCGGCGGCGTCGCTGGCCGCGGTCGAGGTGGCGCC
>NZ_JBEZDR010000102.1:0-3279 GCF_040648415.1 Nonomuraea sp. NPDC049141
GTCGGCGGGGTGACGCCGACGCCCAGGAACGACACACGCCGCGGCCAGTGGATCCTCGACCGGCGCGATCGTCCGTTCGTGGTACTTCCGATGACCAGCCATCTACTCCTCCAGGAAGGTCCGGCCTGGCGGCACGGGCGACGCAGCGCCGATCCGGTGGGCGCAGTGCCGGTGAGTCGGGGATCGGCCCCGGGGTGACGTGGCCGACCGCCACCGCCGGCACAGGGCGGTGCGACGACCTGATCCGTCCGGAAATCCATTGCCTGGCAAGCGAATCGCGAAAGCCGGCAAGCAATCCGACGATATCGACGCGGCTTCGGCCAGGGCTTCTCCGAAGGTGCGCAGCGAACGGGCACACGGGGCACTTCAGGAGGTGAAGCACCCGGACGGGCGATGCCACGATCGGTCTGTGGACCTGCCGGCGGGCGGGTCCGGCGCCGTGGCGGCGCGGACGCCCGCTCCAGCAGAAAGGTGAGCCATGGGCACGCACCCCGCGCCGGGCGGCGCTTCCGCGCCCGGCACCGACATTCCCTCGGTGGAGGAACAGATCACCGCCATCTGGCGGGAGGCGCTCGACGTGCCCTCGGGCGCGGAGCACGCCACCTTCTTCGAACTGGGCGGGCAGTCGATCACCGCGCTGCTGATCATCGCCTGGCTCGAGGACGAGCTCGGCATCACCTCCGTCGGGGTCGACCAACTCTTCGACGACCCGGACCTCGACACGTTCATCCGTCAGGTCGTCGTGACCCTCGAGCCCGCCGCCTGACGTCAGGGTGTGCCGCACCCGGAGAGGAAGAGACCGATGACGCCCGACACCCCGTTCCCGCTCTCGCTGGAGCAGGAGTTCCTCCGCCTGCAACACCTGAACGACGGCTCCGCCGGCGCCTTCGGCCCGCGTCCCATCTCCAGCGGCGGGTGGCGACTGACCGGTGACCTCGACCTGGCCGCGTTCACCGCGGCCCTCGACGACGTGGTCGTCCGGCACGAGGCGCTACGCACGGTGCTGCTGCACGACGAGGACGGCTGGCGTCAGCAGGTCCGGCCGCCCAGCTCGCCGACGCTGGTGGTCCGGGACCTGCCCGACGGCGGGAGCCCGCGACAGGAGCGGGCCGAGGCGTTCCTCAACGAGATCGAGGGGCAGACCTTCGACATGGAGCAGGTGCCGGCCTTCTGGATCCACGTGGGCCGGCTGGCCGACGACGACTGGATCGTCGTGCTGGTGGCCCACCTGCCGGTCGTGGACGTCTGGTCGCTCGGCCTGGTCATGCGGGACATCGTCGAGCTGTACGCGGCGCGCCGCGAGGGCCGGCAGCCCGACCTGCGCGAGGTGCACCAGTTCCGGGAGTACGTCGCCCGGCAGCAGGCCGGTTCCGACGAGGCGTCCGCCGCCGCCTCCTTCCAGTACTGGCGGGAGCGCCTGCGCGACGCCCGTCCGGTGACCCTGCCGACCGACCGGCCGCCGGCCGAGGGCGCCCCGGCGGGAACCCGGTGCGACCGGTTCGCGCTCGGCGCGGACCTGGGCACGGCGACCCTGGAGTTCGCCCGGTCCCTGCGGTGCTCGCCGTTCATGGTGCTGTTCGCCGCCTACCGGGTGCACCTGCTGGCCCGCACCGGGATCACCGACGGGGTGATCTGGACCCTCACCTCCGGACCGGGGCGGCGACGCCGGTGGATGGCCGACACGGTCGGCTACTTCGTCAACCTGTTCCCGCTGCGCACCGACCTGACCGGCTGCCGGACCTTCCGCGAGGTGGTCGAGCGGGTCCGGGAGAGCTGCATGTCGGCGTTCGCGCACGAGGTGCCCTTCGTCCGGCTGGCCACCGAGGTGGCCGCCGAGGTCGCCGCGCTGGAGGAGGGCGACCGGATCGCCGAGCGGGCCCGCCCCGGCTTCCAGATGTCACCGAACCCGTTCGTGCTGCGCGAGCAGGGCACCGGTGGGGTCGGCTGCACGGCCGCCCAGCGGCGCGTCTCCCAGCCCGTCGGCCCTGACATCCCCGACGACGCGATCCTGTGGACCGCCGAGCTGAGCCCGACCAACGAGCTGATCTTCGCGGTGAACAGCAGCGTCGACCGGTTCGCGCAGTCCTCGATGGACGCCATGCTGGCCGACTTCACCCACGTGCTGCGCGCCGGGATCGCCGACCCCGAGACGCCGCTGGCGGACCTGGCCGCGGGAGCCGTACCCGCCACCTCCGGCAACTGACCGACCCCACCGAAGGGACCCTCTGATGACCGCTGACCTTCCCGCCGGAATGCGCCTGGTCGAGGTGACCGAGGAACGGTACGGCGAATGGCTCGACAGCTGGCTCGGCGCGTTCGCCTCGCCGCCCGGTGACGACCCGGAGGTGGTGGACTTCTACCGGCGTACCCACCCGCCGCACCGCGCCATCGCCATCACCGACGACGCCGGTTACGTGGCGACGAACGCCTCGCTGCACCGTGACCTGGTGCTGCCGGGCGGCCGGACGGTGCCGCTCGCCGCCTGCACCGGCGGTTCCTGCCACCCCACGATGCGACGCAAGGGGCTGATGAAGGCCACCCTGCACCGGCTGCACGAGCGGGCCGTCGAGGAGGGCAAGCCGATCGCCGCCGGGGGCGTGTCCGAGTGGCCCATCTACTGGCGCTTCGGCTACGGCCCGGCCACCTGGTACAACAGCCTCAACATCGACGTACGGGGGGTGGGCTGGCGCGACGACGCGCCGGACGGCGACCTGCCGGTGCGGCGGGTCTCCGGCAAGGAGGCCCGGGATCTGGCCCAGTCGGTGTACGAGCGGCAGGCGGTCCGGACGCCGGGCGAGGTGATCCCGCCGTCCTGCTACTGGGACCGGCTGGCGATGGACCCGGCGAACCCCCGCCTGGAGCAGATGCTGGCCATCGGCGGCGGCGGGGCGCCCCGGGCGTGCGTGGCGGTGGGTGACCGGGGCTTCGTGTCGTACCGCATCACCTCGGACTGGGCGCCGGAGACCACGCCCCGAAACCTGCTCCAGGTCATCGACTTCCTCGCCGTGGACGCCGAGGCGGCCGCCACGCTCTGGCGCTACCTGCTCTCCGTCGACATGGTGGCCACCATCCAGATGTGGTACGCGCCGGTGGACAACCCGCTGGCGTGGTGGGTGACCGACGCGCGCAAGCTGCGCGCCCAGCGCCACGACGGCGTGTGGCTGCGTCCGCTGGACGTGCCGACGCTGCTGGAGGCGCGCGGATGGGCCGGCGACGGGGCGTTGACGCTGCGCGTGCACGACCCGGAGGGCCACACCGACGGGACGTTCCGCCTCGAGG
>NZ_JBEZDR010000103.1:0-3209 GCF_040648415.1 Nonomuraea sp. NPDC049141
GGACCATGCCGATCGGGGTCTCCACCGCGTCGGCGCGCCCCTCGATCCGCTCGATGATCCACTTGAGCACCCGGGAGTTCTCGCCGAAGCCGGGCCAGAGGAAGTTGCCCTCCGGGTCCTTGCGGAACCAGTTGACGTAGTAGATCTTCGGCAGCTTGGACTCGTCGCCGTCGGTGCCCTTGCCCATCTCGATCCAGTGCCGGAAGTAGTCGCCGGCGTGGTAGCCGATGAACGGCAGCATGGCCATCGGGTCGCGGCGGACGACGCCGACCGCGCCGGAGGCGGCGGCGGTGGTCTCCGAGGAGAGCGTCGCGCCCATGTAGACGCCGTGCACCCAGTCGCGGGCCTCGGTCACCAGCGGGATGGTGTCCCGGCGGCGACCGCCGAAGAGGATCGCGTCGATCGGCACGCCGTTCGGGTCGTAGTAGTCCTCGGCGAGGATCGGGCACTGCGTGATCGGGGTGCAGAACCGGCTGTTCGCGTGCGAGGAGAGGCTGTCGCTCTCCGGCGTCCAGTCGTTGCCCTTCCAGTCGACCAGGTGCGCCGGCGGCTCGCCCATGCCCTCCCACCAGATGTCCCCGTCGTCGGTCAGGGCCACGTTGGTGAAGATGGAGTTGCCGCGGTCGAGCGTGCGCATCGCGTTGGCGTTGGTCTTCCAGTCGGTGCCGGGCGCGACGCCGAAGAGGCCGTACTCGGGGTTGACCGCGTAGAGGCGTCCGTCGGGGCCGAAGCGCATCCAGGCGATGTCGTCGCCGATGGTCTCGACCTTCCAGCCCGGGACGGTCGGCTCCAGCATCGCCAGGTTGGTCTTGCCGCAGGCCGACGGGAAGGCCCCGGCGACGTGGTAGACCTTGCCCTCCGGCGAGGTGATCTTGAGGATGAGCATGTGCTCGGCGAGCCAGCCCTCGTCACGGCCCATCACGCTGGCGATCCGCAGCGAGTAGCACTTCTTGCCCAGCAGCGAGTTGCCGCCGTAGCCGGAGCCGAAGGACCAGATCTCCCGGCTCTCCGGGAAGTGCGAGATGTACTTCGTCTCGTTGCACGGCCACGCCACGTCCTGCTGGCCCGGGGCGAGCGGCGCGCCGATGGAGTGCAGCGCGTGGACGAAGTCCGCGTCGTCGCCCATGGCCTCCAGGACCGTGGCGCCCATCCGGGTCATGATGCGCATGGAGGCGACCACGTACGGGCTGTCGGTGATCTCGACGCCGAACATGGGGCTCTCGGCCTCGACCGGGCCCATGCAGAACGGGATGACGTACATGGTGCGCCCGCGCATGCAACCGCGGTACAGCTCCGTCATCGTCCGCTTCATCTCGGCCGGCGCCATCCAGTTGTTGGTGGGGCCGGCGTCCGCCTCGTCGACGGAGCAGATGAAGGTGCGCTCCTCGACCCGGGCGACGTCCGTCGGGTCGGTGCGCGCGTAGAACGAGTTGGGCTTCTTCTCGGGGTTGAGTCGGATCAGGGTGCCGGCCTCGACCAGCTCGTCGGTGAGTCGACGCCATTCCTCGTCGGACCCGTCCACCCAGACGACACGGTCGGGGGTGGTCAGTTCAGCGACCTCACGGACCCAGGCGAGCAGTTTGGGGTGGGACGTCGGGGCCTGATCGATACCCCGAACGGTAGCCGGAGCAACCATGACACATCTCCTTGGTGGTCGACGCTGACCGATCTATGGGATGCACGAGTCTTGACGGCGCCATGCGTCGTCTTCGTGGAAACCTGGGATTGGCCTCAGCGTAAACCGGGCGAGGTCACCAGTCAGTGGGACTGGTTGTGAAGAACTGCACAAGCTGCGGTCACGCTGCGGCATCACGAGCTAATACCCGCTTTCACGCGCAGTTTCACGCAAATGCTCTGGTGAAACCTCACACCCCCGCCAGCGGCGTCCCGTCGACGGAACCCACCGAACCGCCCCGCCGCGTCGTCGATCTCGTTACGCTCTGTCCACAGGCGCACACCCGGACAGGTGGTCCGTCGTTGCTACCCGTGCGGGGTGCCGCCAGCCGGTAGGCTCGCGTCGTGGCCGCGACGATGACCGGGGAGCCCGGCTCCCGGCAGACCCGCACGGGTCTGGTCCACTCGCTGGTGGACCGTTTCGGCCATCTGGTCCGCGAGCTGAGCAAGTTCGCCACCGTGGGCGGGGTCGCCTTCCTGATCGACTTCGCGCTCTTCAACTACCTGACGAGCGTGCGGGGCGTCGAGCAGGTCACCGCGAAGACCATCTCGACGGTGATCGCGGCGACCGTCGCGTTCGTCGGCAACCGGTTCTGGACGTGGCGCCACCGCAAGCGCTCCAACCCGGCCCGCGAGTACGCGCTGTTCTTCTTCTTCAACGGCGTCGGCCTGGGGATCGCCGTGGCCTGCCTCGCGATCAGCCGCTACGGCCTGGGCAGCATCTGGCCGGAGGTGTTCCAGACCCCGCTGGCGGACAACATCGCCAGCTTCATCGTCGGGACCGGCCTCGGGACGCTGTTCCGGTTCTGGTCCTACCGACGGTTCGTCTTCGTCGAAGCGGGAACTCCCACCGTTCCGGAAGAGAAGGACGACCGAGACCACCGGGCGTGACCTCCCGCCCACCCCGTCCCGGCCGGAGCCTGCCGGCCCCGCCCACTGCCCTAAGGTGTTCCGCATGCGTCTTGTCCGTCTGCTGCCTGAGCGCTGGCAGAAGTTCATCCACGAGGCGCTCAAGTTCGGAATCGTCGGCGGCGTCAACACCGTAATCAATTACGCCGTGTTCAACGCGCTCGCACTGACCGTTTTCGTCGACGGTCAACTGAAGGCGACGGTCATCGCGACCGTGGTGGCCACCATCACGTCGTATCTGATGAATCGTCACTGGACGTACCGGGATCGCCCGAAAGCGGCCATGCGGCGCGAGTACGTCCTCTTTTTCCTTTTCAACGGGGCCGGCCTGCTCATCGAGCTGGGCGTCCTGGCCGCCGCCAAGTACGGACTGGGCCTGACCAGCCTGCTCGCCCTCAACGTGGCGAAGACCGGCGGCGTGCTGTTGGCGACGCTGTTCCGCTTCTGGTCCTACCGGACGTTCGTCTTCCAACCGGCACCCGCCCACGCGGCGGACACGTGGCACAGCATTCCGCGCGACGAGTGGGACACGATGGCCGAGATGGACCCGGTGGCCGAGCTGGCCGAGTCGATCTCCGAGCTGGAGGAGTCCGAGCCGCCGCCGGGTGCCGGGCGGCGCGTCCCGC
>NZ_JBEZDR010000104.1:0-3133 GCF_040648415.1 Nonomuraea sp. NPDC049141
GCCCCGGGCGGAACCGGCCCGGGCGGACCCGGCTCGGCTGGGCGATGGCGGTCTACTTCGGGACGCAGTCGCTCGGCGCCTACGCGATCATGGGCTGGCTGGCCCAGCTCTTCCGCGACGCCGGCTACCGACCGCAGGACGCGGGCCTGCTGCTCGCCGGCGTGACCGCCCTGGGCGTGCCGATCGCGCTGCTGATGCCCACCCTGGCCGGGCGGCTGCGCACCCTGCACCCGCTGGTGCTGACGCTCTCCGCCGCGATGGCCCTCGCCTACGTCGGGATGGCCGTCGCGCCGCACGACGGGGCGCTGCTCTGGGTGGTGCTGCTCGCGATCGGGCAGAGCGCCTTCCCGATGATCCTGGCCACCATCGGGCTGCGCGCGCGCACCGCCGAGGGGACGGTGGCGCTCTCCGCGTTCAGCCAGAGCGTCGGGTATCTCATCGCCGCGCTGGGGCCGCTGCTCGTGGGCATCCTCTACGGGACCACCGGCGGGTGGACCGTCCCGATCGGGTTCCTGCTGGTGGCACTCGCCGTGCAGACCGGCGCGGGCATGGTGATCGCCCGTCCCCGGCACATCGAGGACGAGGCGTGAGGGGGAACCGTCAGGAGGTGGCGGGCGTGGGGTCGCCGGCCACGGCCTGCTCGACCGTGGGGTAGGTGTGCAGCACCTCGACGAGGCCGCTCACCTCGAGGATGCGCAGCACGCCCCGCTGCGGGGCGGCCAGCCGCACCACGCCGCCGGCCTCGTCGCAGCTGTTCTTGGCCCGGACGAACACCGACAGCCCCGTGGAGTCGCAGAACGAGACGTTCGCCAGATCGAAGACGAGTCGGCTGCGACCCTTGTCGAGCAGGTCGGTGATCTGGTCCTGAAGCTGCGGTGCGGTCGCCATGTCCAGCTCGCCCGCGACCGAGACGACGACCACGTCGCCGCGCTGTTCCGTGTGCACCGTCAAGGACATTCGCCAGACCTCCTGTTATCGGGGAAACGGTATCCCACCATCGGGGTGGTACGCAGAACGGGAGGCGGTATCCGGTGGCCGTGCTCATTCGTTTGCCCTGCGGCAACTAGCGCTCCGGCCTCCGGTGATAGAGTCCGCCGTCGAGGTCGAAGGGGGTTCACCATGGCGTTGAGCACGGAGGAAGGCAACCGGCTGGCCGGTCTGCTGACCGGTCACGCCGAGCGGGTCACGCAGCGCTGGACGGAGATCGTCGCCGCGTCCCTGCGCGGGCGGCTCAGCCAGGGCGAGCTGCGTCGGCAGGTGCAGGAGCTGCACTCTAGCATGATCACTGCGAGTGAGCAGGGCGCCGTCGACCTGGACTCAGAGCAGGCCACGGAGCTGCGCGCCGTGCTCTCCGAGCTGTCCAGGGGGCGCGCCCGGCAGGGCTTCTCCGCCTCCGAGACCGCGATCAGCGTGTTCGCGCTGAAGGAGGTGCTGCTGGAGCTGCTGGAGGCCGAGGGCGGCTCCGAGAGGCTGCGCGACTACGTCGCCTTCTCCGGGCTGATCGACCAGATGGGCCTGTTCACCTTCGAGAGCTTCGTGCGCACCCGCGAGAGCCTCATCGCCGACCAGGCGGAGCAGTTGCTGGAGCTGTCCACCCCGGTGGTGAAGCTCTGGGAGGGCGTGGTCGCCGTGCCGCTGGTCGGCACCCTCGACTCGGCCCGGGCCCAGGTGGTGATGGAGCGGCTGCTCCAGACCCTGGTCGACACCGGCTCGCCCTACGCGATCATCGACATCACCGGCGTACCGGCGGTGGACACCCAGGTCGCCCAGCACGTCCTCAAGACCGTGGTGGCCGCCCGGCTGATGGGCGCCGACTGCATCATCTCCGGCATCCGGCCGCAGATCGCGCAGACCATCGTGGCGCTGGGCATCGAGTTCGGCGACATCGCCACCAAGGCCAGCCTCGCCGACGCGTTGCGGCACGTGCTCCGGCTCACCGGGGTCGAGACCGGCCGCCGCCAGCGCCGGGAGGCCTGATGGAACGGGTGCCGATCCTCAAGATCGGCGACATCCTGCTGGTCTCCATCCAGGTCGACATGTCCGACCAGACGGCGGTCCAGCTCCAGGAGGACCTCGCGGAGCGGATCGTCGCCACCGGCTGCCACGGTGTGATCATCGACATCACCGCCCTGGACATCGTCGACTCCTTCGTCGGGCGGATGCTGTCGACCATCGCCTCGATCTCCAAGGTGCTCGACGCGGAGACGGTCGTGGTCGGCATGCGTCCCGCCGTCGCCATCACCCTGGTCGAGCTGGGCCTGTCGCTCAACGGCATCCGGACGGCGCTCAACGTCGAGCGGGGCATGGAGTTGATCGCGGCGGCCCACGCCGACGAGCTCGCGTTCGACGACGAACCGGACGCCGAGACGACGGCGTTGTCATGACCGCCGGAGTCGACCTGGGCCAGCCGCAGGCGCAGGCGATCCGCAGCGACGAGGACGTGGTACGCGTCCGACAGCTGGTGCGTACGGTGTCGGTGGCCGTCAAGCTCTCGCTGGTCGACCAGACCAAGGTCGTCACCGCGGCGAGCGAGCTGGCCCGCAACACCCTGGTGTACGGCGGCGGCGGCACGGTCGAGGTGGCCACGGTCGACAACGGCCGGCGGCGGGGCGTGCGGATCGTCTTCGCCGACTCCGGCCCGGGCATCGCCGACCTCGACCTGGCGCTGACCGACGGCTACACCACCGGCGGCGGGCTCGGTCTCGGGCTCAGCGGCGCACGCCGGCTCGTCGACGAGTTCGACATCCAGACCGCCGTTGGTGAGGGAACCAGGATCACGGTCACCAAGTGGTCCCGATGAACGACGACGCGGTCTCCGACCGCGGAGTCTGGTTCCGGGTCGAGAACGGCAGCGCGGCCAGCACGGTGCGTCGGGCCGCCGAGCGGCTCGGCGTCCAGCTCGATCTGGGTGCCGACCGCACCGCCGACCTGGCCATCGTCGCCGCCGAGCTGACCAGCAACCTGGTCAAGCACGCCGACGACGGTGTCCTGCTGCTGCGTCCGGTGCGGCGCGACGGGGAGGCCGGTGTGGAACTGGTCGCCCTCGACACCGGGCCGGCCGAGGTGGCCGCCGCCGACGCGGAACTGCCCGCCCGGCTGGCCGACGTCAACACCCGCCTGTCCGAGGTACGGG
>NZ_JBEZDR010000105.1:0-3049 GCF_040648415.1 Nonomuraea sp. NPDC049141
ATGCCCCGGTGCCGCTCGGCCGCCCACACCGCCTCGGTCTGCCAGACCGCGCCGTTGCGGCCCGTACGGCAGCGCTGCTCGATGATGCCGAGCAGCCGGTCGCGTTCGGCCGGGGCCACCCCGAACCGGTCGAGCCCGGCGGCGGCCGTGGGCAGCAGGACGTCCAGGACCAGCTTGGTCACCGGCACCTCGCCGAGGCGGGGCCAGTGCTGGACGGCGTCCATGCCGCGCCGGGCGGCGGCGTGGAAGTTCTCCTCGGCGGAGCTGAAGGTGAGCTGGCTCCAGATGGGTCGTTCCGCCTCCGCCAGCCCTCGCGCCAACCCGAAGTAGAAGGCGGCGTTGGCCAGCATGTCGACCACGGTCGGGCCGGCCGGCAGGACCCGGTTCTCCACGCGCAGGTGCGGGCGGCCGTTCATGATGTCGTAGACCGGCCGGTTCCACCGGTAGACGGTGCCGTTGTGCAGGCGCAGCTCGCCCAGGACCGGTACGCCGCCGCCGTGCAGGACCTCGACCGGGTCCTCGTCCTCGCAGATCGGCAGCAGCGGCGGGAAGTAGCGGACGTTCTCCTCGAACAGGTCGAAGATGGAGGTGATCCAGCGTTCGCCGAACCAGACCCGGGGGCGTACGCCCTGCGCCTTCAGCTCGTCCGGCCGGGTGTCGGTGGCCTGCTCGAACAGGGCGATGCGGGTCTCCGCCCAGAGTTGCCGCCCGTAGAGGAACGGCGAGTTGGCCCCGACGGCCACCTGCACGCCCGCGATGGCCTGGGAGGCGTTCCAGTAGTCGGCGAAGCTGTCCGGGGCGACCTGGAGGTGGAACTGGAGGCTGGTGCAGGCCGCCTCGGGGGCGATCGAGTCGGTGTGGGTCTGGAGGCGTTCGACGCCCCGGATGTCGAGTTCGATGTCCTCGCCCCGGGCGCCGACGATCTGGTCGTTGAGCACCCGGTAGCGCTCGTTGGTGGAGAGGTTGTCCTCGACCAGGTGGCGTTCCGTGAGGGTGGGCAGGATGCCGACCAGGACGATCTTCGCGTCCGACTTGGCGGCCCGCTCGTCGGCGCGCGAGAGGCTGCCGCGCAGGTCCTGCTCGTAGTCGGCGAACCCGTTCCCCTCGATCAGCCGGGGCGGCGCGTTCAGCTCGAGGTTGAACTGGCCAAGCTCGGTCTGGAAGAGCGGATCGGCGATGTCGGCGAGGATCTGGTCGTTGCGCATCGCCGGCTCGGCCGCCGAGTCGACCAGGTTCAGCTCGATCTCCAGCCCGGTCATCGGCCGGTCGGCGTCGAAGCCGAAGTCGTCCAGCATCAGGGCGAAGACGTCCAGGCAACGTCGGACCTTCTGTCGGTAGCGGACCCGGTCCTCCCGGGAGAAGGCGCCCTGCTCGACGTCCCTGCCCATGTTTCCTCCCGGCGCGAGGCGCAGTCGGGCCGTGCCGGCCCGGTTAGCGCGTGGTGAACCCTCCACGTTAGGAGTGTCGCCATCGTCGGGACCAGAGGAGGTCCCGGCGATCCCACGGCCGGGACGCCCCTGTTCCGGTCGGCGGACGCGCTCCCGGCCGCATCTCTACCCAGCCGGTGCCGCCGGCACCGGGCCGGACCGCGAATGAGTCGTGACAAATTACACCCGCCCGGCGCTGCGCACCCCCGTACACGCGTCGGGCCCGCGCCGTGGTGCGGCGCGGGCCCGGAGGCGGTACGACGGATCAGGCTTGGCGGACGGCCTCGCCCTCGATCTCGATCTTGATCTTCTTGCCGACCAGCACGCCCCCGGTCTCCAGGGCGACGTTCCAGGTCAGGCCGAAGTCCTCGCGGTCGATCTCGGTCATGGCGGAGAAGCCGAAGATGTCCTGCCCGAACGGGCTACGGCCGACGCCCTCGAACTCGACCTCGAGGTCGACCGGGCGGGTGACGCCCTTGATGGTCAGCTCGCCGGAGAGGACGAACTCGTTGCCGTCGCGGGACTTCACGCCCGTGCTACGGAACTCCAGGGTCGGGAAGCTCTCGACGTCGAGGAACTCGGGGCTGCGCAGGTGCGTGTCGCGGTCGGCCTGGTTGGTGTTGATGGTGGCCGCCTGGATGGTGGCGCTCACCGCCGACTGCATCGGGTCCTCGGCGACGGTGATGGTGGCGCTCGCGTCGGCGAACTCACCGCGCACCTTGCTGACCATCATGTGCCGGGCGACGAAGCCCACGCGCTTGTGTGCCGCGTCCAGCAGGTAGGTGCCGGCGGTCGGGATCGTGAGGCCGTCCCAGTCGCGGGTGACCGGTGCGGTGCTGCTGGTCATGGAAACTGCCCTCCGTGGGGGAATTGGTTTAGTAGCCCAACGACTGTCACAGCAACTATAGGCATAACAACATTCCCGGTGTCAAGTACTGCTACGATGGGCGGGTGGACCAGAACGTGTTCGATGACCCCCGGATCACCGCCGTCGGCCTGCTCGTCGAGGCGCACGCCGGGCTCTCGGCCCGGTTCGCCGCCCAGTTCGAGGAGCACGGCCTCTCCCCGGTCGAGTTCGAGGTGCTGACCAGACTCGCCCGCTCACCCGGCAACCAGTTGCGCATGACCGACCTGGCCGCGCAGACCTCGCTGTCGACCAGCGGCGTCACCCGCGTGGTGGACCGGATGGAACGCGACGGGCTGCTCACCCGCCGCGCGTGCCCCTCAGACCGGCGCAGCTCGTTCGCCGTGGTCACGGCCTCCGGCCTGCAACGACTCGACGAGACCCTGCCCGGGCACCTGCGGATCATCGAGCAGTGGTTCACCGGCCAACTCGACCCGGCGGCGCTGGGCGCCCTGCTCGACGGGCTGCGCCGGGTCCGCGACGCGGTGCACCCCGGCGCCACCGCCGGAAGCACCGGATCCGCCGCCGACCTGGACGAGACCGGCACCCCGTCCTGACGCGTACCCGAGGGCCGCTCGGCACCGGCAGAAAGAGCGGCAGAACTGCCGCACCCACGCGCCGATAGACGATCAAACCGGACGAGGCCGCGTGCGGGCGGTGGCTAGTCTTCGGGCAGTGGGGACGCACCGGGGGGTGACGGCGCGGACGACGAGCGAGG
>NZ_JBEZDR010000106.1:0-2906 GCF_040648415.1 Nonomuraea sp. NPDC049141
TTCAGACAGAACCGGATGCTCGTGAGGTCGACGGAGGCGTCGGCCGGGATGTTCCCGGCCTCGTTGGCCAGCAGCCGATAGGCGAAGTTGGGCGACCACACCGCGCTGACGCGGTGCTCGGTCACGAGCCGGAACCACTCCGCGGGATTCGTGAGGATGCGTTCGGTCGCGACGGAGAGGTGCCTGGCCGCGATCACGGCGTCCCGGACGTGGGCCATGAGCATGCCGCCGACATGCGAGAGCGGCATCCAGTTGAAGCCGACCGTCGCGGAGTCGAGCCCGTTCACGGCCACGGCGCCGAGCGCCATGTCGATGATGCCCCGGTGCCGCTGCGGCACCACCTTCGCGGCGCCCGTGCTCCCCGAGGTCATGAAGTGCACCAGCGACAGGGGACCGTCCTCGGCGGCAGCGGGACCGGCGCCGTCGTGCCCGCCCGGCTCGTCCAGGTCGAGCGGAATCGGGTCGATTCCCCACTTCAACGCCTCGGAGACGACCCGGAATCGGGCGGCCCTGGCGTGGACGAGTGCGCGGACAGGCGCGTGCTCGGCGAGCGCGGCCAACCACTCGCCCCCTCCCGCGCGATCGTCGAGGAGCTCGGCCGGCACCAGCAACGGCTCGGCCCCCGCCACGACGCTGCTCCAGAAGAGCGCGAGGATCTCCGACGGTTCGGTCGCGGCCACGACCACGATGGAGCCGCGGTCGAGGCCCCCGCGACGGGCGTCGCCGGCGATCAGCCGTACGCGGTCCCGGAAGACTCGCCAGGTCTCTTCGCGCTGCGTCCCGTCGGAGTCGATCGTGCCGACGGTGGACGTGCCTTCCGCCGCCCGGTCGAGGACCTCCGAAAGGCTCTGCGGCGTCCCCTCGGTCCGTACCGTGGCAAGGGGCTGACCCGCAAGCTGGGCGATAACGCGGTGCTCGGTCTGCATCTTTACCGACTGACCACCGGACGCCCGTCACGCAGGACGTTGAACTGCGTGTGCGGGTTGTTCGCCGGGCTGATGACCTTGTCGCCCCACGGGTCGATCGCGATCCGGTTCATGCCGTCCGGGGCGTACTCGACGACGAGCGCCTTGCGCGTCCAGTTCTGGAAGTTGCCGCCGGTCATGTGCGGGAGCAGGCCCGCGAAGACCATGATGGATCCGGCCCGCATCGGCAGCGGGATCATTCCGGACGGGTCCTCCGCGAACACCCGGTTGCCGAACTCGCCCTTCTCGTGCACGAGCGGTCCCACGCGGTGACTGCCGGGAAGCACCCACATGCACCCCGAATCCTCGTCCGCGTCGGTGAGCGCGAACCAGGCGGTGACGATCTTTCCGGGCTGGTCGACGTACGTGTAACCGGTGTCCTGGTGCCACGGGAAGGCCAGACAGGAGTTCGGGCTCTTGTAGACCGACTGGTCCCAGTACAGGCGGACGTTCGGCCCGATCAGGTCGTACATCATGTGCTGCAGGAGCGGCAGCGCGATGAGCTTGCGCAGCGGTGCCGAATGACGCGCGAGCTGGACGTTGAACGACACCTTGCCGGCCTGCGTGATGTTGTTCTTGCCGCCGGCGGCGTTCGCGGCCGTCACGCGCTCCGCTTCGAAGCGGTCGAGGTCGGCGACCACTTCCTCCAGGAACGCCTTGCTGAGCACGTCTTCGACGATCACGTAGCCGTCGCGGTCGTACGCCTCGGCCTCGGCGTCGCTGAGCACCCGCTTGCCGCTGCCGACCGATCGCCAGAGAAAGCTGTCGCTGAGCGGGTGACGGCGGAACGACGGCCAGCGCGAGGACCGGAGCCCGAACCGTTCCTGGCAGAACAGCGCCCAGTCCGCACGGGCGTCGTTGACGATCGGACCACGACCGTTCGTCATGGACACGGCGAGATCGGAACCCACGATCGCCTGCGCGCTGTCGGGAATCGTCCTGTCCTGGAAGCCGTACTGCGCCGCGATCCGCGCGTCTGGCTCCACCCACGCAGCGAACTGGCGGAGTTCCCCGAACGTCGTCCTGACTTCCTGAGCCATTCCTTCACCCCTCGATCGAAGCAGCCTGACTTGTCTCAGATGCGCGCGGTAACCGTGCGGCTCAACTGGCTGACCGTCGGATTGTCGAAGATCAACGCCACATCCAGCTCGGTGCGCAGCTCCTGATTCAGGATCGCCATGATCCGGATCGCGTCGACCGAGTCGCCACCCAGATCGAAGAAGTCGTCCTCGTCCCCGAACTCGACGGACCCGTCGAGCACGCGCTTCCAGATTCCCCGCACCAGCTCGGGAACGTAACCGTGGATCTCCGCGCCGGCCGGCCGGCGGCCGTCACCGTCGTGGTCCGGATCCACCTCGCCCACGTACTCGTCGACCAGCGCCCGGAGCGCCGCCATGACCTCGGCCCCCTGGTCAGCTCGCACCGAGCGGAGCACGTGCGACAGGGCCGCGTCGAGGTCCTCGGCCGACGACGGGCTGAGTGCGAGCCCCTCCTCCGCGCCCACCATCGCCCAGCGGCTCAGCGCGAAGACGGTGCGGTCGCCATCGGACCCTCCGCCCGACCGGCCCGTGCCCACGATGACGAGCCGACCGGACGCGCCCGCCTCACGAACCCGGCCCGCGAGACCCACCATGCCGGTCACCAGCAGCGCGACGGTGGCGTCGAACGCGGTGTCGATGTCGATCACCACCGCCTCGGCGTCGAGAGACCCCGGTTCCTCCTCCGCGAGGACGCGCGCGGACGCACGTGCCTTCGTCACGACGAGGTCGAGCGGACGGACTCGGCCATCGAGCCGCGCCTCGGCCGCGCCAGGGTCCCCCAGGGGCGCGGCAAGGCCACGGACGAGCCGGGCGAGCGCCTGCGCCGAGACCCGCTCCGCGCGGTCCACGCCAGCGTCCTCGCGGCCCCGCTCGTCGCCCGCCGTGGCCGCTTCCGGCTCGG
>NZ_JBEZDR010000107.1:0-2887 GCF_040648415.1 Nonomuraea sp. NPDC049141
CGCTCGTGGGGGCGGCCGGGCTGGCGCTGACGGACCGGGAGGGCGTGCTCGCCCTCGACGGGCGGGGCGGGCACCACGAAGCGCAGTTGGTCGCGGCGGCCGGGCGGGCGGTGGCGTCCGGCCGCTCGACCGTCCTCGGCGATCCGGAGCTGCGTTGCGACCGGGTGGACTGCCCGGTGCGCGGGGCGGTCGTAGCCCCGCTGACCGGCGCGGACGGGCGTCGGGTCGGGGCACTGGTCGCGGTCGCCGACGGTCAGCCGGAGCCGGGCCTGGTGCAGGCCACCCTGGAGACCGCGCACTGGGCGGGCAACCAACTGGCCCTGGCGGAGCTGGACTCGTCGCGGGAGCGGCTGGCCCGCGCCGAGGTACGCGCCCTGCGCGCCCAGATCAGCCCGCACTTCATCTACAACGCGCTGACCGCGATCGGCTCGTTCGTCCGCACCGACCCGGACCGGGCCCGGGAGCTGATCCTGGAGTTCGCCGAGTTCACGCGGTACTCGTTCCGGGCGCACGGCGAGTTCACCACGCTGGCCGAGGAGCTGCGCTCGATCGACCGCTACCTGACCATCGAGCGGGCCCGGTTCGGCGACCGGCTCCAGGTGCGGCTCCAGATCGCCCCGGAGGTGCTGCCCGTGACGCTGCCCTTCCTCTGCCTGCAACCGCTGGTGGAGAACGCCGTCCGGCACGGGTTGTCCCGCAAGCCGGGCACGGGCATGGTGAGCATCGAGGCCCGGGACGCGGGAACCGAGTGCCACATCACCGTGGAGGACGACGGAGTGGGGATGGATCCGAGCACGCTGACCGCCGGCATCGCCGAGCTGGCCGGCGCCGCCGGGGGCCCGGGCGACGCCGCACTGGCCGGCGTCGGAGACGACCCGGGCCAGCACGTCGGGCTCTCCAACGTCGACGAGCGGCTCCGGTCGGTCTTCGGCGACGGCTTCGGCCTGGTCGTCGAGACGGGCCTCGGCTCGGGTACGAAGGTGAGCATGCGGGTGCCGAAGTTCCACCCCGGCGTACGGGCCGGCTCGTGATCGAGCGGACCGCGGAGGTGGGCACGGCCGGGTTCCTGCGGGTGCTGGCGGTCGACGACGAGCCGCCGGCGCTGGACGAGTTGGCGTACCACCTGCGGGCCGATCCCCGGGTGGCGCGGCTGCACACGGCGGGCGACGCGACGGAGGCGCTGCGGGTGCTGCGCGACGGCGACGTGGACGTGGTCTTCCTCGACATCCGGATGCCCGGGCTGGACGGCATGGAGCTGGCCCGGGTGCTGCGGCGCTTCGCCCGGCCACCGGCGATCGTCTTCGTCACCGCGTACGACGACGGGGCGGTGGACGCGTTCGACCTGGGCGCCACCGACTACGTCCGCAAGCCCGTACGCGCCGAACGGCTCGCCGAGTCCCTGCGCCGGGTGATCGGCGCGCGGGTGGTGCCGTCGCACCCGGCAGCGCTGGCCCGGGCGGAGGAGGATCCCACCATCCCCATCGAGCTGGCGGGCACCACGCGGATGCTGCCCCGCTCGGCGGTGCGGTGGGTGGAGGCCCAGGGCGACTACGCCCGCCTGCACACCGCCGACGGCTCCCACCTGGTGCGGGTGTCGCTGGCGACGCTCGCGGAACGCTGGGCGGATGCCGGGTTCGTCCGGATCCACCGCTCGTACCTGGTGCAGCTGAAGCTGATCGCGGAGCTGCGGCTGGTCAACTCCGGCTACGTCGTGGTGATCGACTCGGCGGAGCTGCCGGTCAGCCGCCGGCACACCCGCGAGCTGAAGGACAAGTTGGTCCGCGCGGCGAAGCAGGACTGGAACCGCTGACCCGGATCTTCCTCGCGGGCCGGGAATAGGCACGCGTCGTCGTACGCTGTACGGTACTCCGTACGACAAAAGGAGGCCGCCTTGTTCGACGCCGCGACCGAATTCGACCGCCAGCTCGACCGGCTGGTGGAGCTGGGCTATCCGGCCCTGGCCGAGCTGACCGAGGACGCCTTCCGTGACCTGGTCGCGCCGCTGCGCGCGGCGGCCGTCGCCGGATCGGCGGGCCTGCCCGCCCCGACGGAGGGGCGGGTGCCCTTCCTCCTGGTGGTCACCCGTGACCTGGTGCCGGTGGAGGAGCGCGTCGCGCTGACCACCCTGGCCGGCAAGCGGAAGCCGGGCATCGTCGACCGGCACTACGCCGAGGGCGACCTGCCGAAGTTCGATCCGATCAAGGAGCTGGAGGTGCCGGCCGGTCCCGCGTACCTGCTCTTCGACGTCGACCGGGGCGAGGAGACGCTGAACCTGGCCCCCGCCGCCGCCATGGAGGCGGTCACCGGCCAGGGGCGGCTGCCGCTCACCATCGACGAGGGGCTCGCCTTCGTCACCCTGCACCCCGAGGCGCTGGCGAAGAACAAGTGCTTCTCGCTGGTCGGTTCCCGCTGCGGCGACAAGCGGGTGCCGGCGCTCTGGATCAGCCAGAACGCGCCGAAGCTCGGCTGGTGCTGGTACGGCAACCCGCACACCTGGCTCGGCTCCGCCTCCGCCCGCCCGGAGCGCGTGGGGCTGGAGCACGCCGGCGCAAAGTGAGCGTCGGGGCGGAGTGGCCGGCAGCCGGTCACCGGTTCCCACAGAGTTATCCACAGGGGTGACCCGTTCTCCACAGGTTGTCCACAGGCCCGGTGGGGTGGGTCCGGTCGGGGCCGCCCCACCGGCGCGACGCCGACGGAGCGCCCTTGACAATCACGGCGATCGGGCGAGACTGCCGAGGTGGCCGCTGCCGACGATCCCGTCCCGGCGCCCCGGTCGAGCCGGCCCGGGGCGCCGGAGCACGCGGGCCGGCCCGGGGGGCCGGGGCAGCCCCCGCCACCCCACCCCCGGGCGCCGAGCGTGCTGGCCGAGGGGTCCCGCCCGGAGCAC
>NZ_JBEZDR010000108.1:0-2844 GCF_040648415.1 Nonomuraea sp. NPDC049141
CTCCGGCACGCCGTACTCGGCCGCCGCGGCGGCGTACTGCTGCTGCCGGTCGTTGGTCGGCGCCGCGGCGGCGGATCCGGCGGCGGTGAGCGGCGTCGCCGCAAGGGCGGCGGCCACGGCGGCGGCCAGCAGGACGCGTCTGCTCCTCGATGTCGCTGACAGGTGCATCAGACCCCCAGTTCGGGCGGGCAAAGGTGGGGCCACCTTCGCCCCGTCCGCCGCCTCTGGTCAATACCTTTCTGTCAGACACTTCAGAAGGAAGAAAATCTTCGCCCCCCGGGTTGCGGAATCGCCCGACCGTGGTGAGTACGGAGTGTCACCGCCGCGAGGGTTGCGGATCGATAACGGTCGTCTCTACTCTGGTCATTCGTCGGCCGGTGACAATCCGTCCAACCAGGGCGGTGACGGTCCGACACCGCCGAGTCGCTCACGAGCGAGCCGGGGACCCAGGTACCCCGGGGTGAATCCGCAGTCCCTGCGGTAGGGCGCCCCTTCCCGCCCGAACCCGTCAGCTAACCCGGTAGGCGGTACGGAAGAAGGAGTACGGAACCCGGTGGCACACCATGCCCCGCGGCCACCGTCGGTCCGGTCGGCCCTCGCCGATCCGACGACGGCTGCGCCGCGCCCACGCTGGTACCGCTGCACCACCGCCCTCGCCGCCCTGGCCGCGTTCGCCGTCGTCCTGACCGGCGGCGCCACGGCGGCCCACGCCGAACCGACGGTCGCCGAGATCGAGCGGCAGATCGACGAGGACTGGAACAAGCTCGAACCCGTCATCGAACGGCACAACGCCACCCGGCAGGACCTGGCCGCCAGGCGCAGGCAGGCCGACGCGCTCGCCGCGCAGATCGGGCCGCTGGAGCGCCAGGTCGACCAGGCGATGGAGAAGGTGGGCGCACTGGCCGCCCGCGCCTACAAGGGCGAGAACGTCTCCGTCGTCAACGCCCTGCTGGGCAGCCGCTCGCCCGGCGAGATGGTCGGGCAGCTCGAACTGCTCGACCGGTTCGCCCAGCATCAGCAGCAGGACGTACGGCAGGTCGCCGAGCTGCGCGACCGGCTGGCCGCGAAGAAGGCGCCGCTGGACGAGATGGTCGCCCAGCTCAGCCGCACCGAGGCCCAGCTCGCGGCGAAGAAGAAGCAGATCAACGCCGAGATCGACCGGTTGCAGAAGCTGCGGCTGCGCGTCTACGGCAACGGCGGCGGCGGGCCGCTGCGTCCCTCCCCCTGCCCGGCCGGCTATCCCGGCGGTCCGGCCGGCACCGCCGTCAAGTTCGCCTGTGCCCAGATCGGCAAGCCCTACGTCTGGGGCGCCGAGGGGCCGAACTCGTACGACTGCTCCGGCCTGATGCTCGCCGCCTGGGCGAAGGCCGGGGTCTCGCTGCCGCACAACGCCGCCCAGCAGCGCCGGGCCACCGCGTCCGTCAGCCGGGGCGAACTGCGCCCGGGTGACCTGGTCTTCTACTACAGCGACCTGCACCACGTCGGCATCTACGTCGGCGGGGGCTGGGTGGTGCACGCCTCCCGCGCCGGGGTGCCCGTCAGGATGAAGAAGGTCGACGACGGCCCGATCCACAGCTACGGCCGGCCCGGCTGACGTGCCCGGAGGATCCCTGCCCGGCGGGGGCCTCCGCCCGGCCGAGGGTCGGGTCAGCGCGTCGGCCAGGTGCGCCAGTACTGCCAGGAGCGGCTCGGGGTCGGGCCGCGCTGCCCCTGGTAGCGGGAGCCGTAGACGGCCGAGCCGTACGGGTGCTCAGCCGGCGACGAGAGCCGGAAGATGCAGAGCTGGCCGATCTTCATGCCCGGCCAGAGGGTGATGGGCAGGTTCGCCACGTTGGACAGCTCCAGGGTCACGTGACCGGAGAAGCCCGGGTCGATGAAGCCCGCCGTGGAGTGGGTGAGCAGGCCCAGCCGGCCCAGGCTCGACTTGCCCTCCAGGCGGCCGGCGAGCTGGTCGCCGAGCGAGATCACCTCCAGCGTCGAGGCGAGCACGAACTCGCCCGGATGCAGCACGTACGGCTCGCCCTCGGGCACCTCGACCATCGACGTGAGGTCGTCCTGCTGCTGCGCGGGGTCGATGTGGGTGTAGAGGTGGTTGTTGAAGACCCGGAAGAGCTTGTCCAGGCGTACGTCGATGCTGGACGGTTGCACCAGCGCGGGCTCGAACGGCTCCAGCGCGAGCGTCCCCGCCTCGATCTCGGAGGCCAGGTCGCGGTCGGAGAGCAGCATCCGCACACCTTAGCGAGCGACACGCGTGACCTGCGTGTCGGAGTGCATCTTCGTACGTTTGTTCGATAGAATGCCGGCATGGCTTCCTGGTCCGAATTCGCCGCCGACGAGCCCCGCCTCGCCGACGGGATCCGCCTCCTCATGCAGCAGTACGGGCCGGGCTTCGGCTACCTGGCCACCGTCCGCGCCGACGGCGGTCCCCGGGTGCACCCGGTCTCTCCCGTGATCACCGACGAGGGGCTCTTCTGCTTCGTCGTCGACTCGCCCAAGCGGCGCGACCTCGAACGCGACGGCCGCTACGCGCTGCACTCCTTTCCGCCCGAGGAGAGCGACGACGAGGCCTACGTCGCCGGCCACGCCCGGCCGGTGACCGATCCGGCCCGGGTCGCCCGGCTGGCCCGCAGCCACCGGGCCGCGCCGCAGGTCGACTGGCGGGTCTTCGAGTTCACCGTCGACGTGGCGATGCTGGCCCGCCGCGAGTCCGGCGTGGCAGGCGGTGCCGCGGAGTCGCACGGCCGGCCCGCCGTCCAGGTGTGGCTCGATCCCGGCGCGGCCGCCTCGGGCACCGCCGTGCTGCCCGATACGCGGTCGGGGAGCGCATACGGCTTAGCTCCCAGG
>NZ_JBEZDR010000109.1:0-2824 GCF_040648415.1 Nonomuraea sp. NPDC049141
GGCCTGCTTGCCCTGCTCGATGAGCTGCTTGATGCCGTCGGCCACGTTGTTGGCCAGCACCACGTAGGAGCCGCCGTCGCCGTAGGACATCAGCACCCGTTGCAGCAGCGGCGGCGCGTTCTGCGCGGCGGTCTTCACGTAGACCGGCTCGACGTAGAGCATGCCGTCGCCGAACGGCAGGGAGAGCAGGTTGCCGTACTGCACCTGGGCCTGCTGGGACTGGAGCAGGTTGAGCTGCTGCCGGATGTTGGCGTTGTTCGTCATCGACTGGTGCACCTGCACCGGGCCGGAGATCCGGGTCTGGTCGGGCAGGTCGAGCACCTCCAGCCTCGGCTGCCCGTCCACGTACGACCCGGAGATCAGCGCCGCGAGGTTCTCCCGGCCGTTCGGGGTGACCGCCGAGGTGAGCTGGAAGCGCGCCGATTCCTGGCCGGGGAACTGCGTGAAGAGGTAGTAGGGCGGCTGCTTCTGGCCGGTGTCGGGGGCGTCCGGCACGTTCGGCACCTGCCAGAAGTCCGTCTCCGAGTAGAAGGCGCCCGGGTCGGTCACGTGGAACCGGGTCAGCAGGTTGCGCTGCACCTTGAACAGGTCGGCCGGGTAGCGGAAGTGCTCGGCCAGCTCCGCCGGGATCTCCGCCTTCGGCACCACCAGGTCGCCGCCGAACGCCTTGTTCCACGCCTTGAGCACCGGGTCGGTCTCGTCGAACTCGTAGAGCCGGACCGTGCCGTCGTACGCGTCGACGGTGGCCTTCACCGAGTTGCGGATGTAGTTGACGTTCTCCCGGGCGAGCTGGAAGGTGCCCCGCCCGGTCAGCTCGTCGGTGGTCTGCTCCTGGAGGTTGATGCGCTCCGCGTACGGGTAGGTCGCCGCCGTCGTGTAGCCGTCGATGATCCACTGGATCCGACCGTCGACCACGGCCGGGTACGGGTCGCCGTCGAGAGTGAGGAACGGCGCGACCTTCTCCACCCGGTCGCGGGGGTTGCGCACGTAGAGCAGCTTGGAGTTGTCGTTGACCGCGTCGGAGAGCAGGAAGTTCGACTCCTGCTCCTTGATCGCGTAGAGCAGCCGCCGGGTGAACGAGCCGATCTCGACGCCGCCCTCGCCGGTGTAGGTGTAGGACTCGCCGCCCTCGCCGACCGGACGGTCGAACTCGGCCTTCCGCTCCGGGTCGCTCTGGCCGACGATCGCGTAGTCGCTGGCGTCCATCCGCTCGCCGTAGTAGACGCGGGGCTGCTTGGCCGCGATCTGCTCGGTCTGCGAGGCGCACTGCTCGCCCGTCTGCTGGCCCTGCTCCTTCTGCTGCTCCTGCGGGTCGCCGAGGAAACCGGAGACGAAGAAGGGCTGGCCGCCGCAGACCACCCGGTTACCGGGCGCCGCCACCAGCCCGTAGCCGTGGGTGTAGACGGTGTGCCGGTTGATCCAGGTGTTCTGCTGGGGGGTCAGCTGCCGGTAGTTGACCTCGCGGAGGCCGACCACGTAGTCCTGCACCTTGCCGTTGACGCCGTAGCGGTCGACGTCCAGCTTCTCGCCGAAGTCGTAGAACTGCCGGACCTGCTGGCGCTGGGTGTACGTCTCGGAGACCAGTTGCGGGTCGAGCAGCCGGATGTTCGGCACCACGGAGGTGTCCGTGGCGAGGGTCGCCGGCGGCCTCAGGTTGCTCGCCGCGTACGGCGTGGTGGTGGCCGCCTCCAGGCCGAACGCCGCGCGGGTGGCCCTGATGCTGCGCTCGATGTAGGGCGCTTCCTTCTCCTTCGCGCTGGGCTTGACCTCGAAGGTCTGCACGGCCCAGGGGTAGACGCCGCCGATGGCGACGGCGGAGACGCCCAGCAGGGCCAGCGAGATGCCCGGCCAGACGAGGTTGCGCATCCAGGCGTTGGAGAAGACGATGATCGCGATCGCCACCACGATGGAGATGTACGCGAGGATCTCCTTGGCCGGCAGCAACGCGTTGACGTCGGCGTAGCCGGCGCCGTAGACGGGGCCGTTGCCGTACTCCAGCAGCATCGCGCGCCGGTCCAGCACGTACGCGAGCGCCTTCAGCAGGACGAAGACCGCGACGAGCGTGCTCAGGTGGGCCCGGGCGGCATTGGTCATCCGGTCGCCGACGCCCTGGAGCCGGACGCCGCCGAAGATGTAGTGCACGGCGAGCGCGCCGATCACGGAGAGCACCACCGCGGTGAAGCCCACCCCGAGCAGGTAGCGCAGGAACGGCAGCTGGAAGACGTAGAAGCCGACGTCGATGCCGAACTCCGGGTCCTTCACGCCGAAGTCCCCGCCGTTGCGGAAGAGCAGCCACTGGTTCCACCGGCTCTGCGCCGACAGCCCGGCGAAGAGGCCGACCACGGCGGCGACCAGCGCGATCCACAGGCCGAGCCGGGGGCCCAGCAGCATCCGGTAACGCTCCAGGGTGGCCTGCTCGGGCGAGTGCGGGCGCATGCGCGGGCGCAGCCGTTGGGCCAGCCAGAGGTTGCCGCCGACGATCAGCGCCATGCCCAGGCCGACGACGAAGAAGAGCAGCAGCCGGGTCGTCAGCACCCCCGTGAAGACCCCGGTGTAGCGGACCTCGTCGAACCACAGCCAGTCCGTCCACGCCTGGACACCCCAGCCGAGCAGGGTGAAGAGCACGAACACCCCGACCAGGACACCGATCGTGACGCGTCCGCGTCGGCTCATCCTCGGCAGGGGGCTGCTGCTCTTCATGACCACTGTTGGCTCCGCACGCTCGATGTGATCGGCTCCGACCAGGCACCCAGAGTACGGGGTGTTCCTGAACGGGTCGGTCCAAGGTCACAGGGCGTCGCGCCGCGCGGCGGAAGCGTCGACG
>NZ_JBEZDR010000110.1:0-2819 GCF_040648415.1 Nonomuraea sp. NPDC049141
CATCGCCGAGGACATGACCGCACCGGTGCCCAACCCGGCCGACGCGTTCATCGAGCTGGTCAACTTCCTGCGCGCCCACCACGAGACCCAGCAGGCCACCGCCGACATGGTCTGGGGTGTCCGCGACGCCACCGGCCACCTGGCCACGGCCGCCGGCACCGTCGCCACCAACTACACCGGGTCGGACGCCTTCGCCTCCGCGCGCGTGACCGACGTCGAGCGGGCCCTCGCCAACCCGGCCGCCACGACGCCTCGCGGCGCGCCGCCGGTGCTGCCCGATCCCACCGGGCCGGAGCCCACGCCGGGGCAGGTGCGGGGTCCGGTGGTGCTGCCATGATCGAGCGGGGCACCGGCGGCCGCACGTCGGCCCTCACCGACTGGCGGCTGATGGACGTCGCCAGCATGTGGGCCTGCCTCCAGGACCACGACACCACCAACCACTGGAAGCAGGTCGCCGGCTGGCGCAAGGTCTGCGACCTCGCGCGGGCCCACCTGAGCCGGCTCCAGGAATACCGCAAGGGGCTGGCCGAGGCCTGGCCTCCGCAGAGCAACGAGGCCGCCCGGGCGTACATCCGTGAGCTGGACGAGCTGATCGACAAGGTGCAGCGCACGCACGACGCCGCCAGCGCCAACTACACCGTGCTCTCCGCCGCCACGCAGGCCATCAGCACCACCCGCGCGGAGCTCAAGAAGATCTACGAGACGTACGCCGTCAAGGTCCAGGAGAAGCAGACGTACGACGCGACGCTCGCCGACCCGAAGGCAGCCATGGGCAGCCGGGTCCCCGATCGACCGGTGACCGACGCCGACCTGGAACGACTCAACGTCCAAGCACGCGGCATCATGTACGGCCTCAGCAACGAACTCCAACAGGCCCAAGTAATGCTCCGCCAACCACCACCCGTCAGGCCACCAAAGCAGACAGATAATCCGGATGTCTATGGCGGCTCGGGCACAGCGCCCGTCATACCTCCAATCGTCCCACTCCCAATCTCGGGAAAGATTTCCGGATCTCCGGCGCCACCACGACCAGCAAGTAACGCTAAGCCAGTCACTACTCCCACAGCGCCAGGGAGCGGGCCAGTACTCGGCGGGGTGGGCAGCGGGCTAGCACCATTGCCAGTCAGTCCCTCGACGCCAGGAGCAACACCGGCGCCCTCCAATCCATCTACGCCGGGATTGGGAATTCCGCCAACAGCTCCCGGCGCACCTCAGCACCGACCAAGTCCACGCGAATCTTTGCCGGATAAGATGGGACGACCTGTTGCCCGCAGTGCAAATGGTCTACCCAACGCCAACTCACCAGTTCAGCCACGGGCCATGCCGCCAAGCGGCCTCATTGGGGGTTTCCCTGGCACCAGCATCGGGCAACCTGGATCGGCCAATAACCAGCCACGTCGGGTGAACCCGATCGGCGGGGTAATCGGTGGTGGAGGCGCAGGAACAGCGCCGTCAGGCGGTGCTGGTTCCCGGCCGGGTGGCGGTCGAGGCCTCGGGGCAACACAAGGGGCATCACCATTGCACGGCACTCCAGGTACAGGGTTTCTTGGCAGCCCAGCAAGCGGTAACGGATTTGGCGGGCCATCAGGCCGACTGGCCGAACGTGATAAAAATGGCGAGGAACAGCGGCGCTGGGACCCCACTCACCCGTGGGAGACCGAACAGGGCGTGGCTCCAGTAGTACGTCCTCCAGACGACGAAGGTCCAATTGATCCGGGCCCCGCCATCGGCCTAGATCGGTGATTGTTCGTTCGGCCACTAGGGCGCTTATCACGCTA
This sequence comes from Nonomuraea sp. NPDC049141, assembly GCF_040648415.1. NCBI lineage: Bacteria > Bacillati > Actinomycetota > Actinomycetes > Streptosporangiales > Streptosporangiaceae > Nonomuraea > Nonomuraea sp. NPDC049141. The sequence goes on from NZ_JBEZDR010000110.1 coordinate 1,779, forward strand.
GTTCTCTCAACATTGCCCTTGACTCCCCCCAACTCCGCCCTAGCTCATCCCACATTAACCCCTTCACACTCCCCAGGCGTGAACAGAATCCGGGGGGATCAGTGGCATTTACGATATCTAAACGTCAACCAAGCCCACAGAATTACACGAGGCGACGGCTCAGTGGTGGCCGTCCCCGATACCGGAGTAAGTAAGCATCCAGATTTACACAACAACCTACTTCCAGGCATTGATATAATTTCCGGGGGATCCGGCGACGGCCGACAAGATTTGGATAGCCACGGCACTTCCATGGCAGGACTCATCGCCGCTCACGGCCAGAGCGGAACTGAGGGAGCGCTAGGGGTAGCCCCTGGAGCTAAAATTCTGCCGATTTTCGCTTCCCCACCAAATGGCGACGGGGATCCTGACATCTTGGCACAGGGGATTGAATATGCGATCTCTAAGAACGTCCAGGTAATTAGCATTTCCAGTGGCGGCACGTCCAGTGCGCGACTCGATCGAATAATCGACAGAGCGTTAGCTTCCAACATCGTCGTAGTGGCCGCCGCCGGGAATAGGCCCGAGGACTCACGCGTAAGCTACCCTGCGTCAAAGGAAGGCGTCATCGCTGTCGGTGGAATCGATCGCAAGGGAAAGCGCGCCTCTATCGCCATAACCGGGCCTGAAATTGACGTCGTAGCACCTGCGGTAGAAATATATAGCACCAGCCTTGACGCGAATTACTCAAGAGGTTCCGGAACCTCCGGTGCCACCGCTATCGTTGCCGGAGCCGTCGCGTTGATTAGATCCAAGTACCCGAACCTGCCTGCCTCCGAGGTGGCGCACAGGCTCACGGCTACCGCGATCGACAAGGGCCCCCCGGGGCGGGACGACGAGTACGGGCACGGGGTCATCGACCTGGTGGCGGCGTTGACTGCTGACGTACCGCCGCTGGGTTTCGGTTCGGCGACGGCGAGCGCGCCGGCCCCCACCGCCGCGACCACGACGGCGGTAGCGGAGCCGGCGGACGACGGGAACAGTGCGGCGACGGCCCGTGGC
>NZ_JBEZDR010000111.1:0-2816 GCF_040648415.1 Nonomuraea sp. NPDC049141
TTCATCGGCGGACAAGGACTAGCCCACGGCTACCACCACCAACCAGCCCTCACCGCCCAACGCTTCATCGCCAACCCCCACACCAGCGACGGCTCACGCCTCTACCGCACCGGCGACCTGACCAGACACGACCCCCACGGCAACATCCACTTCCTCAGCCGCACCGACCACCAAGTCAAAATCCGCGGCCACCGCATCGAACCCGCCGAAATCCAGCACGCCCTGACCAGCCACCCCCACATCGCCGCAGCCCTCGTCACCACCCACCACACGGGACCCGAGGCCGAAAGCGGCAACGCCGGCACCGGCCAGCGGCTCATCGCCTACCTCGTTCCGGCCGACCCCGCCCACGGCATTCCTGCCACCGATGATCTGCGGTCTTATCTGGCGGCCGGTTTGCCGGATTACATGATCCCGTCGGTGTTCATCGAACTGGCCGCCTTCCCGCTGTCCCCCAACGGCAAGATCGACCGAGCCGCCCTCCCCGCACCGGACGGCAGCCGCCCCGACCTCACCGACAGCTACCAGCCGCCGACCACCCCCACCGAACAACTCCTGGCCGGTATCTGGGCTGACCTGCTCGGTGTGGATCAGGTCGGGGTCCGGGACAACTTCTTCGATCTTGGCGGGCACTCTCTGCTGGCCACGCAGGTCGTCTCTCGTGTCCGTGCGGTTCTAGGGGTGGATTTGCCTCTGGCGGTGTTGTTCGATCAGCCGACCGTCGCTGGTTTGGCGCCGCTTGTGGATGGGGCGAGCGGCAGTGATCGGCCCCCGATCCTGCCGGTCGGCCGTGATCAGCCGTTGCCGCTGTCGTTCGCGCAGCAGCGGTTGTGGTTCTTGGCCCAGCTCGATCCCGGCTCGGCCGAGTACAACACTCCCACCCTTATTCCGTTGCCGGGCGACCTCGACATTCCCGCTCTGCGTGCCGCCCTTACCGCGCTGGTGGAGCGGCATGAGGTGTTGCGGACCCGGCTGGTTGCCGATGCCGGCGGCATCCCGCATCAGATCATCGATCTGCCGACCGGCTTCGACCTTCCGGTCATCAACGTGGCCGGCGAACAGGAAGCTCAGGCGCTGATCGCCGCCGATGCCGCGACGCCGTTCGATCTGGCGGCCGGTCCGCTGCTGCGTGGCAGCCTGCTGCGGTTGAACGGCGGGGAGCACGTCTTGGCCTTGTGCATGCATCACGTCATCTCCGATGAGTGGTCGGCCAAGATCTTCCATCGGGAGTTGAACGCTCTCTATGAGGCGTTCCATGTCGGCCGTCCGTCTCCGCTGGAGCCGCTGCGGGTTCAGTACGCCGATTTCGCTGTGTGGCAGCGTTCCTGGCTTACCGGCGAGAGGCTGGAGGATCAGCTTGGCTACTGGCGGCGCCGGCTGGCTCGGCCGCCGGTGCTGGATCTGCCCACTGACCGGCCGCGCGCGGCGGTGCGGGACACCGCTGGTGCCGCTTTGGACTTCCACGTCGGCTCTGAGGTGGTTGAGGGGTTGCAGGCGTTGTCGCGTCGTACGGGCGCGACGATGTTCATGACGTTGCTGGCGGCTTACACCGTGCTGCTCGGTAAGTACACGCGTCAGGATGATGTGCTGGTCGGTACGCCGGTGGCCAACCGCAACCAGGGCGAGACCGAGGATCTGATCGGGTTCTTCATCAACACTCTGGTGCTGCGGGCTGATCTGTCGGGCGATCCGACCTTCACCGATCTGCTGCACCAGGTGCGCGCCACCGCGTTGGCGGCTTACGGTCATCAGGATCTGCCGTTCGAGCAGCTCGTCGATGAACTCGGTATCGAGCGTGACCGCTCCCGCACGCCGCTGTTTCAGACCCTGTTCAACTACATCACGCCGGACCACGATCAGGCCGACCGCGATCAGGCCGACCGCGATCAGGCTGACCATGACTCGGCGGGTCGGGATCAGGCAGCGTTGGAAGCGGGGTCGGGGGATGGGCTTGGCGGGTTGGCTCGTCATGCTCTGTATGACCTGACGGTGAGTTTGGCTCCGCGCGGGGCTGCTGGTCTGGGTGGTGCGGTGGAGTACAGCACCGCGTTGTTCGAGCGGGTCACGATCGAGCGGTTGGTCGCTCATCTGCAGGTGTTGCTGGCTGCGGTGGCGGCTGATCCGGATCGGCCGTTGTCGGCGTTGCCCATTCTCACCCCTGCTGAGCGGCGGCAGCTGACCGCTACCTGGACCAGCCATCCCGCCCTCGCGGAAACCGGTAGCGACGCTGGTGTTCATGAGTTGATCGCTGGTCAGGCTGTCGCGCATCCGGCCCGGATCGCGGTGTGGTGTGAGGGGGCCGGGCTCAGCTATCGCGAGTTGGATGAGCGCGCCAACCGGCTGGCTCACCATCTCCTCGCTTTGGGCGCCGGTCCGGAGAGCGTGGTGGGGCTGCATCTGGGGCGCGGCGCTGAGTTGATCGTGGCGATCCTCGCGGTGTGGAAGGCGGGTGCGGCTTATCTTCCGCTGGATGCCGCTTATCCCGCGGGTCGGCTCGCGCACATGCTGGCCGACAGCCGGGCCGGTCTCCTGCTCACCGACAACCCCGCCGAAAGCCCGCAGGTCCCGACCGGGGTGCACGTGGTGACGCTGGATGCGACAGCACTGCACGACTACCCCGCTGCTGCGCCGGCGGTGATCGTGCAGGCTGGGCAGAGTGCGGCGGTCATCTACACCTCCGGCTCGACCGGGCAGCCCAAAGCCAGCCCGCTCGCCCACGCCAACCTCACCGCCCTGCACACCGCCTGGTCACACACCCACTACCAGCCCGGCCACGAGCATCGATGGCTCAGCCTGACCAACATCAGCTTCGACGT
>NZ_JBEZDR010000112.1:0-2775 GCF_040648415.1 Nonomuraea sp. NPDC049141
GTACCAACCAGGGATTCTGCGGATTACTCCCTCATTCTTCTGGGCTTCTCGCTTCTCGTAGAGATCGCGGTACTCTTTGGTAGCATGGCCGAGGCTCCTTTGCGCACCCTCGCCGTAGGCTACTAGAGGAGCGAGGCTGGTCAATTCACTAAGGTAGCTAATTCGATAGTCCGCATCCTCCAGGTTGTGCTTCAGATTGGATTTGATGCCGACCGTGACGAGTCCGGCCGTCCGGCCGAGTGCGATACCCTCGGTCATGTCGTCCACCATGACCGTGCGAGAGGGTTCCGCTTCCAGGTCCCTGAGGATCCCCCAAAGCGCTGCAGGGTCCGCTTTCGGCGCCGAAGTTCCCGACGCGGCTACGATGACCTGGAAGTATTTCGCCCAGTCATACCGTTCGGCTGCGCTCATGACACACGAACGTAGCTGATTACTTAGAACCGCCATCCGAACGCCAGCCGAATGCAGTTCGGCGAGAACCTCTGCTGCGCCAGGTATTGGATGAACTCGACCGATTCGCTTCTTGTATTCGCGCTCGAACGTCTGCGCAGCGCGTCGCATTCGCCTTCTCGAAACCCCCTGCTCAACATAGAGATCAATCCATCTCACTCCAACCCGTTGTTTCCACTCGTGTTCAGTCAGCGGCGCCCCGCCCAAGAGCGCGATCGCGCTAACGTGCGCTGCCGCCGTGGCGTCGATCTCATCGACCAGCGTTCCCGACCAGTCGAATATGACCGCATCAGCAAGACGCCCTGACGCTCGATGCATGGATAGACCATACGCGATATGGAACACGAGATCGACCGCGCGACATGCCAAAATTCGGGGTCTACTCCCGTTTGGATTGTGAACCGGGCGAAGGTGGGTCCCGGCTTCGGAAGGCGCCGGTAACGGCGCTACCGCTAGACAGGCTCGACAAGACCTAAGCCTCCCTAAGGGACGTCTCGTAACTGGGTGGAGGCGTTGCCCGGCACCGGCCCGGCGTTCAGCCGGCCAGGATGATGTTGTGGAGGTTGGCGATGCCGGACGCGGCGTCGGTCAATGTGTGGGCGGCGCGGCGGTAGTCGCGCAGGATCTTGAAGCACTTCATCCTGGCCAGGGCGTGTTCGACCCCTGCTCGGACGGTGCGGTGTTCGACGTTGAGGGCTTCCTTCCAGTCCGGCAGGTCGCTGCCGTCGGTGGGCTTGCGGTACGGGATGATCACCTCGGGGTTGCCGCGGTAGCCGCCGTCGGCCATCACCGGCCGCCCGTCGAGCTTCTCGGCGATGCCTGAGGTGCGGTAGACGATGGTGTCGTTGCGGTTGCCGGGCTGCGGGTCGCCGACGGCGATGACCAGGCGGGTGCTGGCGTCGATGGCGACCTGCAGGTTGGTGGAGTAGCGGTAGTTCTTGCTCCGGGCGGCCAGGCGGTGATCGCGGGTGGGGACCAGCGTCCCGTCGACGATCGCGATCTGCTCGACCGGCCGCTTACGCACCGGCGCCAGGGCCAGCAGCGGCGCGAGGGTGTCGATGACCCGGTGCGCGGCGGAGTGCGACACCCCGAACAGCGGGCCGATCTGCCGCATCGTCAGGTTCGTACGCCAGTACGCGGCGACCAGCAACACCCGATCCGGCAGGTCGAGGGCCCACTGCCGGCCCGGCCGGCCGTCGGCGATGCCGTCACCGCCGCGCTCGGCGACCAGCCGGACCAGCGTACGGAACTGGGCGGGCTGCAGCCCGGTGAACGGGAAGATCCACTCCGGGCGGGCTGCCGAGATCACCTGCACCCAGGCATCTTGACCGACCATCCTCAACGGACAGACACCGGGGTTACGAGACGTCCCTTAGAGGATCGCTAGGGTCGCGGCTGAACACTCGGCGAACTTGCTAACCAGGGCGATCGCAGTAGCCCAGTCACCGCGCCTCGGCCGCTTCCGCCGATGCCTGGTCGAACCGCGCTGTCATCTGTCATCACACCAGTATGGTCCGACCGTCGCGGTGCATTCTGCTGCCGCATCCGGCGCAATGAACTGCCGCGCGGCTCTACCGGCTCTCGGCGGCGCTGGTGACTCCGGCGGCGTGACGAAACGCGAGGAGGTCAGCCGCGTCGGGCAGTTTGATCGGTGGGTCAGTTGCTCGCACCGCCATTAGGTCGGTCATCGTGCCACGGCGGATCGTAGCGTCGATCTTCCGGCGGGTGTCGGCCGGCAGGCGTTCCCAGGCTGCGGCAGCGGCGCAGAGATGACACGGGACGCCGACACGTTCAGCAACACTCGTCGCACAGCGATCGCCGCGGCCGGGACAAAGCTAGTCGAGTACGCGGTCCAGTCTTGGGTCCTGGGCTGTTCCTGCCAACTGGGGAAGATCCCCCGCGCGGACTTCTGATCCAGCTCATGTCGTTCGTCCGCGCCCTTGACCAGCCGCGCGCTCATGCCGCCGTCCGCGTCCGCACGCGCTGACAGAATGAGGGCGATCACTCTCGGTAGCGCGCCTCTGGGTCGAACGAGCTTCCTGAATTGCCGATGAGAATGTGTCTTCACGAATTTGGCTCAGCAAAGCATTTTGCCGATGCGGCAGGTCATATATGGGGCGCCGGTCCCGCACCTGACGACGGCTGCCTCTTTCCGACGTATCCACTGAACTTTTCGGGCACTCCATCGCCCCAGCGAACGCTCCGCGAGCCTTCTCGCCCGGAAGAGTCGGCGTGCACCGATTTTCGGCACTCCATATGACAATACCATTGAAGGCAAGATGATGGTGTCGCTCGCATGGCGAGGTCAGGCGAGCGACACCATCG
>NZ_JBEZDR010000113.1:0-2761 GCF_040648415.1 Nonomuraea sp. NPDC049141
CCGGGCCCGCCGCCGACCGGCCCGGGCACGCCCGTGCCGCCCACCGGGGAGCCGGCCGGGCCGAGCGGCAGGCCGGCCAGCAGGTCACGCAACTCGACGGCCGAGGGACGCTCGCCGGGGTCGTTGGACATCCCCGCCCGGAGCACGTCGATCATCTCGGGCGGCACGCCGGGCAGGCCGGGGACCGGCTGGTGGAACATCTCCAGCACCGTGATCAGGCTCGGGTTGCGCTCGGACTGCCAGCGTGGCGGCCGGCCGTGCATGACCGCGTAGAGGGTGGCGCAGAGGGCGTAGACGTCGACGGCGGGCGACGGCGGGCTGTGGTTGAACATCTCCGGCGGCGCGTAGGCCGGGGTGAGCACCTCCAGGGCGACCGAGGCGTCACGCATCTCGGCCACGACCGCCAGCCCGAAGTCGGCCAGCACCGCCGAGTTGAAGTGCGAGTGGAGGATGTTCGCCGGCTTGACGTCGCGGTGCAGCACCCCGGCGGCGTGCGAGTGGGCGATCGCGTCGGCGATCTTGACGCCGAGGTCGCGCGCCTCGGCCGGCCCGAGCGGCGAGGTCCGCATCCGCTCGGCGTACGAGCCGTCGCAGAGTTCCATGATCAGGTAGGGGTGCTGGTCGACCGTGACCCCCACGTCGAAGAGGTCGACCACGTGCGGGTGCGACGACATGCGCCCGGCGGCCCGCGCCTCGCGCAGGAAGCGCGCCTGGTCGTGCTCGCTGTCGAGCGTGCGGTTCTCCACCTTGACCGCGACCTCGCGCCCCACCGAGATCTGGGTCGCCTTGTAGATCGTCGCGTAGCCTCCTCGGGCAAACACGCGCAGATCGGTCAGACCGGGCACGATGGGCACCGGCAGGGCACCGGGCGAGGTCTCGGTCACGGCTCTGAAAATACCCAATCGGACCGGCGGCTCAGTGAGCCGCATCGGCGGACGGCACGGCACCGACGGCGGAATCACGCCCGAGCCCCACCGCCCCGGGGCCCGCGCGACGGTCGTCCCACCAGAGCCCGACGGCGGTCGCCGCCGCGCCGAGGCCCTCCCAGAGCGCCACCCCGAAGAACCGCCCGGGGGCGACGTCGGCCAGCACCGCGATGCTGAACACCGTGAACGTGACCAGCCGGAACAGCACGGTGAAGCGGAAGAACGGGCGCCACTCGGTGGCGGTGGCGAGCAGGTAGTAGACCCCCATGTTGAACGAGGCCATCGAGGAGGCCGTCAGGAAGGTGCCGGTGTGGTCGCCCACGGCGCGCGTCGCCGGCACCTCGAGGCCGAGCAGGCGCAGCAGCGCCTCGGGCCAGAGCAGCCCGACCGCCCCCATGAGCAGGGCCAACACGCCGAAGACCGCGATCGTCCATCCGGCGGCCGAACGCGGCAACCTCATGACGGCCCTCCCCAGACCCGACGCGGTCGCACGACCGACCGCCCCTCGAACCTGACACGCTATCGGCCACCCCCGACACACCGCATCCCCAGAAACGCCAGACTTCGGGGGTCGGACCGCGCGGCTGGACACTGGACAGACGAACCACATTTCGTGAATAATGAACCGTAGTTCGAGGGGGAGTACCCGCCACCGGACGCGCCGGCCGTCAGTACGGACCCACCCGGGTCCCGGTCGCGCGGACCGCCGCACCGGCGGTCCGGGGAGACCTTCGGCCAGCACGCCGGCGCCCCGGCGCCGGCCCGGTCAAAGGGAGCCCCGATGTCCGTACCCTGGTGGGCCTGGCTGGCCCTCACCGCCGCGATCGCCGCCATGCTGGCGGTCGACCTGCTGCTGCACCGCGACGACCACGTCATCGGCCTGCGCGAGGCGGCCACCTGGTCGGCGATCTGGATCGCCGCCGGCCTCGCCTTCGGCGTCCTGCTCTGGCTGTGGCAGGGCGACGAGGCCGCCGGCGCCTACTTCGCGGGCTACCTCATCGAGAAGGCCCTGTCGGTCGACAACGTCTTCGTGTTCGCCCTGGTCTTCAGCTACTTCGCGGTGCCGGCCGCCTACCAGCACAAGGTGCTGTTCTGGGGGGTCGTCGGCGCACTGCTGTTCCGTTTCGTCTTCATCCTCCTCGGCGCGGGACTGCTCGAGACGTTCTTCTGGACCGCGTACGTCTTCGGCGCCTTCCTGGTCTGGACCGGCTGGAAGATGGCCTTCCGGCACGACGCCGAGACGCAGCCCGACCGGAACCTCGTGGTCCGCCTCGTCCGCCGGATCGTCCCCACCGACGCCCGCTACCACGGGAGCAGGTTCTTCACCCGCATCGACGGCCGGCGTACGGCGACGCTGCTGTTCATCGTCCTCGTCGCCGTCGAGGCCACCGACCTGATCTTCGCCATCGACTCCGTGGCCGCGATCCTCGCGATCACCACGAGCACGTTCATCGTCTGGACCGCCAACGCCTTCGCCGTCCTCGGCCTGCGCAGCCTCTACTTCTGCCTCGCCGGGCTGCTGCGCCGCTTCGTGCACCTGCACTACGGGCTGGCGTTCCTGCTGGCCTTCGCCGGCGTCAAGCTCGTCCTCTCCGAGACCCCGGTGGGCAAGCTCCCCATCCCGCTGACCCTCGGCGTCATCGTCGCCACCCTCGCCGTCTCCATCGGCTGGAGCCTCGTCGCGACCCGCGGCACGGCCGGCACCGGCTCCCGTACCCCTACCGGCACCTGAGCGTCGACGACCGCCGACCCCTGGCCCGCCCGACCTCGCCGCCCCCGCCTAGGGGGTGGCGAGGCGGGCGCGCAGGGGCCCGGCCGTCACTCGTCCCACTCAT
>NZ_JBEZDR010000114.1:0-2736 GCF_040648415.1 Nonomuraea sp. NPDC049141
GACCCGACGCCGGCGGATCGAGGCGGGGGTGGCCGCCGCCGGCCTGGTGGCGGTGACGGCGGGGCTGTGGGGTTTCACCTCCCGCAGCCCGGCCAGCGGGGGCATCGACCAGCCCACCCAGGCGCGGATGGGCGCGCAGGCGCCGACGACCCCGCCCTGCCGGGTCGTGTACGCGCTGCGTACGGACTCCGGCAAGGACTTCGCCGCCGAGCTGACCCTGACCAACACGGGCGCGCGGGAGCTGCGGGACTGGCGGCTGAGCTTCACCTTCCCCGGCCAGCAGACGGTGACGAAGGCGACGCCCGCCCCCGTACGCCAGCAGGGGAGCACGGTGGTCGTGCAGCCCGCCCCGCAGCGCGCCGCGCTGGCCCCCGGCGCGTCGGAGAAGCTCACCCTGACCGGGCGGCACACGGGCCTCAACCCGCTGCCGCTGGAGTTCCGCCTCGGCGACGAGGCCTGCGGGGCGCAGGTCTCCGGGGTGGCCGGCGCGGCGCCCGCCGTCGCACCCACGAAGGCCCCCACCACGAAGGCACCGACGAAGAAGGCCGGCACGTCCGCCGGAAGTTCGGGCGGCAGCTCCGCCGGGTCGAAGGCCAAGTCCGGCAACTCCGGCAAGGGCAAGGGGTCGGGTGGTGGAAAAAAAGTAAGCCAGGAAACGGAAAGGGAAAGGGACACGGAAAGGGACGATGACGACGACGATGACTGAGCCCGCCGGGGTCAGCTGAGTTCCGCGAACCGTTGCACCTGCCCGATGTCCCCCTCGACGATCAGCATGCTGCCGGGGGCGACCACGGTGGCGTCCGTGGCGTACCGAAAACGTTCACCGGGCAGCTTCACGCCCACCACCCGCACCCCGTAGCGCTCGGTGGGGGTCAGCTCCCCGAGCGGTCGGCCGATCATCGTCTCCGGGGTGCACACCTTGGCGATGGCGAAGTCGTCGCCGAACTCGATGAAGTCGAGCATCCGGCTGACGATCAGGTGGGCCACCCGTTCGCCGGTCTCCGCCTCGGGGAAGACCACGTGGTGCGCGCCGACCGAGTCCAGGATCTTGGCGTGCTTCGTCGAGGTGGCCCGCGCCCAGATCTGTGGTACGCCCAGGTCGGCCAGCGCCAGCACGGTCAGCACGCTGGCCTCCACCGAGGCACCGATGGCGACCACCGCCCGGCCGAAGTCCGCCACGCCGAGCTGGCGCAGCGCCCCCTCCTCGGTGGCGTCGGCCTGCACGACGCGGTCGAGCTGCGCAGACCACCGCTGCACCTGGTCCGGGTTGCGGTCGATGGCCAGCACCTCGTGGTTCAGCGCGGTCAACGCGCCGGAGAGGTGGCACCCGAACCGGCCCAGTCCGACCACCACCACGCTGCCCTCGTCCGTCTTCCGCCTAGCCGACAATGGGTTGCTCCTCCGGGTAGCGGTACAGCCGTCGCCGGGTGTTCAGGGCGATCGCCGACCCGAGGGTCAGCGGCCCGATCCGGCCGACGAACATGAGAATGATCAGGGCGATCTGGCCGTTCTCCGGCAGCGACGCGGCGACCCCGACGCTGAGGCCGGTGGTGGTGAGCGCCGAGGTCACCTCGAACAGCGCGGCGTAGAGGGGGACCCCCTCGGTGAGGAAGATCAGCACCACCGTGCCGCAGGCCACCAACGCGAGGCTGAGCAGCGCGACCGTGATGGCCTGCCGCTGGCTGGCGGTGGCCACCCGGCGGTGCCCGACCGTCACGTCCGGCTCCCCCCGCAGCTCGGCCCACATGACGAAGGCGAGCAGGAAGAAGGTGGTCACCTTGATCCCGCCGGCCGTGCTGGCGCTGCCGCCGCCGATGAACATCAGCGCGATGATCAGGGGATAGCTCTCCTCCTCCAGGCTGTCCACGTCGACGACGTTGAAGCCCCCGGTGCGGATGAACGCGTTCTGGGCGAACGTCACCAGGAACCTGTCCGACCAGGTGTAGATGCCGAGGGTGCGCGGGTTGGACCACTCGATGGCCAGCAGGCCGAGGAAGCCCACCACCAACAGCGTCACGCTGCCCCAGACGGTCAGCTTGGTGGCGACCGCCCAGCGGGTCGGCTGCCGCCACTCGCGTACGGCCTCGAACAGCGCCGGGAAGCCGAGCCCGCCGACGATGGTGCCGATCGAGAGCGGCACCGTGACCCAGGCGTCGGTCGAGAAGGCGACCAGGCTGTCGGTGTAGAGGGCGAAACCGCCGTTGTTGAAGGCCTGCACTGCGTGGAAGAGGCTGCCCCAGAGGGCCCGGCCGAACGGGTAGTCGTAGGTGAGCCACAGGCGGGCGGTCAGGATCGCGGTGATGATCGCCTCGCAGACCAACGCGAGGCCGGCGATGCGCAACAGCAGCCGGCGTACGTCGCCGATGCCGAACTCGGCCGTCTCGGCCTGCACCAGCAGCCGGCTGCGCAGCCCCAGCCGCCGGGCCACCACGAGGATCACGAGGGTCGCCCCGGTCACGATGCCGAGGCCGCCGACCTGGGTGAGGACGGTGATCATCGCGAGGCCGAACTCGTTCCAGTAGTTCGGGGTGTCCACGACCGCCATCCCGGTGACCGAGACCGCCGACGTGGCGGTGAACAGGGCGGTCACGAAGGGGGTGTGCCGGTACTCGCTGGTGGCCCAGGGCAGCATCAGCAGACATCAGCATCCATGACGGTTCCAGAGGTCCTCAAGGAACTCCGCTCGGAGCGCGGGCAGGCACGAAGCCAGGCACTGCATACGCTGTCCAAGATCGG
>NZ_JBEZDR010000115.1:0-2710 GCF_040648415.1 Nonomuraea sp. NPDC049141
TGACCGCGCCGGTCCGCGCGACCGAGGCGCACCTGCGGGCGACCGTACGCAACACCTCGTCGCACACGCTGCTCCCCGGCCCGGCGGCGGTCTTCCACGGTGCCGACTTCGTCGCGGCCACCCGGCTGCCGACGTGGGCGCCCGGCGAGGAGACCGAACTGGCCCTCGGGGTGGACGACCGGGTCCGCGTGGAGCGCGAGCTCAGCCGACGCTCCGACACCCGCGCCACCCTCGGCTCGACCCGGCGGCGCGACGTGGAGTACCGGATCAGCGTCGCCAACCACACGCCCCGTCCGGCGACCGTGGAGGTGCGCGACCAGCTTCCGGTGTCGCGCGACGAGGCAGTGGTCGTACGGGAACCGACCCTCGTCCCGCCCCCGGCCGAGCGCACGGAGCTGGGCGAGCTGACCTGGCGGCTGCGGCTCGGGCCGGGGGAGAGCGGGGAGATCACCCTGGGCTTCCGGGTCGAGCTCGCCAAGGGCGTCGAGCTGGCCGGCTGGCGGGAATGACCGGTCAGAAACCGCGGCCCCGGCAGAGGCGGATCCACCGGTAGCCGTAGCCGGCCACCTTCAGGCGGTCCAGCTTGCCGACGTCGCCGTAGTTGCGGTCGGCGAGGACGTCGATGGGCAGGTCAGCCTCCGGCTCCAGCGTGCTGAGGTCCACGTCGGCGTCGGTGGTGCCGAGGTTGTGCACGAAGACCATCGTGCCGGCGCGGCCGTCGGCCCGGTGCGCCAGCACCCCCGGCGGCATCGTCACGTCGATGTGGGTCGTCGACCCCGAGCCCACCTCGGGGGCCTCCCGGAGCGTACGGATCATCCGCTCGAACCAGGCGAGCAGCGACTTCTGGTCGCTGCGCTGGGCGGTCACGTTGACCTTCTCGTACGAGAACTCGCCCTTGTCGATCACCGGGCGGACCAGCTTCTCCGGGTCGGCCGTGGAGAAGCCGGCGTTCGGCTGGTACGACCACTGCATCGGGGTGCGGATCGCCTCCCGGCCGGGCAGCGAGAGGTCCTCCCCCATCCCGATCTCCTCGCCGTAGCGCAGCACCGGCGTGCCGCGCAGCGAGAACTGCAACGCGTACGCCAGCTCGATGCGGCGGCGGTCGTTGCCGAGCATCGGGGCGAGCCGGCGGCGGATGCCCCGGTCGTAGATGCGCATGTTCTCGTCCGGGCCGAACTGCGCGTACACCTGGTTGCGCTGCTCGGCGGTGAGCCGGGAGAGGTCGATCTCGTCGTGGTTGCGCAGGAACGTGGCCCACTGCCCGCCCTCGGGCAGCGCCGGGGTGTCCCGCAGCGCCTCGATGATGGGCTCCGGGTCCTGCCGGGCGAGGGCCAGCATCAGGCGCCCGTTGAGCATGAAGTCGAAGAGCATGTGCAGCCGGTTGCCCGAGCCTCCGCTGTCGGCGAAGAAGGTCGGCAGCTGGTCGGGCTCGACGTTGGCCTCGGCGAGCAGGACGGCGTCGCCCCGGCGCCACTGCACGTGCTGGCGCAGCTCGGTGAGGAACTCGAAGTCCTTCGGGGAGCCCGGGTTGCCCGGCTCGGTCAGCTCGATGATGAACGGCACCGCGTCCATCCGGAAGCCGGAGACGCCGAGCTGGAGCCAGAACGACATGATCTTCTTGACCTCGGCACGGACCGCCGGGTTGGCCATGTTCAGGTCCGGCTGGAACTTGTAGAACCGGTGGTAGTACCAGGCCTTGGCGGTGCGGTCGTAGGTCCAGGTCTCGTGCTGCTCGCCGGGGAAGACCATGCCCTGGTGCCGGTCGGCCGGCTCGTGGTCGGCCCAGACGTACCAGTCCCGGTACGGCGAGTCGGGCGACGAGCGGGCGGACTGGAACCACGGGTGCTCGTTCGAGGTGTGGTTCACGACCAGGTCGATGATCACCCGGATGCCGCGGTTCTGCGCCTGGTGCAGCAGCTCCGCGAAGTCGCCGAGGGTGCCGAAGCGCGGGTCGACGTTGTAGAAGTCGGTCGCGTCGTAGCCGTCGTCGCGGTTGGGAGACGGGTGGATGGGGTGCAGCCAGAGGCAGGTCACGCCCAGCCGGGCGAGGTAGTCCAGCCGGCCGATGAGCCCCCGGATGTCACCGACGCCGTCGCCGTCGGAGTCCGCGTACGTGTCGATGTCGAGGCAGTAGACGACCGCCTCCGAGTACCACCTGTCAGCCATGCCGAACTTATGTCTCCGATCCCGCGTACCCCCAAACACCGGGGCCGGGTACGGCCCGTCAGTGAACGTGGACGAGCCTGCCTGTCGTCCCGGCCGTCGCGCCCGAGGGGCGGCGCCCGGGCGAGCACCGGCGGTACGGTCACCGGCATGGGAGACGGGCAGCGGCCGATCGACTGGGCCGAGGGTGAGTGGTGGAACGAGCCGGTGCTGGTCGAGGGCGGGCCGGCGGGCGACCTGCTGGTGCAGCCGGCCGGGGGCAGCGACCTGTGGCGGCACACCTCGTACGGCTTCGTCCACGACGACGCCCCGGCGCTGCTCGCGCCGCTGCCCACGGGCGAGGCCGTGGAGGTGAGCTTCGTCCTCGACTACGGCGAACAGTTCGACCAGGCCGGCGTGCTGGTCCGGGTCGACGAGCGGAACTGGGTCAAGGCCGGGGTGGAGGTCAGCGACGGCCAGCCGCAGGTCGGTGCCGTGGTGACTCGCGAGGTCTCCGACTGGTCGGTCGCCCCGGTGCCGATCTGGGCCGGGCGGGAGGTGACCGTGC
>NZ_JBEZDR010000116.1:0-2703 GCF_040648415.1 Nonomuraea sp. NPDC049141
TCGCCGCTCGAGTACCCCGAAGGGCCTTTCCGCTCGACTTGCATGTGTTAAGCACGCCGCCAGCGTTCGTCCTGAGCCAGGATCAAACTCTCCAACAAAAACTTGTTGAAAAACTGTCCCGACAACAAAAAGTGTTGCCAAAGGAATCCAAGACCAACAAACCACCGAAACAGTCTGCCAGCCAAGGGGTATAAATCAATTTGGCACTGGCTTATCAAGCACCCTGTTGAGTTCTCAAAGAACAACCACACACCGCCCGGAAACCCCACACCGTGGAGCCCCCGACCCGGGGCATTTCGTTCACGTCCCCGCCGCTCTCGCGCCGGGCACTTTTACTACGTTACCTCGCCGTCTTCGCCGTGTCAAACCGTTTGTCCCGGTCTGTCGTGCTTCGTGCGGGTTGGCGCCGACGAGCGCACGCAGCGGCGGACCGCTGCGATTGATCATCGGATTTGGCAGACCGGCCGCTCTGCGGTCTCCCGCGAGCTCGCCCGGCTTCCTGCCGACCGTGAACCTTACCCGGTCGGTTCCGCCTCGCCAAATCCGCCTCGCGGCAGTTTCGGCGAGCCCCGCCCGGACCGCGCCCTCCAGGGTTTGCCACCCTGTCCGACCCGGCACCACCTCGGTTCGGCACTCCAGGACCTTCGCCCTGTTTGCCCCGTTCCGCGCTGGCAGAGAGAAAGTTACGCGTCTGCTGGTTTGAACGTCAAATCGGGGGGTAGCGGCGCCCGTCACACCATTACCGGCTCACTATCCCGCCTGTTCAGGGCCGGTGCGACAGGCCGCACGCCAGTCGGGCGGGTCCTCGCCGCCTGGCCGAAGGGCGTGGCACCCGGCGGTAGGTCAGGAAGCCGGGCCCTCGGCCCGCCGGCGGGCCACCCGCCACGCGCGGACGCCGAGCACCCCGACGGTGGTGCCGATGAGCAGGGACGCCGCGATCAGCAGGGCGTGGATCCAGAGGAAGCCGGTGGCCGGAAACTCCCCGACCGTGCCGGAGGACCAGGACCGGGGATCGTTCCAGATGGCGACCGCGAACCTCGGCCAGATCACCCAGGTCCAGACTCCGACCCCGGTGAGGAAGAGGGCCCAGCCTCGCGACAGCACCATGGCCGCCGAGTATGCCAGCGCGGCGGCGGTCAGGGATGGCGGAGTTGCCGGAAGGTGGACGCGGCGCGGGGCCAGCCGATCACCGAGCCCGGCGGGTACCTGGTGACCAGGGCCTGGTGAGGCCCGCTCGCCGGGGACTGACGCCCCGCATCCGCCCCATGGACCGACGATAACGGCGGCACAACGGGACCCGTCGGGCGATTTCTCAACTGCGGTCGACAATTCGGTTACGCGGTCCCGGAACGGGAGTCCCGCGTGATCACGGACCTCCCGGACCGCTGTCTCAGAAGCAGGTGCCGATGCCACCGATCGCCGGGTTCGCCCGCTCGTGGTAATGGATCGTGCCACCCGCGTCGGCCATGAAACCGCCCCAGATGATGCAACCACCCCTGACGTACGCCCGGGTCGGCCCGGCCGCCCAGAACCTGTCGCCGTCGTCGGTCCGGGTCGGCAGGTACTGGGCGGCGAGGTAGACCTGGGTGCGGGTCGCGGCGCCCACGTAGGCGGACTTGACGGTGACCGTGCAGCCGTAGCCGGTGACCGGGTGATACAGCAGGTAGACGGCGCCGAGCGGAGCGCCGGTCTCCGCGTGGCGGATCGGGTCCTGGTCGAGGACGCCGTAGCCGAGCCCGCAGAGCGACTGCGGCGTGACGGGGTTGACGACGGCGGCCTGCGCGGCGGCGCCGGTCCCGGCCGCGAGTCCGAGCGCGACGGCGAGCACGACCCCGGTCCGGCGAATGGTGCGGTACATCCGTGTCCCCTTTTTCTCGCTGCGGATGATGCGGGACCAGAATGGTCGGCCGCAGCGACGGAACGAATGTGCCGGATGGACACTCCCCCTTGCCGGCGAATGTGCGTGCCCACGGTTTCCGCCGCTCCCACCTGCGACCGGGACACTGCATTCATCGACGCAGGACGAATATGACGTAGTTCGCACCCGAGACGTTCCAGTGAACCAAGAATTGCCGCGTTGTTTCCCACGGACGCGGGCGGGGCACTGCCCTCCGGGACCGGCGCAGACCGTCATCGGAGGTGACCCGTGCAGCCGTCGACCTTCAACCCCTGGACCTGGCGCGACCCGTCCGCCCTCGCCGGCGGATATTCCGGCGCCAACCCCGACTCAGCCCCGCCGGACGGGCCGGAGCCCGGCGGCGACGGGCCGGACGCCCCCGGTCCCGGTACCCCACTCGACCTGGTCGGCTACCGGGTGGAGGCCACCGACGGGCGGATCGGCTCGGTCGACGAGGCCAGCGACGACACCGACGCCCGCTGGCTGGTGGTGGACACCGGGCCGTGGATCTTCGGGCGAAAGGTCCTGCTGCCCGCCGGCACGGTGACGCGGGTGGACCACCTGGACCGCACGGTCCACGTGGACCGCACCCGCGATCAGGTGAAGGACTCGCCGGCCTTCGATCCGGACGCGTACGGCGAGCCCGGCTACCGGGACCGGATCGGCGACTACTACCGGGAAAGCTACCGCCAGGGCTGAACGGGCAGGGCCGGACCCGCTACCGTGGGGAGCGTGGTCCGGCCGATCAGCTACGCGCCGGAGGCCGTCGACCCCGTCGACGGCCTCCCGCTCGGCGTCGTGACCAC
>NZ_JBEZDR010000117.1:0-2654 GCF_040648415.1 Nonomuraea sp. NPDC049141
CGGTGTTCGCGCGCCTCTACAGCACGGGCGAACGCCGCAGCCCCGCCACGGCCGCCGTGGCGCAGCTCATGGCCGACGGCGTCGACCCGGACGACCCGGCCGCCCTGAACGCCTGGATCGAGGCCAACCGCCACCGGCTGACCGACGACCCCGCCTGACGCCACCCCGGCGCGTCTCGTGTCGTCGGTGGTTCAGGCGGCCCGCCGCGTTGATCATGAGGTTGGCGATGTCGATCTTCCTGGCTGCCGCCAATCTCATGATCACGGCCGGACCCGCGGAAGCGGCGACGCGCGGGGCCAGGTCAGGGAACGCGTCCTAGTCACCAGCGGCCAGGCGTTGGGCCTGCCCGTGGTGCACATCGCTCACCCACTCCCAGCCGGGCTTGGCCGAGGGGCCGATCCGTGGGTCATCGGGCTCGCGGCCGGCACGCAAGGCGAGCACGTACGCCCGGTCCCGCTCGATCCGCTCGTGCACCTGACCGGCTCCGCCGACCGACCCGTGACCTGGGACGACGACGTCGACGTCGGCCGCCACGCCCTCCAACAGCCGCAACGCCGCGAGGTAGTCCTCGATCGGGTCGGCGGCGCCGTCCAGGTCGAGCATCGGGATCAGGACGTCGGAGAGCATGTCGCCGGCAACGAGAACCCCGCGCTCCTCGACGAGCAGCGCCGCGTGGCCGGGCGCGTGCGCTCGATGCTCGACGATCCGGACTCCCGGACCGTCCCAGGGAATCCGCGCCGTCCCGGCGGGCAGGGCGGTGATGAGGCCATACAGGTCCAGCGACACCTGCCCGGCGATTTCCGTCTCGGCCAGGTGTTCGGTGATGTGGGCCTTCGCCTCCGGGTCGGACAGCTGTTCCTGGGCGGCGGCCGCGCAGCGGGCCGTGCCGTAACGGGGCGCTTCGCCGAGCTGTGCGTGCCAGAGCAGGTGATCCCAGTCCGGATGCGTCGAGAAGCCCGCCACGACGGTCCGGCCCGATGCGGACAGGTCGTTCGCGAGGCAGGCCAGTTCGTGGTCCTGCAACCCCGGGTCGATGAGCAGCACGCCGGCGCGGCCCTGCACGACGATGGTGTTGCTCTGGAGGAATTCGCTCTCGTGAACCAGTACGCCGTCCGCGACCTGCCTCAGCACGAGTTCGTCTCCCGGATGGCGTAGTGGTGCATCGTGACGCCCTGCTTGAACGATCGCTGCTCGATCAGGTCGAGCTCGATCGGCATGTCCCAGTCATCGAACAGCGGCCGGCCGAAGCCGAGGATCGCCGGGTGGGTGAAGAGCAGCAGTTCGTCGAGAAGCCCCGCCCGGAGAAGCTGCGTGGCGAGCGCCGCGCCGCCCACACCGAGGGTGCCGTCGGTCTCAGCCTTGAGGGCAGCCAGTTGCTCGATCGCGTCGTCCCCGCCGATGATCCGGGTGCCGTGATCGGCGCTGTGGCGGGTGCGGGAGACGAGCACCTTGGGCGCGGAGGTCCAGATCTCGCCGTACTCACGCATGAAGTCCGGCAGCGACGCGTCCTCGCGCGCCCGCGGCCAGAACTCCTCCATCGTCTCGTGGATGACCCGGCCCTGGACCATGCCCGCGAGCGTTCGCGCCCGCGCGTTGAACTCCCGGTGCAGTTCCTCGTCGATGCGCAGCCACTCGCCGGCGCCGTCGTCCCCGGGAACCTGCTCGATCCGCAGGTCGAGGGACACATTCATCCAGTACAGGAAGCGGCCCATCATCCCTCCTCCGCCAGTGGTTGCGATTTGCAACCACTATATTGGGGGCCAAGTACCTGTCAAGGAGGAGTCGTGGAACCACGGTCCGGGTGTCCGATCAACGCGGCCGTCGAGGTGCTCGGAGACCGATGGGCGCTGCTCGTGCTCCGCGACGTCATCTTCGGCGACCGCCGCCACTTCCGGGCGCTGCTCACCGGGTCGATCGAGGGCATCGCCTCGAACATCCTCGCCGACCGCCTCGTGCGGCTCGTCGAGGCGGGGATCCTCACCCGCGGCACCGCGATGCGAGGGCAGCGCGCCCGCTACAGCCTCACCGAAGCCGGCATCCGGACGGTTCCGGTCCTCTACGCGCTCGGCAACTGGGGCCTCGACTGGCGCCCGGGCACCGAGGAGCTCCAGATCCGACAGCGGATGATGCGCGACGCGGGTCCGGCGTTCATCGAGGAGCTCATGGACGAGCTCCGGGTACGCCACCTCGACGCCCCGCCGAAGCCCCACGATGGCCCGGGCCCCCTCGACCGCCTGAACGCCGCCTACGCCGAGCAGAAACGCCGCGACTAGCTAGGGCCGGTTCCGCGCCGGAGCGGCGACGGCCGGTTCCGCGGGAGTCAGCGCAGGGGGGCGAAGACCAGGGCGGCCACCAGGGCGCCCAGGGCGAGCCCCGCGACCACCTGGGGCACGGTGTGGTCGCGTAGGCGGACCCTGGACCAGCCGACCAGTGCGAGCAGCGGCGCCGTCGCCAGCAACCCGGCCCCGAACGTGAGCACCAGCACGACCACCGTGCCGGCGGCCACCGCCGAGTGGATCGACATCTTCCACCAGTGGCTCACCGTCACGGCGACCACCAGGCCGACGAGCCCGGCCGCCGCCAGGGCCAGCACCGGGCGCGGAGCGCCGAGCACCGCGAGCAGGGCCAGCCCGGCGGCGACCGAGCAGAGCCCG
>NZ_JBEZDR010000118.1:0-2543 GCF_040648415.1 Nonomuraea sp. NPDC049141
GGCGGCGGCGGAGGCCGAGGCGCACGCGGTCGACCGGCTCGTGGGGTCCCGGGCGGTGCAGCCCGTGGTGACCGTGGACACGGCCCGCCTCGACGCCGCCCTCGAGAAGGTCGTCGGCGACCAGGGCCGAAAGATGACCATGCCGGCGATCACCTGGAAGGGCACCACGCCGAAGGCGGTGCACCCGAAGCCGAGCCTCGCGCTCGATCCGGAACGCTCCGCGCAGGTGGTGCGGGAGGGCTGGCTCGCCGGGCAGCCGGTGACCGTGCCGCTGGTCGAGACGCCCCCGGCGACCAGCGCCGAGGAGGTGGACCGGCTCGTGGCCGAGCTGGCGAAGCCGGCCGTGGCCGCCCCCGTCACGCTGACCACCGGCAAGGGCTCGGTGCAGATCCCGCCGAAGGCGATCGCGAGGAGCCTGCGGTTCACGGCCGACAAGGCCGGCAAGCTGACCCCGCAGGTCGACGTGAAGCGGCTGCGCGCCGCGCTCGGCGGCGAGCTGGCCGCCATCGAGGTGCCGCCGAAGGACGCGCGGATGACCATCTCGGGCGGCAAGCCGAAGGTCGTCGAGGGCAAGCCCGGTCAGCAGCTCGACAGCGAGGCGCTCGGCCGCGACCTCCTCGCCGTCCTGCCGAGGGCGGACGACCGGAAGGTCACCGGCGAGCTGAAGCCGGCGGAGCCGGAGCTGACCGCGGCGAAGCTGGCCGGGCTGGGCATCAAGGAGCGGGTCTCCACCTTCACCACGCGGTTCACCGGTGGGCTCTCCTCGCCGCGCAGCCAGAACATCGTCACGATCGCGAAGGACGTCGACGGCACGGTGGTGCTGCCCGGCGAGACGTTCTCCCTCAACGGGCACACCGGCGAGCGCGGCTACGCGCAGGGCTACCGGGACGCCCCGGTCATCCTCGACGGCAAGCTGGTCCCCGGGGTGGGCGGCGGCACCTCGCAGTTCACCACCACGCTGTTCAACGCGACGTACTACGCCGGGCTGGAGGACGTCGAGCACAAGCCGCACTCGTACTGGTTCAGCCGGTACCCGGCGGTCATCGAGTCGACCATCTTCTGGCCGGACCTGGACTTCAAGTTCCGCAACAACACCGAGCACGGCGTACTGATCGACACCTCCTACACGTCGAATTCGATCACCGTGTCGATCTGGAGCACCAAGATCTGGGACAGCGTGAAGACCGAGTACACCCCGCGCCGCAACATCACCCAGCCCAGGACGGTCTACCTGGAGCCCGGCCCCACCTGCATCCCGGCGAGCGGCAGCCAGGGCTTCACCCAGGACGCCTTCCGGGTGTTCAAGAAGGACGGCAAGGTCGTGAAGCGGGAGAAGTTCAGCTGGCGCTACTCCGCCGAGCCGCGCTTCATCTGCGGTCCCGAACCGTCCTGACGCCCGCCTGACTCACGCTCGGGGAAGCTCCGCCGGCCAGTCGCCGGCGGGGCTTCTCCTGTCGTACGCGCACCGCGTCGGCCACCGAGGCCACGCGACCCGGCCCGTGCCTGATCGACACGGCGGCTATGGATGACCGTTGGTGAACCGCTACCGCCGATGGTGAACCAATACTCCGAACGCCGATACCTACGCGGCATAAAAATACCCGTGTGGTATCGGGCGAGCGGACTACACCGCCGCCGTCGAGATCCGGCGCAGCCCAGTCGCGGCTCATGGGAACAGACCCCTGGTTCCTCGGGCGGCGGGCTGTCCCACGGCCTGATCTGAGCGGGCCGCCCTCCGGGTATTGAGCGCCCCCTGGGCACAGGCGGCACAGCACCACGCGGCGCTGCGTCCGCCCGGTCGGGTTACCCGCCCGGAAAGGGTGCGTAACGCAGTTCAGGGCCACCCCGAAAGGGTGACCCTGAACTGAAAGATTGTCCGGCGGTGTCCTACTCTCCCACACCCTCCCGAGTGCAGTACCATCGGCGCTGGAGGGCTTAGCTTCCGGGTTCGGAATGTAACCGGGCGTTTCCCCTCCGCCATGACCGCCGTAACTCTATCGACATATCAAACAACACCACACCGTGGTCTGTTGTTCGTTTATCGAGAGTTGCACAGTGGACGCGTAGCAGCTTAGTAGTCAAGTCCTCGGCCTATTAGTACCGGTCAACTGAACCCGTTACCGGGCTTACATTTCCGGCCTATCAACCCAGTCGTCTAGCTGGGGGCCTTACCCCCACAAAGTGGGGTGGGATACCTCATCTTGAAGCGAGCTTCCCGCTTAGATGCTTTCAGCGGTTATCCCTTCCGAACGTAGCTAACCAGCCGTGCCCCTGGCGGGACAACTGGCACACCAGAGGTTCGTCCGTCCCGGTCCTCTCGTACTAGGGACAGCCCTTCTCAAGTATCCTACGCGCACGGCGGATAGGGACCGAACTGTCTCACGACGTTCTAAACCCAGCTCGCGTACCGCTTTAATGGGCGAACAGCCCAACCCTTGGGACCTGCTACAGCCCCAGGATGCGACGAGCCGACATCGAGGTGCCAAACCATCCCGTCGATATGGACTCTTGGGGAAGATCAGCCTGTTATCCCCGGGGTACCT
>NZ_JBEZDR010000119.1:0-2542 GCF_040648415.1 Nonomuraea sp. NPDC049141
GGTCCCGCCCGCACCCGGGAAAGGAGTGGTCCGGGCATGACCGTCCAGCTCGACGCGCGTCCGCCGGTCGCACCGGCGCCCCGCACCGGCCGGCGCCCGCCGGCGATGCGGTTCAGCCGCCTCGACACGAAGTACTCGCCCTACCTGTTCATCGCCCCGTTCTTCGTGCTCTTCGGGGTGTTCGGGGCGTATCCGCTGATCTACACCTTCTGGGTCTCCCTGCACGACTGGGACCTGCTCGGCAGCGACCACCCGTTCGTCGGGCTGGAGAACTACAGCCGGCTGCTGGCCGACGCCGACTTCTGGCACGCGGTCGTCAACACCCTCGGCATCTTCGTCATCTCCACCATCCCGCAGCTGCTGGCCGCGCTCTGGCTGGCCAACCTGCTCAACCGGCAGCTGCGGGCCCGCACGACGTTCCGGATGGCGGTGCTGATCCCGAACATCACCTCGACCGCCGCGGTCGCGATCGTCTTCGGGGTGCTCTTCGGTCGCGAGTTCGGCATGGTCAACTGGCTGCTCGACCTGGTCGGCATCGACGCGATCGCGTGGAAGTCGAACCGGTTCGCGTCCTGGGTGGCCATCTCCACCATGGTCGACTGGCGGTGGACCGGCTACAACGCACTGATCTTCCTGGCGGCGATGCAGGCCATCCCACGCGACCTGTACGAGTCGGCCGCGATCGACGGGGCCGGCCGGGCGCGGCAGTTCTGGTCGATCACCGTGCCGCTGCTCAAGCCGACGATCATCTTCACCGTCATCATCTCCACCATCGGCGGGCTCCAGCTCTTCACCGAGCCCCGGCTGTTCCACTCCGGGACCAACCCGATCCGGGGCGGGACGCTACGGGAGTCGCAGACCGTGACCATGTACATGTTCGAGAACGCCTTCGCGCCCCACTACAACTTCGGGTACGGCTCGGCGGTGGCGTGGCTGCTCTTCGCGCTGATCGCGGTCGTCGCGGCGATCAACGTGCTGCTCCTGCGCCGGCTCGGCGGCGCGAAGCCCCCGAAGGGGGACGCGAAGTCCAAGGAGGGAGCGCGATGACCCGACTCTGGGCCGCCAGCCGGCTCACCTACGCCGCGCTGATCGCCGCCGGGGTCCTGTCGATCTTCCCGATCTACTGGATGTTCGTGGTGGCGAGCCGCTCCAACGACGCCATGGGCCAGCTGCCGCCCCCGGTCACCCCCGGCGGCAACTTCGGCGCGAACGTGTCCCGGCTGCTCAACAACACCGACGCGTACTTCGTCGCCGGCCTGGTCAACTCGGCGATCGTGGCGACCACGGTCACGGTCTCGGTGGTCTTCTTCTCCACCCTGGCCGGGTTCGCCTTCGCCAAGCTGCGGTTCCGGGGGCGCAACGCGCTGCTCATGGTGATCATCGCGACGATGATGGTGCCCACCCAGCTCGGCGTCATCCCGCTCTACCTGCTGATGACGAAGCTGAACTGGAACGACCGGCTGCCGGCCGTGATCGTGCCGGCGCTGGTCACCGGCTTCGGGGTGTTCATGATGCGGCAGTACGCCGGCCAGGCGGTCAGCAACGAGCTGATCGAGGCGGCCCGGGTGGACGGCTGCAACACGGCGCGGATCTACTGGAACGTGGTGCTGCCGGCGCTGCGCCCGGCCGCCGCCGTACTCGGGCTGCTCACGTTCATGACGACCTGGAACGACTTCCTCTGGCCGTACGCTGTCCTCAACGACCCGGAGAACCCGACCGTGCAGCTGGCCCTGCGCACCCTGTCCGACGGGTACTACACGGACATGTCGCAGGTGTTCACGGGGACAGCCATCGCCACCCTCCCGTTGTTGCTGGTCTTCGTCCTGTTCGGCCGCCAGATCATCGGCGGCATCATGGAAGGTGCGGTCAAGGCGTGAGCACTCTGCGATTCCCCGACAACTTCGTCTGGGGGGCGGCCACCGCCGCGTACCAGATCGAGGGCGCGGCCACCGACGACGGCCGCGGCCCGTCGATCTGGGACACCTTCAGCCGTACGCCGGGCAAGGTCCACCACGGGCACACCGGCGACGTGGCCTGCGACCACTACCACCGGTACGCCGACGACGTCGCGCTGATGGCGGAGCTGGGGCTGCGGGCGTACCGCTTCTCGGTGGCCTGGCCCCGGATCCAGCCGGACGGCACCGGCCCGGTCAACCCACGCGGCCTGGACTTCTACGACCGGCTGACCGACGCGCTGCTGGCCCGGGGCATCGACCCCATCGTCACGCTCTACCACTGGGACCTGCCGCAGGCCCTCCAGGACCGGGGCGGCTGGACCAACCGGGAGACCGCCGAGCACTTCGCCACGTACGCCACGGCGGTGCACACCCGCCTCGGCGACCGGATCCCCACCTGGACCACGCTCAACGAGCCGTGGTGCTCGTCCTACCTCGGCTACGGCAACGGGGTGCACGCCCCCGGCGAGCAGGACGCGGGGGCGGCCTTCGCCGCCGTACACCATCTGCTGCTCGGGCACGGCCTGGCGGCCCGCGCGCTGCGCGCCGCCGGCGCCAAGACCGTCGGGATCACGGTCAACCCGGCC
>NZ_JBEZDR010000120.1:0-2537 GCF_040648415.1 Nonomuraea sp. NPDC049141
GGTCGCCCCGGAGCGGTGCGCCCAGGCCTTCACCGTCGCCGCCACCGCGGCCGCCGCCGGGGTGCACGTGTCGCTCTGGCTGACCGGGGAGTCGACCTGGTTCGCGCTGCCCGGGCGGGCGCAGGAGTTCGAGCTGCCGCACTCGGCCCCGCTGGCCGAGCTGCTGCACGTGATCCTCACCACGGGCACGGTGACGGCCTGCACCCAGTGCGCCGCCCGGCGGGACATCGGGCCGGACGACGTGCTGCCCGGCGTCCGCATCGCCGGCGCCGCGGTCTTCGTCGAGGAGGCGATGGCCGAGGGCGCCCAGGCCCTGGTCTACTGACGGGCCACCCGCCGATACCGACCCGGCACGTCCGGCAAATGCCTACGATTCGGGTGTGACCGAGGCGACGGAGCGGTTCTTCGAATCACTGCCGGCGCGCGCCCCGAAGGTGCTGGTCAGTCCGGTCAGCGGGACCCTGCAGATCCACCTCACGCAGGACACCCGGACGGTGCACTGGCTGGCCCACCTGCGCCCGGGAGCGATCGAGGTGAGCCGCAACCGGGGGCCCGCCGACGCGATCTGGTACACCAGCGAGGAGCTTTTCGACAGGCTCGTCACCG
This sequence comes from Nonomuraea sp. NPDC049141, assembly GCF_040648415.1. Classification (NCBI taxonomy): domain Bacteria; kingdom Bacillati; phylum Actinomycetota; class Actinomycetes; order Streptosporangiales; family Streptosporangiaceae; genus Nonomuraea; species Nonomuraea sp. NPDC049141. Next base: position 607 of record NZ_JBEZDR010000120.1, read on the forward strand.
GCCGGGCCCAGGCGATCTCGTCGGTGCTGCGCAACGAGAGCAGCTTCAGCGGCGACGTCGTGCTCTTCCTGCTGTTCCGGCGGTTCTTCCCCGACCCGCCCGGCGCCCGGGACCCCCGCGAGGCCGCCCGCGCGCAGCTCGGGCGGCTGCGGTGAAGGACCTGGTCAGCATTCTCGACGGCAACACCTTCCTGGTCAGCGACACGCGCGGCGACGTCGAGCCGTCCCTCGACTTCCCGACCGGGCTCTTCTCGTTCGACACCCGGCACCTCTCCACCTGGCTGCTGACCCTCGACGGCGAGCGGCTGCACGCCCTCTCGGTGGACACCGCGGAGTCCTTCCGCACCCGGTTCTTCCTCGTTCCCGGCGAGCCGACGCACTACCTGGACGCGAAGGTCTCGGTGATCCGGAGCCGAGCCATCGGCGGCAGCTTCGAGGAGGAGCTGACCCTGCTCAACCACTCCGGGGAGGAGGCGGAGTTCGTCGTCCGCCTCGACATGGCCGCCGACTTCGCGGACCTGTTCGAGATCAAGCACGTCCGGAGCAAGCAGGGCCACACCACCGCCACCGTCGGCGACAACGAGCTGCGGCTGGCCTACCGCCGCGAGGGGTTCCACCGGGAGACGGTCATCACCACCACCTCGCCCGCGCACGTCGAGGTCTCCGGCATGACCTACCGGATCCGGGTCGCCCCGCGCGGCGAGTGGACGACCCGGCTGCACGTGTCGACCGTCGTTTACGGCGCGCGCGGCGAGGACGTCCGGGCCAACCTGCCGCAGTACGGGGGCAGCCGCGACCCGGGCGCCATCCGCGCCGAGCAGGACGACCTGGTCGCCCGGGCACCGAAGCTCGGCTGCGACTGCCAGCCGCTGGCCGGGGCGTACCGGCAGAGCCTCAACGACCTGGCCGCGCTGCGCTACGAGTCGATCACCCTCGGCGTGCGCCTGGTGGCCGCCGGCCTGCCGTGGTTCATGACCCTGTTCGGCCGGGACAGCATCATCACCTCGCTCCAGCTGCTGCCCTTCCTGCCGGAGCTGATTTCGCCGACCATCATGATGCTGGCCGGCCTCCAGGGGCACCGGATCGACGACTTCCGCGACGAGGAGCCGGGCAAGATCCTGCACGAGCTGCGCTACGGCGAGACGGCGGGCTTCGAGGAGCAGCCCCACTCGCCGTACTACGGCTCGGCCGACTCGACGCCGCTGTTCGTCATCCTGCTCGACGAGTACGAGCGGTGGACCGGCGACGACAGGCTGGTGCGGGCTCTGGAGGCCCAGGCCCGGGCCGCCCTCGCCTGGATCGACACGTACGGCGACCTGCTCGGTACCGGCTACCTCTGGTACCAGACCCGCAACCCGGACACCGGCCTGGAGAACCAGTGCTGGAAGGACTCCTGGGACGCCATCTCGTACCGCGACGGCCGGCTGCCCGGCTTCCCGCGCGCCACCTGCGAACTCCAGGGCTACGCGTACGACGCGAAGGTACGCGGCGCCCGGATGGCCCGGACGATCTGGGGCGACCCCGCGTACGCCGACCGGCTGGAGCGGGAGGCGGCCGAGCTCAAGATGCGGTTCAATCGGGACTTCTGGATCCCGGAGCGGGAGTACTACGCGCTCGCCCTGGACGCCGACGGCCGGCAGGTGGACGCCCTGACCTCGAACATCGGGCACCTGCTGTGGAGCGGCATCGTGGACGAGTCTCGGGCCGGCCGGATCGCCGAGCACCTGTTGGGTCCCCGGCTCTACTCCGGCTGGGGCGTCCGTACGCTCGCCGACGACCAGGGGCGGTACAACCCCGTCGGCTACCACGTCGGGACGGTGTGGCCGTTCGACAACTCGACGACGGCGTCGGGATGGATGTCGGCGTCCGGGTGAATCCGGGGCTCTTGGTCGCCGAGAGCGTAGATGGGCATGGGTCACTCCTGCTTCTGGA
>NZ_JBEZDR010000121.1:0-2524 GCF_040648415.1 Nonomuraea sp. NPDC049141
CCCGGCGGCACGCCACCGCCCGGCGGGATGCCACTGCCCACCCAGACGGCGCTGCCGCCCGGCACGGCACCGACCGGCCCGGTCGTCGGCGGCTCCACCGGTCGGCCGTCGGACGCGCTGGCCGGGTGGGCCGCCCAGGTCGGACCCAAGGTCGGCATCTCGCCGGTGGCCATGCAGGCGTACGGCTACGCCGAGGTGGTGCTCGCCCAGACCAACCGCAGCTGCGGGCTGAGCTGGACCACGCTGGCGGCCATCGGGTTCGTCGAGTCGGGGCACGGTCAGGCCAACGGCGCGACGCTCCGCCAGGACGGCAAGGCTCTGCCCGAGATCATCGGCCTGCCGCTCGACGGGCAGGGCGGCCGGATGCGCATCCCCGACACCGACCGCGGCGTGATGGACAAGGACCCGGTCCTCGACCGGGCGGTCGGGCCGATGCAGTTCATCCCGACGACCTGGCAGGAGATCGGGGCCGACGCCGACAACGACGGCGTCAAGGACCCGCACGACCTGGACGACGCCGCCCTCGCCGCCGGCAACTACCTCTGCAAGGGCGGCCGGAACCTCACCATCCCGGCCGACTGGTGGAACGCGATCCTGTCCTACAACGACGTCCGCCGCTACGCCCAGGACGTCTACGACACCGCCAACCGGTACGGACAGGCCAGCCGCACGTGAAGTGATCGTCTGCGTACATTGGAGAACTGGACACTTCCCCCGGGCAGCGGTTAGCGGCAAGCTAGACGGGTGATGGTGCGCGAGTGGGACCCCAGGACCGCGTCGTCCGCCGAGATCGCGTCGCTGCTGGACACGCTGAACGCGGTCCTGGCGGTCGATCTGCCGCAGGATCCGCCGTGGCGGGAGAGCTCCATGCGGGAATACCTCGCCGAGGTCATGCCCGGCGAACGGCGGATCTCCTGGGTCGCCCAGACGGAACCGGCGGCCGACGGCAGCCCGGGGGCGATCCTGGGCCACGTGCACGTGCTGCTGCTCGGCGACATCGGCGTGCTGGAGGTGCTGGTGCACCCCTCGGCCCGGCGTACGGGCCTCGGCCGGGACCTCGTCCTGACCGCCGCCCGACGGGTCTACCAGGAGGGCTTCCAGTCGATCGGGGTGGAGGTGGTCGGCGACACGCCGGCCGTCGCCTTCTACGAGTCGCTCGGCTTCTCCAAGGAATACGTCGAGACCCGCAGCGTGCTGGACCTGTCCGGGGTGGACTGGGCCGAGCTGGCCGAGATGGCCACCGGCATCGGCGCGGGCTACCACCTCCAGTTCCACCCGGGCGGCCCGCCGGACGAGCTGATCGAGGCGTACGCCCGGGCCAAGGCGGAGGTGCGCGACGTCGAGGACGGCGAACTGCGCCCCAGCTCCTACGACCCGGAGCGGCTGCGGGACAGCCTGGACTGCCTGCACCGGCGGGGTATGAAGCCCTACATCGTGCTCGCCCTGCACGAGCAGACCGGCGAGGTGGCCGGGCTGACCGAGGTGGTCGTGCCGGTCCAGCATCCCACCCGCGCCGACCAGTACGACACGATCGTCGTGCAGGACCACCGGGGCTACGGCATCGACCGGGCGATCAAGGCCCGGATGCTGATGGAGCTGCGCTCGGCGGAGGCGGAGCTGGCCGAGGTGCAGACCTGGAACGCGCAGGCCAACGAGGCCATGCTCAAGGTCAACGCCGAGCTGGGCTACCGCCCGGACCGCGAATGGTGCGAATACAGCATCGACGTGGCTGAGCTGGTGCACCGCCTCGACGCCGGACGCTGACCGGAACGTTCACGAATCCGTCCGCTGGGGGATGGACGGGGGTAAGCAGCGACCCTTAACGTGCGTTAGTTCCCCGTCCACCCATCGTGGAGGCCTCATGCGCCCGCGCCGCACTCTTGCCGCGCTCGCGACCGCCACCGCCGCCGTGACCGTCACGGCCGTCGGCGTCGCACCCACCGCGGCCAGCGCCGCGCCCACCGACCTCTTCATCTCCGAATACGTCGAAGGCTCGTCGAACAACAAGGCGATCGAGCTGTTCAACGGCACGGGCGCCGCCGTCGACCTGGCCGCCGGCGGCTACCAGCTCCAGTTGCACTTCAACGGCTCCACCACGCCGACCAACCTGACCCTCACCGGCACCGTCGCGGCCGGGGACGTCTTCGTCCTCGCCGCCGCCTCGGCCGCACCGGCCATCCTCGACCGGGCCGACCAGACCACCGGTGCCAGCCTGTTCAACGGCGACGACGCGATCGTGCTGCGTCGCGGCGGCACCGTGCTCGACTCGATCGGCCAGGTCGGCGTCGACCCGGGCACCGAGTGGGGCACGGGCGTCACCAGCACCGCCGACAACACGCTGCGCCGGTCGGCGGCCGTGACGTCCGGCGACACCGACCCCTCCGACGCGTTCGACCCGGCCGCCCAGTGGGCCGGCTTCCCCGTCGACACGTTCGACGGCCTCGGCACGCACGCCGTCGACGGCGGCGGGCCGGTCGACACGCCCGCCACGCTCGCCTGCGGCCCGGCCCTGGTGACCTCGGCC
>NZ_JBEZDR010000122.1:0-2513 GCF_040648415.1 Nonomuraea sp. NPDC049141
CTGACCGGCCTGCTCGTCAAGGTGGTCCTGCTCGGCCTCGTGGCCGGGATCGCGGTCTGGGCGGCCTTTCCGCTCATCGAGGCCGAGCTCTGGGTCGGGTTGGCGATCCTGCTGGCGACCACCGCCGGACTCTTCTACCTCTACCTGACCCCCCGGCACATCCCCGTCAAGTACCTGATCCCGGGCACGCTCTTCCTGGTGGCGTTCCAGATCATCCCGGTGCTCTACACCGCCAGCACCGCCTTCACGAACTTCGGTGACGGCCACCGGGGCAGCAAGGACGACGCCATCGTCGCCATCCAGAGCGGCTCGGTGACGCAGGTCCCCGGCTCGATCCAGTACCCGCTGACCGTCGCAACCAAGGGCGACCCGGCCACCGGCGCGCTGGTCTTCCTGGTCACCGACCCGCAGACGAACACGGTCTCCGTCGGCGACACCGAGGGCCTGCGCCCGCTCGACGCCGGCAGCGTCACCGTCGCGCCGGGCGGCAAGGTCACCGCCGCCGACGGCTACCAGATCCTCAACTTCGGCGAGGCCAGCAAGCGGAGCAAGGACATCACCGACCTGGTGGTGCCGACCTCCGGGGGCGCGCTGCGCTCGTCCGGCCTGTCGCGCGCCTACGAGGGCAAGGCGGTCCGGGCGTACGACGCGGGCTGCGACTGCATCCGCGACAGCGAGACCGGTAAGACCTGGACCGCCGACGGGAAGGTCGGCTCCTTCGTCGCCGCGGACGGCGAGGCGCTGGCCCAGGGCTGGCAGGTCAACGTCGGGCTGCGGAACTTCGCCAGCGTGCTCACCGACCCGGCCATCTCCGGCCCGTTCTTCAGCACGCTGATCTGGAACTTCGCCTTCGCGCTCGGCTCCACCGGCTTCACGTTCCTGCTCGGCATGGGGATCGCGCTGGCGCTGCACTCGCCCCGGATGCGGGGCACGAACTTCTACCGGGTGTTGCTGATCCTGCCCTACGCCATGCCGTCCTTCGCGATGCTGCTGGTCTGGCGGGACATGTTCAACACCGACTTCGGCCTGATCAACAACCTGTTCGGGCTGGGGGTGGACTGGTTCGGTGAGACCTGGTCGGCCCGGCTCGCGGTGCTGCTGGTGCAGCTCTGGCTCGGCTACCCGTACATGTTCCTGGTGACCACCGGCGCGTTGCAGGCCATCCCACGCGAGCTGACCGAGGCCACCTCGGTCGACGGGGCGTCGCCGTTCCAGTCGTTCCGCGCGGTGACCATGCCGCTGCTGCTGGTGGCGATCTCGCCGCTGCTGATCGCGTCCTTCGCGTACAACTTCAACAACTTCAACGCGATCCAGTTCGTCACCGAGGGCGGACCGTTCCCGGCGGACAACCCGACGGCCGGCGCCACCGACCTGCTGATCACCTACACCTACCGGCTGGCCTTCGGCGCCCAGGGTGCCGAGTACGGCCTCGCCGCCGCTGTCTCGATCTTCATCTTCGCGATCGTGGCGACGGTGTCGGCGATCAGCTTCTCCCGGACCCGCAAGCAGGAGGAGGTGTACTCGTGAGCACTCGCACCGATGCGCCCGTCGCCAACCGCAACGCGGCCGGACGGTCCAGGAACCGCTGGTTCGCCCAGGTGGGATGGCGGCACCTGGTCGGGATCCTGGCGGTGGCGTTCAGCCTCTTCCCGATCCTGTTCGTCGTCTCGGCGGCGCTCAACCCGCTCGGCACGCTCTCCTCCACGGAGCTGCTGCCGACCGGCGCCTCGCTGGAGAACTTCACCAACCTCTTCGAGCGGACCGCCTTCGCCCGCTGGTTCCTCAACTCGCTGCTCCTGGCGGGGGTGGCCAGCTTCGCGTCGATCTTCCTGTCGGCGCTGGCGGCGTACGCCTTCTCCCGGATGCGGTTCGCCGGCCGTCGCGTCGGACTGCTCTCCCTGCTGCTGATCCAGATGTTCCCGCAGTTCCTGGCGATCGTGGCGATCTTCCTGATCTTCACGAAGGTCACCGAACTGTGGCCGGTGATCGGCTTCAACACCCCGTGGGGCCTCTTCCTGCTCTACATGGGTGCCGCCCTCGGCGCGAACACCTGGCTGATGAAGGGCTTCTTCGACACGCTGCCGAAGGAGCTGGACGAGTCCGCCACCATGGACGGCGCCTCGCACGCCCAGATCTTCTTCCGGATCATGCTGCCGCTGGTGGCGCCGATCCTGGCGGTGACCGGCCTGCTCGCCTTCATCGGTGCGATCAACGAGTTCGTGATCGCCAACGTGTTCCTCACGAACACCAACTCGAAGACCCTCGCGGTCGGAATGTTCGGGCTGGTGGCCGGCGAGCGCAACAACAACTTCGGGATCTTCGCGGCGGGCACCCTGCTCACCGCCATCCCGACGGTGCTGGTGTTCCAGCTCCTCCAGCGCTACATCGTCAACGGCCTCACGGCCGGAGCTGTAAAAGGCTGAGCCTCCTCGGCTCACCGCTGCGGCAAGGGCGTCGGCGTCCGACGTACACCGGAGCAGTCACGGATCGACCGCCGCGGCCGGGCAACCGGC
>NZ_JBEZDR010000123.1:0-2511 GCF_040648415.1 Nonomuraea sp. NPDC049141
TGAACGGCCAGCTCAGCGCCCTGGCCGGGATGCCGTGCCTGCAACGCCGCGTCGGCCTGCGCGGTGGCGGAACCCCGGACACCGGACGCGGCCGCACGGGCGGCGTCCTCCATCGAGGTCAGCCCCTGGCCCGTAGCCAGGCTCGCGGCCTGGTCGGCCATCACCTCACCGGCCATCTCGCGGCCAAAGTGCTCCCCGACCCGGGCACCCCGACCGGTCGCATGCCGCCCCAGACCCGCCAGCGGCGCCACCGCCCCACCGGCCATACCGCCGAGCGCCGTAGCACCCAACTCCGTCACGTCCAGCCCGTGCCGACGACCCGTCGAGTTCTGATACGCCTGCGTGGCAAGGTTGATGCCGCCCTCCTCGGCCGCCTCCGACACACCGCTCAACGCCGCCCGCCGGCTGAACCCCCGCACACCGCCCCTCGTGACCTCCTTCGCGGCCCGCTCACCGGCCTCCTTCAACCCCTGCCTGATCGACTTGCGGGCAAGCTGCGCCATCAGCCGCTTGAAGATCTGCTGCACGATCAACCTGGTGGCCGCGATCGCCGCCCCAGCGGCGGGCGACGCCGCACCCGCCGTGAGCACCGCCGCGACGGCCAGCGCCAGCAACTCGACCACCAGGATGCCCAACTCGATCCAGACCTCGAGCTTGGCACCCTCGATGTCGCAGCCGCACTCCTCCACCAGCCGACCCAGCTCGGCGCTGACCGCCAGCAGCACCGGCAACGGCGCCTCATCGCCCTCCGCCACCCGCCGCCAGGCGCTGTCGAAGGCGGCGGCCACCGCCCCGACACCGCCGTAGCCGTCACGCACCTCACGGGCGGCGGCCACCGCGTCAGCCCTCGGCCCCGCCAGGACGGTCGCCACCGCATACCACTGATCGGCGAGTTCCCAGACCGCCCGCTCGTTGCCCTCCGGCCACTCCACACCGATCACCCAGTCGAGGGCCTCGTAGACCCAGCCCGGCAACTGCCACGGCGAGTAGTCCAGCGGATGCGGAATGGGGCTCGGCAACACACTCATCCGAAACTCCTCAGCAGATCAACGCTGCTGCTGCCGGTCACCGACACGCCCGAACCGACCCGCACTCGCCGCGTCCGTCCGCAGGTTCGCGTCCACCGACCGGACCACATCGGCACCGAGGCCCTCCACGTGCCGGCCGATCCCCTCCCACGTGCGCAGGACCAACTCCTCGAAGCTCTCGGCCAACGCCACCCTCCCCGATTACCGTCGGTAGGGCGAACCATACCGGCCGCCACGAATCCGTGGGGTCCGGTACTTTCGAGCCGTGATCGATCGCCAACAGGCCGAGCAACTCGCCGCCGTCTGGGCCCACCGCGAGTCACAACGCCTGGGACACGAATGCCACCACCACGTCGACGAATTCGACCTCGGCTACATCATCACCTCCACCGTGCCCATCGAGGCCAGAACCGCACCCGGCGACCTGCCCACCACCGTGGTCGACAAACTCACCGGCGAGGTGACCACCTGGCCCCGCGTGCCCGCCGACACCGTCGCGCAGATGTACCGCCGCAGCCGCCCACAAGAACCCGCCGCACCCCGCACCATCGACCCGGCGAGCCAACTGCTCCGCGAGATCCGCCGCCGGCCGGCGCCCACCACGGCGGCGCACCTGACCGTCGAAGGACGACTGGTCCGCGCACAGGGCGCCAAGGGCGACGTCACGCTCAACCACCACCCACTCGTACGCTCCTATCTGGACGGACTTCCCCCCGGGCGCCTCGTACGCGGCGGCGAACGGCACGCCGAACTCATCGTCGTCTCCGACGTCCTGCACCACTACGACCACCACCGCGCCGCCGAAGGCATCGCCCCCCTCGTCATGGCCGACGCGAAGGACATCCTCCAGACCGCCCGGTTCGAGGTCTATCGCGTACGCGAGCCGGGCGATCCGAACGGCGGCCTCGCCGACCGCCCTTGCGACTCGTGCGTCGACATGCTCGTGGACTTCAACGTGCTGCCCTGGTCCGACCGGGCGTTCACGATGCCGTGGCAGCCCGACCCACAGCCGGACCCCGCCCCGGGCCGCTTCCACCCGGAGGTCGCCCAGGCGCTCGTCGCGGCCGGCTGGCGCCCGCACTTCGGCGACGAGATCGTCGCCCTGTCCGCCATCAGGGACGTCGGTGCCATCAGGGGTGAGACCTCCGCGCATGCCGACTTTCCCGCCGTCCTGGCGACTCTCACCGCCTTCCCGAGCCTGGTGGGCGCCCGGCGCGGGCCGGGCGAGCAGGTCTGGATCTCGCGCTTCGACATCCGTCCGCGACAGGTCGCCCACACCGCCGACACGCTCGCGGACTTCGCCGCCGTGCTCGGCGTACGGCTCTTCCCCATCGGCACCGAGCGGCAGGAGAGCATCTTCGCCGTCGACGAGCGCGGCCGGATCTTCGCGTTGGACCAGGCCGGCGAGTGGTTCCTCGGCGATGACATCGACGCCGCGCTGACCACCCTGCTGCTCGGCCGGGCGCCGGCCCGCGTACGCGAC
>NZ_JBEZDR010000124.1:0-2493 GCF_040648415.1 Nonomuraea sp. NPDC049141
CCCGGGTCCGGCGGCGCAGGTTGATCAGGTCGACCTCGTGCAGGAAGCGCAGCGCCTCCCCGGCGCCCAGCTCCTGGGCGCGGGCCTGGAACGCCCGGATGTCCTTGGGCAGGCAGGCGCCCCCGAAGCCGAGCCCGGCCTGGAGGAACCGGTTGCCGATGCGCGGGTCGAAGCCGATGGCCCGGGCGAGGTGGGTGACGTCGCCGCCGGAGGCCTCGCAGACCTCGGCCATCGCGTTGATGAAGGAGATCTTGGTGGCGAGGAAGGCGTTCGCGGCGACCTTGACCAGCTCGGCGGTGGCGAAGTCGGTGACCACGAGGGGCACCTCGCGGTCCTCGGTGGCGGCCAGGTCGAAGACGCCCTTGTGGGCGGCGTAGAGCATGCCGTTGGCCCACTCGCTCTTGACGCCGACGACGATCCGGTTGGGCCGCAGCACGTCGTCGACGGCGAAGCCCTCCTGGAGGAACTCCGGGCTCCACGCCACCTCGACCCCCAGATCGGTGGGGGTGTGCTTGCTGACCAGCTGCTCCACCCACTCGGCGGTGCCGACCGGCACGGTCGACTTGCCGACGATGAGCGCCTTGCGGGTCAGGTGCTGGGCCAGGCTGGTGACCGACGCCTCGACGTACGACAGGTCGGCGCCCATCCCGTCGGCGCGCTGCGGCGTGCCGACGCAGATGAAGTGCACGTCACCGAACTCGGCGACCTCGGCGATGTCCGTGCTGAACCGCAGCCGCCCGGCGCCCAGGTTGCGCTTGAGCAGCTCGTCGAGGCCGGGCTCGTGGATCGGCACCTCGCCGGCGTTCAGCATGGCGATCTTGTCGGCGTCGACGTCGAAGCCGAGCACCTCGTAGCCGAGCTCGGCGTAGCAGATGGCGTAGGTCGCACCGAGGTAGCCGGTGCCCAGGAAGGTCACCCGCGGTCGCTGCGCACCGGAGGGGGGCGTCACCGCGGCGATGGCGGGCATCGGCTGGGTGTTGGGGTACGGGATCGTCACGCCTGTCTTCTCCGCTCGCGCTGGCGTCGCGTGTCGCGTCGCGTTCTGCTGCGGCGCCTGGGCGGGCACCGGAGGGACTCTAACGTCTGTCGGTTCCATCGTCGCCGGGCGGCTTCGGCGCTCTGCCACGTTCGAGGCTACGCGGCGGTAACATCACCTGAACTCTGTCGCTATCCTTCAGTCTGCGCCGTCGGCGGTCAGGAGACGCTACAGACTGCGCATGATAGCGGTGAAGGGGAGGGGCCGACATGGCCGCAGAGCAGTCGTTCGACGTCTACCGGTTGCCCGAGGAACACGAGGCGATCCGGGAGGCGGTCCGTGAGGTCTGTGCGGCCAAGGTGGCGCCGCACGCCGCCGAGGCCGACGAGACCGGCGAGTTCCCGAAGGCGTCCTACGACGCCCTGCGGGCCGCCGACTTCCACGCTCCACACATCCCCGTCGAGTACGGCGGCGCGGGCGCGGACGCCCTGGCCACGGCCATCGTGATCGAGGAGGTGGCGCGCGCCTGCGCCTCGTCCTCGCTGATCCCGGCGGTCAACAAGCTCGGCACGATGCCGCTGCTGCTGGCCGGCTCCGAGGAGCTGAAGCGGAAGTACCTGACCCCGGTCGCGGCGGGCGACGCGATGTTCTCGTACTGCCTCTCCGAGCCGGAGGCCGGCAGCGACGCGGCGTCGATGACCACCCGCGCGGTGCGTGACGGCGATCACTGGGTGCTCAACGGCGTGAAGCGCTGGATCACCAACGCCGGGGTCTCCGAGTTCTACACGGTCTTCGCGGTGACCGACCCGGCGGCCCGGTCCCGGGGCATCTCCGCCTTCGTGGTCGAGAAGTCCGACCCGGGGGTCAGCTTCGGCGCCCCGGAGAAGAAGCTCGGCGTCAAGGGCTCGCCGACCCGCGAGGTCTACCTGGACAACGTCCGGATCCCCGCGGACCGCATGATCGGCGCCGAGGGCACCGGCTTCGGCACCGCGATGAAGACCCTGGACCACACCCGGGTCACCATCGCCGCGCAGGCCGTCGGCATCGCCCAGGGCGCGCTCGACTACGCCAAGGGGTACGTCCAGGAGCGCAAGCAGTTCGGCAAGGCGGTCGCCGAGTTCCAGGGCGTGCAGTTCATGCTCGCCGACATGGGCATGAAGCTGGAGGCGGCCCGGCAGCTCACGTACACGGCGGCCGGCAAGTCCGAGCGGGGCGACGCCGACCTGACCTACTTCGGCGCGGCGGCCAAGTGCTTCGCCTCGGACGCGGCCATGGAGATCACCACCGACGCGGTGCAGCTGCTCGGCGGCTACGGCTACACCCGGGACTACCCGGTCGAGCGGATGATGCGGGACGCCAAGATCACCCAGATCTACGAGGGCACCAACCAGGTGCAGCGCATCGTGATGGCCCGCCAGCTCCTGAAGGGCTGACCGGTCGGCGGGCGGGCCGGTCGTCCGGCCCGCCCCGCATCCTCACCGGATCTCGGTCGTGGTGTCCTCTTCCGGCCGGTTGCC
>NZ_JBEZDR010000125.1:0-1298 GCF_040648415.1 Nonomuraea sp. NPDC049141
AGCTCAGCAGGCCGCCGAGCAGACCGCCCTGCTGCTCCTGGGAGCCGCTGCCCATGATCGGCGGCTCCTCGGAGGGCTGGACGACGACGAAGCCCTGCCCGGCGAAGCTCATCGTGAACGACTCGCCGGTGCGCCGGCCGAGCAGCGTGCCGAGGCCGAGCTGCTCGGCGCGGTGGTAGCCGGTCTGGAGGTTGGCCGACCAGCAGACCGCGGCCTGCGGGTCCACGTAGGTGGGCGCGTCGACGTTGAGCACCACCGGGGTGCCCTTGGTGGTGATGGCGATCCGCCCGTGCCCGCTGAAGACGCAGTTGAACAGGCCCGACGAGGACGCCATGCCGGCCCCGCCGACCATCCGGATGTCGTACTGGAGGGTGGAGTCGAAGGCCAGCACGCTGGAACCGTTGATCGAGAGCGCGTCGCCGGGCTCCAGGTCGATGACGTGCACGTCCTTGGCGAAGTCGGCGAGGAAGACGTCCCCCCGACCGGAGACCTTCATCAGCGGGACGCCCTCGCCGGTCAGCTTCTGCTTCAGGAACTTGCCGAGCCCGCCGGAGCCGAGCGCCTGGAACTGCACCTGCCCCTGGTAGGCGACCATCGACCCGACCCGGGCCATCGCCTCGCCGTTGAGTTCGATCTTCAGCATCTTGGAGTTCTGCAGCCGCATGCCGGGCTGCGCGGACTCCTTCTCAAGGTTCTCCGCCGAGAACAGCTCGCTGCGCATGGAAGTGCCTCCTGAGTTCGTGGTACCTGGACCGACGGTAGGCGACCGTGGCAACCGCCGACCACCGGCCGACCGGCCCTGCCACGCCCCGTCAGCCCCAGCCCAGCTCGTGCAGGCGGGCGTCGTCGATGCCGAAGTGGTGGGCGATCTCGTGCACCACCGTCACCGCGACCTCGTCGACGACGTCCTCGTCGTCGTCGCAGATGCGCAGGATCGGATTGCGGTAGATCAGGATGCGGTCCGGCAGCACGCCGGCGTAGTCCCAGCCCCGTTCGGTGAGGGCGTGCCCCTCGTAGAGGCCGAGCAGGTCCTCGCCGGGGGGCGGGTCGTCCTCCACCAGGATCACGACGTTGCTCATCAGGGCGAGGAGTTCCTCTGGCACCTCGTCGAGCGCGTCGCCGACCAGCTCCTCGAAGCGCTCGCGACTCATCTCCACCGGCACCCCGCCCATTCTGCCCGACGACCCGGCCCGCCCGCGCCGGTCGGGAGGGCGGATCCCCGGCCGCTCGGCAGGGCGGTCCGCGTAGGGCCGGCGGAGCGGCCCCGGGCCCGGCGTGCCGGGGGGGGGGGCCCCGAC
>NZ_JBEZDR010000125.1:1308-2463 GCF_040648415.1 Nonomuraea sp. NPDC049141
GAACGTCCTTCCCGTGGCGGTCGACACCGAGGGTGGGACGGTCAGGAAGCGAGGCGGGCGGTCAGGCTGATCTGGGCGCCCGGGGAGAGCAGGCGGGAGATCGGGCAGTTCTCCTTGGCGGTCTCCGCGAGCTTGGTGAACTGCGCCTCGTCGATGCCGGGCGCCTGGCCGACGGTGTCCAGCTCGATGCGGGTCACCGTCATTCCGGCGTCGGTCTTGTCGAGGTGGACCTTGGCGGTGGTCTCCACGGAGGTGGGGGGAGAGCCGGCCTCGGCGAGCGCCTTGGAGAACGCCATCGAGAAGCAGCCGGCGTGGGCCGCCCCGATCAACTCCTCGGGGTTGGTGCCCTCGCCCTCCTCGAAACGGGACTTGAAGGAGTAGTTCCCCTGCAACCCGCCCTTGCCGGTACGGATCGTGCCGGACCCCTCGGTGAGGTTGCCCTGCCACTGTGCGGAAGCGGTACGGATAGGCATGCACCCGACGCTAGCCCACCGGGCACGAGCCGGCGACCGTTCACGCTCCGAGTCGCGGGGTGCGTACTGTGTCATGATTCGGGGCAGGCCCGCGAACGCGGAAGGGTGGCCGATGTCCCAGGATTCCCCCATTCCCCGGCAGGAACACCGGTCCGACGGTGCGGCCGTCCTGGAGTGGGGCACAGCGGAGCCGGCCGGGCCGCGCCGGTTCGGGCGTACGTTCTCCGGCCTGGGCCGGGACCGCCGACTGCCGGTGTTGCTCGCGGGGCTCGGCGCGGTGGCCGCCCTCGCCTCGATGCTCGGCGAGTGGCAGATCATGACGATCCCCAACGGCGGGCCGCAGGGCAACACGCCGCTGCGGGTGCCGGGCGGGGTGTCCGACATCGGCGGCTTCGGGGTGGGCTACCTGGTCGGGCTGTTCGCCCTGGTCTGCGCGGTGGTGCTCGCGCTGCGCGGCACTGGCGCGGTACGCCCCAACGCCCGGCTCGCCGGGCTGGCCCTGGCCGTGGCGCTGCTGGGGCTGCTGGTCGCGGCCGCCGCCTCGCTGGACGAGGCCGCGCAGCGGGTCTTCTTCTACTCCACGGACGACGGGTTCCAGGTCGAGTACGGCCGGGGCCTGGTGACGGCGTTCGTGGCCTGTGCCCTGTTCGCGGCGTCGCTGAAGCTGGCCCCGGCCGGCGCC
>NZ_JBEZDR010000126.1:0-2456 GCF_040648415.1 Nonomuraea sp. NPDC049141
GCTGCTCGCCCGTGGGGCCGCTATCTTCGCCGGGCTCACGGCGACCGGTCTCACCGGGTACGGCATCCGCACCGCCCTCGGCCCGCCGCAGCTCGACCGGGTGCAGATCCCGCTGGCCAAGCTCCCCCGCAGCATGGACGGCCTGCGGATCGCCACCGTCTCCGACATCCACCTCGGCCCGCTGCGCGGCCGGGCGCACACCGAGCGGATCGTCGCCGCGATCAACCGCCTGGACGCCGACATCGTCGCCGTCGTCGGCGACCTGGTCGACGGCTCGGTCGCGGAGCTGGGCGAGGCCGCCGAGCCGCTGCGCGGGCTGCGGTCCCGGCACGGCAGCTACTTCGTCACCGGCAACCACGAGTACTACTCGGGCGTCGAGGAGTGGGTCCAGGAGTTGGACCGCCTCGGCCTGCGGGTCATGCAGAACGAGCGGACGGAGATCCAGGCCCGGGGCGGCGTACTCGACCTGGCCGGGGTGAACGACGTCACGGCCGCCGGCACCGGCCTGGCCGCCCCGGCGGACTACGCGGCGGCGCTCGGCGACCGCGACCCGAACCGCCCCGTGGTGCTGCTCGCCCACCAGCCGGTGGCGGCGGTCGAGGCGGCGAAGTTCGGCGTCGACCTCCAGCTCTCCGGGCACACCCACGGCGGCCAGATGGTCCCGTTCAACCTGCTGGTGAAGCTCCAGCAGCCGGTGGTCTCCGGCCTGGGTGAGGTCGACGGCACGAAGGTCTACGTCACCAACGGCGCCGGCTTCTGGGGCCCGCCGGTGCGCGTCGGCGCCGAACCCCAGATCACCCTGGTGGAGCTGCGCTCCCGCTGATCCATAGCGCGGGCGGCCGGTGTTGTCCAGCACCGGATGCTCAGGTCACGGGTGTGCGTGGCGACGGGTGGGTAATGGCGCGGTCGTGACAGGATGCGGCGTGCCTCCGTTCAGTCCCGCACCCCCCGGCGGCCCTTCGCCGTTCGTCGCGGATCTGCACATCCACTCGAAATACTCGCGCGCGTGCAGCCGCGACCTGACCCTGCCCAACCTCGGCTGGTGGGCACGGCGCAAGGGCATCGGAGTGCTCGGCACCGGCGACTTCACCCACCCCGCCTGGTACGACCACCTCCGCGAGACGCTGCACCCGGCCGAGCCCGGCCTGCACCGACTCAGCCCGGAGGCGGAGCGGGACATCGCCCGCCGGCTGCCGCCCCGGCTGGCCAGCGAGGCGGAGGCGGACCCGGTCCGGTTCATGCTCAGCGTGGAGATCTCCACGATCTACAAGCGGGACGACCGCACCCGCAAGGTGCACCACCTGATCTACCTGCCCGACCTGGACGCGGTGGCCCGGTTCAACGCCGCGCTCGGGCGGATCGGCAACCTCGGCTCGGACGGTCGGCCGATCCTCGGCCTGGACTCCCGGGACCTGCTGGAGATCACGCTGGAGGCCAGTGCGGACGGCTACCTGGTGCCGGCGCACATCTGGACCCCGTGGTTCTCCGCGCTGGGCTCCAAGTCGGGCTTCGACGCGATCGCCGACTGCTACGCCGACCTCGCCGAGCACATCTTCGCGGTGGAGACCGGCCTCTCCTCCGACCCCGGGATGAACTGGCGCGTCGGCAGCCTGGACGGCTACCAACTGGTGTCCAACTCGGACGCGCACTCGCCGCCGGCGCTGGCCCGGGAGGCCACCGTCTTCGCCACCGCCCGCGACTACTTCGCCATCCGCGACGCCCTGCGTACGGGTGACGGGCTCGCCGGGACCATCGAGTTCTTCCCCGAGGAGGGCAAGTACCACGCGGACGGGCACCGGCTCTGCGGGGTCAACTGGTCGCCCGAGCAGACCCGGGCCGCCGGTGGCCGCTGCCCCGAGTGCGGCAAGCCGCTGACCGTCGGCGTGCTCAGCCGGATCGAGGAGCTGGCCGACCGCCCGTCGGGGCACCGCCCCGCGCACGCCCGCGACGTCACCCACCTGGTGCCGCTGGCCGAGATCCTCGGCGAACTCAACAAGGTGGGTGCCCGGTCCAAGCGGGTCGAGGGGAAACTCCACGAGCTGATCGCCGCGCTCGGCCCCGAGCTGGAGATCCTCACCACCACGCCGCTCGACGAGATCGGCCGGGTCGGCGGGGAACTGCTCGCCGAGGGCATCGGCCGGCTGCGCCGGGGCGACGTGCGCCGCGTCCCCGGCTACGACGGCGAGTACGGCGTCATCACCCTCTTCGACCCGGCCGAGCTGGGCGGCGACGCCGGTACGGCGCAGGAGACCCTCTTCGACGTACCCGTGCCGGCGCAGCGCACCCCCGCGGAGCCGGCGCCGAAGCCCCGGGCCAAGCGCCCGACGGCGGCCAGGGCCGAGCCCAAGCGCAAGGCCGCACCGCCCGCGCCGCCGCCCCCGATCGCGCCGACGCCCTCGCCGCACGAGCCGTTCGAGCCGATGCTCGCCGGGATGGAGGAGGTCGGCACCGGCCTG
>NZ_JBEZDR010000127.1:0-2432 GCF_040648415.1 Nonomuraea sp. NPDC049141
CAACGGCCGTCGTTCGACATCATCCCCACCAGCCTGCGGGACCTGTTCGGCTACCGCGCCGCGTTCCGCTGCACCACCCCGAACAGCTCGAACATCGTGCTTGGTCACGGCTGGGCCGAGCAGGGCTACACCGCCACCGACATCCAGCCCACCAACCAGGGCGCGGCGTACCTGATCGCCGAAGGCGGCATCCCTCGCCGCATCAAGGTCGCCTACCTGTCCGACGCGCAGATCGCCGGCATCGCCGACTACGCCGCGTGGATCCGCCGACCCAACCGACTCACGACCACCGTGCCGGATCTGGCGGTGGCGGCATGACCACCCGCGAACGCGCCAACGCTCGCGCCAACAACCAGCGGGCCGCCCAGTACACCGAGATGTGGATCGTCGGCAGTCCTGAGGACCTGGCCGTGATGATCCAGGCCGCCTCCCGAACCGAGCGGCTCGTCTTCGTGTCCGCACCCCACCAGATGGGCGGGGATGACACCCGCCACCGCCGCTACCTGCGGCTGCGCACCCACTGATCGGCCGACAGGACCGGACGACGCCTGGCAGCAACTGCCGGTCCTGCCGACCTTCCACCAACAGCCCTACCGAAAGGACGTGGCTGCCATGAAGGCTACCCACAACCCACCCACCGTCCAGGTCACACCGGCTGACCTGCTGCGAATGGCTGCCCTCTACCTGCGCCGGCACGGCTGGACCCAGGGCACCTACTACACCCCCACCACCGACACCGTGACCCCGCCGGCCTGCGTCGTCGGGGCTATCGGCATGGCCTGCGCCGGCCGTCCTCTCCTGCACCCGGTCCTCCTCTCGTCCGCCGATGAGGACACCTACCGCCGGGCCATCGCCGCGCTCGTCGACTATCTCGACGCCTTCGCTCCCGTCTTCCACATCGACGAAGACGGTCACCTGCTTGACGAGCACACCGCCCCGTTCTCGTGGAACGACGACCCGGCCCGCACCGCCGAGCAGGTCATCACGGCCCT
The DNA here is from genome assembly GCF_040648415.1 of Nonomuraea sp. NPDC049141. Taxonomy (NCBI): domain Bacteria; kingdom Bacillati; phylum Actinomycetota; class Actinomycetes; order Streptosporangiales; family Streptosporangiaceae; genus Nonomuraea; species Nonomuraea sp. NPDC049141. The sequence continues at coordinate 993 of NZ_JBEZDR010000127.1, forward strand.
TGAGAAGGCCGCTGACGAGTGGGACCGCCTTCACATGCAGGGAGGCGAGAACCGGTGAGCACTGTCAAGCACACCTTGACGCCCGTTCGTCCCGCGCAGCGACGTCGGGAGGTCGTCGAGAACGACGAATTCGCCGCCTTCACCCGCCGCATCATCCGCGCCCACGGCCGCCGCGTCGCCACCGGCGACGTCGAAGCCCTCCGCGACCTCGTCGCACTCTCGGCCAACCTCGATCAAGCCATCACCGACGCCGTGATCGGCCTGCGGGCCTTCGGCTACTCCTGGGCCGAGATCGGTCAACGGCTCGGCATTTCCCGCCAGGCCGCCCAGCAGCGCTGGGGAGACCGGCCATGACCACCCTCACCGACATTCCCACCGGCCTGGCCCGCCGCTTCTACGACCCGGCCGGCACCCGCTACGGGTTCCCCACCTTCCCTTTCCAGTCCGCCCCTGACGGGCTGGCCACCCGCCGGCAACTGCGCGCCGCCGGCCTTCGTCCGGGCGGCAATGACCCGGTCGCGCAGATCCTCTGGCGGCGCGGCAAGCGCGTCGCCTACCTCTACCGCCTCGACCTCGCCGCACCCAAACGCGTCGCCACCCCCGCCCAGCGGGAGGCCATCGCTAAGGCGTTGCGTGCCCGGCGGACCTGCCGGGTCTGCGGGCTGGTCCAGCCCTACTACATCCCCCGCCGCTACGGCTGCTGCCTCGACTGCCACGGAGGCCACTGATGCCTGCTAAGACTCCGACCAACCGGGCGACCCGCGTCGAGGGTGTCGTCCTGGTCCTCATCCTCCTCGTTGTTGCCGGCTTCGCCGGAGCCGCTTCTTTCACCCACGTCAAAGACTGGACCCTCGCCAACTCCCCCGCCGGAACCGGGCAGTGGTTCGGCTGGGCCAACGCCGTCATCTCCGAACTCGTCCCCATCGCCGCCCTACTCACCATCCGCCGACGCCGCCGCACCGGTGCTCCGATCGGCTACCCGCTGTTCCTGCTCATCGCCGCCGCCGGCCTCTCCCTCGCCGCACAGTTGGCGGTCGCCAAACCCGGCCCGTCCGGGTGGCTCCTGTCCGCCGTCCCCGCCCTGGCCTTCATGGCCCTGGTCAAACTGGTCCTTGCCCCCACCCCCGCCACCTCGGCGGCCACCACACCGGCCGTCAAGCCGGTCGAGCAGGTCGAACCCATCCGCGTTCAGGTGACCGAGCAGGTCACCACCGAACCGGCACCGCCGGCCATCACTCCCGCACCCGAACCGACCCCAACCCCGGCCGCCCAGCCGGCCCCGGCTGCTGAGCCGGCCGTGACGCCGGCTGTCGAGCCGGAACCCGAACCGGTCACCGCGCCGGCTCCTGAGCCGGTCGACGTCCCTGCCCACCTGCTGCCCATGGCCCGCTTCGCGGCCGTGCAGCACGAACAGTCCACCGGAGCGCCCATCACCCCCGC
>NZ_JBEZDR010000128.1:0-2428 GCF_040648415.1 Nonomuraea sp. NPDC049141
GGGCAGCCGCACGTGCTGGAGGTCAACGTCTCGCCGGGGATGACCGAGACCTCGTTGCTGCCGCTCGCGGTCCAGGCCGCTGGCCTGGACTTCGGCAGGACGCTCGGAACCCTGGTGGCCCGCGCCGCGACCCGGCGCCCCTGACCGGCCCGTCTCTCTCCGGGGTCTCGTCCGGTCGATCGTGGGCCCACCGGTTGGGCATGTGCGCCGGCTGCCGATCGAGGGTGTTGCGGTGGCCGGTCTCGCCGGACGTCCCGCTCGGAGCCACCGAGCGCCCGTTCGAGGGATCGGCAGGACGGACGAGCCCTAGACGCGCGGCCCTCGGGCTTCCGCGGCGGACGCCTCGTCTCCCGGTTCCTCCGCGGGCGGGACCTCCTCGGCGGACTCGATCACGGAAACCGCCTCGCCCTCCGTCGGCTCGTCCTCGACCGGGGACTGCCCGGTGAAGCTGGAGGGCGCCTGCCACTGGATGCGCGGCGGCTCGGCCAGCGGGCGTCCGCCGAACTCCGCCAGCCAGGCCGCGACCATGGCGAGGTTCTCTCGCCATTGCGACTCCGAGATGGGCGGCAGGATGGAATCCCACAGGGAGAGGAAGGTCCCCCGCAACTGAAGCTGACCGTAGGGCCGGGCGAGGAACCACATGTGCAGGTGCGCGGAGCCGTCGCCCCAGCGGTTGACGTGCACCCGGGCCACGCCGTCGAGGGACCGGATGGCCCGCTCCAGCCGTACGGTCATCACCCCCAGTTCGGCGGCGAGCAGGTTCGGCAGGTCGCCGAGATCCAGGTGCGAGCGGGATTCGAGGATCAGCACCATCGGCAGCCCGGTGGGACGGTCCATGGCGCGTACCCGCCATCGCTCGCCCACCCAGATGTACGCGTCGTCCGGGGCGTTGCAGGCGGTGCATTCCCGATGTCCCTCGCCCCTGCGCGGCGGCTCGACCGGGACCGGATCATCGAGTTGCTTGACACGAAGGTCGCCCTCGAAGGGGAAGGACGGCCACTGGGTGAAGTCCGGAACGGAGGGAGGGGTGTCGTGCACGACGCTGACACTAACCGGTTCCGGCACCGCTGTCCCTACCCGAATGCGCCACGGAGCGATGCCGCTCCGGCCCTGAGGTCGCAGCGCGAAGCGAAGTTATCCACAGGCACGCACAGGCATCCACAGGCTGATGAGACGCCGGACACATGCCGTCATCCACAGGCTGTCACCCTGTTCCACACGGGGTTTCACGTGAAACAGGGGAGCCTGTGGATAACCCCTGTGGATAACTTTGGACCTGAAGGCTCCGTTTCGGGCCTGAGGGCTGCGGGACGGGGCTGCGGACGGTTCCACGTGAAACCAGAACACGCCGTCGACGTCGGCCGCACTTCGCCGTCGCTCCATCCTCGCCATCACCCCGCCCGATAATCGTCGCTCGCGCGACCACCGGGCCGTCATCGTCGGCGCCGCTCCCGACCGCCGATCGAGCTTCCGATCCCGTGATCGCCGCTCCGTGCCTTCCGGTGGCACCGCCTGTGAATCCGCCGCCTGCGGGTCCGCCGTCCTCGAACCCGGCACCTCCCAATCCGCCGTCCTCGAATCCGCCGTCCTCGAATCCGCCGTCCTCGAATCCGCCGTCCTCGAATCCGCCGCTTCCGAGTCCGCTGCCCTTGAGCCCCGGCGCTTCCCAATCCGCCGTTCCGAGTCGACGCCGCTGAGTCCGACGCCTCCGGCCTTCGACCGATGGCCACCCATCGCGCTTCGACTGTCGCGGTTCCTGAAGACATGGCCGCAACGGCCAGCTCGTCGCGGGATGTCCCCGACCGGCCCCACGCCAGCGAGGTGGACCTGTTGCAGGTGCTGTGGTGCCCGTTCGGCGGGGCCGACCAGGGTTGCGCCTCGGCGTCGTGCATCCGTTGACACGACCCCGCCGGAAGCGAAGCTGAGAACGGCGACGACACGACTGCGACGGGGCGCCCTCTGCGTAGCGGGACGTCGGGATGCTGCATGTCGGCACGCATGCCGCCGGATCGTCCGGAGCGCTTTGCCGGCAGCACGAGTGCGACTGGCATCCCACGACCCGGCGACGGCTCGAGCGGATGCACCCGACACAAGATGGGCCGGGCAGCGTGCGTCCAGTGGGGTTGAGGCTCGATCCTGGCGGGCCCATCCACGTCCTCACAGCGCTACCGGTCCCGCCAAACCGCAGGGGTGGCCCTCGGGGTGCCAGAGCCGGCACGAGGGGCTCCGACGCCCTCTCACAGCCTCTACGGCTGCCTCGCGGTCCCCTTCGGCAGAGCCCCGCTACCGCTTGGCGTTCATCTGCTCGGGTGGGTCTCGCCCGTACTCTTCGATGCCATCTCAACCGCCGGGCCGCAAACCGCAGAACCGTGGCCGTTTCACGGAAACGGCCACGGCGACGGCCGAACCAACGGGCACCGCCCGCGCG
>NZ_JBEZDR010000129.1:0-2428 GCF_040648415.1 Nonomuraea sp. NPDC049141
GCGCTCGTCGGAGTCGAGGAAGCGGCGGGCCTCGGTGGCGTCCAGGCCCACCTCGGCGGCGAGCCCGGCGAGCGCGTCCCGGGAGCCCACGTCGACGCCGTCGGTGAAGTGGGCGCGGTAGAGCGCGTCGACCATCTCGGCGGCGCGCCCCCGGTCGGTGGCCCAGGCGACCAGGCGGTGCGCGTCGAAGGTGTTCGCGGCGACCGCGCGGTCGAAGTCGAGCTTCAGGCCGACCTGGGCCCCCACCTCCGTCACCTGACCGAACATCTGCCGGACCCGGTCCGGCCCGCCGAACTTCGCGGCCATCGCCTCCACCAGGGGACGCGGCTGCGCCACCGGCGACGGGTCGAGCTGGAACGGCCGGTAGCGGACGGTCACCTCGCCGTCGTACGACTCCAGGGCCTGCTCCAGCCGCCGCTTGCCGATGTAGCACCAGGGGCACACGACGTCGGCGTAGATCTCGATCTCCATGTCGGGTGACAACCCTCCGTCTAGTGCGGTGTCCAATAACGTTCACCGGGTTTCCGGTGGGGTGTTGTGGATCCTCGCCGTGCGGGCGAGCGACTCCCCACAGGGTGGTGGGGCGGGCCACCGCGGGCCATCTTGACCTCCGCGCCGCCGGGTGGGCGGCGGGGGTCACGTCGGGACTGGCCGGTTCCGGGGAGGTGCCGGCAGGCTCGACGGTGCGTGACCACCCCGGGCAGCGTAACCGCTGTGGGGGCGGTGGGTCCGCCGCCCGGGGTGCGGGTGGCGATGCTGGCCGCCGCGCGACATCGCGGTGGCCTGAAAACTGGCAGTGCGGGCAGGTCAGGCTCCGCCCGCGTGGCTTCGGTACGCGTTTGCGGCAGATGGGGCAGGTCGACGACGTGCCGCGTTCGTCGACGAGATGAACGGTGATGCCGGCGAGAGCGGCCTTGTCGGTGAGGATCTGCAGGAGTCGGCCGATCTGCCACTGGCGTAGCCGCAGGTGGTGCCGCTGGCCAGCCGGCAGGTTGAGGACGCCGCGGGGGTCGCCGACGTGCAACACCCCGACCCGCTGATCTACGGCCCAGTCGACGACGGTGCGGGCCGCCTCGTGTTGGGCCTGCCGAACCCGCCGCCGATGCCGACCCTCTACCCTACGGGCCCGGGCACGATACTGGCGCCACCGCCGCGACCCCCGCTGACCCGGCTTCGGTGCCCGGCGGGCCACGGCACGATGGCGGGCTTTGGTGTCGGCCAGGTGCATGCGGTGCTCAGCGCGGATCGCCCGCCCCGACACCAACAACGCCTCCCCGCCACAGCCGGCGACGGCGTACGGGTGGATGATCCCACGTCCACGCCTGCGACCCGGCCGGGATCCGGACCCTCACCCGACGGGTACACCGTGATCGGAACCTCGGCGGTGACGTCGAGGAACAGACGGCCGCCCTCGTGCAGCAGCGTGATCGAGCGGACCTGCTCGACCGGATACGGCACCTGACGGGCCAGGCGCACCCACAACGCCGGGGTGCCCCTCGCCGTCGGGACACGCACGCGGTGGCCGTCGCCCACACATCACCGGCCGAATGCAGCAGCCCGAAACACCGCCGCCGCTGCGCGGGCGTTACCCGCAGCGCGACACGAGCGGTGCGATACACCACCGCAGGCGCAGCAGGATCCCGACGACGAGGCACAAACCGAAGCCAACACCACCGGTACGACAATCTTCCCGCCGACGAACCCCGCAAAGGTTCGTGGACACCGCACTAGCTGGTCTGTTCCCGGACCTGCCGCTTGAGCCGGGCCAGGATGGCCGTGCCGCCGCGCACCCGCAGCGGGCTGATCGCCTGGGCCAGCCCCATCCGCTGGTAGAGGTCGTCGGGCACGGCGAGTACCTCGTCCGCGCTCGCCCCGGCCAGCCCTTCGGCAAGGATGCCGGCGAACGCGCGCGTGGTGGGCGCCTCCGGCGGACAGTCGAAGAGGGTCTCCACCGTCTTCTCCGGAGTCACCCGGGCGCGCAGGAAGAACGCCGTCTGGCACTCCGGCACCTGCTCCATGCCATCCCGGTCGGCGGAGCCGGCGGGCAGCGGCGGGACGACATCGGCGTACTCCAGCAGCATCTCCAGCACCACGTCGCGGGGCGCGGCGGCGAACTCGTCGACGATCTCGGAAAGCCTGGCCGGCATGGATGACATGCCCCCGAGGCTACCGCCGCCGGGAAGGGACCCCTCCGCTACCGGGAACCTGGGGAAGGGCCCTTCCGTACACCTCAGACGGTGGGCGCCTGCTCGCTGATCTCGCTCAGCGCCGACTGGGGGTCGAGCTGCATCGCGAGGTCGCCGAGGGAGACGATGCCGACCAGCTTGCGCTCGCTGTCGCAGACCAGCACCCGCCGGATGCCCCGCTCCCGCATCAGGGCCGCCGCCTCGGCCGCGGTCGAGTGCTGCTCGATCATCACCACCTCCCG
>NZ_JBEZDR010000130.1:0-2426 GCF_040648415.1 Nonomuraea sp. NPDC049141
CCGGTCGCCCGGTTGTTGAAGGCGGTCAGCTCGGCGTCGAGCCGCGCCCGCAGTTCCCCGTCCTCGCCGAGCACCCGCAGGATGTCGCCCCCGCCGATGTCGTTCCCCGTCGTCATGCGGCGGAGTATGGCAGCGTCCCGGCGGCGGGCGACATCGTCATCCGGCGAGGCCGACCGCCTCTGCGCTGGCCGTCCAGAGTCGGGCGGCCAGCTGCGGGTCGGCCGCCCTGGGCAGCGGCCGGCGCAGCCGCCGGTCGATGTAGTAGCCGCCCGTGATGAGCCGCTCGGGGGCCTGGTTGGCCAGCCAGACCAGCGTCTCAGCGCCCTTCTCCGGGCTGCGGAACGGCAGGAGCCGCATGCCCAGGGCGACCAGCCGGCTGTCGTTGCCGAACCGGCTGCGCACCACCCCCGGGTGGAAGGAGTACGCGGGGATCTCCGGCCAGCGTCGGGCCGCCTCGGCCGTGAAGAGGATGTTCGCCTGCTTGCTGGTGCCGTACGCCTGCATCGGCCGGTAGCGGCGCAGCGGGGCGTTCAGGTCGGCCGGGTCGAGCACGCCGCTGCGGTGCGCGCCGGAGGCGGTGACCACCATCCGGCCGATCCGGTCCCGCAGCAGGCTGCTGAGCAGGAAGGGGGCCAGGTGGTTGGCCTGGATCGACAGCTCGAAGCCGTCGACGGTGGTGAGGGGCTGCAGGGCGATCGCCCCGGCGTTGTTGGCGAGCACGTCGATCCGGTCGTACGCCTCGCGCAGTCTGGCAGCCAGCCCGCGGACGTCGTCGAGCACCGCGAAGTCGGCGCGGAAGAGTTCCGGTCGTTCGCCGGACGCCTCCCGCACCTGTTCCGCCGCGGCCTGGAGCCGGGCCGGGTCCCGGCCGACGAGTACCACCTGGTCACCGCGGCGCGCCAGGTCCACGGCGGCCGCCAGGCCGATACCGGAACTGGCCCCGGTCACCACCACGAGTCGACGCCCAGTGAGATCTTCCACAGGTCCATTCACCCCGGTCACGGCACGAGGTTACCGTGGCGTCACAAAGGCCCTCGGCATCGTCCGGCCCTCGCATTTCCGCCACGTGACGTCGGCGTGCCCTCCGCACGCTGGAAGGAGCGCATCCATGGCCGCAGTCGGTCGCCCCCGCCGGTCCTGCCTCGCGGTACCCGGCTCCAGCGTCAAGATGCTCGGCAAGGCCCAGGGGCTCCCCGCTGACCAGGTCTTCCTCGACCTGGAGGACGCGGTCGCCCCGCTCGCCAAGCCCGACGCCCGCAAGAACATCGTCGCGGCCCTGAACGAGGGCGACTGGTCGGGCAAGACCCGCGTCGTACGGGTCAACGACCTCACCACCCCGTGGACCTACCGCGACGTCATCGACGTGGTGGAGGGCGCCGGCGCCAACCTCGACTGCATCATGCTGCCGAAGGTGCAGAACGCGGCCCAGGTGCAGTGGCTCGACATGACGCTGACCCAGCTGGAGCGGACGCTCGGCCTGGAGGTCGGCCGGATCGGCATCGAGGCGCAGATCGAGAACGCGGCCGGCCTGGTCAACATCGATGCCATCGCGGCCGCCTCGCCCCGGGTCGAGACCATCATCTTCGGCCCGGCCGACTTCATGGCCTCGATCAACATGAAGTCCCTGGTGGTCGGCGCGCTCATCCCGGACTACCCGGGCGACCCCTACCACTACATCCTCATGCGCATCCTGATGGCGGCCCGGATGCACGACAAGCAGGCCATCGACGGCCCGTTCCTCCAGATCCGCGACGTGGACGGGTTCCGCGAGGTGGCCAAGCGCTCGGCGGCGCTCGGCTTCGACGGCAAGTGGGTGCTGCACCCGGGCCAGATCGACGCCGCGAACGAGGTCTACTCGCCGGCCCAGGCCGACTACGACCACGCCGAGCTGATCCTCGACGCGTACGAGCACTACACCTCGGAGGCGGGCGGCCGGCTCGGCGCGGTGATGCTCGGCGACGAGATGATCGACGAGGCGTCCCGCAAGATGGCCCTCGTGGTGGCGGCGAAGGGCCGGGCCGCGGGCATGACCCGCACCTCGTCCTTCACCCCGCCCGCGGAGTAGGTCCGCCCTTCCGACGATCCGTGCCGCCCCGGTCCAGGCCGGGGCGGCACCGTCGGTTCAGTAGCCGGTGCCGCTGGTGTCGGCCTGGCTGATCGCGAAGATGATGATCGCCACGTAGAAGAGGACCACCAGCAGGTACAGGCCGGTGACGATCCAGCCGACGATGATGCCGGCCTTCGCCATGCCCTCGCCGCCCTCGCCGGTCTCCCGGATCTGCTTCTGCGCGACGTGGCCGAGGATCGCGCCGATCGGCGCGGTGATGCAGGAACCGATGCCGACCAGGGCGAGCACCAGGGCGGCGATGGCGAGGCCGTTGGTCCTCATCGCAGGGGCGTAGCCGTAGTTCGGGTACGCCGGCGGG
>NZ_JBEZDR010000131.1:0-2426 GCF_040648415.1 Nonomuraea sp. NPDC049141
TCCTGGGGAGGGACGGCGGTGGCGCGTGACGGCGCACGCGGGGATCATGGTGACACGCCCGTTCCGATCGGGTGGACCCGCACGTCGGGGCGGCGACGCCGGGCACCTGTTGCTGGGCGGCGACGTCCCACGGCAGTACCGTGCCGGGTGACGGGGATCCCACCGAACTGAAGGGGATGGAAACATTAACCCCATGAGAGCCCGGGTACTGGTGGTCGACGACGACCCCGCGCTCGCCGAGATGCTCGGCATCGTCCTGCGCAGCGAGGGCTTCCTGCCCTCGTTCGTCGCCGACGGCGAGCGGGCACTGGCGGCGTTCCGCGAGAACCGCCCCGACATCGTCCTGCTCGACCTCATGCTCCCCGGCATGAGCGGCATCGACGTGGCGCGGTCGATCCGGGCCGAGTCGGGCGTGCCGATCGTCATGCTGACCGCCAAGAGCGACACGGTCGACGTGGTCCTCGGCCTGGAGTCCGGGGCCGACGACTACGTGGTCAAGCCGTTCAAGCCCAAGGAGCTGGTCGCCCGGATGCGGGCGCGGCTGCGCCGCGGCGAGGACGTCGCCCCGGAGATGTTGACCATCGGGCCGCCCGGCAACCAGATCACCATCGACGTCCCGGCGCACACCGTCAGCCGCAACGGCGAGGAGGTGAAGCTGACGCCGCTGGAGTTCGACCTGCTGGTCGCGCTCGCCCGCAAGCCGCGCCAGGTCTTCACCCGCGAGGTGCTGCTGGAGCAGGTCTGGGGCTACCGGCACGCGGCGGACACGCGGCTGGTCAACGTGCACGTGCAGCGGCTGCGGGCCAAGATCGAGCCGGATCCGGAGCGGCCGGAAATCATCCTCACCGTGCGGGGCGTGGGCTACAAGGCAGGCACCGGATAGCCTGGTCACACTGTGGCCACCTCCCTCATCCCGGACCCCCCGACGGCAGCCCCGCGCCGGCACGTCGCCGCGCGGGAGCTGTGGCGTGGCGTGCACGGCCGGGCCGCGCGCCTGCTCGCCGGCCTGCACCAGGCCTGGCGGCGGTCGCTCCAGCTGCGGGTGGTGACCATCACACTGGTCGCGTCCAGTCTCCTGGTGGGCGGTTTCGCCTACCTGATCGCCGACAAGATCACCGGCATCCTGGTGGAGAACGTCGAGACGGACGTGCGGGTGCGGCTGGACAGCGGCGCGGACTACGCGGCGAAGCAGTTCGGCCTCTACGACCAGCCGCAGGAGACGCAGCTGCAGGAGACCATCGAGGGCACGGTCAACTACCTGGCCGGCGGTGACCCGCAGCAGACCACCGGCGTGATCGTGGCGCTCGTCGCCGACAACCACAACGACGCCATCCAGCCCCGCTCCTCGCCCGCGGTCAACGTCCGCCCGCTGATCAGCCCGGAGCTGCGCGAGACGGTCGCCGGGGGCAAGGTCGCCAGCCAGATCCGCACCGGGCGCCTCGGCGAGGAGCGCACGAAGTACCTGGTCTACGGCTCCCCGGTGCCCACCCGGTTCGGTCAGGTGGAGCTCTACTACCTCGTACCGCTGGCCCGGCAGGACGCCACGGCCGCCGAGGTCCGGGACACCGTGGCCGCCACCGGGGCGGCCCTGGTGCTGCTGCTCGGCCTGCTCGCCGGCCTGGTCACCCGGCTGGTGGTGACCCCGGTGCGGGTCGCCGCCCGGACGGCCCAGCGGCTCTCCGCCGGCCTGCTCGACCAGCGCATGGTGGTCAACGGCGAGGACGACCTCGCCCTGCTCGCGGCGTCGTTCAACCAGATGGCGACCAACCTGCAACGGCAGATCCTGCGGCTGGAGGAGATGTCCCGGCTGCAACGCCGCTTCACCTCCGACGTCTCGCACGAGCTGCGCACCCCGCTGACCACGGTCCGGATGGCCGCCGACCTGATCTTCGCGGAGCGCGACGAGTTCGACCCGGCGGTGGCGCGCAGCGCCGAGCTGCTCCAGGCCGAGCTGGACAGGTTCGAGGAGCTGCTGACCGACCTGCTGGAGATCAGCCGCTTCGACGCCGGCTTCGCCATGCTCGACTCCGAGCCGACCGACCTGGTGCCGGTCGTGCACCGGGTGGCCGACCGGCTGGCCGGCCTCGCTGAGCGCGTCGGCGTGGCCATCGAGCTGGACGTCCCCAGCACCCCGGTGATCGCCGAGGTGGATCCCCGGCGGGTGGAGCGGGTGCTGCGCAACCTGGTCGGCAACGCCGTCGAGCACGGCGAGGCCAAGCCGGTGCTGATCACGCTCGGGACGGACGACACGGCGGTGGCGATCACCGTCCGCGACCACGGGGTGGGGCTCAAGCCGGGCGAGGAGAAGCTGGTGTTCAACCGCTTCTGGCGGGCCGATCCGTCCCGGGCGCGGCAGACCGGCGGCACCGGGCTGGGCCTGTCGATCAGCCTGGAGGACGCCCGGCTGCACGGCGGCTGGCTGGAGG
>NZ_JBEZDR010000132.1:0-2420 GCF_040648415.1 Nonomuraea sp. NPDC049141
CATGCTGACCGGCTGGCCGAGCATCGCGGCCTCGGCCTCGATGCCGCCGACGCCCCAGCCGAGCACGCCCAGGCCGTTGACCATCGTGGTGTGCGAGTCGGTGCCGACCACCGTGTCCGGGTACGCCTGGCCGTTGCGCTCCATGATCGTACGGGCCAGGTACTCGATGTTGACCTGGTGCACGATGCCGGTGCCCGGCGGGACGACCTTGAACTCGTTGAACGCGGTCTGGCCCCAGCGCAGGAACTGGTAGCGCTCCTTGTTGCGCTCGTACTCCAGCTCGACGTTGCGCTCGAAGGCGTCCTCGCGACCGAACAGGTCGGCGATGACGGAGTGGTCGATGACCAGCTCGGCCGGGGCGAGCGGGTTCACCTTGGTGGCGTCGCCGCCCAGCTCGCGGACGGCCTCGCGCATGGTGGCCAGGTCGACCACGCAGGGCACGCCGGTGAAGTCCTGCATGAGCACCCGCGCCGGGGTGAACTGGATCTCGACGCTCGGGTCGGCGTCGGATTCCCAGGCCCCGAGCTGCCGGATGTGGTCGGCGGTGATGTTCGCGCCGTCCTCGGTCCGCAGCAGGTTCTCCAGGAGGATCTTCAGGCTGTAGGGGAGCCGTTCGTGCCCCTCCACCTTACTGATCTTGAAAATCTCGTAGCTCGCGTCTCCGACGCGTAGCTGGGTCTTCGCACCGAAGGTGTCGAGGCTCGCCACGTCGTACTCCTTCACACCAGCGACCGTGAGTAGTCCTGAGCAGTCTGTCGCACCGGTCGGGGTGCCGCCGTGGTTAGGGGACACTTACCGCCGATTCTCCATCGTCAACAAAACCGTACGTCCGTCTTGCTAACTTCGCAACCTCGTGCCATCGTTCGGGACGAGGAGGTGCCACCATGATCCATCATGTTCAGCTCGCCTGCCCACGCGGCACCGAGGAGGCGTCGCGGGCCTTCTATGTCGGTGTGCTCGGGATGACCGAGAAGCGCAAGCCAGCCGCGCTCGCGGCCCGGGGCGGCTGCTGGTTCACCGGTCACGGCGCGGAGCTGCACCTGGGCGTGGAGGACGACTTCCGCCCCGCCCGCAAGGCCCACCCTGGTCTGCTCCGGCCGGACCTGGACATGCTCGCCGCCCGGCTGGCCGCCGCCGGATACCCGGTCACCTGGGGTGACGACGAACTGCCGGGCATGCGCCGCTTCCACTCCCAGGACACGCACGGCAACCGACTGGAGTTCCTCGCCCCGATCGACTGACTGCCTCGATGCCCGACAACGGCATGACGAAGGGCCGGCCCCCTGGGTGGGGGCCAGCCCTTGTCGTCGTTGCGTGGTGTCGTCGCCGTCGGTCAGGCGGTGTAGCCGCGGGTGGCGATCCAGTCGGCGAGGTTGTCGACGCTCATGCGGTAGGAGGCCTGGTTGGGGTCGGCGGAGTCGGCGATGGTGACGGTGTTGCCGTTGTCGCGGTAGCCGACGACGCTGATGTAGTGCCCGCCTTCGAAGGAGTGGGTGGTGCCGTCGGTGTCGGTGGCGGTGCCGGCGATGTTGGCGACGACGGCGTGGCCTTCGTCGATGGCGGTGACGATGTCGGTGCGTAGCTTGTCGGTCTGCTTGTCGTCGGCCTTGGGGTCGCGGATCTCGACGGACTGGTAGGCGTCGCGGCCGGTTTCCTTGTTGAGTACGGGGGTGATGTCGTTGATGGAGTTGGTGCCGGCTTCGGTGGTGCCCATGCGCTGGGCCATGCCGTCGACGTCGATGTTCTTGCCCTGCACGCTCAGGGCGTTGCGGGCGGCGGCGGGGCCGCAGTAGTAGAAGTTGGGCTGGGCTTCGTAGCGCACGCCGAGTTCGCGCTCGCCGTGCTGCTTGCGGTCCTGGCTCACCGAGGTGGGCTTGCCCTCGGCAGGCGCGGCGACGGCGGCGGTGACGGGGCCGGCGATGGCGCCGCCGGTGAAGGCGAGCCCGGCAGCGGTCAGGGCGGTCTTACGGAAGATGTCGGTACGCATGATGTCGGCACCTTTCGTCGGGGGTACGCGGACACGCGCGGGGGAGCGGCGTGCCGCGAAAGGGGAAAGTTCAGAACGGATCGCTCCGGCGGCGGGGCCTGCTCGGGCGTCCGGGGTGTCTCAACGACCCGACGCGACCATGCATTCCGCCGGCCGATCGGGCACCGCGGCGCGGGGGAGCGCCGTGGGTATGCCATGTCCAACGACCCGGCCCCGCCCACGATTCCGCCGCCCGGGTGGCGCCGACCACGGGACGCGACCGGACGTCAGGGACATTCGGCGGTCAACCGGACAGCGCGAACCGGACAATCGGTTCATGTCTCGCGGTGTGCCGCAGTCGGTCGTCGGGTGAGCATGGTGCGGCGAGCGCCCTGTCGAGCTGATGTCGTGAACGACTCACGAGCCCCGGCGGCCCGAGCCGAGGCGCGCCGGG
>NZ_JBEZDR010000133.1:0-2409 GCF_040648415.1 Nonomuraea sp. NPDC049141
CCGGCCTGCTGCGGGCGGGGGCGGCGATGGCCGTCCTGCTCGTGCATCGCCCGGCGAGTGAGGAAGGGCACCCCGCCTGAACGGAGTGCCCTTCCCCGTCCGTCAGGCGCGGGCGCGGTTGACGGCGCTCGTCACGGCCTTCACGGAGGCGGTGACGATGTTGGCGTCGGTGCCGACGCCCCAGACCGTACGACCGTCGACCTCGCACTCCACGTACGCGGCGGCCTGCGCGTCCCCGCCGGAGGAGAGCGCGTGCTCGTGGTAGTCGAGCACCCGTACCGCCACGTCCACCGACTGGAGTGCGTTGACGTACGCGTCGATCGGGCCGTTGCCGACCGCGGTCAGCGAGCGCGGCTCCCCGCCCAGGCCGACGCGGGCCTCGATCTCGACCTTGCCCTCGGCGGTGCCGATGGCGTAGTCGTCCAGGGTCAGCGCCGGGTCGACCTGGTGGTCGAGCAGGTAGTGCGTGGCGAAGATCTCCCACATGGTGCCCGGGTCGACCTCGCCGCCGTCGTGGTCGGTGACCTGCTGGACCACGCCGGAGAACTCGATCTGGAGCCGGCGCGGCAGGTCGAGCTGGTGCTCGCTCTTCATGATGTACGCGACGCCGCCCTTGCCGGACTGCGAGTTGACCCGGATGACCGCCTCGTAGGTGCGGCCCAGGTCCTTCGGGTCGATCGGCAGGTAGGGCACCGCCCAGGTGTGCTGGTCGATCGGCACCCCGGCCGCCGCCGCGTCCTTGGCGAGCGCGTCGAAGCCCTTCTTGATCGCGTCCTGGTGGGAGCCGGAGAAGGCGGTGTAGACGAGGTCGCCGGCGTACGGGTGGCGCTCGTGCACCGGGAGCTGGTTGCAGTACTCGACGGCGCGCCGCACCTCGTCGATGTTCGAGAAGTCGATCATCGGGTCGACGCCCTGGGAGAACAGGTTCAGCCCGAGTGTCACCAGGTCGACGTTGCCGGTGCGCTCGCCGTTGCCGAACAGGCAGCCCTCGACCCGGTCCGCGCCGGCCAGCAGCCCCAGCTCGGCGGCGGCCACGCCGGTGCCCCGGTCGTTGTGCGGGTGCAGGCTCAGCACCAGGCTGTCCCGCCGGGGCAGGTGCCGGTGCATCCACTCGATCGAGTCGGCGTAGACGTTCGGCATGGCCATCTCGACGGTGGCCGGCAGGTTGACGATCAGCTTGCGGTCCGGCGTCGGGTCGACCACCTCGATGACCTTGGCGCAGACCTCCAGCGCGTACTCCAGCTCCGTGCCCGTGTAGGACTCGGGCGAGTACTCGTAGTGGATGTCCGTGTCCGGGGTGTGGATCTCCGCGTACTTGCGGCAGAGCCGCGCGCCCTGGGTGGCGATGTCGGCGATGCCGTCGCGGTCCAGCCCGAAGACCACCCGGCGCTGGAGCGTGGAGGTCGAGTTGTAGAAGTGCACGATCGCCCGCCGGGCGCCGCGCAGCGACTCGAAGGTCCGGTCGATCAGGTGCTCCCGGCACTGGGTGAGCACCTGGATCGTGACGTCCTCCGGGATCAGGTCCTGCTCGATGAGCTGCCGTACGAAGTCGTAGTCCGTCTGGCTGGCCGAGGGGAAGCCGACCTCGATCTCCTTGTAGCCCATCTGCACCAGCAGCTGGAACATCCGGCGCTTGCGCTCCGGCGACATCGGGTCGATCAAGGCCTGGTTGCCGTCGCGCAGGTCCACCGCGCACCAGCGCGGCGCGGCCTCGACGTGCCGGGTCGGCCAGGTGCGGTCGGGCAGGTCGATCCGGAACTGCTGCTGGTACGGCTGGTAGCGGTGGTACGGCATCCGGCTGGGGCGCTGCCGGGCGATGGGATCGGTGTCAGCGTCGGTGACGGGTTGAGCCATGACGGAGTGCTCCCTGGAACATGTGGCGTCAGCAATCGGAAGGTGTCGGCCGGGTGCCGGGCGACGGTGCCCGGGCGGTTGCCGATGGAAGGTTCGGATGTGCTGGACGGCGCGGTTCGACTCCGCGACGAGGTGCCGGCCTTCAGGCCTCGTCGCGGCGACCAAGGAGGAGGTACGCCTGCCACATGATGAGGTAACCCTACGTGGCCGGCCGGGGGGCGGGAAGGCCGGTCCGAACTATGAGACGCACTTCGCAGGCTCGCTGGTCAGCAGCAGGTCGGCCAGGGGGAGACGGCGGCGCAGGCCGGTCTCCGACCGCAGCAGGTCGGCGGGGAGGCTCAGCGGGTCGCCGAGCTGCCCGACTGCCGCCACCACGTGTGGCCGTACGTCCGCCGGCAGGTCGAGGTCGGCGGCCAGGCCGGCGTGGTCGAACTCGTGCAGTTGGCGTACGTGCAGGCCGAGCGCCGTGGCCTGCACGGTGAGGTGGGCGACCGCCTGGCCCAGGTCGTACGCGTGCCCGGCGGGGCCGGTGCGGTGCGCGCCGAGCAGCAGGGC
>NZ_JBEZDR010000134.1:0-2341 GCF_040648415.1 Nonomuraea sp. NPDC049141
AGTCTATGGAACCCGTCGAAAGTTTCATTGGACCGGCCCACCTCCTGTCGGGTGCCGGTGCCCGTCGCACCGGTGCCGGCGGCGTACGGGTCGCCGATCAGCTCGTCGCGACCCGCCTCGTCCCCGGGCCCGGTGAACGACGGAGTGTCGCGATCGGCGCCGCCCCCGGTCATCAGCTGCGCGATGCCGGTGTCGTCCTCGGCCGCCGCAGCCATCTCCGGGCTCTCCTCCAGCGGCCGGTCACGGTCACGATCCGTCATGTCGCTGCCCTCCCGTCACCAGGTGGTGTCTCCTGATCCCGCTGGCGTACCCGGCGTGGCGGTGCCCATGCCGGATACCGGCGGTGGGACGGCTCAGCGCTCCTCCTCGGAGGTCTCCGCCGGCTCGACCGGGTTGCGCCACTGCCAGAGCAGCATCAGCACGCCGAAGACGAGCATGCCGAGGCCCGCCCAGAGGTTGATCCGGACGCCCTGGGCCTTCTGTACGGCGGAATCGCCGTCGAAGATCCCGATCAGGGTGACGATCGCCCCGTACGCGGTGAAAAGGCCACCGATCACCCGGCGGATGTCGAACAGCCGGGCGGCGGACGAGCGGCGGCGGGCCTCCTCGGTGGCCTTGACCGAGCGGTCGTGCCCGTGCGGGTTGAGGTTGTCCATGCTCATGGCGAGGACCCCTTCCTAGAAGAACGGCACGTAGAGCAGGAGGGAGAGCGCGACCGCGATCAGGCCGAGCAGCACCGGCGAGCGCCACCAGACGGCGTCCCCGGTCAGCACGTCGCCCTCCACGTCGACGGCGCCCATGCCGTAGACCAGCCCGCGCAGGTCCTCGTCGCGCTTCTTCGCGGTGAACGGCGTGACGACGGCCGCGACGACGGCCGCCGTGACGAACGCGATGCCGGCGCCCCAGAAGCTCTCCTCCAGGTCCGAGTTGAAGTGCACCACCCCGGCCTTGTAGAGCAGGTAGGTCGCCAGCGCCGCCAGGGTGCCCAGGAGCAGGGAGAGGAAGCCGGCCGCCGCGCTCATCCGGCGCCAGAACATGCCGATGATGAAGGTGGCGAACAGCGGCGCGTTGAACAGCGAGAAGAGTGCCTGGATGTAGTTCATGATGTTGCTGAACCCGGCGGCGATGAACGCGGTGCCGATGCCGACCAGCACGCCGCCGACCGTCGCCCACCGACCGATGCGGATGTAGTAGTCGTCGGGGCGGTCCCGGCGCACGTACTGCTGCCAGATGTCGTAGGTGAACACGGTGTTGAAGCCGCTCACGTTCGCCGCCATGCCGGCCATGAACGACGCGACCAGGCCGGTCACCGCGATCCCGAGCACGCCGTTGGGGAGCAGGTCGCGCATCAGCAGGGGGATGGCGTTGTTGTAGACCAGGTCGCCGCTCTCCGCGCCGAGGCCCTGCACCGTCACCAGGGCGACCAGGCCGGGGATGACCGTGACCACCGGGATGAGCAGCTTCGGGTACGCGGCGATGATCGGCGTACGCCGCGCGGCGCTCATGTTCTTGGCCGACAGCGCGCGCTGCACCTCGGCGAAGTTGGTCGTCCAGTAGCCGAAGGAGAGCACGAAGCCGAGGCCGAAGACGATGCCGATCCAGTGCGCGCCGAGCGGGTTGTCGGTGCCGCCGGTGTCCTGCCAGGTGTGCAGCCCCGCCTCGCCCAGCCTCGACTCGCGCACCGCGTCCATCAGGCCGGCGACGCCGCCCACCTTGACCAGTCCCAGGATCGTGATCGGCAGCAGGCCCGCGATGATCACGAAGAACTGGAGCACCTCGTTGTAGATCGCCCCGGAGAGGCCACCGACGGTGATGTACGCCAGCACGATCAGCGCGCCGATCACGATGGCGACCCAGAGCGGCCAGCCGAGCAGCGCCTGCATGATCAGCGCCAGGGCGTAGAGGTTCACCCCGGCGATGAGCACCTGGGCGACGGCGAAGCTGAGCGCGTTCAGCACGTGGGTGGGGCGGTTGAAGCGCAGCCGCAGGTACTCGGGCACGCTGCGGACCTTCGAGCCGTAGTAGAACGGCATCATCACGATGCCGAGGAAGACCATCGCCGGCACGGCGCCGATCCAGTAGTAGTGCAACGTCATCGCGCCGTACTGGGCGCCGTTGGCGGCCATGCCGATGATCTCCAACGCGCCGAGGTTGGCGGAGACGAAGGCCAGGCCGGTCACCCAGGCGGGCAGGGAGCGCCCGGAGAGGAAGAAGTCGACGCTGGTCTTGATGGCCCGCCGGGCGGCGAAGCCGACGCCGAGCACCGTGACGAAGTAGAGCGCCAGGATGCCGTAGTCCAGGACGCCGCGCGGCCTCGGCCAGCTCCAGGGTGAACCGGCCG
>NZ_JBEZDR010000135.1:0-2330 GCF_040648415.1 Nonomuraea sp. NPDC049141
CGGGGAGGCCAACTCGATGGGCAGCGTCCAGATCGTCACCACGATCCTCGCGTTCGCCATCACCGCCGTGGCGGTGTGGCTTGCGGTACGCGCGGTCATGAAGATGGTGGCCGTCATCCGGCTGGGTCAGCCGGATCCGACCCGCTTCGGTGACAAGGGCACCCGCACCAAGACCATGCTGGCCGAGACCGCCGGCCACACCCGCATGCTCCGCTGGAGCGTCGTGGGTGCGGCCCACTGGTTCGTGATGGTCGGCTTCATCGTGCTGTCGCTGCTGGTGCTGGAGGCGTACTTCGAGGTCGTCTCCCCGACCGGCGGGCTGCCCCTGGTCGGCAACTGGGCGATCTACGGGCTGGTCACCGAGTGGCTCGCGATCCTGGGCCTCGTCAGCATCCTGGTGCTGATCGCGATCCGGCTCCGCAACCGGCCCACCCGGCCGGGTGGGAAGTCCCGGTTCACCGGCTCGACCATGTGGCAGGGCTACTTCGTCGAGGGCATCATCCTCGCCGTACTGATCATGGGCTTCGTCATCCGGGGCTTCAAGGTCGCCACCGACCACTTCGAGTACCCGGTCTGGGCCGCCCCGCTCAGCCACGCCGTCGGCGGCGTGCTGCCGAACTGGGAGGCCGGCGTCAGCATCGCCGCGCTCATCAAGATCGCCATCTCGATGACCTGGCTCATCGTGATCGCGCTGAACGTCACCATGGGCGTCGCCTGGCACCGCTTCCTGGCCTTCTTCAACATCTTCTTCAAGCGCGACCCCGGCGCCAACGTCTCCGGCCTCGGCGCCCTGCGGCCCATGACGAGCCAGGGCAAGCCGCTGGACTTCGAGGAGGCCGACCCCGAGAAGGACCAGTTCGGCGTCGCCCAGGTCGAGCAGTTCACCTGGAAGGGCCTGCTGGACTTCAGCACCTGCACCGAGTGCGGCCGCTGCCAGTCGCAGTGCCCCGCCTGGAACACCGGTAAGCCGCTGTCGCCGAAGCTGCTGGTGCTGAGCCTGCGCGACCACGCGTACGCCAAGGCACCGTACCTGCTGGCCGGCGGCGGCAAGGACCTGACCGGCGAGGAGAAGGCCACCGCCGCCCAGCTCGCCCACATGGACGTGCTGGCGCTGGCCGAGGCCGAGAAGCCGCTGATCGGCACCGCCGAGGAGGGCGGCGTCATTGACCCGGACGTGCTCTGGTCCTGCACCACCTGCGGCGCCTGCGTCGAGCAGTGCCCGGTCGACATCGAGCACGTCGACCACATCGTCGACATGCGCCGCTACCAGGTGCTCATCGAGTCGAGCTTCCCGTCCGAGGCCGGCGTGATGCTGCGCAACCTGGAGAACAAGGGCAACCCGTGGGGCGCCCCGCAGAACACCCGCGAGGACTGGACCAAGGGCCTGGACTTCGAGGTGCCGCGGGTCGGCGAGGTCGACGACTTCGAGTACCTCTTCTGGGTCGGCTGCGCCGGCGCGTTCGAGGACCGGGCCAAGAAGACCACGCGGGCGGTCGCCACGCTGCTCAACGAGGCGGGCGTCAAGTTCGCGATCCTCGGCGAGGGCGAGACCTGCTCCGGCGACCCGGCCCGCCGCATCGGCAACGAGTTCGTCTTCCAGATGCTCGCGCAGCAGAACGTGGAGACCCTCAACGAGGCGTTCGAGGGCCGGGAGAAGAGCAAGCGGAAGATCGTCGCGACCTGCCCGCACTGCTTCAACACCCTCGGCAACGAGTACGGCCAGCTCGGCGGCGAGTTCGAGGTGGTCCACCACACCCAGCTCCTGGCGCACCTGGTCGCCACCGGCAAGCTCACCCCGGTGCAGCCGGTCGACGGCGGCGTCACCTACCACGACCCCTGCTACCTGGGCCGGCACAACCGGGTCTTCGCCCCGCCGCGCGAGGTGCTGGGGTCCGCCATCTCCGGCGAGCTGACCGAGATGCCCCGCAACAGCGAGCGCTCCTTCTGCTGCGGCGCCGGCGGCGCCCGGATGTGGATGGAGGAGAAGATCGGCAAGCGGATCAACGTGGACCGGGTCGAGGAGGCCATGTCCACCGGGGCGAAGACGGTCGCCGTCGGCTGCCCGTTCTGCTCGACGATGCTCAACGACGGCGTGAACGGCAAGGGCGCCGGGGAACAGGTCGAGGTCGTCGACGTGGCCAGCGTGCTGCTCCGGTCGGTCAAGCCCGACGCACCGGGTGGCACCGACACCGAGCGGCTGCCGGTCGCCGGCTGACGCGTACCCCCTGCGACGCCCCGACGGCGGCGGGCCCCCCCCCGGGGCGCCGCCCGCGGCGGTGAGGGGGGGGGGGTGTTGATGGGGGGCGGGGGGGGCGGGGGGGGGGGGGTCA
>NZ_JBEZDR010000136.1:0-2313 GCF_040648415.1 Nonomuraea sp. NPDC049141
CCGGCGGCCGGAGGTCGATGATCTTCCGGCCCAGGGTCCGGATGATCCGCCAGCCACCGGCGTACGTGCCGGCGGCCAGCACGGCCGCCGACGTCCAGAACGCCCACTCGGGGATGAAGCTGGGGTCGTCCTGGTAGCCGCCGACGTAGAGCGCGAGCACCACGATGCCGATGGTCTTGGCGGCGTCCTGCATGCCGTGGCCGACCGACATGGCGGCGGCGGACGCCGTCTGCGCCCAGCGGAAGCCCCGGTTGAGCCGGCCCGGGTGCCCCTTCCGGAAGATCCACTGCACGGCGATCATGACGATGTAGCCGAGCAGGAAGCCGACCATCGGGGAGAGGACCATCGGGATGATCACGCTCTCCCCGATGCCGGTCCAGAGCACCGTGCCGGACGCGGCGACGGTCGAGCCGACCAGGCCGCCGATCAGCGCGTGCGACGAGGACGACGGCAGGCCGAAGTACCAGGTCACCAGGTTCCACACGATGGCGCCGATGACGCCCGCGAAGACGATGCCGAGGCTGGCTGTGCCGGTGGGCAGCTTCACCAGGCCGCTGCCGACGGTCTTGGCCACCTCGGCGCCGAAGTGGGCGCCGATGAAGTTGCCGACCGCCGCCATGGCCAGGGCCACCCGGGGTGTGAGCGCCCGTGTGGAGATGCTGGTCGCGATCGCGTTGGCAGCGTCGTGGAAGCCGTTGGTGTAGTCGAACGCCAGGGCCACCGCGATCACCGCCAGCACGGCGATGAGTTCGGGACTCACAGGATCAGGACTCCTTGACCGCGATGGTCTCGACGGTGTTCGCCACGTGCTCGAAGGCGTCGCAGGCGGCCTCCAGCTCGTCGGCGACCTCCTTCATCTTCAGCACGGTCAGGGCGTCGTACTCGCCGGAGAAGAGGCGGACCAGCAGCATCCGGTACACCTGGTCGCCGTCGTTCTCCAGCCGGTTGCACTCGATCCAGTAGTCCTCGAGGTCCTTCATCGACTTCAGGCGCGGCATCGCGTCGGCGGTCAGCTTCGCCTGGGCGTCCAGGACGTTGACCATCTCGTGCATCTCGCGGGGCAGCGAGGGAAGCTTGGTCAGGCCGTAGAGGTAGAGCAGGTTGCCGACCGCTTCGAGGTGGTCCATCACGTCGTCCAGCAGCGACCCGAGCCGGTAGATGTCCTCCCGGTCGAACGGCGTGATGAAGGTCGAGTTGATCTTCTTGTACAACTCGTGGGTGATCTGGTCGCTGTCGTGCTCCACCTCGGTGAGCCGCTCGCTGACCGACTGCACCTCCACCCCCGGCAGGGCCAGCTCGTTGAGCAGCTCGGTGCCCTTCACCAGGTTCTGTGCGGCCCTGGTGAAGAGCTCGTAGAAGGCGCCCTCGTTCGGGCGGAAGGAAAACTTCACAGCACGGACCTCGTCGTGTCGGTGGAAGGGTGGCGGCCGCCCGGAGGGTGCCCGCCTGGGAATGCTAGGAAACGACGAAAGCGGAGATTCGGCGGCCTCCCCCTGGTCAGACCGCATTCACCAGTCGTTCACCCGCCGTTCACCTACGACGTTCTCTCCGATCCCAGCAGCCGCTCCCGTTCGCGCCGGACGTCGAAACCGGCAGGCGGATACCCGAGATCGAGGGTGTCGAACGTCTCGCGGAGCAGGTGCGCGACGGCCCAGTCGCGGTACCACTTGCGGTCCGCCGGCACCACGTACCAGGGCGCGGCGTCCGTGCCGCACCGGCTCAGGGCTTCGGCGTACGCGGCCTGGTAGTCGTCCCAGCGGGCCCGGGCGTCGACGTCCGACGGATCGTACTTCCAGTGCTTGCGCGGCTCGTCCAGCCGCTCCAGCAGCCGCCGGCCCTGCTCCGCGTACGAGATGTGCAGCAGCACCTTCACCATGGTCACCCCGGCGTCGGCCTGCTCCCGCTCGAAGGCGTTGATCTCGTCGTACCTGGCCTGCCAGATCGACTCGGGCACCAGCGACTCGACGCGCGCCACGAGGACGTCCTCGTAGTGCGACCGGTTGAAGACACCGACGTACCCGGGCGGCGGCAGCGCCCGCCGGATCCGCCACAGGAAGTCGTGCTGCAACTCCTCGGCCGTGGGCGGACCGAACGAGCGCACGTGCAGGCCCAGCGGATTCATCGCGCCGGCCACCCGCTTGATGGTGCCGTCCTTGCCCCCGCAGTCCATCGCCTGGAGCACCAGCAGCACCCGACGCCCGCCGGTCACACCGGCCCGGTCGGCTGCGGCTGGCGGCGCCGACCGGGCGGCTGCCCGTTGACGGCCGCGACCGTGTGCGGCGTCGGTGCCGTCGAGGTGACCGTGCACGCCTG
>NZ_JBEZDR010000137.1:0-2305 GCF_040648415.1 Nonomuraea sp. NPDC049141
CATGCCGCCGGACACCTCGCCCGCGGCGAAGAGCCCCCGCACGTGGCCGAACGCGGCCCCGCTGTCCGGGTCGACCTCGACGCCGCCCATCACGTAGTGACAGGTGGGCCCGACCTCCATCGGCTCCTTGGTGATGTCGACGTCGGCCAGCTCCTTGAACTGGTGGTACATCGACGGCAGGCGGCGGCGGATCTCCTCCGCCGGCTTGCGGGAGGCGATGTCCAGGTAGACGCCGCCGGCCGGCGTGCCCCGCCCGGCCTTCACCTCGCTGTTGATCGCCCGGGCCACCTCGTCGCGCGGCAGCAGCTCCGGCGGACGCCGGTTGTTGTCCGGGTCGGTGTACCAGCGGTCCGCCTCCTCCTCGGTCTCCGCGTACTGCTTGCGGAAGACGTCGGGGACGTAGTCGAACATGAACCGCTTGCCGTCGGAGTTCTTGAGCACGCCGCCGTCGCCGCGTACCGACTCGGTGACGAGGATGCCCTTCACCGACGGCGGCCAGACCATGCCGGTCGGGTGGAACTGGAGGAACTCCATGTTGATCAGCGTCGCGCCGGCGCGCAGGGCGAGCGCGTGCCCGTCGCCCGTGTACTCCCAGGAGTTCGAGGTGACCTTGTAGGAGCGGCCGACGCCGCCGGTCGCCAGCACCACGGCGGGAGCCTCGAACAGGACGAACTCGCCGGACTCCCGGTAGTAGCCGAACGCGCCCGCGACCCGGTCGCCGTCGAGCAGCAGCTCGGTGATCGTGGTCTCGGCGAAGACCTTGATCCGGGCGTCGTACGAGCCGTGGTCGCGCTTGTCCTCCTGCTGCAGCGACACGATCTTCTGCTGGAGGGTGCGGATCAGCTCCAGGCCGGTCCGGTCGCCGACGTGCGCGAGGCGGGGGTACTCGTGGCCACCGAAGTTGCGCTGCGAGATCTTCCCGTCCTTGGTGCGGTCGAAGAGCGCACCGTACGTCTCCAGCTCCCAGATCCGCTGCGGCGACTCCTTCGCGTGCAGCTCGGCCATCCGGAAGTTGTTGAGGAACTTGCCGCCGCGCATCGTGTCGCGGAAGTGCACCTGCCAGTTGTCCCGGCTGTTCACGTTCCCCATCGCGGCGGCGGCGCCGCCCTCGGCCATCACCGTGTGCGCCTTGCCGA
This sequence comes from Nonomuraea sp. NPDC049141, assembly GCF_040648415.1. Lineage (NCBI taxonomy): Bacteria > Bacillati > Actinomycetota > Actinomycetes > Streptosporangiales > Streptosporangiaceae > Nonomuraea > Nonomuraea sp. NPDC049141. The sequence goes on from NZ_JBEZDR010000137.1 coordinate 1,137, forward strand.
AGAGCGACTTGGAGATGATCGCGGTCTTCTTGCCGGCGAGGCGGGCCTCGATCGCTGCGCGCAGGCCGGCACCGCCGGCCCCGATCACGACGACGTCGTAGTGGTGTCGTTCGATTCGCGTTGTGTTCGTCATGTCAGGGGCCCTCTAGTTGATGAACCGCAGGTCGTTGAACCAGCCGGCCGCGACCGCCATGACGTAGAAGTCCGTCAGGGCCAGCGTGCCGAGGGTGATCCAGGCGAGCTGCATGTGCCGGACGTTCAGGACGGAGATGAAGGTCCAGGCCCGGTAGCGCACCGGGTGCTTGGAGAAGTGCTTCAGCCGCCCGCCGATGATGTGCCGGCACGAGTGGCAGGAGATCGTGTACGCCCACAGCATCACCACGTTGCCGAGCAGGATGATATTGCCCAGCCCGAACCCGAAGCCCTCGGGGGAGCGGAAGGCCAGGATCGCGTCCCAGGTGTTGATCAGCGAGATGATCGCGGCGGCGTAGAAGAAGTAGCGGTGCAGGTTCTGGCCCAGCAGCGGGAAGCGGGTCTCGCCGCTGTAGGACTTGTGCCCGTCGGGGACCGCGCAGGCGGGCGGCGACAGCCAGAACGACCGGTAGTAGGCCTTGCGGTAGTAGTAGCAGGTGAGCCGGAACAGCAGCAGGAACGGCAGCGTCAGCGCGGCGTCCGGGATGATCCACCAGTCGGGCAGGAACCGTCCGAAGTGTGCGGCCTCCGGCAGGCACCGGTCGGTCACGCAGGGGGAGTAGAACGGGGTGAGGTAGTGGTAGTCCTCGACCCAGTACCACTTGTGCATGAAGACCCGGACCGTCGCGTACGCCACCCACGCGCCGAGCCCGATCACGGTGATCAGCGGGGCGAGCCACCAGCGGTCGGTACGCAACGTCTTCGCCGCGATGGCGGCGCGCGCCCGCGCTCCCCGCGGCCTCGTTGCCGTTGATGTCATTAGAGTCGTCTCCCTGACAGGACCCTCACGGGCGGATCAAGTTCCGGTCGGCACGCGGACCGGCGAACCCGCACCCGCCTGCCACGTCATGCGCACACCAACGACCGCGCCGGCGATACGGCGCAGCTAAGTGACACACGTTACGCCGATCTTCGCGAGCCGTCCGCGCAAGGCAGTGTCCCGTGTGTCCCGGCCGGTGGAAAGCCCCGCACGATGA
>NZ_JBEZDR010000138.1:0-2297 GCF_040648415.1 Nonomuraea sp. NPDC049141
CGGCCACCCGCTCCATCAGCTCGGTCGCCGCCGCCTCGATCTCGGCGGTCATCGCCTCCACCACGTACGAGCCGGCGAACGGGTCCACCGTCGCGGTCAGGTCCGTCTCGTACGCCAGCACCTGCTGGGTACGCAGCGCCAGCCGGGCCGCCTTCTCGGTGGGCAGCGCGATCGCCTCGTCGAAGCTGTTGGTGTGCAGCGACTGGGTGCCGCCGAGCACCGCGCCGAGGCCCTGCACCGCCACCCGGACCAGGTTGACCTCGGGCTGCTGGGCGGTGAGCTGCACGCCCGCGGTCTGGGTGTGGAAGCGCAGCATCATCGACTTCGGGTTCTTGGCGCCGAAGTCGTCGCGCATCAGCCGGGCCCAGATCCGGCGGGCGGCCCGGAACTTGGCCACCTCCTCCAGCAGGGTGGTGCGGGCGACGAAGAAGAACGACAGCCGGGGCGCGAAGTCGTCCACGGCCAGGCCGGCCGCCAGCGCGGCCCGGACGTACTCGACGCCGTTGGCCAGGGTGAACGCGATCTCCTGCGCGGGCGACGCGCCGGCCTCGGCCATGTGGTAGCCGGAGATGGAGATCGTGTTCCACTTCGGCACCTCCTTGCGGCAGTAGCCGAAGGTGTCGGCCACCAGCCGCAGCGAGGGCTTCGGCGGGAAGATGTACGTCCCCCGGGCGATGTACTCCTTGAGGATGTCGTTCTGGATCGTGCCGTTGAGGGCCGAGCCGGCGACCCCGTTCTCCTCCGCCACGAGCTGGTAGAGCAGGAGCAGCACCGACCCCGGCGCGTTGATGGTCATCGACGTCGAGACCTTGTCGAGCGGGATGCCGTCGAAGAGCAGCCGCATGTCGTCGATCGAGTCGATGGCCACCCCGACCTTGCCCACCTCGCCGTGCGCGATCGGGTCGTCGGAGTCGTAGCCCATCTGCGTCGGCAGGTCGAAGGCCACGGAGAGACCCATCGTGCCGGCCCGCAACAACTGGTGGTACCGCGCGTTGGACTCGGTGGCGGTACCGAAGCCGGCGTACTGGCGCATGGTCCACGGGCGGGAGGTGTACATGGTGGGGTAGACCCCGCGCGTGTACGGGAACTCGCCCGGTCCGCCGAGCCGGGAGTCCAGTTCCTCCGGAAGGTCCGCCGCCGTGTAGACGCCCTTGATCGGAAAACCGGACTCGCTTGACCGCGGTTCGCTCATTAGCGGATGGTAGGACGCGCGACGGCGTCGACGGGTGAGGGATACCGCACACCGGTCGACGCGTCGACGGGCATCGACGAGAGGTGAACGCTCGGACACGTACCGTCCAGTTCGACAAACGTCCGCCGCGTCGGGTTTCGCATCGGGCGTCGGAACCAGCAAGATAGGGGGGTTGTGTCCCAGCCCCCCTCGAATTCCCCCGGTGGCTTTTCTGTGACTCAGATCCCGACGTGGAGCGGCGGACCAGTCAGTTCCCCCAACGGACGCGCGACGCCCGGCACGACCATCGGCGACCGTTACTCGCTGCGTTCGACGGTGGGCAACGGCGGCATGGGTACGGTCTGGCGTGCCACGGACACACTCCTGCGGCGGGACGTGGCCGTCAAGGAGGTCGTCCTGCCCCCGGGGCTGGCCCCCAGCGACCGCGACGCCATGTACGAGCGCACCCTGCGCGAGGCCCGCGCGGCGGCGGCGATCCAGCACCCGGCCGTCGTCCAGGTCTACGACGTGGTCACCGAGGGCGGCCGGCCGTGGATCGTGATGGAGCTGCTCGACGCCCGCAGCCTCGCCGACATGGTGATCGAGGACGGGCCGGTCGCGCAGCGGGTGGTCGCCAAGATCGGCATCGCGCTGCTCGGCGCGCTGGAGGTGGCGCACGCGATCGGCGTGCTGCACCGCGACGTCAAGCCGGCCAACGTGCTGATCTGCGCCGACGGGCGCTGCGTGCTGACCGACTTCGGCGTGGCCCGGATGCCCACCGACGTGCAGCTCACCACCCCCGGGATGGTGCTCGGCTCGCCGCACTTCATCTCCCCCGAGCGCGCGATGGGCCAGGAGTTCGGCCCGCCGAGCGACCTCTTCTCGCTGGGCGTCACGCTCTACACGGCGGTGGAGGGGCGGCCCCCGTTCGACAAGGGCGACCCGATCGAGACCATGCACGCCGTGGTCGAGGACCCGCCCGCCCCGCCGCAGCGCAGCGGGCCGCTGGCCCGGGTGCTGATGGGCCTGCTGGAGAAGGACCCGGCCCGCCGTCTCGACGTGCACACCGCCCGGGCCATGCTGCGCGAGCTGCTCGCCGGCCCGCTGACCAGCAACGCCGCCGCGG
>NZ_JBEZDR010000139.1:0-2283 GCF_040648415.1 Nonomuraea sp. NPDC049141
CATTTGACACTGTCAAATCAATATTTTGCACAGAAATGGCTACCGAATGGCTACATACGGAGACATTTCTGTGTAGGATTCCTCTTATGCTCTTTAATAGCAATAGTTGCAATATTACACCTGTATACCCTCATATTTTTCATTTCAAAATCTCAAACCTTTTTCAGAAAAACATCTTTAATTTTTTCTAACAAAACAAAAAACGCTCACTCTTTTTTTCGAGTAGCGTTTTGTTTTTTATTTTTCTTCTTCAATTTCATTTATCATTTGATGATTTATTTTTTGTTTTTCTTCGTCTGTTAAATCAAAAATTTCACTCGCTAAATATTCATTTTTATTCCACATGTAAAAAATTTGATACACGTATTCGGTTGGATCAATTTCTTTTAAGTAATCTAAATCTCCATTTTTTAATTTCTTTTTAGCATCTTTAAATAATCCTGAATAAACTAATACCTGTTTACCTTTAAGAGATTTATAGAATGCATCAAATACTTTTTGATTTATTAAATAATCACTATCTTTACCAGAATACTTAGCCATTTCATATAACTCTTTATTGTTATTTTGTCTTATTTTTTGAACTTGAACTTGTGTAATTTCTGAAATTCCCGTTACGTCACGCCATAATTCAAGCCATTCTTTTTGGCTAATATAATATCTTTTATCTGTAAAATATGACTTATTTACTGCAATTAAAACATGAAAATGCGGGTTATAGTCATCACGTTCTTTATTGTAAGTAATTTCTAATTTTCTTACATAACCTTTCGTAGCAGAAATTACTTTTTTACGCTTAAACATCTTTTGAAAAGAGTGATTATAAGCTTTAATTTCACTTTCTAAATGCTCAGCTGTAACATTTGGCGTGGTAAGTGTTAAAAAGATGAATTGTTTATCTTCTTTTTGCTTAATATATTGCATCATCAATGATAAACCTAACGCATCTTTTCTCGCTTTTCGCCATGCACATACAGGACAAAATCGATTTTTACATAAATTAGATTTATGCAATTTCTGTTTCTCTAATGTTTTATCTGCCACAAAACTCAAGAATGTATTGCACTCCCTTATCAAATCCATTTGTCCTTCTTTGACATGCCGTTCAATAAATTTCTGAAATACTTGATTTCTCCGTTTTTTCTCAGTATACTTTTCCATATATTAAATCACTGTAAAAACAACTAAGTTGTATACAAAGTTTTTATAACAAAAAAGTTGCTTTTTCTCCTTTCATGTAAAGTTTTGGTTTGGTCACCATAAACTCTACTATACTAGGTATGAAAAAGCAACTTTTTTTGCGTTCAAAGACAGTCATATCAACTAATCTAGAGACAGGTAACCATACGGGAATAGTTACCTATAGTATCAAGACAAGAAGAAACTCGTTTCACTCGTTTCAAAAAAGCCAAAAAAATCTCATCGTTAAATACTTTTAAATGCACTGCAATTAAATAAGTGTTAAGGTAAAAATATAGCATTATCCTCAAACATCATTAAATCTTTTAGCATGAAATAGTTCTTTTCCCAACCCATAGTCATTCAATTGCTGAGTGGCTATTTTTAATGCTTTATTCCAATTGCTTTATTGACGTTGAGCCTCTGAACCCTTAACAATCCCTAAACTTGTCGAATCGTCGGCTTAATAGCTCACGCTATGCCGACATTCGTCTTCAAGTTTAGTTAAGGGTTCTTCTCAACGCACAATAAATTTTCTCGGCATAAATGCGTGTGGTATGCTCAATACAGTGCTCCTTTTAATTGCACAATATGATAACCATTATCCAGAAGACCACTCAAAAAATGAGTGGTTCTTTTATTTTGCATTTTAAGCCCTTTCTAGGACATTTAATCATTTCGAATATAAAAACAAACAAAAATTTCTTTCGTTCAAAAGAGAGGCTATGAATCATTTTAAAATTCATTTCTCAACACTTTCAGAAAGAAAAATATATTTTTAATCTCAATTATTCTTCTTAGAAAAAAGCTAAAACCCGATTAATAATATTCAAAAAAGGCAGCAGTGCATTTTGATTTTGGCTACCATTTGGCTCCCTTTTAGCTCCCAAATAGCTACCTAATAATGTAGCTATTTGGTATCCATTTTTGATTTTGTGTAGCTATTCGGTATCTTTTGTGTAGCCGTTCGGGAGTCATATAACAATTTTTATCGCATAAATAGGAATCCCATTTGACACTGTCAAATCAATATTTTGCACAGAAATGGCTACCGAATGGCTACATACGGAGACATTTCTGTGTAGGATTCCTCTTATGCTCTTT
>NZ_JBEZDR010000140.1:0-2279 GCF_040648415.1 Nonomuraea sp. NPDC049141
GCCCTCCTCGCCCTCGGCGGCCGGCGCCTGCTGCTCGCCCGGCACCGCCCGCTGGAGGTACGGCCCGTAGCGGCCCACCCGCACGACGACCTCGCGGCCCTCGTCGTCGGTGAAGAGCGGGATCGAGTTGACGCTGCGCGCGTCGATCTCGTTGAGGTTCTCGGTGACCAGCTTCTTCAGCCCGCCCGAGCGGGCGATGTCCTGGTCGCCGGCACCGTTGGCGCTGCCGAAGTAGAACGCGGTGAGGAAGTCGACGGCAGCGTGGTCACCACCGGCGATCTCGTCCAGCTCGTTCTCCATGCTGGCGGTGAAGTCGTAGTCGATCAGGCGCGGGTAGTGCCGCTCCAGCAGGCCGATCACCGCGAACGCCAGGAAGGTCGGGATCATCGCCTGGCCGCGCTTGGTCACGTAGCCGCGGTCCTGGATGGTCTGCATGATCGACGCGTACGTCGACGGGCGGCCGATGCCCAGCTCCTCCAGTGCCTTGACCAGCGACGCCTCCGTGTAGCGCGACGGCGGCTGGGTGTGGTGGCCCTGCGCGGCCAGCTCGTCGGCGGTGAGCGGCTGGTCCTTGACCAGGTTGGGCAGGCGGCGCTCGGCGTCCTCGGCCTCGGCGTTCTCGTCGTCGCTGGACTCGACGTACGCCCGCAGGAAGCCCGGGTCGGTGATGGTCTTGCCGGTCGCGCCGAAGTCGGCCTCCTCCTGGGCGGAGGAGACGGCGCGGATGCGCACCGAGACGCTGGAGCCGACGGCGTCGGTCATCTGCGAGGCGATGGTGCGCCGCCAGATCAGCTCGTAGAGCTTGAACTCCTCGGCCGACAGCTCCTTGGCCACGTCGCCCGGGGTGCGGAAGTTGTCCCCCGCCGGGCGGATCGCCTCGTGCGCCTCCTGCGCGTTCTTCACCTTGCCGGTGTAGCGGCGCGGCTCCGGCGGCACGCTGCGCTCGCCGTACAGCTCGACGATCTGCCGGCGGGCCGCCGCGATGGCGGTCTCCGACAGGTTCACCGAGTCGGTACGCATGTAGGTGATGTAGCCGTTCTCGTAGAGGCGCTGCGCGGTGCGCATCGTCTGCTGCGACGAGAACCGCAGCTTGCGGGCCGCCTCCTGCTGGAGGGTGGAGGTGATGAACGGCGCGTACGGGCGGCGGCGGTAGGGCTTCTCCTCGACCCGGGTGACGGTGAACGGCCGGCCCTCCAGGCGGGCCGCGAGCCCCCGGGCGCCGCCGGAGTCGAGGTGCACGACGCCGGCGCCGGCCTTCACCCGGCCGGTGGTCGGCTCGAAGTCCTTGCCGGTGGCGATCCGGTCACCGTTCAGCGCGACCAGGGTGGCGTTGAAGGTGCGCGGCCCCTCACCGGCGTTCGCGACGGCCAGCGTGGCCAGGATGTCCCAGTATTCCGCCGTGCGGAAGGCCATCCGCTGCCGCTCGCGCTCCACCACGATCCGGGTCGCCACGGACTGCACCCGGCCCGCCGAGAGCTTCGGCATGACCTTCTTCCACAGCACGGGTGAGACCTCGTAGCCGTAGAGGCGGTCGAGGATGCGCCGGGCCTCCTGGGCGTCGACCAGGTCCCGGTCGATCTCGCGGGGGTTGGCCACCGCGGCCTGGATGGCCGGCTTGGTGATCTCGTGGAAGACCATCCGCTTGACCGGCACCTTGGGCTTGAGGGTCTCCACCAGGTGCCAGGCGATCGCCTCGCCCTCGCGGTCCTCATCCGTCGCCAGGAAGATCTCGTCGACCTCCTTGGCGAGCTTCACCAGCTTGCTGATCTGCTGCCTGCGGTCGGCGGAGACCACGTAGAGGGCGTGGAAACCGTTGTCGACGTCCACCCCGAGACGGGCCCAGGGCTCGCCCTTGTACTTCGCCGGCACGTCGGCGGCGTTGCGCGGGAGGTCCCGGACGTGGCCGAAGCTGGCCTCCACGACGTACCCCGGGCCGAGATAGCCCGAGATCGTCTTGGCCTTCGCCGGTGACTCGACGATGACCAGACGGGTGGTTCCAGCTTTGCTCGGCACGTCTCTCCCCGACCTCACTCCTGCTCGTAGCCACCGGCGCCCGGTTCGGGCCGCATTCGGCCCGCCGACCCCCGGCGGTCCGGATGTCCAACGTAACGCGCCGCCCGCGTTTCGGGTTTCGCGGGCGGCAAACCGTCCCGTGGGGCGGCCTCTTCGATCCACCGGCGGCTGGGCGTGCCGGACGGCGCCACCGTACACCGTGCGTGTGCCGTCGGGCGGGACACTGTGACGATGGCGGACCCTCGGCCGAGGCGTCACCCGGCCGT
>NZ_JBEZDR010000141.1:0-2262 GCF_040648415.1 Nonomuraea sp. NPDC049141
GGCAGCGCGTTTCGGTCGATCTTGCCGGTGCCGCCGACGGGGAAGCGGTCGAGGACCACGGTGGCGGCGGGAACCATGTAGGCGGGCAGCAGGGCCGCGGCGTGCGCGCGCAGGTCGCCGACGGCGGGGGTACGGCCGTTGCGCCCGGTGACGTAGGCGACGAGTCGGGCGGTGCCGTTGTCCTCGCGGCGCACCACCACGGCCGTGCCGACGTCCGTGTGCTGTTCGAGCACGGCTTCGATCTCGCCGAGTTCGATGCGGATGCCGTTGACCTTCACCTGGTGGTCCATCCGACCGAGGATCTCCAGGGCGCCGGAGGCGTTCCATCGGCCGAGGTCGCCGGTGCGGTAGGCGACGCCGCCGCTGTACGGGTCGGTGACGAAGCGCTGGGCGGTCAGCTCGGGGCGGTTGAGGTAGCCGTCGGCGACGCCGTGGCCGGTGATGAGGATTTCGCCGGGTACGCCCATGGGGACGAGGCCGAGGTTGGTGTCGACGACGCGGATCTGGCGGTTGGGCATGGGCCAGCCGATGGGTACGTAGGCGCCGCCCCAGCCGGCCGACGCGTCGAACCAGGTACACGCCACGGACGCCTCGGCGGGCCCGTACGCGTTGATCAGCCGCGCGCCGGCGGTCATCCACCGCTGTGCCATGTGGGGCGGGATGGGTTCCCCGGCGAGGGTCACGCACGTCATGCTCGGACAGTCGGCGGGGTCGACGGCGGCGAGATTGGTGGGCGGGCAGAACGCGTGGGTCGCCTGTTCCTTGGCGATCAGGTCGGTGAGTCGCCGGCCGTCGAGCAGGTCGTCGCGGGAGGAGACCACGACGCGGGCGCCGGAGGTCAGCGCGGTGTAGATCTCGCCCAGGGCGACGTCGAAGACGGGCGCGCAGCAGTGCAGCATCCGGCTGTCCGGGCCCACCGCGCACTCGTCGCGCATCCAGGTGACGAAGTTCGTGAGCTTGTCGTGGGTCAGTACGACGCCCTTCGGGGTGCCGGTGGAGCCCGATGTGTAGATCACGAACGCGGGCGCGTCGGCCGGCACCTGCGGCAGGTCGACAGCGTCGGCGGCTTGCACGGCGGGCCAGTCGTCGTCGAGGGCCACCACCCGTACGCCGTCGGGACGGGGGACGCGGGGGGCGACCTCCCCGACGGTCAGCACGACCCGCGCGCCGTGGTCGGCCAGCAGCATCCGCATCCGCTCCACCGGCCACGACACGTCCATCGGCGTGTACGCCGCCCCCGCCCGCAGCACACCCAACGTCGCCACCAACGTCCACAGGCTGCGATCCAACGCCAACGACACCACATCACCCACGCCGACACCCGAGCCGCGCAGATACCCGGCCACCACCCCCGACCGACGATCCAACTCCCCGTACGTCAACACCTCACCACCGAAGACCCCCGCCACCGCCTCCGGCGAACGCCGCGCCCACGCCAACACCAACTCGTGGATCGGCTCACCCGGCACCTCACGCACCGGACCCCGACCCCACGCCAACAACCGCTCCCGCTCCGCATCACCCACCAACGGCAACCCCGACACACCCAGCCCCGACCCCGCCAACCCCGCCGACACCAACACCACCACCTGATCCACCAGACCCCGCACCCACTGCCCCGAAAAACCCTCCACCGCGTAATCCACCCGCACCGCCGAGGCATCCGACGCCACCGACACCACCAGATCCACACCCACCACACCCGGCCCCACCACCGCCACCGGCCCATCCACCACACCCACCACCACCGGACCCACCACACCCGCACCCAACGCGACCGGCTCGGCCAACGCCGCACCCACCCGCGCCGTCAACTCCCCGAAGCCCGGATCACCCGCCACGTCCACCCGCAGCACCGACCCGCCGTCACCCGACGACAGGCCCAGCACGATCTCCTCCTGGGCCGTCCAGCGCGCCAGGACCGCCACGAGCCCGGCGAGCACGACGTCGGCGGCCGGTCCGACGTCCGGCAGCCAGGAGGGGAGCACCCGGTGCACCGAGGCCGCCCGGGCGGGCCACACCGTCGGCTGGCGCAGGTCTCCCACCAGGTCCAGGGTCCCGGCGTCAACCGCACCGGCCACGCTCCGGGCACCATCGAACCCGACAGACATCAGCTCAACCTCCGATCGAAAGGTGGCGACCGGAAGGCACGGGGCCGCAACGGCCGGTCAGCCGAGGTGCCGTACCGCCGGGCGGACTCCGGTCGGCGCGGCAGGAGCGGTTCGCGGGGCGTGCGGTCCGGTCGGGTGGCCGGCGTGCGGG
>NZ_JBEZDR010000142.1:0-2245 GCF_040648415.1 Nonomuraea sp. NPDC049141
CCGGAGGCCTACCGACAGGTGGCGCTCAGTAGCGTGCCGTGCAATACATGATCCGGCGGTTGCCGGCCTCGTAGTCCCACTCGGTGTCGTACTGGTAGAAGCACGCCCGTGCGGTCATGCCCTTGTCGTTGACCATCAGCGACCAGGAGCCCGACGATCCGGTGTCGTCGACCGTCATGCGCAGCGTCCCGTTGGAGTTGTAGCTCTGGACCAGTACTCCGGAGAGCCAGCCGAAGCTGCCGGTCTGCCGTGCCCACGCAGTTCGGCAGAACGGGCTGTACCGCAACTCGACGTAGGTCGCGCTGTACGGGGTCTCCACGTCGATGAAGTTGCACCGCATGGTCTTCCCGTCCACCGTCGCGAAGTAGGTGTCCGGGTCCTTGCGATCGCACACTGAGCCGCAGCCCGAGGTTGCCGCCATCGCCGGTGCCTGGAAGCCCATGACGATAGCGACTCCCATGGCCATCACCACCATGAGCCTGGAGCGCCACGAGTGCCTGTCGGGGCGTGCGCCGAGACGAGACATCTGAGTACGAGCCATTCTCTCTCCTCGCGAGGTAGGGCAACCATTCGAACGGGTCACGGCATAGGACCCGGGCTACGGGAGGAAAGTTTGAGGCGCCTTCTCATCGAGGTATCACCGCCACGTCATGGTGACGGTGCGGGTGGCGAGCTGGTCACCAGCGCCAGGGCGGTACCGTGAGCGGGGTGCGCCCGTCGGACTCCTGCGTCGTCTGCGGACTCGGCACCATCCATCTCCTGCCTTGTGCACGCTGCATGACCTGATCCCTTCGTAGAGATCGGTTGCGCCGCGACGTGCGGTATGTCGGTGGCGCCACCGGTGGCCCGCAGCATCGCCGGAGGCGCCATTACGCGATCACCGTCGCCACACCGCTGCACGCAGGGATGCCAGGCGATGGTGCGGAGGTGGGTCAGAGGCGGTAGACCACCACGTCGCCGATCTCCTCGCGGATGATGCCGAGCCCGTCGACCGGCGCGTCGACGGTGATCTCCCACGGCGTGCCGGCGATGTGATCGCGCATCAGCAGCACGTTGCGGACACCGAGGACGCGCAGGTAGTCGACGCTGACCTGGTCGGGGAAGGAGAGCGTCACCCGGCGTACGTCATCGAGCTGCCGCGGCGTGAAGCCGCTCCCTCCGTTCACCACGTCCTGGAATCTGGTCGTGGACCAGAGCATCACCGGCTGATCGAGGCTCTGGTTGCTGGGCAGCACCAGCAGCGGCCCGTCCACGGTCCGCATCGCGGCCGGCTGGGGCGGCACGACCGGGTGCGGCGTGGAGTTCAACCCCTCGCCGATCACCAGCACCAGCGGCAGCAGCGTGGCCAGCCGCAGCCACGGGCTGGGCCAGGAGGGGATCCGCTCGGCGGAGATCTCCCGGACCCGGGTGGCGAACGCGCTGACCGCGCCCGCCGCGAGAAGCCCGAGCAGCAGCGTCGTCCAGAGCATCAGCCGCCCCGGCGTACGCAGGCCGTTCCAACCGGGCAGGTACTCGAACAGCGGCACGTAGGTGAAGGTGCCGTCGAAGAACCGGGTGCCCATGGCGAGCACCATCGTCACCACCACCCCGGCGAGCAGCAGCAGCCGGTGGCGCAGCTTCCACACCGAGAAGAAGAGGCCGCCGGCCGCGAGCGCGTAGAGCACGAAGCCGGGCAGCAGGGTCATCTCCGGGTGCCAGGGCAGCAACGCCCTCGCCCCCTCGTGCAGCCCGCCCCACACCCGCGACTCGGCGGGCGCGGTGAAGAAACCGCTCGCCGGCGGGGAGAAGATGGCGATGTCGCCGATGGAGCGCTTGGCGTTCGGGTGCGCCTCCGCCACCGTGAAGAACGGGATGGCCAGCAGCGCGCCGACGCCGGCGAAGAGCAGGCCGCCGACCAGGTCCGCGATCAGCAGCCGGCGGCCGAACGGGCGCTTGACCGGCCGGACGACCCACCGCCGCAGGAACCAGGTCACGGCCGCGACCAGCACGGTCCCGGCGAGGAAGTACGCGAACGGCAACCCGATGCCGAAGCCGAGACTGAGTTGCCAGGCCGCCACCAACCAGCCGGTGTAGACCCAGCCGTCGTGCCGGCGTTCCGGACGGTACCCGTGCCGCAGCGACCAGCCGTGTCCCCGGGCGAGCATGGCCAGCGCCAGTGGGATGCCGCCGTTCGAGATCACGTGCAGGTGCCCGGCCTGGGCCAGCAGCCACGGCGCGTACGCGAAGCTCACCCCGGCCACCGCGG
>NZ_JBEZDR010000143.1:0-2244 GCF_040648415.1 Nonomuraea sp. NPDC049141
CGACGCCGCCGTGAGGTGGCCGTCGACTTCTCCGAGATGACCAAGCCGGAGGCATGTACGAACTGGTGGTCCCGGCCGCCGGTGTGTGATTGACGACGCCGGCCGGGGCCGGCTGGAGGCTCCGCCCGGCACCGGAGCAGACTGGGGGCCGTGGGATACGCGCTGGGCCGACGAGAGGCGTCAGGCCGACGCGGTGCCGGTGGGGCGGGACCGCAGCTCGGTGACGTAGTCGTCCGGCGCACCCGCCTTCTCGGCGGCGTTCGCGATCTCCGAGAGGTACCACGCCGTGGGCAGCCCGCCCTCGTACCCGTCGAAGACGTAGATCCACGCGGTCACGTCGCCGTCGAGGGTGGAGATGCGCACGTGCAGCTTGCGGTAGGTGCCGGCGGCCACCCCCTCCAGCTCGTCGAGCTGGGCGGCGTCGTACGGGTGGATGTCGTAGATCGCCACGAACACCCGGTCGCCGGGGGACTCGACGACCGTGCTGACCGCGCCCTCCCAGCCGATCACGTCTTCGCCCGCGAAGGTGAGCCGCCAGCCCTCCAGCCAGCCGGTGCCCACCATCGGCGAATGCGGGCAGTAGGCGCGCATGCGGGCGGGGTCGAGGTTTGAGCCGTAGGCGGCGTGATGACGCACGGCGATGACGATAGCCCGCCCGCGGGGTGGGGGAGAATACGACAGAGCGTGTCGGACGCTTTCGGGAGAAGAAAGTCACTGTGAGCACTGACGAAGGGCGAGCGCGGTGAGCGCGAGGAGTGCAGCGGAGCGGAGCCCCGCAGTCGCGAACGAAAGGATGGCCCTGTGAGCCGGATCGTGATCATCGGCGGTGGACCGGCCGGCTACGAGGCGGCCCTGGTCGCCGCGCAGTTGGACGCTGATGTCACCGTCGTCGAGGCCGAGGGCGCCGGCGGGGCCTGCGTGCTGTCCGACTGCGTACCGTCGAAGACCTTCATCGCCAGCTCCGAGGTGGTCACCGGCTATCGGGACACCGAGGAGTTCGGGGTGCACTCCGACGGGCTGGAGGCCGTCACCGTCGACGCCAGCGCGGTGCACGAGCGGGTCAAGCGCCTCGCGCTCGCCCAGTCCGCCGACATCCACGCCAAGCTGGTCAAGGCCGGGGTGACCTTCGTGCCGGGCACCGCCCGCCTCGGCGAGGACACCCTCGGCCACACCCACCGGGTGCTCGTCACCCCGACCGGCGGCGGCGAGGAGCAGTCGATCGCCGCGTCGACCGTGCTCATCGCCACCGGCGCCACCCCGCGCCAGCTGCCCACCGCCGTTCCCGACGGTGAGCGCATCCTGACCTGGCGCCAGGTGTACGACCTGCCGGAGTTGCCCGAGCACCTGATCGTGGTCGGCTCCGGCGTCACCGGCGCGGAGTTCGCCAGCGCCTACCTGGCCATGGGCGTGCAGGTGACCCTGGTCTCCAGCCGCGACCGGGTGATGCCGCACGAGGACGCCGACGCGGCGATGGCGATCGAGCGGGTCTTCCGCAACCGGGGCATGAGCATCCTGAACAACTCGCGGGCGGACGCGGTCCGGCGTACCGCCGACGGGGTGGAGGTCGAACTCTCCGACGGCCGCCGGGTGGCCGGCTCCCACGCCCTGATCGCGGTCGGCTCCATCCCCAACACCGCCGACCTGGGCCTCGCCGAGTACGGCGTCGCGCTGGCCCGGGGCGGCTACGTCACCGTCGACCGGGTCTCCCGGACCAACGTGCCCGGCATCTACGCCGCCGGCGACTGCACGGGCGTGCTGCCCCTGGCCAGCGTGGCCGCCATGCAGGGCCGGATCGCGATGTGGCACGCGCTCGGCGAGGCGGTACGGCCGCTGCGGCTGCGTACCGTCGCGGCGAACGTGTTCACCGACCCGGAGCTGGCCACCGTGGGCGTCTCCCAGGACGAGGTCGACGCGGGCAAGGTGCCGGCCCGGCAGGTGATGCTGGCGCTGGACGGCAACGCCCGGGCGAAGATGGACGACCTCGCCGACGGCTTCGTCAAGCTCTTCTGCCGCCCGGCCAGCGGCCAGGTGATCGGCGGCGTCGTGGTGGCGCCGAAGGCCAGCGAGCTGATCCTGCCGATCACCATGGCGGTGGAGAACAACCTCACGGTCAACGAGCTGGCCCAGACGATCACGATCTACCCGAGCCTCTCCGGTTCCATCACCGAGGCCGCCCGCCAGCTCATGCTGCACGAGCTGGAGTGACCGCACCGGCCGCGCCGCCCGGGCCACCCCGGCGACCGG
>NZ_JBEZDR010000144.1:0-2234 GCF_040648415.1 Nonomuraea sp. NPDC049141
CTCCGGCACCGCCGGCGAGGTCCTCGAACTGCCGCACCGGCTGCTGGCCGCCGCGGTCGAGCACGATCCCGCCGACATCACGCCGTGGCAGCCGGGCCCGCCCGCTCCCGAAGGCGTACGCGGGCTGCTCGGCCGCTGGTGGGGGGAGGGTTTCGAGTACGTCTTCTCCTGGCAGGGCGGCGAACTGCGGGCCCGGGGCGCCGACGACCCGGCGGGCAAGCCCCCCTCGGTCTTCGTCCCGCTGCCGGACCGGCCGGACGTGTTCCGTACGCTCTCGGGCCGGGAGGCGGGCGAACTGCTCCGGCTGACCAGGGACGAGCACGGCACGGTGGTCCGGATGCACTGGGCGACCTACCGGTTCACCCGCCACCAGGAGACCTTCGAGCGGTACGACTTCCGGGCCGGCTCCTGACGCACGTGCGAGCGGACGGGCCGGGGCCGGGCGGCCGCCCCGTCCGTCGCCCCTGGGCGCTGCCGGTCCGCTCCGGCGTACCCGGGGGAAATGGGCGGGGTGTCAGTGCCGTTGGAAAGATAAGATGGCAGGAACGTCAGCGCGCCGCGCCAGGCAGGCCCGGTGCCGAGATCGAGAGCAGGTGGCGCAGGGCCCCTCGGCCCGACCTATGACCGGCACCCCACCTCCCGGCCCGCCCCGGGTGCAGACCAGGATCACCGTCCCGGATTCCAAGATCATGGTCAACCTGCTCGGCGCGGGTGACGAGATCCTGCGACTGGTCGAGCGCTCCGTCAACAGCGACGTGCACGTCCGGGGCAACGAGATCACCATCACCGGCGCTCCCGCCGACAACGCCCTCGCCGAGCGGATCTTCAGCGAGTTGCTCGAACTCATCGAGAAAGGCGAGACCCTGACCACTGACGCCGTCCGGCGTACCGTCGGCATGCTCGAGCAGGGCGGCGCCGAGCGGCCCGCCGAGGTCCTGACGCTCAACATCCTCTCCCGGCGCGGCCGCACCATCCGTCCCAAGACGCTGGGGCAGAAGCGCTACGTCGACGCGATCGACGCGCACACGATCGTCTTCGGCATCGGCCCGGCCGGCACCGGCAAGACCTACCTGGCGATGGCGAAGGCCGTCCAGGCGTTGCAGGCCAAGCAGGTCAACCGGATCATCCTGACCCGGCCGGCGGTCGAGGCGGGGGAGCGGCTCGGCTTCCTGCCCGGCACGCTCAACGAGAAGATCGACCCCTACCTGCGCCCGCTCTACGACGCGCTGCACGACATGCTCGACCCGGATTCGATCCCGAAGCTGATGGCGGCGGGCACGATCGAGGTCGCACCGCTGGCATACATGCGGGGCCGCACGTTGAACGACGCCTTCATCATCCTCGACGAGGCGCAGAACACGACGCCCGAGCAGATGAAGATGTTCCTCACCCGGCTCGGCTTCAACTCCAAGATCGTCGTCACCGGTGACGTCACCCAGGTGGACCTCCCCGGCGGCACGACCAGCGGCCTGCGGGTGGTCCGCGAGATCCTGGAGAACGTCGAGGACGTGCACTTCGCCGAGCTCTCCAGCTCCGACGTGGTCCGCCACCGGCTGGTCGGGGAGATCGTCGACGCGTACGCCCGCTGGGACGCCGAGCGGGAGAACCAGCAGGCGCAGAGCGTGCACGCCGTGCCGGGGCGTTCCGCCCAGGGCGGCCGGCCCGGCCGGCGCCGATAGACCGAGGGAAGACTGTTGTCCATCGAGATCGCCAACGAGTCGGGTGTCGACGTCGACACCGACGCCGTGCTCGCCGTGGCCCGGCACGCCCTCGACGAGATGGGGGTCAACCCCCTCGCCGAGCTCTCCGTGCTGCTGGTCGACATCGACTACATGACCGAGCTCAACCATCGGTGGATGGGCGGCGACGGCCCGACCGACGTGCTCGCCTTCCCCATGGACGAGGGCAGCGTCGACCACGGGCCGGGTGAGACGTCCGCCGCCGGTGGCGAGCCCGCGTTGCTCGGCGACATCGTGCTGTGTCCGGAGGTGGCGGCGAAGCAGGCGGTCGCCGCCAGCCACACCGCCGCCGACGAGCTGCACCTGCTGACCGTCCACGGCGTGCTGCACCTGCTCGGCTACGACCACGCCGAGCCGGAGGAGGAACGGGAGATGTTCGCTCTCCAGGCCCGACTGCTGGCGAGCTGGCGGTCGACCCGGTCCCGGTGATGACCTCCCCGACACTGGCGGCCGGCGCCACCGGCCTGCCCGATCTGCAACTGCTGGTCTTCGCGG
>NZ_JBEZDR010000145.1:0-2233 GCF_040648415.1 Nonomuraea sp. NPDC049141
TTGAACGCCTTCCAGATCGCCTTCGAAGGCCGCCTCACCCCCGCCAACCTCTGAACACTTCAACAACCAAGATCAGCCGTTAAGTTGACACTCCCTCGGCGTAGTCCGCGAAGTCCATGTTCGCGATGGACAGGTTGGCCGACACCTCGCGGTACCAGACCGGGGTGACTCGGAAGGTCCTGCCGGGTTCGTCGAAGAGATCTACCGCGAGCAAGAGGTGCTCCTCATCCGCGATCGCGGTGGCGTCGGCGAGGAACAGGTAGGTCACCTGCTCGTCCTCAGCGGCAGATGCGTCCGCCTCGATAAGGGCTTGAACGGTCACGTCCGCGTACGCGGGGTCGCTGACGTAGGTCGCATCTGCGTACTCGCTCAGGCCATCGAGCAGTGCCTGCAACGCCAGCCATTTCGAGTCGTCGCTGAAATCGGTGCGCAGCACAAGGGACGTCAGGTCGGCGGGCTGAGGAAGGCTCATAGAGATGATCTTTCGTAGCGGCCATGCGCACATGGACTTTCCGGACAGAGGTTTCTGGACGATATCGCACCTGGTCGTTAGGGTGTCCAGCAACGTATACGTTTCTGGACATTAGGGGTCAGGGGAGGACGGGTTGGGCCGCATCTGCGCCTACGTACGGGTGTCCTCTCGCGATCAGAACCCTCAGCTACAGATCGATGCGATCGAAGCCTCGGGTTACGACGAGCTGTTCGCCGAGAAGCTCTCGGGCAAGCGCGGCACCAGCCGCCCGGAATGGGCACGACTGCTCAGCAGCGTCGCCGCTGGTGACACGGTGAAGTTCTGGAAGTCCGACCGGTGGGGCCGGTCGGCCGCGCACGTCCTGACGACCGTCAACGAGCTGCGCGGCGGCGGCGTGCGGATCGTCTCCCTGACTGAGAACTTCGACCTGGAAACCAAGGAAGGCCGGTTCATGTTCGCGGTCCTGGCCGCGGCCGCCGAGTACGAACTGGAGCTGCGCGCCGAGCGTCAGGCAGAAGGAATCGCCGCCGCCAAACGCCGCGAGGCCGAGGGAAGGATGCTGCCCGGCAAGAAGCCGACCGGGCGTCCCCGGGTCATCGGCCCTGCCGAACTCGCAACGCTCCAGCACCTGGTCGCCGCCGGCACCTCGGTCACAGAAGCCGCACGCACCCTCAAGATCGGCCGAGCGACGGCCTACGCCGCCCTAGCTGCAGCTCATGCCGCGAACTCATCCTGATCACTACGGCGGAGACCGGGAGCACTACTGTCTGGGCGCGCCCCACCACGTCTCGGTCCGCTTGTAGATGCGGTTCCAGTCGTCATCGGAAGCGTTGGCGGGGACTTCGACAAGCATCGCTTTCGCTTCGAGATGTAGGTGTTCGATCTGGCTCGTGGTCAGGCGTCGGCAGACCCAGAGCAACTCGGCCATATCAGCCGCTGGCGGATCGTCGAGTGGTGGCGGCTCGGGCAGGTCGATGCCGGTGATGGCGGCGAGGTCAGTGGCGGGAATACCAAGGACGGTCGCGAACCCGGCCAGCCAGGCCGGCTTCAGCACGGTGCGGCTCGCGGAGATGGAATGGAGAGTCGAGGCAGCCACGTACACGCGGCCCCCCGTCACCCTGGCCAGGGTCTTGGCGGCGGCGACCGGGGAGCACAGGTTCCGGTTGGCGCACAGCATGGTGACATGCATCGAACCAGCGCTGCCGTCTCGCCGGTAGTAGGTCCGCGGCGGATCAGCCGGACGGATAGGTGGCAGCTGGGGCAGGTGCTCGACCGTCTCGCGAATACGAGCCTGTTGATCGGACGGCAAGGCCATCGCGATCCGGATGAGGGCCTCAAGCTCGTGTCCTGTCGCCGGTTCGCAAGGCTCCAAGGACTCTGGGACTGGCACTCCGGCGATCACGAGGAGGTCGGCGGTGTGGAATCCGAGCCCCGCAGCGAGACCTTCGAGCTGCGCTACGGACGGCGGCACGCCGCCAGCCACCGACGACAACTCGGCTTCTGGGATGCCGGACGCCGAGGCCAGCCAGGCGATATCGGCCTTACGGTAGTCGAGTAGCCGTGTCAGCAAGGCGCCGAAGCCCGGATGGTCCACCATGTCGAGGACCTTAGCCCGATAAGGAACCGTCGACCGAACATAGGTCTCTGACCAGCAGTTACCGCGGCCCGCGGCCCGTTTCTGCCGTATTCGTGTGTCCTGAACGTGAAGGAGAGTTCGATGTAGGCGAATGATCTGAAGCGATGCTGCTCGGACGATGAAGG
>NZ_JBEZDR010000146.1:0-2229 GCF_040648415.1 Nonomuraea sp. NPDC049141
GCTGCGGGGCGGTCCCGGTCTCGGCAAGACGCAGCTCGCCATCGAGTACGCCCACCGGTTCCGGGGCGCGTACGACATCATCTGGTGGGTCGCCGCCGACCCGCCGCAGTTCGTCGACGTGCGGATGGTGGAGCTCGCCGAGGAGCTGGGCCTGCCCCAGACCACGATCCCGGAGACCAACCGGGCGCTGCGGCAGCGGCTGAGCCAGACCGAGCGCCGCGCCGACGGCAGCCCGCCGCCGCACTGGCTGCTCATCTTCGACAACGCCGACCTCTACGAGGACGTCCGGCCCTACCTGCCGCAGGGCAACGGGCACGTCCTGGTCACCACCCGCAACCCGGACTGGGGCGACCTGGCGCGGGCCGTGGACGTCGACGAGTTCGAGCGGGCGGAGAGCGTGGCGCACCTGCGCGCCCGCCTGGGCGAGCACCTGATGAGCGTCGCCGAGGCCGAGCGGGTCGCCGACGCCGTGGAGAACGTGCCGATCTTCGTCGCGACGGTCGGGGCGTGGCTGGCCGACACCCGCACGCCGGTCGACGAATATCTGGCCGGGCTGCGCCGCACCGGCCTGGAGACGGAGGTCTGGGACCTCCCGTTGCAGCGGCTGAGGGAGGGCTCCCCGGGGGCGTACCGTCTGCTTCAGCTCGCGTCGGTGCTCGCCCCGGAGATCTCCCTCGACCTGCTCTACGGCGACCAGGTGGCGCGGGTCATCGCCCCGCACGACCCGGTGGTCGCCGCGCGGGTGGCCGACCGGGTGTCCGAACGTGACATCGCGGCGACGCTGGTGCAGCGGATGAACAAGCTCGCGCTGATCAAGCTGGACCCGCACGCCCACCGGGTGCAGGTGCACCGGCTGTTGCAGACCGCCCTGCGCGCCCGGATGACCGACGACGAACTGGTCACGGCCAAGCACGAGGTGCACCAGATCCTCGCCGGATCCCGACCGCAGGGCGAGGTGGAGGACCCGACGAACCGGCAACGGTTCCGGATGCTCTGGCCGCACCTCGACGGCTCCGGCGCGATCTCCTGCGACGACGACGACGTCCGGCAGCTGGTCATCGACCGGGTCCGCTACATCTACGTCAGCGGCGGGTACGAGCAGGGCGAGCGGTACGCGCGGGAGACCGAGGCCGTCTGGTCGGCGCTGCTGGAGGAACTGCCGCCGGACGGGCCGGAGCATCGCAAGCTGCGCGTCCAACTGCTGCACCTGCGGTTCAACTGGGCGAACCTGCTGCGCAGCCTCGGGCGGTTCGAGGAGGCCTACCGGCTGGACGAGGACACCCTGCGCCAGCAGGAGGAGCTGATCGGGGACAGCCACCCGCACACGCTGATGACCGCCGGCGGCTACGGGGCGGACCTGTGCACCCTGGGTCGATACCAGGAGGCGCTGGAGCGCACCCAGCGGACATACGCCGCGTCGGTCGAGGTCTTCGGCGAGGACCACCGCCGCACGCTGAACTCGGCGAACAACCTCGCCGCGTCGTACCGCCTGGTGGGGATGTTCGACAGGGCCCTCGACCTCGACGGGGCCACCAACCGGCGGCTACGGGTCGTGCTCGGCCCGGAGCACCCGAACACCCTGGTGTCGGCCAACAACCTCGCCCGCGACCTGCGGGAGACCGGCGACTACGAGGGTTCCGTGGCGCTGCTGCGGGAGGTGGTGACCGGCTACCGGAACCTCTTCGGCGACCACTCCCGTGCCGTGCTCACCGCGCAGGCCAACCTGGCCGTGTCGCTGCGCAGCACCGGAGACATCGCCGAGGCCGCCCAGCTGCTCGACGAGACCTACCAGCGGCTGCTGGCCACCCTCGGGCCGACCAACCCGGACACCCTGTTCAGCCGGCTCAGCCGGACGGCCAACATGATGTTGCAGGGGCAGAACGCGCAGGCCCTGACGGAGCTGAGCGAGGTGGAGCAGCAGTTCGTCCAGGTCTTCGGCGCCGAGCACCCGTACTCGCTGGTCTGCCGGATCAACCTCGGCGTGGCCCTGTGGGACGCGGGCGACACCGGCACCGGCCGGTCGCTCACCGACACGACGACGCGGACGATGCTCACCACGCTCGGCGACCGGCATCCGTTCGCCATGGCGGCGGCCAACAACGTCGCGGTCTTCACCATCCTCGCCGGGGAGCCGGAGAAGGGCCGCGACCGGCTGCGGGCCGTGGTGGAGCAGCTCACCGAGGTGCTCGGGCCCGAGCACCCCGACACGCTGCGGGCGCGGGGCAACCT
>NZ_JBEZDR010000147.1:0-2181 GCF_040648415.1 Nonomuraea sp. NPDC049141
CGGCTGGTGGCGGGCGGAGCCGCAGCCGGACCCGGGCGGCCGGCGGAACCGGCCGCCGGCACCGCCACCTTCACCGGACGCCGCTGAGGCCGATCACGGCCGCCGGGCCCGGCCGACCGACGGCGGGTTCGTGGACGTCGGCGCGGTCGCTGCCGTTCCCCACCGCCTCCGGCCCAGCGCCGGTCCGAGAACCACCGCGTCCGTCGCACCGTTTTGTCGTGACCAGGAGAGGAAACACACCATGAGCGACCGCAAGGCTCTGCTGCTGGACGAGGTACGCAAGTACCACCAGGACGTGCAACCCGACCGGGCGTTCGAGCCGGGCGTCACCGAGATCTGGCCCTCCGGTGCCATGCTCGACGCCGACGACCGGGTGGCCCTGGTCGAGGCGGCGCTGGACATGCGCATCGCGGCCGGAGGCTACGCCCGTACGTTCGAGTCACGGTTCGCCCGCACGCTGGGCCGGCGCAAGGCGCACCTGGTCAACTCCGGCTCGTCCGCCAACCTGCTCGCGGTCACCGCGCTGACCTCCGAGGTGCTCGGGGAGCGGCGGCTCCGCCCCGGCGACGAGGTGATCACCGTCGCCGCAGGCTTCCCGACCACCGTCAACCCGATCATCCAGAACGGCCTACTGCCGGTCTTCGTGGACGTCGAGCTGGGCACGTACAACACCACGGCGGAGCGGGTGGCCGCCGCGATCGGGCCGAAGACCCGGGCGATCGTGCTGGCGCACACGCTGGGCAACCCGTACGAGGCGACCGAGATCGCCGAGCTGGCCCGGGAACACGGCCTGTTCTTCGTCGAGGACAACTGCGACGCGGTGGGCTCCACCTACGACGGCCGGCTCACCGGCACCTTCGGTGACCTCACCACGGTCAGCTTCTACCCCGCGCACCACCTGACGATGGGCGAGGGCGGGTGCGTCCTGACGTCGAACCTGGCGCTCGCCCGGGTCGTGGAGTCGCTGCGCGACTGGGGCCGGGACTGCTGGTGCGCGCCCGGGGACTCGAACACCTGCCTGAAGCGCTTCAAGCACCAGCTCGGCAACCTGCCGGCCGGGTACGACCACAAGTACATCTACTCGCACGTCGGCTACAACCTGAAGGCCACCGACCTGCAGGCCGCGCTCGGCCTCACCCAGTTGGCGAAGCTGGACGACTTCACCGCGCTGCGGCGCCGCAACTGGCGTCGGCTGCGGGAGCAGTTGGACGGCGTACCGCACCTGCTGCTGCCGGAGGCCACGCCGCGCAGCGAGCCGAGCTGGTTCGGCTTTGTGATCACGGTTGCCCCCGACGCCCCCTTCACCCGCTCGCAACTGGTGGCCTTCCTCGAGGATCGCAAGATCGGCACGCGACAGTTGTTCGCCGGTAATCTGACCCGGCAGCCGGGATATCTGAATCAGCCGTACCGGGTGGTGGGTGACCTGACCAACAGCGACATCATCACCGAGCAGACCCTCTGGGTGGGCGTCTATCCCGCGTTGACCGAAGAGATGATCGACTACGTCGCGGCCACGGTCACCGAATTCGCCACCGGTCGCGCATGACGTCCACGCCGGGCTGACGTCGAGGCGTTCCCGTCGGTTTCGACACAGTGGTGGGATAATGGGCGAGACCCATGGAGGTACCGTGAAGTATCTACTCCTGATCACCCATAATCAGCAGACACGGAACGCCTGGCAGAACATGTCCGAGGCCGAGCGCGAGTTGGGCCTCAAGGCTCATGCCGCCCTGGGCGGCGAGCTGGCCGAGGCCGGCGAGCTGATCGTGTCGGAGGCGCTGGCCGACCAGAGCCGCAGCAAGCGGGTCCTCGTGAAGAACGGCAGAGTGACCACCACCGACGGCCCTTTTCCCGAGGTCAAGGAGTACCTCGCCGGGTTCTATCTGATCGAGTGCGACGGCATCGACAGTGCCGTCGCGCACGCCGCCCGGATTCCGGAGGCCGCCTTCGGCCAGGTCGAGGTACGCCCGGTGCTCGGCGCCGGGGACACGGGACGGTGAGCACCGCCACGGATGTCGAGGACCTGCTGCGCGAACACGCGCCACAGGTCCTCTCCGCGCTCGTCCGCCGTCACGGCGGCTTCGACACCTGCGAGGACGCCGTACAGGAGGCGCTGCTGGCGGCGGCGGTGCAGTGGCCGGCGGACGGTGTGCCGGCCAACCCCATCGGTTGGCTGACCAC
>NZ_JBEZDR010000148.1:0-2177 GCF_040648415.1 Nonomuraea sp. NPDC049141
GCGGCAGCCGGGTCGCGCGGGACGCACGCGGCCGACGTGACATCGCCTGTCACGTCGGCCGCACTCGCCGGGCTCGGTCAGGGCCGCCGCCCGGTCAGCACCTCGATGCGCCGTACTTGACCTTGTAGCCGCCCCAGTAGAGGTTTGCCTCCTTCTCGAAACGCATGTGATCGTTGCGGTAATCCCACAGGAAGGCCCCCCAATCGCTGTACTCCGACCATTGAACGGAGTGGATCTGCTCGTGCCAGAGGAGGTCCGGGCCCTCGTTGTTCGCGGTCGCCGCCCCGTACATCCGCCGCAGGATCAACCGCTGCCGGACCTCACACACCAACTCCTCTTCCAGCCGCTGCGGGCCGCCTCTTGCGTAGAAGAAGAAGTCACCCACCGTCACCGGATTGGTCTGGCCGGCGTACATGATCGGCGTCATGCCGAAGCAGATGGTCTGGAACCAGTCCCCCTGGCATGAAGTGCTGTGGGCCAGCGCGAATATGCCGGCCCAGTCGTTGCTGCCGTTATCCTGATTCCCTCGCCGCCGGACGCCACTGTTGTACGGCACCACCCGATAGGGGATGGCCTCCACCGTGGAACTCGACGACACCTCACCGGAAATGTTCACCGCCGAGACCTTGAACTCGTAGGCTTTCAGTTCGCGCAGGAAATCGTAAATGATTACTTTGGTTTCGGCGATCGGGCTCCGGTACTTCGACCAACTGGTCTGCCCATCGCTGAGGTTTCGGTAATAGACCTGGTAAAACGTGTCGAGCTTCGAGTTCCCGCCATCCCCCCAGGTGAACGTGACCCGGTTGACGCCACCCCAGGCCAACAGCCCGCCGGGCGCCTTCGGCATCGGGGGCATCGGGCGGGCGCTCACCGTGTTCGAGAACCCGCTCGAACCCGTGATGTTCGACGCCAGGACCTTCCACTCGTACGTGTGCCCGTTGATCAGCAGGGCCCCGTTGAAGGTGCAGCAACTCACGCCGAGCGGCAACTTCTGCCACGACTGCCCCGTCGTCACGTCCCGCTGGTAGATCGAGTAGGAGACGTTCGACGGCGTGCTGGCCGTCCACTTAAGGGTGACGCCGTTGCTCTTCGGAGTAGCGGTGAGACCGGAGGGGGCCGACGGCAGGGGTGGCATCGGACGCCCACTGACGGTGTTCGAGAATCCGCTCGAACCGGTCATGTTCGTCGCGCTCACCTTCCACTCGTACGTGTGCCCATTCGTGAGTAGGCCACCGTTGAACGAGCAACAGCCCACCGCGTACGGCAGCTTGCGCCAGGACTGTCCGGCCGTCACGTCCCGCTGGTAGACGTCGTACGAGACGTTCGGGCTCGGGCTGGCCGTCCAGGTCAGCCGGACCGTTCCGTCACCCACCGTCCGAACCAGGTTCGAGGGGCTGCCCGGCAGTGGCGGCATCGGGCGGCCACTAACCACGTTCGAGGCGGCGCTGGAACCGTGGACGTTGGTGGCGACCACTCTCCACTCGTAGGTGTGCCCGTTGGTGAGCAGCGAGCCGCTGAACGCGCAGCAGGTCGTCACCGGGTAGGGCAGCTTCTGCCAGGACTGCCCGGCCGTCACGTCCCGCTGGTAGACGTCGTACGAGACGCCGGAGGTGGCGCTCGCCGTCCAGGTCAGGCGCACCGTGGCGTTGCCCACGTCCGCGCTCAGGTTGGCGGGACGGGCGGGAAGCCCACCCAGGGCGGTGACGCGTACCGCGGCCGACGTGGCTCCTTCCCCGCCCTGGTTGGACGCGCTCACCTTGAACTCGTATTGGTGGCCATTGGCCAGGAGGCCGGCGCTGAACGCGCTGTCGGTCAGCGGGAGCGGCAGCTTCTGAAAGGACGTCTGACCCGCGGTCACGTCACGCTGGTAGATCCAATAGTCGATGTTGGGACCGACCGGATCCCAGTCCAGATCCACGCTGCCGTCACCAGCCGCCCTCGCGCGCAGGTTCTGCGGGGCCGGCGGCGGCGAGTAGTTGCTGGTCGCCTGGACGATGTCGCTCGCCGGGCCGTCGGTGCCGTTGTTGGCGACGACCTTGTAGGCGTACACGTGGCGGTGCACCAGCAACGAGTCCGTCATGGCGCAGCAGGTCGTCACCGGCAGCGGAAGTTTGGTGAAGCTGCCGCCGGCGGTGACGTCACGCCGGTAGACGTCGTACCAGTAGTTGCCCGTCGGC
>NZ_JBEZDR010000149.1:0-2166 GCF_040648415.1 Nonomuraea sp. NPDC049141
CCGCCCGGTGTGCGGCGCTGCTGCATCGTCACACCCCTCCCCCGAGGCCTCGCGCGTCTCAGGCCGAACGGTAGCGCGGGAAGGCGCCCGCCCCGGCGTACCGCGCCGCGTCGGCCAGCTCCTCCTCGATCCGCAGGAGCTGGTTGTACTTGGCGACCCGGTCCGAACGGGCCGGCGCGCCGGTCTTGATCTGCCCGCAACCGGTGGCCACCGCCAGGTCCGCGATGGTGGTGTCCTCGGTCTCGCCGGAGCGGTGGCTCATCATGCACTTGAAGCCGGCCCGGTGGGCCAGGTCCACCGCGTCCAGGGTCTCGGTCAGCGAACCGATCTGGTTGACCTTGACGAGGACCGCGTTGGCGGCCTTCTCGGCGATGCCGCGGGCGATGCGCTGCGGGTTGGTGACGAAGAGGTCGTCGCCGACGATCTGGACGCGGTCGCCGAGCGAGGCGGTCAGCGTCTGCCAGCCGGTCCAGTCGTCCTCGGCCAGCGGGTCCTCGATCGACACGATGGGGTAGTCGCCGGCGAGCTTGGTGTAGTAGTTGCTCATCTCCTCGGCGGTCTTCGCGGCGCCCTCGAAGGTGTAGGTGCCGTTGTCGAAGAACTCCGTGGCGGCGACGTCGAGCGCGAAGACGATGTCGGTGCCGAGCCGGTAGCCGGCCTTCTCGACCGCCTCGGCGATGAGGTCCAGGGCGGCGGCGTTGGTGGGCAGGTTGGGCGCGAAGCCGCCCTCGTCGCCGAGACCGGTGGAGAGGTCCTTCTTCTTCAGCACGGACTTCAGCGCGTGGTAGACCTCCGCGCCGGAGCGCAGCGCCTCGCGGAAGCTGGGCGCGCCGATCGGCGCGATCATGAACTCCTGGATGTCGACGTTCGAGTCCGCGTGCGCGCCGCCGTTGAGGATGTTCATCATCGGCACCGGCAGCAGGTGCGCGTTCGGGCCGCCCAGGTAGCGGAAGAGGCTCAGCTCGGCGCTGCCGGCCGCCGCCTTGGCCACCGCCAGGGAGACGCCGAGGATGGCGTTCGCGCCCAGCTCGGACTTGCTGTCGGTGCCGTCGACGTCGAGCATCTTCTGGTCGATCAGCCGCTGCTCGCTGGCCTCGTAGCCGATCAGCTCGTCGACGATCTTGTCCTCGATGTTCGAGACCGCCTTCTCGACGCCCTTGCCCTGGTAGCGGTCGGCGTCACCGTCGCGCAGCTCGATCGCCTCGAAGGCGCCCGTGGAGGCGCCGGAGGGCACCGCCGCCCGGGCGATCGTGCCGTCGTCGAGCCCGACCTCGACCTCGACAGTCGGGTTGCCCCGCGAGTCCAGAATCTCCCGCGCGACGATTCCCTCGATGGTTGCCACTGAGTCGCTCCTCGTTTGTGTGTTCCGGTCCGGTATGGGCCGCGACGGTGCGGCTGAGGCAGTTGTTGAACGCAGCGTATCGGGCGGTGCTCGGACGCGGGCGGTCCGGGCGCTCGCCGACCCGATCCGAAACCTGCCTTCGGGCGGTGCTTTACACGGACATTCCCGGATTCTCGTGCCTCAACCGGCAACGGGTTTGCGCGCGGTTGACCCGATCGGCCAGGCTGGGCGCCATGCCCGCCGCCTCGACCACCCTCCGCATGCTCGCCGTGTCGGTCATCGCGTCGCTCACGGTGACCGGTTGCCAGACCCTCGACGACGCCGGCCGGGCGATCGGGCGGTCCGACCTGGTGAACGACCTGGCCGCCCGGCTCGACCGGGCACTGGAGCTGACCTACTCCGCCGACTACCAGCTCCCCGGCGGGCAGACCGCCACCATCGCCCAGGCCCAGGACCCGGCCCGCTCCGCCTACACCTGGCCCGGCGGCAAGCTCACCGTCACCCCGGAGGCCACGACCCGCTGCGAGACCGCCGCCGGTCGCGCGACCTGCACCCTGGAGGCCCCGCCCGCGCCCAACGCGAAGCCCACGGTGACCATGTTCACCGAGGCCAAGCGACGGGGTCTGGTCACGCCGCCGGTCGTCGTGGGACTACTCACCACCGCCGCGCTCGACCCGGAGGCGGTCATCGACCAGAGCGACACCACCCTCGCCGGCCACCACGCCACCTGCGTGGACGTTACGCAGTCCGCGGGTGACTTCACCGCCTGCGTGACCACCGACGGGGTGCTGGGCAGCTTCACCGGCCTGGTCGACGGCCGCCAG
>NZ_JBEZDR010000150.1:0-2134 GCF_040648415.1 Nonomuraea sp. NPDC049141
CACCCAGTGCGATCAGCTTGTGAGCCAACTGATTCGCGCGGGCATCCAGCTCCCCATAACTGAGCTGCCCCTCCAGCCCGGCCACCGCGACCGCCTCAGGGCTCGCAGCCGCCCGAGCCGCGATCAACTCATGCACACCGGCGGCCTCGGGCAACACCACCCCGGTGGCGTTGACCTCCCGCAGCGCCTGCAACTCAGCCGACGTCAGGATGGGCAACGCCGACAGCGGCCGATCAGGATCAGACCCCACAGCCTCCAGCAACACCCGCAAATGACCGACCAACCGCTCGATGGTCACCCGGTCGAACAGGGCAGTGCTGTATTCGATGGTGGCCGACAGATTGTCGCTGCCCTCAGCGAAGATCATCCGAAGATCGGTCTGAGCCAGAATCCCGACCCGAGCCTGCTGACCACCATCAGCGGTAGCCTCTTGCAGCTCCCGAGCCGTCGGATCATCAATGGCGAAATAGTTGAACAACGTCTGGAACAGCGGCGTGCGGGAGCGGTCACGCTCGACGCCCAGCTCATCGACGAGCTGCTCGAACGGCAGATCCTGATGACCGTAAGCCGCCAACGCCGTGGCCCGCACCTGCTGCAGCAGATCAGTGAAGGTCGGATCGCCCGACAGATCAGCCCGCAACACCAGAGTGTTGACGAAGAACCCGATCAGATCCTCGGTCTCCGCCTGATTGCGGTTGGCCACCGGCGTGCCGACCAGCAGATCATCCTGACGGCTGTAGCGACCCAGCAGCACGGTGTAGGCCGCCAGCAACGTCATGAACATCGTCGCGCCGGTGCGCCGGGACAGCTCCTGCAAACGACGGCTGACGTCGGCGTCGATACGGAAGTCGATGGCCGCCCCGTCGCTGTCACGGACACCGGCCCGGACCCGGTCGGTGGGCAACTCCAGCACCGAAGGCCGGGCCAGCTGCCGCCGCCAGTAGCCGAGCTGCTCCTCCAATGTCTCGCCGGTGAGCCAGGACCGCTGCCACACGGCGAAATCGGCGTACTGCACCGCCAAAGGCACCAGCGGAGAAGGCCGACCAGCCTGGAAAGCGTCGTACAGAGCGGCGAACTCCCGATGGAAGATCTTGGACGACCACTCATCGGAGATGACGTGATGCATGCACAGGGCCAGGATGTGCTCCTGGTCGCTGATCCGGATCAGGCTGCCGCGCAGCAGCGGACCGGCCGCCAGATCGAACGGCGTCGCCGTGTCCATGGCGATGAGATCTTGAGCGGCGAGATGCGGCGCAGGGTGATCGGATAGATCGACCAGCGGCAGCCGGAACTCCGCCGCTGGATCGATGACCTGGTACGGCACGCCGTCAGCGCCCGCCACCAGCCGGGTCCGCAGCACTTCATGCCGCTCCACCAGCGCGGTGAGGGCGGCCCGCAGGACAGCGATGTCGAGGTCGCCGGGCAGCGGGATGGAGGTCGGATTGTTGTACTCGACCGAGTCAGGCTCCAGCTGGGCCAGGAACCACAACCGCTGCTGCGCGAACGACAGCGGCAACGCCTGCTCGCGCGAAACGGGCAGAACCGGCGGCCGGGCGACGTCGTCCGGCCCCCCGCTGAGCAGGGGAACCAATTCATGGATGGTGGGGTGATCGAACAGCGCCGCCAGAGGAAGATCCACCCCGAGAACCGCTCGAACGCGGGAGGCGACCTGGGTGGCCAACAGAGAATGCCCGCCCAGATCGAAGAAGTTGTCCCGGACCCCGACCTGATCCACGCCGAGCAGGTCGGCCCAGATGCCCGCCAGCAAATGCTCCGTCGTAGTCACCGGCGCTTGATAGCCGCCGGCGAGCTCAGGCCGGCTGCCATCCGGCGCAGGCAGCGCGGCACGGTCGATCTTCCCGTTCGGTGACAGCGGGAAGGCGGCCAGTTCGACGAACACCGATGGGATCATGTAGTCCGGCAGACCGGCGGCCAGGTAGGACCGCAGCTCATCGGCGGTGGGGACGCTCGCGTCCGCACCGGCCGGGACCAGGTAGGCGACCAACCGGTGGTCAGCGTCCTGCCCGAACGCAGTGACGAGGGCGGCGGCGATGTTCGGATGGCCGGTCAGCGCATGCTGGATCTCACCCGGCTCGATCCGATGCCCGCGAATCTTCACCTGATGATCAGTCCG
>NZ_JBEZDR010000151.1:0-2133 GCF_040648415.1 Nonomuraea sp. NPDC049141
GACCTGCTGGAGAAGACCGGGTGGGCTCCCGCGGAGCGGACCCTGGTCGTCCACCTGGCGGGGGAGCCACGGCCCGCGCCGCAGGATGCGCTCGAGCGGCTTCTCGGTCCGAAGACCGACGGGGTCCGCACAGCCGTCGAGTTGGCGCACGCCCTGGATGCCCCGCTCGCGGTCGTCTCCTCCGTCAACGCGCACGTCGCGGGGACGGGTGTGGAGACCTATTCGGCGGCGTGCGCCGCGGCCGAGATGATCGCGGAGCAGGCCACCCGGATCCCCGTCACCGTCGTGTCGGTGACGTCGGTGCGCGAGGCACGGCAGACCGACGAGGCGAACGTGGCCGTGGCCGAGGCCCTGGGGCTCGACGAGATCAGCGTCCTGGACATCGCCTCCTGCCTACTGGCCCGGCCCTCCCGCTCCGTGCTGCTCGGGGTGCGCGAGGACGTCGCGTTCCTCCCGCAGCGGGACGGCGGCGCGCAACACTCGTCCACTTCCGACTCTTCGGATGTCGGGACGACGGACGAGACCGGGTGGTCGCCGACCGTCAAGGCGCTCGCGCTCGCGTTGCGCCCGCTCGTCGGCGCGGAAACGGTGCGCCCGCACGCCAGCTGGTTCGACCTGGGGTTGACGTCGGTCGACCTACCGAACCTCGCCCGCGCTCTCGCGGGCCGTACCGACCGGAAGATCGGAGTACTGGAGCTGATGCGGTTCCCGAGTCTCGCGGCACTCGCGGACCACATCGACGACAGCGGGAAGAGGAATGTCGGGTGAGCGGCGAGATCGCCATCGTCGGGTACGACGCATGTCTGCCTGCCGGACGTGAGCGTGTAGAGATCGACTCGTTCCTGCGGTCGGGAACGAGCGCCGTCGTGGATGTCTCCCGTGACGAGATGCTCGCCGCGGGAGTCGCCGAGTCGGACTTCGGCCGCGAAGGCTACGTCGCGCGGTCGGCCAGGGCGGCGTGGACGCCCGACACCGCACGCCACCTGGCTGGCCTGACCCCCCATGAACTGACGATCACCGATCCGCAGCACCTGCTCTTCCTCGACTGCTGCATCGGGGCGCTGCACGACGCGGGGATGAGTCCCGACAGCGTTCGTGGCCGCGAGATCGGCGTGGTCGGCGGCATCGGCATGGGTCTGTACGCGGGCCAGTCGCTCGACTCGTACTTCACGACGCGGTTGCAGCGGGACCTCACCCTGCGGGACCAGCTCGCCTTCCCGGAGATCCTCATCGGCAACAGCAGTGACCACTGCGTCGGACGGGTCTCCTACCGGCTCGGGCTGATCGGTCCGAGCGTGAATGTCCAGACGGCCTGCTCGACGGCGCTCGCGGCGGTGGAGCACGCGGTGCTCCTGCTCCGCAGCGGCCGGGTCGACACCGTCCTCGCGGGCGCCGCGGCGTTGTACTTCCCCGATCGTCGGGGCTACCAGTGGGAGCGCGGCGGGATCCTGTCGCCGACCGGGGAGTGCCGGGCGTTCGACTCCCGGGCCGACGGCACCGTCGGCGGTAGCGGCGGGGGCGTCTTCGTGCTTCGGCGCCACGCCGACGCCGTCGCCGACGGCGACACGATCCACGGCGTGATCGAGGGAATCTTCTCCGCCAGCGACGGCGCGCAGCGTGCCAGTTATGCCGCGCCCGCGTTCGACGGTCAGGTACGGGTCATTCGTCGGGCGATGGACGACGCGTGCGTAGGACCGGACGACATCGCGTACGTCGAAGGGCACGGCACGGGAACGACGGTGGGCGACATCGTGGAACTCGGCGCCCTCCACGAGGTGTTCGGCACGCGCCGGGACGCCCTTCCCGTGGGATCGGTGAAGCCGGCGCTGGGTCACCTCGACACGGCTGCGGGCGTCGCGTCCCTCGTGAACGTCCTGCTCGGGCTGAAGCGCGGCTGGATGCCGCCGACGGTGCACTTCGAGGAACTGAACGCCGACGCGCGCGAATGGATCGCCCAGCCGTCGTTCCGTCCTGTTCCGCTCCGTACGGATGCCGCGCGAGTCGGCGTCAGCGGCTTCGGGGCGAGCGGCACGAGCGTGCACATGGTGCTCTCCGCTGGACGTGCCCGCCGCCTTATGTGCTCGACCAGCCTTTCGGGGGAAGCACGCGTGTGACCGGACCGTGACGCCCGCC
>NZ_JBEZDR010000152.1:0-2127 GCF_040648415.1 Nonomuraea sp. NPDC049141
GCTCACCCGGCTCGGGGTGGAGCCCGGCGCGTGGATCGACCCGTTCGCCGAGCTGGGCCTGCACGTCGAGCGGAGCACCGCCGGCTGGCTGGCGCACGGACGCCGGCGGCTGAGCGCCGACTACTGGGACGAGCTGGCCGAGGAGTGGGAAAACCGGCAATCTGCGGGCGGGCAGCAACCTGAGCGCCCCGGTCCCGTTGGGGACTGGGGGATCCCATGAAATTGCGACAATTTGGCTTTATCGCCGCACTGATGACGGCTGCCTGGGTTTCGGGCAGTGGCGTGCACCCGCCGTTGCGCGAGTTGGACGGGCGGCCCGTCGGGGCCGTCGAGGTGGTCGACCTCAACGGCCTGCGCGACATCGAGTTCGGCGACACCGAGGACGAGCTGACCCGGCGGGGCATCCTGCGCTCCGACGTCGACGCCTGCGGCCCGGCGCTGGCCGGGTACGACACGACCAGCCCCATCTTCGTCGACGACCGGCTGGTGCTGCTCTGGCTCGGCGAGGCGACCCGCACCCCGCGGGGAGTCACCGCCGGCATGCCGGTCGAGGAGGTCCGCACCCGCTACCCGTCCGCCCGGGAGCTGGACGCTCCACAGGGGACGTACCGGCTCGACGGGCTGCTCGCCCGGCAGGGCGACCGGGCGTACCTCTTCCTGCACGACGGGCGGGCGGTAAAGAAGATCATCGCCGGGTACGCCGACTGGGCCCAGCGCCTCTTCGACGAGGGCCACAGCCCCTGCTGAGCCCCGCGCAGGCCTGACGCATGGGGGCCGTGAGGTGGGGTAACCGCCGGCATGGCGCGGTACACGAAGCCCGAACTCCGGGAGCAGATCAAGGAAGAGGTCAAGGCCTCCGACAAGGGCGGCCGGCCGGGACAGTGGTCGGCACGCAAGTCGCAGCTGGTCACCCAGGAGTACAAGAAGCGCGGCGGGGGCTTCGTCGGCCCGAAGGACGAACGGCAGAAGTCCCTCCAGCGCTGGGGCGGCGAGCACTGGCAGACCAGGGAGGGCGACACCCGGGCGCGGCACGGCGACGAGACCAGCCGCTACCTGCCCGAACAGGCCTGGAAGGAACTCTCCGAGAAGGAGAGGCGGGCGACCGACGCCAAGAAGCGAAAGGAGTCGAAGTCCGGCAAGCAGTTCGTGGCGAACACCGGACCGGCCAAACGCGCGCGCCGCAACGCCACGTCTGCCGAGCAGTTGTCGGAGCTGCCGGTCGCCGAGGCGGCCAAGCTCGTCCGCGACCTCGACAAGGGCCAACTGAAGTCGGCCCTGCGCCGCGAACGCGACGGCAAGTCCCGCAAGACCCTCATCACCCGCCTGGAAAAGGAACTGACCCGCCGCTGACCGCCCCCCACCCTGGTAAAACCTGCCTGGCGCACGGCCACAGCTCGCGACGCAGCGGCAGGCCAAGGGACTCGCTTCGATCAACCGGACAGGCGTACGCCGCCACCGAACCGTCGGCAACTGTAACCCGCGCGCCCTCAGCGGTGTGTGTACCTGTGACGGCCACGGAGAGGGACGGCGCGGATGGATACGACCGACAACTTCGACGCCTTCTACACGGCGACTTCAGCGCGCGTCGTGCATCAGGTGTATGCCGTCTGCGGGGATCTCGGCGAAGCTCAGGACGCCGTGCAGGAGGCGTACGCCCGCGCCTGGATACGGTGGTCGCGGCTGTCGGGCTACGACGACCCTGAGGCGTGGGTACGGACCGTCGCGTGGCGGTTGGCGGCCAACCGATGGCGCAGCGCCCGGCGCTGGCTGGCCGCGCGGGCCAGGCTCGGCCCGCCCGTGACGGCCGCCGGACCGACGCCGGACCGGGTCGCGGTGATGACGGCGCTACACCGACTGCCGGAGGCGCAACGGCGGGTCGTGGTTCTGCACTACCTCTGTGACCTTCCGGTCGCCGAGATCGCCGAGGCCACCCGCATGCCCGTAGGCACAGTCAAGGTCTACCTCGCCCGCGCACGGACGGCGCTCGCCTGTCTGCTCGGCACCGACGACGACCGGAAGGAATCCGATGTCAGCGCGCATCCGTGAGGCCATCGCGGCCCTCGATCACGACACCGCCGCCCTGAGGCTGGCGCCACCAGCGCAGGTGCGTGCCCGCGGAGAGACTCT
>NZ_JBEZDR010000153.1:0-2116 GCF_040648415.1 Nonomuraea sp. NPDC049141
GGCCCCGGCAAGGAGCCCGCCACCTTCCACGCGCCGCTGGTCGTCGCCGCCGACGGCGTCTCCGGCCGCTTCCCGCTCGCCCTCGGGCTGGCCAAGCGCGAGGACCGGCCGATCGGCGTCGCCGTCCGGCGTTACTACCGCTCGCCGGCCAAGCACGACGACAACTACCTGGAGTCCTGGCTGGAGCTGCGCAGCAAGGACAGCGGCGACAACCTGCTGCCCGGCTACGGCTGGATCTTCGGGCTGGGCGACGGCCGGGTCAACGTCGGCCTCGGCGTGCTCAACTCGTCGTCCGCGTTCGGCAAGACCAACTACCGTCGGCTGCTCACCGACTGGCTGGCCAACACGCCGGCCGACTGGGGCATGACCGACGAGGCGAACGCGGAGGGCCCGATCCTCGGCGCAGCGCTCCCCATGGGCTTCAACCGGGTGCCGCACTACACCCGGGGCGTGATGCTGGTCGGCGACTCCGGCGGCATGGTCAACCCGTTCAACGGCGAGGGCATCGCGTACGCGATGGAGTCCGGCGAGCTGGCCGCGGAGATCGCCGTGCAGGCGCTCGCGCGCCCCGCCGGCGCGGACCGGGAACGGGCCCTGGCGGCGTACTCGACGGAGCTGAAGGCCCGCTTCGGCGGCTACTACCGGCTCGGCGGCATCTTCGTGAAGCTCATCGGCCGTCCCGAGATCATGCGGATGGCCACGAAGCACGGCATGCCGCACCCGATGCTGATGCGCTTCGTGCTGAAGCTGCTGGCCAACCTGACCGACCCCCGGGACGGGGACGCCATGGACCGCGTCATCAACGCGATGACGAGAGTGGCGCCGGCCGTGTAGCTCTCAGTGATCGTGCGAACCCCCGCGGTCGCGAACGAAGGCAGACGCGTGTGACGGCCCCGTCCACGGTCGGCGACGGGCGCGGGCGCGGACATGGGAGATCGACCCCCGCCGACAACCGTCGCGAGGGACGTGAATAGTGTGATTTTTGACAAGGACCAGGGGCAGGGAAGGACGAGCAGGAGAAAACGATGTCGCTCTCGCCTTACGCACCGATCATCGGGCTGTTCGCCCTCGCCACGGGCTTCGCGCTGTTCTCCGTGGCCGCTGCCCGCTTCGCCGGTCCCCGGCGCTACAACAAGGCCAAGCTCGAGGCGTACGAGTGCGGCATCGAGCCCAGCCCGCAGCCGGTCGGCGGCGGCCGGTTCCCGATCAAGTTCTACCTGACGGCGATGCTCTTCATCGTCTTCGACATCGAGATCATCTTCCTCTACCCCTGGGCGGTCTCCTTCGACGCCCTGCCGATCTTCGGCTTCGTGGAGATGGTCCTGTTCATCGTCGCGGTCTTCGTCGCATACGCCTACGTCTGGCGGCGCGGCGGCCTGGACTGGGACTGAGGGAGGAACCTCAGATGGGTATCGAGGAGAAGCTCCCCGCCGGTGTCCTGCTCACCTCGGTGGAGAAGCTGGTCAACTGGTCGCGCAAGACGTCGGTCTGGGGTGCGACCTTCGGCCTGGCCTGCTGCGCGATCGAGATGATGGCCGCGGGTGGCCCGCACTACGACATGGGCCGCTGGGGCATGGAGGTCTTCCGGGCCTCGCCCCGGCAGGCCGACCTGATGATCGTGGCCGGCCGGGTCAGCCAGAAGATGGCCCCGGTGCTGCGCCAGATCTACGACCAGATGGCGGAGCCCCGCTGGGTCATCTCGATGGGCGTCTGCGCCAGCAGCGGCGGCATGTTCAACAACTACGCCATCGTGCAGGGCGTCGACCACATCGTCCCGGTCGACATGTACCTGCCCGGCTGCCCGCCCCGGCCCGAGATGCTCATCGACGCGGTCCTCAAGCTGCGCGAGAAGATCGGGCACGAGCCGCTCGGCCCGAACGGCCGCAAGATGCTCGAGGCACGCCAGGCCCGCGGCGACGTCCCGGTCGTCCCGTACGGCTCGATGCCGTCGTCGTACCGCAGCGACAAGGCCCGGCGGGCCGAGTGGACCAAGGCGGTCCGTGAGGGTCGCGAGGAGCAGCTGCGGATCGAGAACTGGATGAAGGCCCAGAACCACCTGCAGCACGGGGGCCGAAGGGGACCTCTGGCTGGACGGGCAGCTGGCCAACCATCTGGC
>NZ_JBEZDR010000154.1:0-2094 GCF_040648415.1 Nonomuraea sp. NPDC049141
GAGCGCGCCCGCGCGCCCCGCGCGGTCGCGTCGGGCCGATGAGCGCGGCACCGCGGCTAGACCTGCACCCCCCCTCCACCGCCAGCGACGGCACGCTCGGCCCGGCCGAGCTGGTACGGGCGGCGGCCGAGTCGGGGCTGGACGTGGTGGCGATCACCGACCACGACACCACGGCCGGCTGGGCGCCCGCACTGGCGGCGCTGCCGGCCGGGCTCAGCCTGGTCCGGGGCGCGGAACTCTCCTGCCGCTGGTACGGCGAGGAACCCCCGGTGCCGCTGCACCTGCTGGCGTACCTGTTCGATCCGGACGCACCGGAACTCGTGGCGGAGCTGGCCCGGGTGCGGGCCGCCCGGAAGGAGCGGGGCGAGCGGATCGTGGCGCTGCTGCGGGCCGTCGGGATCGACGTGAGCTGGCCCGAGATCCTGGCCGGCGCGGCCGGCGGGACCGTGGGCCGGCCGCACATCGCGCAGGCGCTGATCCGGGCCGGCCTGGTGACCACGACGACGGAGGCGTTCGGGCCGGACTGGCTGGGCGAGCGCTACCGGCTGCCCAAGGAGGACATCGACGTCTTCCGCGCGGTCCGGCTCGTGCGCGCGGCGGGCGGCGTGCCCGTGTTCGCCCACCCCAGGGCCAGCCGGCGGGGGCGGATCGTGCCCGACGAGCTGATCGCCGACCTGGCCGCGATCGGGCTGGCGGGGCTGGAGGCCGACCACGAGGACCACTCGCCGGCCGAACGGGCGCACGTCCGGGCCCTGGCCGACGAGCTGGGCCTGCTGGTGACCGGCTCGTCGGACTTCCACGGCACGCACAAGACCGTCCGGCTCGGCGCGTTCACCACCGAACCGGAGGCGTACGAGCGGATCGTCGCCGAGGCGCGCGGGGTGACCGAGGTCGCTTCCGGCTGATCCGCATTTCCGTCTCCGGCCGCGCGGCTACGTTGATCACGTGGATGCCAAGCTGTTCGGCGAGGTCTTCGTGACCCTGCTGGTGATCGTCGACCCACCGGGCATGATGCCCATCTTCCTGGCGCTGACCGGCCCCCTGACGGCGCGGGACCGCAACCGGGCGGCCTGGCAGGCCGTCGCCCTGGCACTGGGCGTGATCGTGATCTTCGCGGTGGCGGGGCAGACGCTGCTCGACTACCTGCACGTGGACCTGCCGGCCCTCCAGGCCGCCGGCGGGTTGCTGCTCATCCTGGTGGCGCTGGAACTGCTGACCGGCAAGGCCGACGACCCGAGCCAGCAGGTCACCTCGAACATCGCCCTGGTGCCGCTGGGTACGCCGCTGCTGGCCGGTCCCGGCGCCATCGTGGCCACCATGCTCTTCGTCCAGCAGGCCGACGGCGGGGCGGACGTCACGGCCATCGCCGCCGCGATCGTGGCCGTGATGCTCGCCGTGTGGGTCGTGCTCCGGTTCTCCGGCGGGATCGTCAAGATCCTGCGTCCCGGCGGGATCGAGGTGCTGACCCGGATCGCCGGTCTGCTGCTGGCCGCCATCGCGGTGCAGCTCATCGCGGACGCGGTGGCCGCGTTCGTGACCCAGTACGCCAACATGACCTGACCGGCGGCCGGTTCTGTCGGGGGTGGATGGCAGGATCGCGGTGTGCGACGAGCCTCTTCAGCGGGACGGTCCTCCACCGGCGGCGGCCGGGCGCCCCGGCAGCGCGGCGAGCAGTCCGAGCAGCTCGGCTTCGAGGGCATGCCGGAACGGCTCTTCGTCTGCACCCCCAGCAAGCTGGGCGCCTACGCCGACTGTCCCCGGCGCTACCGCTACTCCTACGTCGACCGTCCGGCCCCGCAGAAGGGCCCGCCGTGGGCGCACAACTCCCTCGGCGCGAGCGTGCACACCGCCCTGAAGAACTGGTACGCGCTGAGCCCCGAGCGGCGCCGGCCGGAGGCCCTCGCCGCGTTGCTCAAGGGCACCTGGGTGCGTGAGGGCTACCGCGACGACGAGCAGGAGCGGGCGGCCTACCGCCGGGCCCTGGGCTGGCTGGAGTCCTACGTCGAGACCCTGGAGCCCGGCGTCGACCCGCTCGGCGTGGAGCGCGTCGTGGCGGGGAAGTCCGCCGTGGAGGCCGTAAACGGCCGGGGCGAC
>NZ_JBEZDR010000155.1:0-2077 GCF_040648415.1 Nonomuraea sp. NPDC049141
GCCTCCGCCAAACCGGTCGAAGCCGCGACCGGCCCCGAAGCTTCGACCGGATCCGAAGGCGAGGGGAACGCGCTGGTCGTAGAAACCTGCCGGCGTTGAAGACCGTCAGGGTCGGGACCGACATCACCCGGTAGGCGCGGGCGGTCTCCGGGTTCTCGTCGATGTTGAGCTTGACGATGGTGACCTGGTCGCCCATCTCGCCGGCGATCTCCTCCAGCAGCGGCGACACCTTGCGGCACGGGCCGCACCACTCGGCCCAGAAGTCCACCAGAACCGGCTTGTCGGACTTCAGCACGTCGACGGCGAAACTCGCGTCGGTGACCGACTTCGTTGCTCCCACTATGACCCTCCTCCGGAATGTGTTTCGGTTGTTCAGCCCTGCAGCGTGGCGATGAAGCGCTCGGCGTCCAGCGCGGCGGCACAGCCCGTGCCGGCGGCGGTGATCGCCTGCCGGTAGGTGTGGTCCACCAGGTCGCCGGCGGCGAAGACGCCGGGCACGCTGGTGCGGGTGCTGGGCGCCTCGACCTTCACGTAGCCCTCGTCGTCCATCTCCACCTGGCCCTGGAACAGCTCGCTGCGCGGGTCGTGGCCGATGGCCACGAAGACGCCGGTGACGTCGAGGACCTTGGACTCGCCGGTGTGCGTGTTGCGTACCCGCACCCCGCAGACCTTGCCGTCGTCGCCGAGGATTTCCTCGACCACGGTGTTCCACTCGACCTTGATCTTGTCGTTGCTCAGTGCCCGCTCGGCCATGATCTTGCTGGCCCGGAAGGAGTCCCGGCGGTGGAGGATGGTGACCGAGTCGGCGAACCGGGTGAGGAAGCTCGCCTCCTCCATCGCCGAGTCACCGCCACCGACGACCACGATGTGCTGGTTGCGGAAGAAGAAGCCGTCGCAGGTCGCGCAGGACGAGACGCCGTGGCCCAGGTACTCCTGCTCGCCGGGAACGCCGAGCGGACGCCACGCGGAGCCGGTGGCGAGGATGACCGCCCTGGCCCGGTACGCGGTCTGGCCCACCCAGACGGTGCTGACGGCGTCGGAGCCCACGCTGCCGGTGTCCTTCAGCTCGACCCGCGTCACGTCGTCGGTGAGGAACTCCGCGCCGAACCGCTCGGCCTGCTTGCGCATGTTGTCCATCAGCTCAGGGCCGAGGATGCCGTCGGCGAAGCCGGGGAAGTTCTCCACCTCGGTGGTCGTCATCAGCGCACCGCCGGACTGCACGCCCTCGATGATGAGCGGTTTGAGGTTGGCGCGCGCCGCGTAGACCGCCGCCGTGTAACCGGCCGGCCCGGAGCCGATGATGATCAGGTTGCGGACCTCGTCCACTGCCGTCTCCCGATTCGTGTTGTTCGTCATCGGCGCGCACCGATGCCGATCCGATGCCGACGCCCCTCGGTGCCGGCACTTCGATGTGCAGAACGTCATCGTACGAACCGGGGATTCCCGAGCCGGTCATCCGGTGGGTCAGGTCACGTGGACGGTCAAACGTCCGGTGGCCGCGAATTCACCCTACCCGCGTGCGGTAGCGGCTGTCCGAGCCGGACCCGGGGACCCCGCATTCCGGGCCGCTGGCCCAGGCCCAGCCCGCCCCCGTGGCGTCGGTGAAGCGCACGATCAGCGCCGGGCGCCCCTGGAAGCGGGCGTAGTCGACCACGTCGACCACCAACGGACCGTTGCCGTGCTCGGCCTTGATCGCGCCGATGCAGGCGCCCAGCGCGGCGGGGTCGGTGAGCCGATCGAGGCCGAGGGCGGAGCTGGGCAGCCGCCCGCCCTCCGCCTGGACGCCGGGCTGTTCCCCGGGCGGTCCGCCGGTGAACGGCCGTGCCTTCGGCGACGACGGGAGGGCGGCCAGTGACTCCGGCGTGTAGTCCGTGCCGCTGCGTACCGACGGCTCGCCGGAGATTCGGAACGGCGTGGCGGTGGCCGGGCCGGCTGCCTCCTCGCGGTGGGCGGAGCCGGGCAACGCCGTGTCCGCGGCACCGCCGGTCTGCTGATCCCTGGTGAACTGGTCGACGCCGAGGCCGACCGCCGCGATGGACACCGCGGCGGGCCGGTAGGCACTGTTGTTGCACTTGAA
>NZ_JBEZDR010000156.1:0-2070 GCF_040648415.1 Nonomuraea sp. NPDC049141
GTGCCGGTGACCAGCTCCAGCGTGCCGGTGGTGCCGTCCAGCAGGTACGACCCGGCCAGCCACCGGTCGCCGGTCAGCTCCACCCGCACCCGGCCCGGGCCGACGGGCAGCCCGGCCAGCGCGTCGACCGACAACAGCCGGGCCATCGGCGCGGAGGAACCCGGCCGGGCCACCTGCGCCTCGACGTGCACCGCCAGGTCGGTCAGCCACAGCTCCGGCGCCTCGTCGACGGGCACCTGCACCGTGACCCGCTCCACCTGGTCGACGTGCCGGCCGAAGAACTGCAACAGCAGCGCCCGGGCGACCGGGTCGGCGGCGAGCAGGTCACCGGCGGTGAGCGTGCCGCCGTGGTCGTCGATGCGGTAGATCACGGCACCGGTGACCGTGCCGCCCGTGCGGGCCGTCAGCAGCCAGTGCTCGTCGCGGTCGCGCAACCCCACGTCCCGGTAGCTGGGGAAGATCGCGAAGCCGTGCCGCTCGTTCAGGCACCGCTCGGTGAACCGGCGCCAGTCCTGGTAGCCCTCGCCGATACGCTGCCAGCCGACCTCGCCGGGCAGGTCGGCACCGAGCAGCTCGCCCAGGTCGGCCGGCGAGAACGTGACCGTACGCGGCTTCGGCAGCCCCACGTAGCCGAACCGGGCGTAGAACGACGGCCGGAACGGGTAGAGCGCGCTGAGCTGGTGCCCCTCGTCGCGCATCTCGTCGAGGAGGCGGTGCAGCAGGGTGCGTACGTGCCCGCGCCGGCGGGCCAGCGGATGGGTGGCG
This sequence comes from Nonomuraea sp. NPDC049141, assembly GCF_040648415.1. Taxonomy (NCBI): domain Bacteria; kingdom Bacillati; phylum Actinomycetota; class Actinomycetes; order Streptosporangiales; family Streptosporangiaceae; genus Nonomuraea; species Nonomuraea sp. NPDC049141. Next base: position 766 of record NZ_JBEZDR010000156.1, read on the forward strand.
ACCCCGGCGACGCCGGCCATCGGCAGCACCTCGCCGCGTACGTTCTGCCGCATCGGGATCGCCGAGGCGGCGGCCAGCGTGACGCCGCCCTCCTCGACGACCAGCGTCCGGTTGCCCTCGTTGTAGGGCAGGTAGCCGCGGAACTCCTCCGCCCGGGCCGCGCTGCGCGGCGACGCCTCGAAGGCGTACGCGCCGAGCGCGAAGCTGGTGGACAGTCTCTCTTCGGCGTTCACCCGGCGGACGGTCATCCGCCCATCCCATCCCGGCCCGGCGGTCGCCGCAACCGCAATCGCCGGTGACCGGACCGGCGGACGGTCAGCCGATCGGCAGGTGTCGAAGGTGCCGGCGGCGGCGCAGCCGGACGCTGAACACGGTCGCCACGGTGCCGATCAGCAGCGCGGTGACGGCCAACCCGTGCAGCGACCCCCGCGTCAGGTAGCCGGAGTCGGTGTGGTCCACGGCCCAGGTGGCGATCTCCCGGCTGGACCAGAACGGGGTCAGCTTCGCGCCGGTGCCGGCCGGGTCGATCAGCATCTGCACCGCCACCACGGTGAGCAGCAGCAGCGTCCCCTCCAGCTCGCGGGGGAGCAGGGCGCCGATCAGCATCCCGAACGGCGCGGCCACGCCCACGCAGCAGAGCATCGCCACCGCCACCCCGCCGTGCCGCAGCTCGGGCGCGTCGACGACGGTGAGCACGAAGAACGGCACGGACAGGATGAGCCCGGTCGCCCACAGGCCGAGCATCCGGCCGAGGTAGAGGTCGTGCGGGCGGTAGCCGGCCAGCCGCAGCCGGGGCTCCAGTTCGCGGGCCGCGCCGGTGGCGAAGAGGGCGGCGGTGCTGACGGCCCAGCTGATGCCGAGCAGCAGCGAGCGTACGGACTGTCCGACGTGCGAGTCCCGCCGGATCAGCCAGAACGCCAGCGGCATCAACAGCAGCAGCAGGAGCACGCCCCGACGGCGCAGCAGCTCCCGCAGGGTCATCTCGGCGACGGTGACGAGCCGGTTCACGCACGCCCTCCCTGGGTGGCCGGGGTCAGGTCGAGCACCAGGTCGACCCGGTCGAGCTGGTTGAGCAGGTGGGTCACCACGACGATCGCCCGTCCCTCGTCGCGCAGCCGGGCGAGCTGGTCCCAGAAGTTGACGTACGTGCCCTGGTCGAAGCCCTGGTAGGGCTCGTCGAGCAGCAGCACGTCCGGCTCGCTGAGGGTGGACATGGTCAGGTTCAGCTTCTGCCGGGTGCCGCCGGAGAGGTTGCGGGCGAGGACGTCGCCGTCGGCCTCCCAGCCGAGGTGGCGGGCCGCCGCC
>NZ_JBEZDR010000157.1:0-2070 GCF_040648415.1 Nonomuraea sp. NPDC049141
TTATTTGGTTTTTGGTTTTCGGGCGCCATAAATCTCTTGTTGTTGTTTTTTATGGCCGACGTTTTCGTATTGGGGTGGGTTGCGGGTGTCGTTGCGGTTGCGGGTGTTGGGGGAGATTCCGGCGGAGACGGTGCGGGTGGCGCGGGCCGCGTTCCCGAAGGGCAGCCTGGCGATTCGGGTGCGCGACGAGTTGGGGGTGTTGTTCACCGACGCTGATTTCGCGGACTTGTTCCCGGTCCGGGGGAAGCCTGCCTGGTCACCGGGCCGGTTGGTGGTGGTGTTGGTGTTGCAGTTCGTTGAGGGGCTCACCGATCGGCAGGCCGCGGAGGCGGTGCGGGCCAGGATCGACTTCAAGTACGCCTTGGGGCTGGAGCTGGATGATCCGGGCTTCGACCTCTCGGTGTTGTCGGAGTTCAGGGACCGGCTGGTGCAGGCGGACGCGGGGCGGCGGGTGTTGGACGGCGTGTTGGCCGCAGCCCGGGAGAAAGGGCTGCTGAAGACGACGGGTCGGGCCAGGACCGACTCCACGCACGTGGTGTCGGCGGCTCGTGAGCTGTGTTGGTTGGATGGTCGTCGAGACACTGCGTGCGGCGTTGAACGCGCTCGCTCGGGATGCCCCGGGCTGGCTGGAGGCGGTGTTCTCGGCCGGTTCGCCTGAGCAGGCGCGGGAGCTGGAGGCGGTGGAGATCCTGCGGCAGGTGTGGGTCCAGCACTTCCACCTGGTCGAGGGCGAGGTGCGACGGCGGGACCCAAAAGACCGGCCGCCGGGCGCGATACGCCTGGTCACCCCGCATGACGCCGAGGCACGCGGCAGCGTCAAGCGGGACACCTGCTGGGACGGATACAAGGTCCACCTCACCGAGACCTGTGAGCCGCACGCCCCGAACCTGGTCACGAACGTGGCCACCACCTGCGCCACCGTCGCGGACAGCGTGATGGCAGAGGTGATCCACGCCGGTCTCGCCGGGCGTGACTGCCTGCCCGCGGAGCACTGGGTCGATGCCGGATACCCCAACGCCGCTCAAGTTGTGGCTGCCCGCACCCAACACGACGTCGACCTGCAGGGGCCTATCGGTGCCGACACCACGACGCAACGCGGCAGCCGCCATGGGCAGGATGCCTTCACTATCGACTGGGACCGGCAGCATGTGACCTGCCCCACCGGCGTCACCAGCACGCAATGGCATCATCGGCGCTCCCAGCACGGCCTGCCGGTGATCCGGGTCCGGTTCAACCCCGCCGACTGCCGCGTCTGCCCCAGCCTGCGCGACTGCGTCAGCTCACCCAAAGCCGAACGCCGGGAGCTCACTCTGCGCCACCGGGCCGAACACGACACCGTCCGCAACGCCAGACGACAACAGCAGACCGACGACTGGAAACACCGCTACAAGATCCGCGCCGGCGTCGAGGGGACCATCTCCCAAGGCGTCCAACGCTGCGGCCTGCGCAGATCCCGCTACCGCGGCCTGGACAAAACTGCCCTGCAACACCAACTCACCGGCGCCGCGATGAACCTCGCCCGGATAGACGCCCACCTCACCGAAACACCCCGAGCCGCCGCCCGCATCAGCCACTTCGCACAACTTCGCCCCGCCGGATAGATCCGACGGGGCGAAGCAGCAGAACCCGAATTAACCAACAGCATCCCACTTCGGTTCCGGGCCCTCCATACAACTGGGGGAGTCCCGGCCGCCGCCGTGACGTCCCTCGGGCACGGGCACACTGTCGTACCGTGGCCCGGTGAAGAGCCAGGATCGCAGTACGTACCTGGCCGCCGCCGCGGCCAACCTGACCTACAACGCGCCGCTCGGCGAGGATCGGGTGACGGACCTGGTCCGGCGACTGGCCCCCACCGGGGCGGGCTGGCGAGCCCTGGACCTGGGCTGCGGCAACGGCGAGCTGCTCCTGCGGCTGTGCGAGGCTCACGGCATCGCCGGCGACGGCGTGGAACGCCACGCCGACGACGGTGAACGGGCCCGGCGACGCGCGACGGAACGGGGAGCCGCCGAGCGGGTCAGGTTCCACAGCGCGGACGCGGCCACCTGGGACCGGCCCGCCGACCTCGTCGTC
>NZ_JBEZDR010000158.1:0-2063 GCF_040648415.1 Nonomuraea sp. NPDC049141
GTTCGCCGAGCTGCGTACCGTCTCCAACCCCGTCGGTCCCCGCGACCGCGACGCCTGGCGCATGCGCGAGGCGCTCGCCGCCCTCACCACCGCCGCCGCGGCCCTGACCTGAACCCGCCTACGCCGAGGGCCAGTTCGCAGCCGCGGGCCGACGGTCGAGGCGCAGGGCCCACGGCCGGCTCGTCTTGAACTGGTATCCGCAGGCGAGCAGCAGATCGACGCCGGTGTCCTCGGCGATCGCGTGGGCGGTGCGGATGCCGGAGCGATCCATCTCGTCGGCCAGCAACCCGACCAACCGGCGCCCGATGCCGAGCCGTCGACAGCCCTCCGCGACGAGAACACCGTCGAGCACGACCTCCCGTTCCTCACCCGGATCGTCGCCGTCGACCAGGTGCGGGCTGCGCTCGTGGGCCCGCAGCTCACCCACCAGTTCCCCGCCCGGCAGTTCCGCCACGAACCGCCACGACGTCGCCGGCAGGCCGCCGCCAGTCACGCGACGCAGCCGTACCGTCCGCTGGATCTCCATGGCACGTCGACGCCGGTCCCGGTGGCGACGATTCCGCTCGTACGTGGCCGGTGGCAGCGGTAGCGGCCAGCGCGCCGGGGGAAGGTTGTACCAGTTCGCCCACCAGGCACCCGGCCAGTCCTTCGGCTCCTTGACCTCCCAGACGTCGAGGTGAGCCGGGTACCGACGCCCTGCTTCGTCCCGCAGCGCCTCGTGCGGCACCGGTGGCAGCACCCGGTCGGCGGTCGCGGAGGTGTCGCGTACGCCGACTGCCACCTCCCCGCCGGCGGCCCGGAGGAGCCGTTCCACCGTACGGAACCGCGGGTCGGTAGCCCGGCCCGACTCGATCCGGGCCAGGGTCGCCTGGGGCACCCCCGACCGCTCGGCCAGTTCCCGCTGGCTCAGGTCCGCTCGGCGTCGTAGCGCCCGCAGGGCCGCACCAAGGTCGACGGCATCCGTCAGCTCTGCCACGACAACATGCTCCCGGTGCAACGCCTCGCCCTCAACACCCGTCCGCAGCCTGTGGATAAGCTTGTGGACAACGTTGACGCCAAGGGGTCGACCCACGGCACCGGACCGTCCACCGATCGGAACAGCCGCTCAAGGACGAGGACAGGACTCCTTCGCGACGCTGTCGAGCTGAATCGTCTACGACATCAGGCACCGCTGCGCGCGGCGCGTCCCAGGTGTCCCGCCCTGGCAGGGAGAAGAGCCGTGACCGCAGCGGCGATGAGGCAGCGGGCCGGGAGTGGGCGGCGGACGCGAGCAAGGCTGAATCGTCTACGACATCAGCTCGAAAGGACGCGTCAGGCAGGATCCGGCCGGCAGAGCGGAAGAGGTCAGGCGGGCGCGGCGGAGCGGATCCGGGTCACACCGGCGCTGGCGCGGTCGGGCGCTGGCACAGGGCGGGGATACGGTGAGGGCGTGGCGCTCTCGCTGGCTATCTCGCCCTGCCCCAACGACACGTTCGTCTTCCACGCCCTGGTGCACGGCCTCGTGCCCGGCGCCCCGCCGGTCGACGTCACGTACGCCGACGTGGACGTGACCAACACGGCTGCCGAGCGGGGGGCGTTCGACCTGGTCAAGGTGAGCTACGCGGCGCTGCCGTGGCTGCTGGACGACTACCACCTGCTGCCCTGCGGGGGTGCGCTCGGCCGTGGCTGCGGTCCGCTGGTGCTGACCCGCGGCGACCGCGGCCCCGGCCAGCCCGACGGCTCCGGCCGCGCCGACCTGAGTGGTGCCACGGTGGCGGTGCCGGGCGACCGGACCACGGCGTACCTGCTCTTCCGGCTCTGGGCTGCCGAGCGGCCCCCCGCGCGGATCGAGGTCGTGCCGTTCCACGAGATCATGCCGGGCGTCGCGGCCGGCCGGTACGACGCCGGGCTGGTCATCCACGAGGCCCGGTTCACCTACCCGCGGCACGGCCTGACCGCCCTGGTCGACCTCGGCGAGTGGTGGGAGGCCGACACCGGCCTGCCCATCCCCCTCGGGGCCATCCTGGCCCGGCGCGGCGCCGTCGACCCGGAGGCCGCCGCCGGGTGGGTGTTCATTGCGCGAT
>NZ_JBEZDR010000159.1:0-2052 GCF_040648415.1 Nonomuraea sp. NPDC049141
AGCTTGAACGCTCCGCCGTTGTCCTCGTTGGCCCGGTTCACCGCCTCGACCAGCACGTCGGTGTCGCACGGCAGTTCCTTGGCGTCCTTGCCGTCGTGGTCCTTGCCGTCACGACCGTCCTTGCCCTGCCAGTCCTTGCTGTCCTTGCCGTGCCAGTCCTTGCCCTGCCAGTCGTCCTGGCCACCACCGGCATCCTGGCCATCCTGGCTCTTGCCGGTCTCGCCAGCCCGGTCGTCGCGACCGGCGGTGTCGTCCCTGGCGACCTGCTCGGCCGTGGACCACTTCAGGTCGGTGAGACGGTCGACCCCGACGGCGCCCGCGCTGCTCGCGGCGGCGACGCCGGCGAGGCTGACCACGCCGGTCAACCCGGCGACGCCGGTGGCGAGCCACAGCTTGCGCCGGCTCTTCGACGCGGTGTTCTCGGCGTTCTTGCGAAGGTAGTTGGACATCGGAGCTCTCTGCTCTCTCCTCGTACCAGACAGGGCTGCTCCGCCACCGCGGGCTGCCCTGGCTACAAATCGGTTGTAGCTACTGAGGATCACCGTATGAGAATCTTTTTCCCTTCACGGTCATATCCGAAAAGAACCCACGTTAGGGGTATCGCGGGCCAAGGCGTGACGGTCCGGACGCCGAGGAGTCGGGCCCGCAGTCGTGCCGGAACCGGCGGCTATGCCACGAGTCGCCTCAACAGCCCCGGAAACCCACCGGAGGCAAGGCACCTTTCCAGCCCCGCGGCGGATTCGTCGTCCCTTGCCCGGCTCCGTGCCGGCAAGCCGCGCTGACCGGACCGGCGCCCGCACGGAAGCGATCCCCTCCCCCGGGCAGGGGGAAGGGATCCCTTCGTTATGTGGTGGTTCAGTTGGCGCAGCCGGTGACGTTGGTGCAGTTGCGGGGTTCGTTCTTCTTGATGATGGTCTTGTTGTCGAGGTTGACGGCGGTGGCGTTGCCGTTGTTGTAGATGCCACCTGCGCCGGCGGTTTCGGAGGCGAAGTTGCCGACGATCTTGCTGTCGCGGATGGTGAGGACGGCGTTGTTGTCGTTGTAGATGGCGCCGCCCTGTTCGGCGTGGTTGCCCTTGAACTCGCTGGCGTAGAGGTTGAGGGTGTCGCCGTTGAAGAGGCCGCCGCCGTTGTCGCCGGCGGTGTTGTCGGTGAAGACGGCGTGCTTGATGGTGGCGATGTTGTCGCTGTCGTGGTAGACGCCGCCGCCGTCGTCGGTGGCCTTGTTTCCGGCGATGATGACGTACTCCAGCAGCATGGTGGAGTCGCCGTCGTTGTGGATGCCGCCGCCGTCGTCGCAGGCGGTGTTGTGGGCGATCTTGGTGCGGGTGACGGTGAGGCGGGCGTCGTCTTCGCTGTGGATGCCGCCGCCGTCGTTGCTGGCCTTGTTGTTGGTGATCTGGCTGTAGGCGATGGTGGCGATGCCGTCGTCCTCGTTGGCGATGCCGCCGCCGTTGCCGCTGACCGCGCTGTTGCCGGTGGCGGTGTTGCTGTCGATACGGGTGTCGTGGACGGTCAGTACGCCTTCGTTGTAGATGGCGCCGCCGTTGCCGCCGTTGCCGACGCCGCGGGCGTGGTTGTTGGCGAGGACGCTCTTGTCGATCTCGACCGTGCCGAAGTTGGCGATGGCGCCGCCGTTGCCCTGGTTGCCGACGCCGGTGACCCGGTTGTCGATGAGCTTGGTGTGCTTCAGGGTGGCCTCGCCGCCCTCCTGGACCAGCAGGGCGCCGCCGTTGGCGGTGCTCGGTGGCGGCGGGGGCGCGGTCACCTGGCCGCCCTTGAGGGTGAGGTCCTTCAGTGTCAGGTCGCCGCCGGAGGCGACCTCGAAGAACCGGAACAGTGCGGTGCCGTCGTGGAAGAACGTCGAGTTGTTGCCCAGGATCGTGATCCGCTCGTCGATGACGGGGAAGGCGTTGTTGCCGGTCTCCTCGGTGAACTTGTACGTGCAGTCCTTGGCCAGCTTGAACGCTCCGCCGTTGTCCTCGTTGGCCCGGTTCACCGCCTCGACCAGCACGTCGGTGTCGCACGGCAGTTCCTTGGCGTCCTTGCCGTC
>NZ_JBEZDR010000160.1:0-2021 GCF_040648415.1 Nonomuraea sp. NPDC049141
GGCCCGGCGGTTCCAGCGGGGCGGGCGGCTGCTGTCTGGTGCCCGCCGTCGGTCGTACGCGTCAGCGCGTCACTTCGCCAGCGTGGTGCCCGTCGAGCGCAGGTGCTCGCAGGCCTCCGCGACCCGGGCGGCCATGCCGGCCTCGGCGGCCTTGCCCCAGACCCGCGGGTCGTACATCTTCTTGTTGCCGACCTCGCCGTCCACCTTGAGCACGCCGTCGTAGTTGCGGAACATGTGGTCCGCGACCGGCCGGGTGAAGGTGTACTGGGTGTCGGTGTCGATGTTCATCTTCACCACGCCGTAGTCGAGCGCCTCGCGGATCTCGGAGAGCAGCGAGCCGGAGCCGCCGTGGAAGACCAGGCTGAGCGGCTTCTCCTTGCCGTACTTGGCGCCGACCGCCTCCTGGATCTGGTTGAGGATCTCGGGGCGGAGCTTGACGTTGCCCGGCTTGTAGACGCCGTGCACGTTGCCGAAGGTCAGCGCCGCCATGTAGCGGCCCTTCTCGCCCAGGCCGAGCGCCTCGACCATGGCCAGGCCGTCCTCGACGGTGGTGTAGAGCTTGTCGTTGATGGCGTTCTCGACGCCGTCCTCCTCGCCACCGACCACGCCGACCTCGATCTCGAGGACGATCTTGGCCTCGGCGGCCCGGTCGAGCAGCTCGGCCGCGATCTGGAGGTTCTCCGCCACCGGCACGGCCGAGCCGTCCCACATGTGCGACTGGAACAGCGGCTCCTGGCCGGCGGCCACCCGCTCCTTGGAGATCTGCATGAGCGGCCGGACGAACTTGTCCAGCTTCTCCTGCGGGCAGTGGTCGGTGTGCAGGGCGATGTTGACCGGGTACTTCTTGGCCACCTCGTGCGCGTACGCGGCGAACGCCACCGCGCCGGTGACCATGTCCTTCACGGAGGGGCCGGAGAGGTATTCCGCGCCACCGGTCGAGACCTGGATGATGCCGTCGCTCTCCGCGTCGGCGAAGCCCTTCAGCGCCGCGTTCAGGGTCTGCGAGGACGTCACGTTGATCGCGGGGTACGCGTACCGGCCGGCCTTGGCGCGGTCCAGCATCTCCGCGTAGGTCTCGGGGGAAGCGATGGGCATGTCGAACGCTCCTTACTTACCGCTGTCGGCCGTCACCGGCCGCTGTTGTCCCTGGGTGCGCCGGACCGCGCTGTCCACCGTCGGCAGTATCCCGTAGAAGACGGGGGCCGGCACAACCGACCCGGTACGCGCCCGGTCCCTGGCCGCCTCGTCACCGCCCCTCCCACCTGTCGGGCACGACGACGCTGATCAGCCAGGTCACCACGGCCATCACGATGGCACCCCAGAACGCGGCCCAGAAACCGTCCACGTGGAACGGCAGGTCCAGCGCCCGGGCGATCCAGTCGGTCAGCAGGAACAGCAGGGCGTTGACCACCAGCGCGAACAGGCCGAGGGTGAGCAGGTAGAAGACGCAGCCGACCACCTTGACCAGCGGCTTGAGCACCGCGTTCACCACGCCGAAGATCAGGGCCACGACGACCAGCGTGAGGGCGGAGTTGGTGCCGGACCGGCCGCTCACCTCCACCCCGGGCACGACCAGCGTGGTCACCCACAGCGCGACGGCGGTGATCGCCAACCGGATCAGGAAGCCCACCGTCCCATCCTGGCACCGGGGGCACCGGCCGGTGGGCCGATTCGGTCGACTCGGCTTCCGAGCGGCGGGCGGGTGCAACCCGTACGGTGTGTGGGGAACTGTCCGCCGAGATCCCGGGAGGGACTGATATGGGTCAGCCCGAAGAGGACTTCGCACCCAGCGACCACCTCAGCCCCGAGGAGCGCGACATGGAGGCCGAGCCGGCCGACGCGGTCGAGCAGGCCGCCGTGGTCGATCCGGGCGACGCCGACACCGAGCCCCACCGTGGCCTGGAGGTCGGCGACTGGGACGCGATGGAGCAGGCGCGGGTGGTCGCCGCCGACGAGGACGACTACCGCTGAGCCGTACGCGGGCCGGACGACGCCGGACGACCCCGGTGGCGTCCGGCCCG
>NZ_JBEZDR010000161.1:0-1997 GCF_040648415.1 Nonomuraea sp. NPDC049141
CCGCCACCACGGTCCGACGCCGGCCCGTCGTCGGCTCGGCCGTCCCGCCGGGTTCCGCGACGTCGAGCCGGGCGGCGGTGCGCATGTCCCGGAAGAAGCGCCGGTGCCACGAGCCGGCCGAGCTGACCGCCTCGCTGCTGTCCTTGCCCCCGAGTTGGGTGATCCGGCGGTAGGGGCGCAGCAGGAGCCAGCCCACCACGCCGCAGAGCCAGACCAGCACCACCTGGAGCCAGCCGGGCAGGGTCGGCGTGCTCATGATGAGGTCGACTGCGAAGAGATAGATGGCGGCGCCGGTGCCGAAGATGGCGATGTTGAAGACGGCGGCGACCACCGCGTTCGCCAGCCGTCGCAACCCGGCGCTGGCCGGGCGCATCAGGCCCACCGTGCCGAGGATCGGCGCGGCGATCACCGCCCACCGGAAGATCAGGAAGCCCAGCAGTACCAGCAGCGAGGCGGTCAGGTCGAACATCGCGAAGAGAACCGCGGCCAGTACGGCGATGAATCCGGCACCCACCCGGTCCATGTCCCGGACGCCCTGGAGGTACTCGTACGCCTCCGGGTCTTCCTCCTTGATCTGCTCAGCAACCTTCATCCACTGCTGCTGCTTCGCCTCGATGGTGGCTTGACGTGTCGCCGGATTGGCGCGGAGCGACTGCGCCTCACCCCAGGTCAACGATCGGGCGTCGTACAGAGCCTGACCGTATTTCTTGGCGGTCTCGCTGTCCGCCGAGCCAAGGACTCCCCGTAACCAGTTCCGGTACAGCATGGATTCGGTAGCGGTGTCGCTGGCTCGGACGGCGGGCTTACGGTTGTCCTTGCACCGTTCCGGGTTGGGATCGATGCACCGGCCGGGACCAGGCTCCTTCATCTGTGGCCCCACGGCGTCGTGTACCACACCCAAGGTGGTGACGAGGGTGCCGTCGGCGATGTTGGCCGACTTGACCGGCCAGGCGGCCAGGGCGGTCACCGCCACCATCACCAGCAGGGCCCAGCCCGCCGTGGTCATCGCGTTGCTCATGTCCGACTGGCGGGAGCGCCAGAGCAGGTACAGGCCGACCACGCAGAGGGTGACGATGCCGAAGACGCTGAACACCTTCTGGTAGACGGCCTTGGTCGCCTGGTCCACCAGCGGGTCGGCCCAGCCCCACATCGAGCGCGGATCCCAGGCGCGTTCCCGCAGGGCGTTGGAAGCGCCGATCACCGCAGTGGCAATCATGAATTCGCCGTTTGCGACAGTGGTCGTGAACTTGTAATCCGGGTGGAGGACCGTGGAGGCGCAACCGATGTCGTACGTCGTGTAGCTGTACCCGGCGTATCCATAGAGGCTGTATCTGCCGGTGACGCCGGCAGTTGCTTCGGGTGGCGAGCTGGCAAACCAGCCAGCCAGACCTGCATCGGGAGCGCCGGGCGTTGGTGGCTCGAGACACTCTGCCCGGGCTGCTGACACGTCCTTGAGCTTGGCGACGCAGGCGCGGAAGTCGGCCTGCCACTCCGGGGTGGTGCAGAGGTCGGCGTTCGCCTGGGCCGTCAGCGGTGCGGGGGCGGCCGCCGCGGCACCGACTGCCGGCCAGCCGATGGTCGCCCCGGCGAGTACGCCGACCGCGAGCAGGAACGCCGCCAACCGTGCCCGGGCCCGCGCCATGTCACGCCTCCATGTTCGGCAGGATGGCCGGCAGCACCCCGGCCGCCGCGGCGATCGCGGCGGGGGTGGTGTCGAGGTGCTCCAGCAGCCCGTCGACGTACGAGACGTCGACGCGGACCTTCTGCACGCGGCCGTCGACGTCCCGCATGACGAATTCCCGGAAGCCGAGCCGGGTCGCGCTGGTGGCGTCGGCGGTGGAGAGGGAGGCCAGCGTGGCCTCGTAGCCGTCGTTGACGGGCACCCGCAGCAGGCGGAGCGCTTCGGAGGCGATCTCCGCGTCCTCGGCGATGCGGCCGACGAAGACGGTCGATCCGGCGTCGAGCATGCCGGCCCTCTTCGGCTCGGCGCCGAGGAC
>NZ_JBEZDR010000162.1:0-1981 GCF_040648415.1 Nonomuraea sp. NPDC049141
GCCCTGGTGCGCGTCGACGAGCTGCGCGCTCCCCGTGCCGACGACCCGCAGCCGCAGGTCGCCGAGCCCGCCCTGCCGTGACCCGAACGGGCCGCCCGGCAGCGCCCAGCACGGATGAAAACGAGATTCCCGCCATAGCCGACGTTGCTATGGCGGAAAGTGCCGCGGTGTTGTCTGATGGCTGCCACGTCCCTCAACGAGAGGATCCGATGTGGTGAGCAAGCGCTTCACCGCCGGTGCCGTCGCGACCGCGACGGCACTGGCACTCGCGGTGACGGGCATGAGCGTGCCGGCCAGTGCCGTGCCGGCCAGTGCCCGTACCTTCACCGTCGTCGCCGAGGACGGTGTCTCCGCGGACGCGGCCATCGCCGCCATCCGGTCGGCCGGCGGCACGGTGGTCTCCCGGTCCGACGAGGTCGGCATGTTCCGGGTCACCAGCGACCGGACGGACTTCGCCGCGAAGGCCACCGCCGCGTCGGCGCTGATCGGCGCCACCGAGCAGAAGGCGATCGGCCGCAAGCCCAAGCTGGACCGGGTCGAGCAGGAGCACCTGCTGGCCGCCGCCGCGGCCAAGGGCGCCGGCGCCAAGCGTGGCAAGAAGATGGACCCGCTGGACGACAAGCTCTGGGGCCTGGAGATGATCCGGGCAGACCGGGCGCGCAAGGTCGAGCCGGGCGACCGCCGGGTCACGGTCGGCGTCCTGGACACCGGCGTCGACGCCAGCAACCCGGACATCGCGCCGAACTTCAACTGGGCGCTGTCCCGCAACTTCGCTCCCGACATCGTCGACGTCGACGGCGAGTGCGAGGTGGCGAGCTGCCTCGACCCGGTCGGCACCGACGACGGCGGGCACGGCACCCACGTGGCCGGCACGATCGGCGCCGCGGCCAACGGCTTCGGTCTCTCCGGCGTCGCCCCGAACGTCTCCCTGGTCGAGCTCAAGGGCGGCCAGGACTCCGGCTACTTCTTCCTGGAGCCGGTGGTCAACTCCCTGCTGCACGCCGGGAAGGTCGGCCTGGACGTGGTCAACATGTCCTTCTACGTCGACCCGTGGCTCTACAACTGCACCGCCAACCCGGCCGACTCCCCGGAGCACCAGGCCGAGCAGCGGGCCATCATCAAGGCCATGAAGCGGGCCCTGAACTTCGCCCACATCCGGGGCGTCACCCTGGTCGGCGCGCTGGGCAACAACCACGAGGACCTGGGTGCCCCGCGCACCGACGTGTCGAGCCCGGACTACGGCGACACCGCGCCCTACCCGCGCGAGATCGACAACGACAGCTGCTGGGACCTGCCCACCGAGGGCCCCAACGTGATCAGCGTGTCGGCGGTCGGGCCGTCGGGCAAGAAGTCGGACTTCTCGAACTACGGCACCGAGCAGACCGCCGTGGCGGCGCCCGGCGGCTGGTTCCGTGACGGCTTCGGCACGGACACCTACCGCACCGACGCCAACATGATCCTCTCGACGTATCCGAAGAAGGTGCTCCAGGAGGAGGGCTCGGTCGACGCCGACGGCAACATCGTCGCCGGGTTCGAGGAGACGGTCTTCAAGGCGTGCAAGGCCAACGGGGAGTGCGGGTACTACACCTACCTGCAGGGCACCTCGATGGCGGCCCCGCACGCCTCCGGCGTCGCCGCGCTGATCGTCAGCAAGCACGGCAAGAAGGACGGCCGGGGTGGCTACGGGATGGCACCGAAGCTGGTGGAGCAGCACCTCTACCGGACGGCGGCCGAGCACGCCTGCCCGGAGCCGCGCCTGCAGTCGTACGCCAACGAGGGCCGGGACGCCGAGTTCGACGCCTACTGCGCCGGAGGGCTGAACTTCAACGGCTTCTACGGCTACGGCATCGTCGACGCGTACGCGGCGGTGAAGACCCCGCTCAAGCCCAACGCCCGCCCGTAACGACGCACCACCAGGGGGGCCCGGCCGACTTCGGCCGGGCCCCTCGCACGTCCGGCGGCGGGCGGTCGATCCGGCGCC
>NZ_JBEZDR010000163.1:0-1946 GCF_040648415.1 Nonomuraea sp. NPDC049141
CGGGGGTCGGGACGGCCCCGCCGCGACCTCGGCCGGCGCCGGGTCAGTACGCCGGCAGCGACGGGTCGATCTGCTTGATCCAGGAGAGCACGCCGCCCTGCACGTGCACGGCGTCGCGGAAGCCGGCCGACTTGAGCGCGGCGAGCGCCTCCGCCGAGCGGACGCCGGACTTGCAGTGCAGCACGATCTGCCGGTCCTGCGGCAGCTTGGCCAGCGCCTCGCCCGAGATGATCTCGCCCTTGGGGATCAGGGTCGCGCCGGGGATCCGGACGATCTCGTACTCGGCCGGCTCGCGCACGTCGACGAGGAAGATGTCCTTGCCGGCGTCCTGCCACTCCTTGAGCTCCAGCGCGGTGATGGTCGCGTCGACCACCGCCTCCTGGGCCTCCACCGACACCGCGCCGCAGAAGTCCTCGTAGTCCTCCAGCAGGTCGGTGACCGTGGGGTTCTCGCCGCAGAGCACGCAGTCCGGGTCCTTGCGGACCTTGATCTTGCGGTAGCTCATCTCCAGGGCGTCGTAGACCATCAGCCGGCCGACCAGCGGCTCCCCGATGCCGGCGAGCAGCTTGATCGCCTCGTTGACCTGGATGGAGCCGATCGACGCGCAGAGCACGCCGAGCACGCCGCCCTCGGCGCAGGAGGGGACCATGCCGGGCGGCGGGGGCTCCGGGTAGAGGCAGCGGTAGCAGGGGCCGTGCTCGGCCCAGAACACCGACGCCTGGCCGTCGAAGCGGTAGATCGACCCCCAGACGTACGGCTTGCCGAGCAGCACCGCCGCGTCGTTGACCATGTAGCGGGTGGCGAAGTTGTCGGTGCCGTCGACGATCAGGTCGTAGCGGGAGAAGATGTCCCGCACGTTCTCCCGGTCCAGCGCCGTGTTGTGGATCTCCACGTGCACCAGCGGGTTGATCTCGCGGATCGAGGCGGCGGCCGACTCGGCCTTGGAGCGCCCGACGTCGGAGACGCCGTGGATGATCTGGCGCTGGAGGTTGGACTCGTCGACGGTGTCGAAGTCGATGATGCCGAGCGTGCCGACCCCGGCGGCGGCGAGGTACATCAGCGCCGGCGAGCCGAGACCACCGGCGCCGACACAGAGCACCCGGGCGTTCTTCAGCCGCTTCTGCCCCTCCACCCCGACGTCGGGGATGATCAGGTGGCGCGAGTAGCGGCGGATCTCGTCAACGGTCAGCTCGGCGGCGGGCTCGACGAGCGGGGGCAACGACACGGTGGACTCCCCGGGATCGGCTGAAGGCGAACCGAGCCATTGTCGCTCGCACCGGCCTCGATCGGCCATGAGGAGCGACACGTCGCCCGAACTGCGGGAAGGGGAATAACTCAGGTGCCGGGAACGACCTCGCCGTCGTAGCGGGAGCCGTCCACGTACGGCCAGGCGTTGGCGGCGCAGCCGTCCAGGCCGTACGTCTGCTGCTGCATCACCGGCGCCGGTTCGCCGGGCCCCGGGCACGCCTGGTGCACCTCGCCCAGCTCGTGGCCCACCTCGTGGTTGACCACGTAGGCGCGGTAGATCGCCAGCGGCGCCCCGTAGTCGGGAACCGCCTCCAGCCAGCGCGCCAGGTTGACGATCACCTGGCCGGGGAGCCGGCACGAGGTGTAGCCCTCGGTGCTCAGCCCGCCCTCGGCGCACATCCGCTCGGAGGTGTCCGGGGTGGCGAGGTAGACGGTGAAGTCGGCGTCGTCCGCCTCCGCCACCCGCCGCAGCCGCAGCTCCTCCGAGGCGATCCAGCTCCGGGGATCGCCCAGCACCTCGTCGACGGCCACGGCGAAGGAGTCGACGTCCTGGCCGGTGCCCTGCTCCACGGCCACCCGGTAGTGCAGGAGCGGCCCGTCGGTGCCCCGCACCGGGGACTCGCCGGGCGCCGTGACGAAGTCGCCCGTACCCGCGCGGGGGTAGGCGGAGGGCCGGGGCCGCTCGTCCGTTCCCGCCG
>NZ_JBEZDR010000164.1:0-1924 GCF_040648415.1 Nonomuraea sp. NPDC049141
CCGGCGAGGGCGACGAGCGCCTCGACGTGCCCGGCCTCAGCGGCCTGCTCGCCGACCCGGCGACCCTCGCCGTGCCGCTGGCCGAGCTGCCGGCCTGGCTGGTTGGGCGGGCCGAGCAGCTCAACGGCGGCCCGTTCGCCGACGACGTCGCCATGCTGCTGGTCAGCCGGGGCGGTGGCCGGTGACGGGCGTCCGCGAGTGGACCCTGCGTCAGCGGGTCGTCATGCTGCTCACCGTCGTCGCCGTCCTCCTCATCGGGCTGGCGGGCGGCGCGGTGGCGGTGGCGACGAAGAACCGTATGCACATCGACGCGATCCTCAACAAGACCGGGCCGCTGCGGGTGCAGGCGCAGGAGGTGCAGAACGCGCTGCTGGACCAGGAGACCGCTATGCGCGGCTACGCGGTCAGCGGCAACCCGGCCGACCTGACGCCGTACGACGCCGGGCGCAAGCGGGAGCAGGACCTGGTCGTCTCGATGGAGCGGCTGCTCGGCGACTACCCGGAGATCCGGCAGGAGCTCCTGAAGGTGGAGCAGCGGGCCGAGGAGTGGCGCCAGGCGGTGGCGGTGCCGGTGGTCACCGCGACGCAGCAGAGCGGCACCAGCGCGGGGCAGGCGTTGATCACCGACCAGGCCCGGGAGCAGTTCGACGCGGTCCGCAGCGCGCTGGACGACCTCCAGCTCGAGATCTTCGAGGCCCGGCAGCGGAGCGCCGAGGACGTCCGGCGGACCAGCAACCTGCTGGTCGTCCTGCTGATCATCGCGGTCGCGGTGGTGATCATCGCCGGCAGCATGCTGCTGGTCTCCCTGGACAAGATGGTGATCCGCCCGCTGACCGGCCTCGCCGACCAGGTCCGCGAGGTGGCCGAGGGCGACTACCAGCACGGCATCGCCGGCACCGGCCCACCCGAGTTCCTCCGGCTCGGCGAGGACGTCGACGCGATGCGGCGCAAGATCGCCAAGGACCTGGCCGAGGTACGGGAGGCCCGCGAGCGCATCGAGTGGGTCAACAGCCAGCTCCAGAAGCAGGCCGAGGAACTCACCCGCTCCAACCGTGACCTGGAGCAGTTCGCGTACGTGGCCTCGCACGACCTCCAGGAGCCGCTGCGCAAGGTGGCCAGCTTCTGCCAGCTCCTCCAGCGCCGCTACGCGGGGCAGTTGGACGAGCGGGCCGACCAGTACATCGCGTTCGCGGTCGACGGCGCGCAGCGGATGCAGCGCCTGATCAACGACCTGCTCGCCTTCTCCCGGATCGGTCGGCTCACCACGGGCTTCACCGAGGTCGACCTGAACAAGGTCATGGGCGACGTGGCCGGTCAGACCGAGGCGGCCCGGCAGTACGCCGACGCGGAGCTGACCTGGGGCGAGCTGCCGGTCATCCGCGGCGAGGAGCCGTTGCTGACCAACCTGCTGGCCAACCTGGTCAGCAACTCGGTGAAGTTCCGCCGCCCCGACGTGCCCCCGAAGGTGCACGTCTCGGCCCGCCTCGTGGGCGACGAGTGGGAGATCAGCTGCCAGGACAACGGCATCGGGATCGAGCCGGAGTTCGCCGACAAGATCTTCGTCATCTTCCAGCGGCTGCACGCCAAGGACGCGTACCCGGGCACCGGGATCGGGCTGGCGATCGTCAAGAAGATCGTGGAATACCACGGCGGCCGGGTCTGGGTGGACACCGGCACCGAGGAGGGCACGGCGATCCGCTTCACCCTCCCGGCGCTGCCCGAGGACGTCGAGGCGGCGGCCGCGGCGGCCGCCGCGGCGGACGCGGCACCGACCGACGAGCCCGCGACCGGGGACGTCGACGAGCCCGGCGCCGAGGCCGGTGCGGGCACCCCGGCGCAGGCCGACCGACGCGCCGACG
This sequence comes from Nonomuraea sp. NPDC049141, assembly GCF_040648415.1. Taxonomy (NCBI): domain Bacteria; kingdom Bacillati; phylum Actinomycetota; class Actinomycetes; order Streptosporangiales; family Streptosporangiaceae; genus Nonomuraea; species Nonomuraea sp. NPDC049141. The sequence continues at coordinate 1,860 of NZ_JBEZDR010000164.1, forward strand.
AGACGGAGACCCCGGACGGGCCCGACCGGGCACCGGAAGGCGGTAGAACGGGTGACATGAGGGAG
>NZ_JBEZDR010000165.1:0-1924 GCF_040648415.1 Nonomuraea sp. NPDC049141
CCACCGCCGCCGAGCGGCGCCGTGCCGAGAAGGAGCGCCTCCGCTCCGCCCTCGCCGGCGAGGATCAGGACGGGGAGACGCCGCCCAACTAGGACCTGCGCGCAGCCCTGGCGGCGTTCTGGCTGACGGGAGACGTGCAAGGCGCGTGAAGCTGGTGCACCAATGCCGCCGGGACGCTGATACCTGAGGGGCATTAAAATACCCCTGTGGTATCGGGACGAGGGAACTTGCGTCGCCGGCCGGCGTTCATGTCGCCTCGCAGATGAGTGAACGGTCGGGTCCTCCAATTTCCTATCGGCGCCGGGGTGGTGTCACCAGGTGTCGGGGTGGTCGAGGTCGCGGGCCGGCTGGTACCCGCTCAGAACCGTCGCGCCCCGGCACGGGTTGCGCCCGAACCGTCAGCCAGCGACCGGATCCGTCACCTACCACCAGCGAAGCCTCGATGAAAGGGCCAGGCTCCGACCGCACTTCGCCGCGCTGCGGGCAGGTGCCCCGGTCGGCCGAGCGGGTCGGTGGCCGGGAACGGCCGAGGGGCCCGGTCGCCGGCTGAGCCGGGCGACGCGGACCCCTCGAACGATCGGGTCGGTGTCAGGTCACCAGTTGGTGGCGCTGGCGACCTTCGGCCACGGCTTCAACGTGGGCTTGATCAGGTAGACGACGCCGCCGGAGCCGCCGGAGACGCCGCCGCTGGCGTTGGTCCGCTTGGTACGCAGCCAGATCTGCTCGAACTGCTCACGCTTGTAGACGTTGCGCACCGCCTCGTTGCTGGACGAGGCCGGGTCGTTGACGATCACGTCGCCGTCGGCGGTGAAGCCGACGACCACGAACAGGTGGCCCGAGGTGCCGTAGCCCGCCCCGTCCAGCTCGCTGGCGAGGAAGGACTGGCTGGTCACGACCGGGATCCCGGCGGCGATGAAGCGCTCCACCTCGTCCAGGGAGTGCAGCCGGGTGACCCGCGCCTCCAGGCCCGGGAAGCTGGCCGCGTACGCGGTGTTGAAGGGCCAGTTGCCGGCGCCGTCGTACTGGTAGTCGTAGACCATCCGGGCGGCGTGGTTGACCGTCGGGTCCGGGTAGGTCGGGTCGACCCAGGAGGTGTCCTCCTCGGACGCCTTGCGGCCCCAGTACTCGATCACCATGGTGGTGGAGGTGGGGGAGCACCAGGCCTGGCCGCCGCCGTCGTACTCGGGGTAGTGGCCGGTGTGGATGTTCTGCGAGTAGCGGGGCACGGCGAGTTCCTTGCCCCAGGCGATGCCGCCGGCGCTCGGCTCGACGGTGAACCGGTCGGGCACGTTGGAGCTCATCGCGCCGACGGTGTGCACGACCGGCGCGGCGCGCTGGCCGGGGGCCTTGTAGAGGGTCAGCCGCAGCTGGTACGCCCGCAGCAGCACGCCGACCGAGGCGTCGTCGATGCTGAAGGTGTCGGTCCAGATGGTCGACCAGGGGTCGCCCTGCCGGTTGACGCTGGTCCGCTTGATGTCGGCGTCGCCGGAGGCCCACCGTCCCATGACGTACCACTTGGTCTGCACGCCGGTGTTGTACGTGCCCTGCATCTCGACCTGGATCCAGGTGCCGGCCGGGGTCTGCGCGTTCCACGAGGCGATCAGCTCGGTGGCGTCGAACCCGATCTGGGTGACCGGGGAGGTCCAGGTCCCGTACTCCCAGCTCCTGGTCACGCCGGTGTGCGGGTCGGTGTAGTCGGTGGTGCCGAGCGGTCCAGCCAGCGTGACGCCGGGCCGGACGCCGGGGACGGCCCGGGTGCCGGCGTGGCTGCCGCGACGCCAGTCGGGGTAGCGCGACCAGTCCTGGAAGGTGATCTGCTCGTCGTGGACCACCGGTCGACTGGTCGACGGGGCCGCGACGGGTGCGGCGGCGACGGCGGGTGCCGCGGTGCCGAGAAGGGTGAGCGCGGTGGCGGCCGCGAGGG
>NZ_JBEZDR010000166.1:0-1918 GCF_040648415.1 Nonomuraea sp. NPDC049141
CGCCCGCGGGTGAGCAGCGGCGAACGCCCGGCGGGGCGGCCGCCCACCACGCCCCCGGCCACCAGCCCCACCGCGGCGGCCGCCAGGGCCGCCACCACCCGGGCCGCGCCGAACTCCCAGGCGCGGAAGTCGTCCCAGAACAGCCAGGCCGGCAGGATGATCGCAAGCCAGCCGTTGGCGCCGCCGAAGTCGCCGGCGCCGATCAGCTCGAACGCCCAGTCGAACAACACCACCGCCAGCACGCCGATGACGAGGCCGGCCAGGCTCACCCCGAGCAGGTCGCCCAGGGTGAGGATGCGCCCCTCGGCGTCCCGCCGGGGGAACCCGCTCCGCTGCTCGGTCATGGCCTCAGAGGGTACGTGCCGGCTCAGGCCCAGACCTGCTGCGGCTCGGCGCGGCGCTCGGCCAGGGACGGGGCGGCGTCGTACTCGCGGACCACCTCGTAGCGGGTGTTCCGCTCGACGGGGCGGAAGCCGGCGTCCCAGATCAGGTGCAGCAGGTCGTCCCGGTGCATCGTGTTCGGGGTGCCGTACGAGTCGGCGTCATGAGTGATCTTGTATTCCACGACCGAGCCGTCCAGGTCGTCGACGCCGAAGTTCAGCGAGAGCTGGGCGACCGACAGCCCGTGCATGACCCAGAAGCACTTCACGTGCGGGACGTTGTCGAAGAGCAGCCGGGAGACCGCGAAGGTCTTCAGCGACTCGGCCGGCGAGGCCATCGTCGTACGGGCCTGGATCCGGTTACGGATCTTGCCGTCCGCCGAGTCGACGAAGTCGTGCTGGTAGCGCAGCGGGATGAAGACCATGAAGCCGCCGGTCTCGTCCTGGAGCTCACGCAGCCGCAGCACGTGGTCGACGCGGTGCCGGGGCTCCTCGATGTGGCCGTAGAGCATGGTCGACGGGGTCTTCATCCCCTTGGTGTGGGCCAGCCGGTGGATGCGCGACCAGTCCTCCCAGTGGCAGGCGTGGTCGACGATGTGCTGGCGGACCTCCCAGTCGAAGATCTCCGCGCCGCCGCCGGTCAGCGACTCCAGGCCGGCGTCCATCAGCTCGTCGAGGATCTCGTCGGCGCTCAGGCCGCTGATCTTCTCGAACCACTGCACCTCGGTCGCGGTGAACGCCTTGAGCTTGACGTTCGGCAGCGCCGCCTTCAGCTCGCGCAGCACCTTCGGGTAGTAGCGCCAGGGCAGGGTCGGGTGCAGGCCGTTGACGATGTGCAGCTCGGTGAGCTGCTCGTCCTCCATCTCCTTGGCCTTGCGGACCGCCTCGTCGATGCGCATCGTGTAGGCGTCCTTCTCGCCCGGCTTGCGCTGGAACGAGCAGTACGCGCACGAGGCGGAGCAGACGTTGGTCAGGTTGAGGTGCCGGTTGACGTTGAACATCACCCGGTCGCCGTTGAGCTCGGTGCGCCGGTGGTGCGCCAGCCGGCCCAGCCACGCGAGGTCGTCGCTGTCGTAGAGGGCGATCCCGTCCTCGCGGGTCAGCCGCTCGCCGGCGTACACCTTCGCTTCGAGCTCACGCTTGAGTCCGGCGTCCATCGAAAGCCACGTCCCTTCCACCTGCGGTAGGAATCGAGCGTACGTCGGCCCGCCGACGCCGCCGCAGCACGGTCGGCCCCCGTGCGCCCGCTCACCGAACTCTCAGGCTCCTGTTACCCCCAACGCATCGACATCGCTGCGTGGGTGCGGTAAGACAGGGTGGGACGTTCGCCACACGCTGGTAGCGTCCCCACGGCCGCGCCCACCCGGCGCGGCGAGTCACGCCGGACGGGGAGCGGAATGGTCGACAGTGGGCGCGGGCGACGGCAGCGACGACGGAGCCCGGTGATCTCGCCGGTGCTGCGCCCGGCGCTCTGGTCCGCACTGCTCGGCGCCGTCGCCGCCACCGTCCTGGCCAACCCGGTCATGGCCGACCCGGCA
>NZ_JBEZDR010000167.1:0-1901 GCF_040648415.1 Nonomuraea sp. NPDC049141
GCCGCGACTGGTACGCGTACTTCATGCGGCGACTCGCCGAGAAGCCCACGAACCTGCTGCTGCTGGCCCGCTCGTTCACGCCCGGTTCCGCCAATTGAGCCGCCAGGTGCGGCCGACGCGACAGGAAGTACAGCCATGATCAGTGTGTTCGATCTGTTCAGTGTCGGTATCGGGCCGTCCAGCTCCCATACGGTGGGGCCGATGCGGGCGGCCCGTACGTTCGTCGCGGGGTTGAAGGCCGATGGGTTGTTGGCTGGGACGGCTCGGGTGCGGGCGGAGTTGTTCGGGTCGCTGGGCGCGACGGGGCATGGTCACGGCAGTGATCGGGCGGTGTTGCTGGGGTTGGCCGGTGAGGTTCCGGAGTCGGTCGACACGGACGCGGTGGAGGCGCGGGTGGGGCGGGTGCGCGTCGAGGGGCGGCTGAGTCTGCTCGACGCGCACGAGGTTGATTTCGATGTGGACCGGGATCTGGTGTTGCACCGGCGTCGGTCGTTGCCGTACCACCCGAACGGGATGGCGTTCGTCGCGTACGACGACGCGGGCGCGGAGTTGCGGGTGCGGACGTACTACTCGGTGGGTGGTGGGTTCGTGGTGGACGAGGCGGCGGCGGGGGCGGATCGGATCAAGCCCGACGGCACGCGGGTGCGGTATCCGTTCCTGACCGGTGCGCAGTTGCTCGGCGTGACCGCGTCGACGGGGCTGTCGATCAGTGAGGTGATGCTCGCCAACGAGCTCTCCTGGCGTGGTGAGGGTGAGGTGCGTGCCGGTCTGTTGGGGATCTGGCGGGTGATGCGGGAGTGCGTCGAGCGGGGCTGCTCCCGGGACGGGGTGCTGCCCGGTGGTCTGAAGGTCCGCCGCCGCGCCGCCGAGCTGCGCCGCAGCCTGGAGACGGAGTCCGATGCGGCTGATCCGCTGCGGGCGATGGACTGGGTGACGCTGTTCGCCCTCGCGGTGAATGAGGAGAACGCGGCCGGCGGTCGGGTGGTGACGGCGCCGACGAACGGGGCTGCCGGGATCATTCCGGCGGTGCTGCATTACTACACCCGTTTCGTGCCGGGTGCCTGCGAGGAGGGGGTGGTGCGGTTCCTGTTGGCGGCGGGCGCGATCGGGGTGTTGTTCAAGGAGAACGCGTCGATCTCGGGTGCGGAGGTGGGTTGTCAGGGCGAGGTGGGTTCGGCCTGTTCGATGGCCGCCGCGGGGCTGGCCGAGGCGCTGGGCGGCACCCCCGAGCAGGTGGAGAACGCCGCCGAGATCGGCATGGAACACAATCTCGGGTTGACCTGTGATCCGGTTGGTGGTCTGGTGCAGATCCCCTGCATCGAGCGCAACGCGGTGGCTAGCATCAAGGCGATCACGGCTGCCCGGTTGGCGCTGCGTGGCGACGGGGTGCACCACGTGTCGCTGGACAAGGTCATCAAGACGATGCGCGAGACCGGCGCGGACATGAAGGTCAAGTACAAGGAGACGGCGCGCGGCGGACTGGCCGTCAACGTGATCGAGTGCTGAGGGGGCGTTCGTTCATCGACTGCTAGCCTGTCGTCCGTCCGGTGAGGCGGGAGGCGGCGGTGACCTCTGGCGTCGCGGCGTTGTGGTCGCACCGCACCTCGCTGCGCATCCTCGTCAGGCGCGACCTCGCCGTGAAGTACCAGCAGTCCGTGCTCGGGTACCTCTGGTCGCTGATCGAGCCCCTCGGCCTGGGGGCGATCTACTGGTTCGTCTTCGGCGTCCTCTACTCGCGGGACACCAACCGCCACCTCGGCGACGCGGCCGACTCGTACCCGCTGTTCCTGCTCACCGGGATCTTCGCCTGGATGTGGACCAGTTCGGCGCTGAGCGAGGCCACCAACGCGCTGACCGGTCAGGCCCGGCTGATCACGACGATGAACCTGCCCCGGCAGGTC
>NZ_JBEZDR010000168.1:0-1893 GCF_040648415.1 Nonomuraea sp. NPDC049141
GATCGGGTGGCCGCCCGGGCCAGTTCCGGCGCGGCCGGTTGGCGGACCGGCAGGTCGGGGTGCCCGGCCGGCCGCTCGGCCCCCACAACGCTGGACGGGTCGAGCGGTCCCGGGGCGGGGGTGGGAACGGGTGGCACGGCGGCGGCTCCCAGGGGTGTATTTGCGGTGGTTATGGCAAAGGTGAGGTTCACCGAAAGGGCTGCGGCCAAGACTACGAGGCGAAGCGGGAAATGCGTGATCGTGCGCGTGGAAGCGTTCCCAAAAACCGGTACGAACGCGGAAAGTCGTGATGGCTGTGCCGATTGTCACCGAACGGTCCCGGGCCACCCGAAGTTCGCCTAGCCTTCGCCCCACCGGCCGGCTTGGCACCGGGATTGCCGGTGGTCCATCCCGGGGTAATGGGAGCAACTGAACCTTCGTTAAGTGTCGGACCGGCGTGCGTGGGAGGGCTCTGGTGGCAACGCAGGAGACGGTGGAACACAAGTACGTCTACGCCTTCGCCGAGGGCAACAAGGACCTCAAGGAACTGCTCGGCGGCAAGGGGGCCAACCTGGCCGAGATGACCAATCTCGGGCTGCCGGTCCCGCCGGGCTTCACGATCACCACGGAGGCCTGCAAGGCGTACCTCGCCACCGGGGAGGAGCCCGACGGCCTGGCCGACCAGATCGCCGCGCACCTCGCGTCGCTGGAGCGGGCGATGGGCAAGCGCCTCGGTGACCCGGAGGACCCGCTGCTGGTCTCCGTACGCTCCGGCGCCAAGTTCTCCATGCCCGGCATGATGGAGACCGTCCTCAACGTCGGGCTCAACGACCGCAGCGTCCAGGGGCTCGCCCGGCAGGCCGGCGGCTCGGGCGGGCAGTCCACCCCCGGCGGCGCGGACAGGTTCGCCTGGGACTCCTACCGTCGCCTGATCCAGATGTTCGGCAAGACGGTGTGCGAGGTGCCGGGCGAGGAGTTCGAGCACGCGCTCGACGACGCCAAGCGGGTCAAGGGCACCCACAACGACCTCGACCTCGACGCCGACGACCTGCGGGGGCTGGTCGACGCATACAAGAAGATCTTCTTCAAGCACACCGGCCGGGAGTTCCCGCAGGAGCCGCGCGAGCAGCTCGACCTGGCCATCCGCGCGGTCTTCGAGTCGTGGAACGCCGAGCGCGCGGTGCTCTACCGGCGCCAGGAGCGCATCCCGGCAGACCTGGGCACGGCGGTCAACGTGGTGGCGATGGTCTTCGGCAACCTCGGCCCGGACTCCGGCACCGGCGTCGCGTTCACCCGCGACCCCGCCAGCGGCGCCCAGGGCATCTACGGCGACTACCTGGCCAACGCCCAGGGCGAGGACGTCGTCGCGGGCATCCGCAACACGGTGCCGTTGCAGGAGCTGGAGCGACTGGACAAGAAGTCCTACGACGAACTGCTCGGCATCATGGCCCGGCTGGAGGGCCACTACCGCGACCTCTGCGACATCGAGTTCACCATCGAGCGCGGCAAGCTCTGGATGCTCCAGACGCGCGTCGGCAAGCGCACCGCCGCCGCGGCGTTCGTCATCGCCGGGCAGCTCGTCGACGAGGGCCTGATCGACCTCGACGAGGCGTTGCACCGCGTCAACGGTGCGCAGCTCGCCCAGCTGATGTTCCCGCGGTTCCGCCTCGACCACGAGTTCCAGCCGGTGGCGAAGGGGATCGGGGCGTCGCCGGGCGCGGCCTCGGGCAAGGTGGTCTTCACCTCCGCCCGCGCGGTCGAACTGGCCGCCGAGGGGGAGTCGGTGATCCTGGTCCGGCGCGAGACCAATCCGGACGACCTGAACGGCATGATCGCGGCCCAGGGCATCCTCACCTCGCGCGGCGGCAAGACCAGCCACGCCGCCGTGGTGGCGCGGGGCATGGGGAAGACCTG
>NZ_JBEZDR010000169.1:0-1889 GCF_040648415.1 Nonomuraea sp. NPDC049141
GGGGTCGAGCGGGAAGGAGCTCTCGAAGTCGACCCGCACGTCCCCGAGGCCACGCAGGCGCTGTCGATGCTCGGCGACGCGCTGCGCACCGTCCGCCGCACCTTCATCCTGGAGCCCGGCGACCTGGCGTTCGTCGACAACCGCCTGGCCCTGCACGGCCGCACCGAGTTCACCCCCCGCTACGACGGCCGCGACCGCTGGCTCCAGCGGATCTTCGTGCACCGCGACTTCCGGCGCTCCCGCGCCATGCGGCCGGCCGACGGCCACGTGCTCAGCAGCGCGAACTGATCACCCAACCCCGGGGCGAGGAGCGAATCGTCTTCGGGGCGCGGACCAGTTGAAACCAGATTCCGACAGCTGTTCCTTCCACCGATCACAGCGAGGACGACATGGCGAGCAAGTGCCCGGTACACGGATTAGAGAAGCTGATGGACGCGGACTACTTCGCGACCCCGTACGCGCCGTCCGAGCGCTTCGTGGCGCTACACGAGCGGGGCGCGGTCCACCAGACCTGCCTCGACGACCACGGCCGGGTATGGCTGGTCACCGGGCACGCCGAGGTCTTCGCCGCGCTGCGCGACAAGCGCCTCGCGCGCCCCCGCGAATACTCCAACGGGGACTTCGCCAGCCACCGGTTCCCGGAGGGCACGCCGACCGGCACGATCATCACCCTCGACCCGCCGGAACACACGCCGCTCAAGAAGATGGTCAACTTCACCTTCCTGCCCCGCCACCTGGAGACCTTCCGGCCCCGGATTCACGCCGTGGTCGCCATGCTGCTGGACAAGTTCGAGGCGAATGGCGGCGGCGACCTGGTAGAGGACTACGCGGCCATCGTGCCGATCACGATCGTCTGCGACGTACTCGGCCTTCCCGAGAGGTTCCGCAAGAACCTCAAGCAGTGGGCGGACCTCGGCTTCGGTAGTGACGACGAGACCAACGTCAAGATCCGGGAGAGCATGTTGGGGATGCTCGAGGAGGTCCGACAGCAGAAGACGGCGGAGCCCAGCGAAGACCTCTTCTCGTACTGGATCCACTACCGGGACGCCGACGGCAAACCGGTGCTGAACCCCCAGCAGTTGTTGATCATGGCCGCGCTGACGATCCTGGGTGGCTACGACACCACCGCAGGCATGATCAGCCGAGGCGCCCTGGCCCTGCTGGACTCCCCGGAGACGCTGGAGCGACTCCAGCGGGATCCCGATCTGTTCCCCGAGGCCATCGAGGAGCTGTTGCGCCGCAACGGCTCGGTGCACCACGGCTTCCGCCGCTTCGCCACCGAGGACATGGAGATCGACGGCAGGAAGATCAACAAGGGCGACACGGTGCTGTTGCACCTGACTGCCGCGGGCAACGACCCGAAGCGGTTCCCCGATCCGCAGGTGCTCGACATCGACCGCGCCGACAAGGGGCACGTGGCGTTCGGCGGCGGCCCGCACTTCTGCGCGGGAGCGGAACTGGCCCGGATGGAGATCAACATCGCCCTCCGGGAACTGTTCACCCGCTTCCCCGACATCAAGCTGGCCGTGCCCCAAGAGTCGCTGAAGTTGCGTGCCTACCCGTTCATTCCCGGGATCGTCTCGCTACCGGTCACGGTCTGACGCGTTCCGCCCCGGCCCGCAGCACAACTCCTGTCCGACAAGAGGTTGTTCAACATGCCGCGCACCGATCTGCTCCGCCCGCTGCCCGAACTGATCCAGACCAACGCCGCCGAGTCCAGCACCCGAATCGCGTACGTCGACGCACGGCGTGGCATCACCCACGGCGAGTTGGCGACGCGGACAGCGCGGCTCGCCGGGCACCTCGCCGACCTCGGTGTCTGGCCGGCGGACCGGGTCGTCGTCCTGCTGGACGGCGTCGCGGCGGTGGAGGGCGTGCTCGCCGTCGTC
>NZ_JBEZDR010000170.1:0-1867 GCF_040648415.1 Nonomuraea sp. NPDC049141
GGACGGCCTGGTCGAGGTGCGGCTGCGACGGGAGGGGTGAATGCGCGACGAACTGGCCGGGGCGATCACCACCCGGGCGCCCCGCCGTTGCAGCAGCGCGGCGAGTTCGTCCCGTCGCCGGTCGGCGGTCACCCCGATGGTGAAGCCGGCCAGTTCGTCGCGCATTCACCCCTCCCGTCGCAGCCGCACCTCGACCAGGCCGTCCCGGCAGCGCACGTCGTGCCGGGGCACGGCGACGCCGGGCAGGTCGAGGCACGCGCCGGTACGCAGGTCGTACACCTGCTTGTGCAGCGGCGACGCGACCGTCGGCACCCCGCCCCGGCTGCCGACGATCCCGCGTGACAGCACGTACGCGCCGGCGACGGGGTCGAGGTTGTCGATGGCGTAGAGCCCGTCGGCGGTGCGGAACAGGGCAACCTGCACGCCGTCGACGAGCGCGGCGACGCCCCGCTCCGGCTCCAGCCGGTCGAGCGGGCAGACCGGCGCCCAGGTGCACGTCGTCGTCATCGTGATGGTCATCGCCGTACCTCCAGCAGTCCGGGCGTCGTGGTGGTCATCGCCGTAGCTCCGGCATGCCGAGCGCGACCGGTTGCCGGACCCCGTCGGCCGGCGTACGGCCCGCCGGGACGGGTTGGCCCCGCTCCAGCGCGAACGTGATGGACGGGTCGGGCACGTCGGGGGCGTTGACGAAGGAGGCGAACCGGCGCAGTCGTACGGGGTCCTCCAGCACGTCGCGCCACTCGTCGGAGTACGACTCGACGTGCCGGGCCATCGCGGCGTCGAGTTCGGCGCAGAGGCCGAGCGAGTCGTCCACGACGACGGCGCGCAGGTGCTCCAGCCCGCCCTCCATCGCCTCGATCCAGGCGGCGGTGCGTTGCAGCCGGTCGGCGGTGCGGACGTAGTACATCAGGAACCTGTCGATCAGCCGGACCAGCGCCTCGGTGGACAGGTCGGTGGCGAAGAGGTCGGCGTGCCGGGGCCGGAAGCCGCCGTTGCCGCCGACGTAGAGGTTCCAGCCGGTCTCGGTGGCGATGACGCCGAAGTCCTTGCTGCGCGCCTCGGCGCACTCGCGGGCGCAGCCCGACACCGCCGACTTGATCTTGTGTGGGGCGCGCAGCCCCCGGTAGCGCAGCTCCAGGGCGACGGCCAGCCCGACCGAGTCCTGCACCCCGTAGCGGCACCACGTCTCGCCGACGCAGGACTTCACCGTGCGCAGCGCCTTGCCGTACGCGTGGCCGGACTCGAAGCCGGCGTCGACCAGCCGGCGCCAGATCTGCGGAAGCTGCTCGACCCGGGCCCCGAACAGGTCGATCCGCTGCCCGCCCGTGATCTTCGTGTAGAGCCCGAAGTCGCGGGCCACCTCGCCGATCACGACGAGCTTCTCCGGGGTGATCTCTCCGCCCGGGATCCGGGGCACCACCGAGTAGCTGCCGTCGCGTTGCAGGTTGGCCAGGAAGTGGTCGTTGGTGTCCTGCAACGACGCCTGCTCGCCGTCCAGCACGTGCCCGGTGCCCAGCGAGGCGAGGATCGAGGCGACCACCGGTTTGCAGATGTCGCAGCCGCGACCCCGGCCGTGCTCGGCGACGAGCTGCGAGAAGGTACGGATGCCGCGCACCCGCACGATGTCGAACAGCTCCTGCCGGCTGGCGTCGAAGTGCTCGCAGAGCGCGCTGGACTGCCGCACCCCGGCGGCGTCGAGGAGCTGCTTGAGCATCGGCACGCAGGAGCCGCAGCTCGTACCCGCCCGGGTGCACGCCTTCAGCGTCGGCACGTCCGCGCAGCCACCGGCGATCGCGTCGTCGATGTCGGCACGGGTCACCGCGTTGCAGGAGCAGACCTGGGCGGCGGCGGGCAGTGCCGCCGCGTC
>NZ_JBEZDR010000171.1:0-1865 GCF_040648415.1 Nonomuraea sp. NPDC049141
AGACGTGTTGTCTGCCGATCTGGCGGCGCCTCTCCACCAGTGGCCCGGCGAGCAGGTAGCCGGCCGGGCCGGCGGCGTACGCGAACGAGGTCATCACCCCGACCACGCGCCCGCGCAACCGTTCCGGCGTGCGGGTCTGCATGGCGTAGTTGGACAGCGGGTTGACCGGCCCGTACGCGAGCCCGATCGCGACGGCGAAGCCGATCATGGCCGGGAACGGCGGCAGGGTGGCCAGCCCCACGAGGGCCATTCCGATGACGACGAGGGCGATCACCATCAGGGTGTGCCGCCGGATCAGCCGGCCCGCCACCCCGGAGGCGAGCGCACCGACGACTCCGCCGGCGCTCATCGCCATGAGCAGCGCGCCGAGCCGGGCCGGCTCCCCCCGGCCGACGAACCACGCCGGCAGCAGCACGCCCTCGACCGGCAGGTAGAGCGCGGCCAGCACCATCGTGAGCAGCGCGATGGTCCGCAGCAGCCGGTCCTGCCAGACGAACCGCAGCCCCTCGACGGTGCCGCGCCACAGCCCGGACGGGGGGCGTTCGGGGCGGCCGGCCCCCGGCAGTCGGACGGCGGCGATCATCGCGACGGCCAGCACGAATCCGGTGGCGGTGACCCAGAGCGTCGAGCCGGGGCCGATCGCGGCGATGAGCACGCCGCCGACGCCGGGCCCGATGAGGAAGGCGAGCCCCCAGACCGCCTCGTGCACCCCGTTGGCGCGTTCGATGCGCCAGCCTGCGGCCTGTGCGGCGGCCGGCAGCAGGGTCTCCCGGGCGGTCAGGCCGGCCGGGTCGAACACCGCCCCGAGCACGGCCAGCGCCACGATCCAGCCGAGGTTCAGCCCGAGCAGCGCGTCGACCACCGGGATCGCGGCGACCGAGACGGCGGAGAGCGTGTCGGAGACCAGCGCCGTACGTCGCCGGCCGAGCAGGTCCACGACGGTGCCGGAGACGAGGCCGGACAGCAGCATCGGTAGGGCGGTGGCCGCCGCTACCACGCCGGCCGCGGTGGGACTGCCGGTGCGTTCGAGCACCAGCCAGGGCAGGGCCACGTTGGCCACCCCGTTGCCGGTGTTGGAGAGCAGCGTCGCCGCCTCGACCAGCAGGAGCGGTGCCATCCGGGGTCGTGGCGGACGGTGACGGGCATGGTGGCGGTGTCGGGCACGGCGGCGCGGTCCGGAACCGATCATGGTGCCGCCAGCCTAGGGGCGGGGGAGCATCCGGGCAGTAACGGCCGGGGAACGGTCAGCTGTAGTAGTAGCGGTGCAGCTCGCGGGCCAGCACCTTGCCGGTGGCGTTGCGGGGCAGGTACTTCACGAAGACCACGTCCCGGGGTACGGAGAACCGGGCCAGGTAGTGCCGGACGTACTCGCGGACGGCCTCCGGGTCGAGCGTCTCGCCGGGGTGCAGGGCGAGGAACGCGGCGAGCCGCTGGCCGTACCGGGGGTCCGGTACGCCGATCACGGCGGCCTCGCGTACCTGCGGCAGCCGGGCGATCAGGTCCTCCACCTCGGACGGGAACACGTTCTCCCCGCCCGAGACGATCATGTCGTCGGCCCGGCCGTCGACGAAGAGCAGCCCGTCGGCGTCCAGCCGCCCCAGGTCGCCCGTGTCGAGCAGGCCGTCGCGGTGTTCCCGGGTGGTCCCGGACGTGTAGCCCTCGAAGAGCATCTCGTTGCCGACGAAGATGCGGCCGACCCGCCCGGGTGGCACCGGCTCGCCGGCCGCGTCGAGGATCTGCAACCGGGTGCCGTGCGGTGCCCGGCCGGCGGTGGTGGGCGCCGCACGCAGCGCGGCGGGGCCGGCGATGGACGCCCAGGAGACCTCGGTGGAGCCGTAGAGGTTGTGCAGGACGTCGCCGTAGAC
>NZ_JBEZDR010000172.1:0-1844 GCF_040648415.1 Nonomuraea sp. NPDC049141
TCGGCCTGGTCTGGCTGCCGGCGGGCGCCACCGTGCTGCTCTCCGGCACCGACTGGGACGGCATCGGCCCGGTCTCCGACATCGAGTGGGTCGGCGGTCGCAACTACGCCGACGTGGTCCAGAACTATCCGCCGTTCGTGCCGGCCGTGCAGAACAACCTGCTCTGGCTGGCGGCGCTGTTCGCGGTGGCCACCCCGTTCGGCATGTTCCTGGCCGTCCTGCTCGACAAGGAGCTGCGCGGCACCCGGTTCTACCAGACCGCGCTCTACCTCCCGGTGGTGCTCTCCCTGGCATTGATCGGCTTCGTCTGGCAGCTGCTCTACTCCCGCGACCAGGGCCTGCTCAACGCCGTCCTCGGCACCGGCGTCGACTGGTACGGCGACCCCGACGTCAACATCTGGGCCGTGCTGGTGGCCGCCGGCTGGCGGCACGTCGGCTACATCATGCTGCTCTACCTGGCCGGGCTCAAGGGCGTCGACCCGTCCCTGCGGGAGGCCGCCGCCGTGGACGGCGCGTCGGAGGGCCGGACGTTCTTCAAGGTGATCTTCCCGGTCCTGCGGCCCATCAACATCATCGTGCTGGTGGTGACGGTGATCGAGTCGCTGCGCGCGTTCGACCTGGTCTGGGTCATCAACAAGGGCCGCAACGGCCTGGAACTGCTCTCGGCGCTGGTCACCCAGAACGTCGTGGGCGAGGCGAGCCGCATCGGCTTCGGCTCCGCACTGGCGACGATCATGCTGGTCGTCTCGCTGCTCTTCATCACCGTCTACCTGGCGACCGTGCTGCGGGAGGGACGCCGATGAGCACCGCTACCGTGACCCGGGAAGCCGGCACCGCCCCCGCGCCCCGGCGGCGCCGGCCGCCGCGCCCGGCGCGGATCGTGCTGCACGTCTTCCTCGCCGCGGTGTCGATCGGTTGGCTCTTCCCGATCCTCTGGGCCGTGCTGACCTCGCTGCGCTCCTACGAGTACACGGCCACCAACGGCTACGTCTCGCTCGGCGGGTGGACCCTCGACAACTACGTCACCGCCTGGCGGACCGCCGAGTTCGGCAAGCACTTCCTCAACTCCGTCTACATCACCGTGCCGGCGGTGCTGCTGACCCTCTTCCTCGCCTCCTGCGTGGCGTTCGTCATCGCCCGGTTCAACTGGAAGACCAACATCGTCCTGCTCGGCCTGTTCACCGCCGCGAACCTGCTGCCCCAGCAGGCCCTGCTCATCCCCCTGTTCCGGCTCTTCACGCAGGTGCCGCTGCCGGCGTTCATGAGCGACTCGGAGGTGCTCTACGACAGCTACTGGGGGCTGATCCTGGTCAATGTCGCCTTCCAGTGCGGCTTCTGCGTCTTCGTGCTCAGCAACTACATGAAGGCCCTGCCGCACGACCTCTACGAGGCGGCGATGATCGACGGGGCGAGCGTCTGGCGCCAGTACTGGCAGGTCACCATGCCGCTGTGCCGACCGGCCCTCGCCGCGCTGGCCACCCTGGAGGTGACCTGGATCTACAACGAGTTCTTCTGGGCCACCGTGCTCATGCGTACCGGCGACAAGTTCCCGGTGACCAGCTCGCTGAACAACCTGCGTGGCGAGTTCTTCACCGACAACAACCTCGTCTCGGCCGGCTCGGTGCTGGTCGCCGTACCGACCCTGGTGGTGTTCTTCCTGTTGCAGAGACAGTTCGTCCGGGGCCTGACCCTGGGAGCGTCGAAGGGATGAGCATCGTCCACCTGCGGCGTGCCCGGACCAGCCTGGTGCTCGACGCGCGCGGCCCGGGGCTGCCCCGCCTCGCGCACTGGGGCGCCGCCGTCGGCCCGGGCGCGGCCGACGACCTGCCCGCCCTGCTCGCCGC
>NZ_JBEZDR010000173.1:0-1841 GCF_040648415.1 Nonomuraea sp. NPDC049141
CCGAGTGCGGCCCGGTGTCCGGGCCGCACTCGGCGCGCGGGTCGAGCTAGTTGGCCTCGCCGGAGCCGGACCAGAGGCCGCACGCGCACATCATGGCCGCGTCGAAGCCCTGCTCAGTCGCCTTCGGCTCGGACCACTCCTGGCTGTGCGCCACCACGTCCGGGAAGAACGACACGAGCCGGTTGCGGGTGGAGATGAGCACCTGCGTCTCCTGCTCGGTCAGGGTGTTGCAGAACTCCTCGAGCTCCGGCGACATCTGGCTGCCACCGATGATGCCGGCTTCACGGAGGGCGTCCGCTGCGTTGAAGGTCATCATTTTCCTTTCGCTGTCGCGGGTCGAACTCGATGCGATCGAGAATGCGGTTCGAAATACCGTCCCGGCAACCCCACGAATGTGGGGTCGAGGGCAATTCGACGACCATTTTTTGGGCAGGCGGAAAGAGCTCTTCAGAACGGGTTGAAAGCCGAGTTCAGACCAGGTCAGATCGGCGCCGACAATTCGATCCGGGTGCCTCAGAAAGGTGGGCCGATCCCGCCGAGGGCGAAGCCGGCGCTACGGGACGACACGAGCTGGATGAACGACGGCATCGCGGCTCACACTTCTCCGGATGTCGGCTGGAGCAGCACGGGCAGTTGGCGTACGCCGTGCAGGAACAGCTCCGGCGTCCACCGCAGATCGGCCGGGTCGACGGCGAGCCGCAGCGCCGGGAAACGGCGTACCAGCGTGCCCACCGCCGCCCGGGCCTGCATCCGCGCCAACGCGGCGCCCAGGCAGAAGTGGATGCCGTAACCGAAGCCGAGGTGCCGGTTGGGGTGCCGGCCGATGTCGAAGACGTCCGGGTCGGCGAAGACCGCCGGGTCGCGGTTCGCGGCCAGCAGCACCGGCACCACCACGTCGCCGCGCGGGATCACCGTGCCGCCGATCTCCACGTCGGCCAGCGCGTACAACTGGCCGGTGTGCCCGACCGGGCCGTTGAACCGGATCACCTCCTCGATCGCCGAGTCGATCAGGTCCGGTGCCGCCCGCAGCCGGGCCAGTTGGTCGGGGTGCCGCAGCAACTCCAGCACCGCGTTGCCGATCAGGTTGACGCTGGTCTCGTCGCCGGCGAGCAGCAGCTGGAACACCCCGCCGAGCAGCTCGGCGCGGCTGAGCCACCCACCGTCGCGGTGCGCCCGGATGAGCTCCGACAGCAGGTCGTCGCCCGTCGCTTCGCCACGTTCGGCGATCACCTTCGTCAGGTAGGAGGTGAACTCCACCCCGGCCCGGTGCGCCCGCCGCGGGTCGCGGCTGCGGGCGATCTCATCGCTCCAGTGGCGCAGCCGGTCCCGGTCGTGCAGTGGGAACCCGAGCACCTCCGCGACGACGAGCACCGGCAGCGGCAGCGCCAACGCCTCGATCACGTCGACGGGCCCGCGGGCCGGCGCCATCGCGTCGGTCAGTTCGGCGACGACGCGGCGTACGTGCCTGTCGATCGTGGCCATGGTGCGGGCGCCGAACGCGGGTGCGAGCAACCGCCGCAGCCGGGTGTGGTCGGGCGGGTCCAGGTGGAGCACGTTGCGCCGTAGCATCACCAGCGGATCGCCCGTGGCCTGCCGGTGGACGGTGGCCAGGTTCGGCGGCAGGCGGTCGAGCTGACGGCCGAGTTGCGGGTGGAGCAGGGCCCGCTGCACGTCCGCGTAGCGGGTCACGTACCAGAACGCGCGGCCGCTGCGCGGGGCCTGGTGGCGGTAGACCGGAGCCTGCGCGCGCATCCGGTGCAGCAGCGGATGCGGGTCCGGGCGGTGCCGGGCGGCGGTCGGGTCGAACACCGGGGCGGTGGCGGTCCCGCCGGTCACCGGGC
>NZ_JBEZDR010000174.1:0-1833 GCF_040648415.1 Nonomuraea sp. NPDC049141
GGCCGCGCCCGCCCGGCCCGCGCCCGCCCGGCCCGCGTCAGCGCGAGCGGCCGGGCCCCTGCACGTATAGCAGCTCCAGGATCGCCCGGGTGGCCTCGAACCACCGGTCGAGCCAGCCGGGCGGCGGGACGCTGCCCTTCGGCGGCAACTCCATCAGCAGCCCGCGCAGGAGCGGGTGGTCGACCAGCGACTCGGCCGGCTCCACCGACCAGCCACCGGGCGGGAACGACGGCTCCGTCAGCGGATTGGGATCCAGCGAGGGCAGGGAGAGCGGCGGACCGGCCTGCTCCGGCGGGGCGGCCGGGGCCTCCCGGGCGCCGATCTCGGTGTCGGTCGACACCACCTCCGTGAGGACGGTGTCCCGGCGTGCCCCCCGGTACTTGCCCCCGAACCGTTCCGGCTTACCCGGCCCGTTGGTGAGGTTGTCTGACCCGATCGTCGTCATCCGTCTCGCCTGCCTCGCTCGGTTGCCGTCCGTGCGGCGGGTCGTCGACCAGCGCCGTACCCGAGGGGTACAACGACACGGGACCCGATGTGGCGACGCCGACGGCGGGACGTCTTCGTCGGCCGGGGCGGACGCGGACACGACGATGCCCCGTCCGGCGCGCAGCCGGACGGGGGCACCCCGTCAGATCACGGTCCCGTCAGCCCTTGTCGAACACACCGCCCCTGGTGCCGGCGACGAAGGCGTGCCAGTCACCGGGAGCGAAGACCAGGGCCGGGCCCGTCTTGTCCTTCGAGTCCCGCACGCCGACCGCCCCCGTCACGTATGCCACCTCCACGCAGTTGTCGCAGTTCGGCCCGCTCTTCGAGCTCTTGAACCACGTCGCCTGCGTCAGGTCCACGGGGAACCCATTGGTCGCCATTTCCACAACGGCTCCTCTGCCAGTTTCGCGATGTGTGCGATGGACTCCTCCGGACGAATGGCCGCCGCTCGGACGTGATCGAAGATGAAGCTGTACTTCTGCAGTTCGTCACTCTTCTCCAGGAAGAGCCCACCCGTGGCATTCTCCGCGTACACGACATCCGGATCACCGGGCTCAGGGAAGCTGAGGATCGTGAAGGTGCCGTCCATGCCGGCGTGCGCCCCCACCGCGAACGGCAGGATCTGGAGCGTCACGTTCGGCAGTTCCGCCACCTCGACCAGGTGTTTGAGCTGGTCACGCATTACCTCGTCCCCGCCCACCGGACGGCTTACCACCGCCTCATCGAGCACCACCCACAGATCGACCGGATCATCCTGCGTCAACAACGACTGACGGCCCAGACGGACACGCACCCGTTGCTGCACCTGCTCCGGCGTGAAGTCAGGCCGGGCGGCCCGGATCATCGCACCCGCGTACTCCTCGGTCTCCAGCAGCCCGGGCACCACCTGCTGCTCGTACGCCCGGATCGAGCTGGCCGCGGCCTCCAGCCCGACGTACGCGCCGACCAGCACCGTGCTGTAGGGGTGCCACCAGCCCTTCTGCCGCGCCTCCCGGGCGATCTGCACCAGCTCGTCGCTCTCGGCACCCACCACGCCGTAGATCCGCAGCATGTCCCGCACGTCGCGCGGGGTGGCCGTGGTGTGGCCGGTCTCGATCCGCGAGACCTTCGACGCCGAGCACTCCAACTGCTCGGCGACCGCCTCGATGGTGATCCCCGCCGTCTCCCGCTGCCGACGCAGTTCGGCGCCGAGGCGACGACGTCGGATGGTGGGGCTGCGCCGCTCGCTCACGGGGCCACCTCGGTCCGTGACCGCGGGTCGGGCCCACCTGTCGCGGTCACGGGACCACCGGCCCCGCTGGTCGGGACCACCGGCTGTCAGGCCTCACCGGTCCACCTCCGCCTCGC
>NZ_JBEZDR010000175.1:0-1822 GCF_040648415.1 Nonomuraea sp. NPDC049141
TACGAGCGCCACCTGCGGGCCAGTGCCGGGTACGTCCACGACGGCCCGGTCGACACCCCCGCGCTGGTGATCGGCGCGGACCTGCTCGACGCGCAGCTCGCCCAGTGGGCGGCCCGCGTCGGGGCGGCCCGGTCCCACCGCATCGGCACCGACCACTTCGGAGTGCTGCACTCCGCCGCCGTGGCGCAGGTAGCGGCGGCCGTCATCGATTTCGCACGCGTCGCGGCGGCGCGAGGTTAACCAAGGAGGATCCGTGTTCGACTCGAGAGTCTTGTACCAGGAACTGCGGGAGCACGTGGAGCGCGAGGTGGCGCCGGACGACATCGCCACGGCCCGCCGCGACTTCTCGTACCTGGGGCACGCGAAGGTCTCCTTCGTCGCCCCCGACAGCGTCAAGAAGGCGGTCGCCGACGAGGTCAACGAGCTGATCGACAAGGCGGGCACGCGACGGGACCTGCGGTTCGCCGAGACCGACTACACGCCGCGCCGGATGCGCAACGTGACGCGGGCGGAGATCGCCGACCTGGGCACCGTGATCAGCGGGATCTACACGGCGGAGCCGATCCTGCGGGTGTTGTCGGAGGTGGCCGGCGAGCCGGTACACCCGTGCCCGTACGAGCCGGAGCAGTTCGTCATCACCTGCCTGGAGAAGGACGGCGACACCCACGGCTGGCACTGGGACGACTTCACCTTCGCCCTGGTCTGGGTGGTGGAGTGCCCGCCGGTGGAGCACGGCGGCTTCGTCCAGTGCGTGCCCGGCACCACCTGGAACAAGAAGCGTCCGGAGATCAACCGTGCGCTGGTCAGCCGCCCCATCTACTCGATGGAGTTGTTCCCCGGCGACCTGTACCTGATGCGGACCAACACCACGCTGCACCGGGTCGCCCCGGTCCGCCAGGGTCGCCGCAAGATCATCAACATGGGGTACGCCTCCACGTCCGACCTGACCCGCGACTTCACCCACGAAACCATGGACCAGCTGTGGGCCACCGCGCCCGCCGGAGAGGTGTGACCGTCATGTCGTCTCGGAACAACATCGCCCCCCAGCACATCGTGCTCGCCTTCTCCGGCGGGCTCGACACCTCGGTGGCCCTGGTCTGGCTCAAGGAGCGCTACCGCTGCCGGCTGACCGCGTTCATCGCCGACCTGGGCCAGGGCGAGGAGCTGGACACCGCCGCCCGCAAGGCCGAGAAGCTCGGCGCGGACGAGGTGCGGGTGGTCGACCTGCGCGAGGAGTTCGCCCGGGACTACGCCTTCCCGATGTACCGGGCCAACGCCCTCTACGAGGGGCAGTACCTGATGGGCTCCTCCATCGGCCGGCCGCTGATCGCCGCGGCACAGGTGCGGGTGGCCGAGGAGGTCGGCGCCGACGCCGTGGCGCACGGGGCCACCGGCAAGGGCAACGACCAGATCCGCTTCGAGATGACCTTCGCCGCGCTGCGCCCCGACCTCACGGTGATCAGCCCGTGGCGGGAGTGGGACCTCGCCTCCCGCAGCGACCTGCTCGCCTACGCCGGACGGCACGGCATCGAGCTGGACCTGAGCAGCGGCGAGCGGCCGTACTCCATCGACAGCAACCTGCTGCACACCTCGTACGAGGGCGAGGCGCTGGAGGACCCGGCGCAGCCCGCGCCGGAGGGCCTGCTGTTCCGGGTGCGCGACATCGCCGACACCCCGGACGAGCCCGAGACCGTCGAGATCCACTTCCAGGGCGGCAACCCGGTCGGCGTCAACGGGACGCCCCTGTCGGCGAGCGCCGTGCTGGAGGCGCTCGACGAGATCGGCCGCCGGCACGGGATCGGCCGCCTCGACATCGTGGGGA
>NZ_JBEZDR010000176.1:0-1821 GCF_040648415.1 Nonomuraea sp. NPDC049141
CCCGCCGAACACCCTGGACAGTCTCGTCGTGCCCAACGGGTACGACCACGCGGTCGTCATGCGCTGGGGTGACCCGGTCGTGCCGGGCGCCCCCGAGTTCGACCTGCACGCCCAGACCGCCGCCGCCCAGGCCCGGCAGTTCGGCTACAACAACGACTTCGTCGGGGTGCTGCCGCTGGACGGGCGTCGGCGCGCGCTGCTCGTGGTCAACCACGAGTACACCAACGAGGACCTGATGTTCCCCGGCTTCACGGGCCAGGACGCGCTGAGCGTCGAGCAGCTCCGGATCGCCATGGCCGCGCACGGCATGTCCGTGGTGGAGCTGGAGCGGGTCGACGGCACCGGGCAGTGGCGGCCGGTCACCAAGGGCCGGCGGCCGTACAACCGGCGGGTCACGGCGCTGGCCACGAAGTTCGAGCTGACCGGGCCGGCCGCCGGTTCGGCGCACCTGCGGACGGCCGCCGACCCGAAGGGCCGTACGGTCGTCGGCACGCTGAACAACTGTGCCGGCGGGGTGACCCCGTGGGGCACCGTGCTCTCCGGCGAGGAGAACTTCAACCAGTACTTCGTCGGCGGCGACGCGGTGGCCGAGGAGGTCAAGCCGAAGCTGGCCCGGTACGGCGTCACCACCACCACCCGTTACCCGAGCGGCAGCCGCAAGTGGGAGCGCGCCGACGAGCGGTTCGACCTGGCGAAGCACCCGAACGAGGCCAACCGGCACGGCTGGATCGTGGAGATCGACCCGTACGACCCGGAGAGCCGCCCGCGCAAGCACACCGCGCTGGGCCGGTTCAAGCACGAGGGCGCGAACGTCATCGTGGCGAGGAGCGGGCACGTGGTCGCGTACATGGGCGACGACGAGCGCTTCGACTACCTGTACAAGTTCGTCTCCGACAAGAAGTTCATGAAGGGCAACTCCTGGGTCGCCCGCCGGCACAACCTGACCCTGCTGGAGTCGGGCACCCTCTACGTCGCCAAGCTCGACGAGACCAGCGCCGGCGAGATCGACGGCTCCGGCCGGCTCCCGTCCGACGGCGCGTTCAACGGCCGGGGCCGGTGGATCAGGCTGGTCAGCGGCAACCGCTCGTACGTCGACGGGATGACGGCCGCCGACGTGCTCACCTTCACCCGGCTGGCCGGCGACAAGGTCGGGGCGACCAAGATGGACCGCCCGGAGGACGTCGAGCCGAGCCTGCTCACCGGCAAGGTGTACGTGGCGCTGACCAACAACACCGACCGGGGCAAGGCCGGCAAGCCGGCCGCCGACGAGGCCAACCCGCGCAACCTCAACAAGCACGGCCAGGTGCTGGAGCTGGTCGAGGACCGTGGCGACAACGCGGGCGAGACCTTCGCCTGGTCGCTGCCCATCGTCGCCGGTGACCCGGCGGACCCGTCGACCTTCTTCGCCGGGTACGACAAGACGAAGGTCTCCCCGATCTCCTGCCCGGACAACGTGGCGTTCGACGCCACCGGGAACCTCTGGATCTCGACGGACGGCAACGCGCTGGGCAGCAACGACGGCCTCTTCGCCACGGCCGTCGAGGGGCCGGAACGGGGTCACCTGAAGCAGTTCCTCACCGTGCCGGTGGGCGCGGAGACGTGCGGCCCGTTCATCACCGGGGACAACCGCTCGGTCTTCGTGGCGGTGCAGCACCCGGGCGAGCTGATCGGGGCGTCGGTCGAGAACCCGGCCTCGAACTGGCCGGACGGCGACTTCGCCAAGCCGGGCGTGGTGGTGGCCTGGCGCCTGGACGGCGGCCCGATCGGCAGCTGACCCCTCCTCGGGCGGTCCGGCGCTGGACCGCCACCGGGGCCCTCTCC
>NZ_JBEZDR010000177.1:0-1792 GCF_040648415.1 Nonomuraea sp. NPDC049141
GGCCACGGTGGCCGGCCCGACCCGGCTGCTGCTGACCGCCGAGCGGACCGCGCTCAACCTGCTCTGCCGGATGTCCGGGGTGGCCACCCACACCCGGGCCTGGGCGGACGCCCTGGCCGGCACCAAGGCGATGGTGCTCGACACCCGCAAGACCACGTCGGGCCTGCGCGCCCTGGAGAAGTACGCGGTGCGCGCCGGCGGCGGCACGAACAAGCGGATGGGCCTGCACGACGTCGCGATGATCAAGGACAACCACAAGTTCGCGGCGGGCGGCATCACGGCGGCCTTCCGCCGGGTCCGGGAGACCTTCCCGGAGGTGCCGGTGCAGGTCGAGGTCGACACGGTCGCCGAGGCCCTGGAGGCGGTCGAGGCCGGGGCGGACTTCCTCCTGCTGGACAACATGACCCCGGAGATGCTGACCGAGGTGGTGGCGTCGGTGGGGGACCGGGCGGAGCTGGAGGCGACCGGCGGGCTGACCCTCGACGTGGCGGCGCGGTACGCGGCGACCGGCGTCGACTTCCTGTCGGTCGGGGCCCTGACGCACTCCTCGCCGATCCTCGACATCGCCATGGACCTGCGCACCGGGTGAACCGGCGGCCGGCCGTTGTCTAGGCTGCGTGCGTGCTGCTCTGCATCGACATCGGAAACACCAACACCGTGCTGGCGACCTTCGACGGCGACAAGCTGGTGCACTCCTGGCGGATCAAGACCGATGCGCGCTCGACGGCCGACGAGCTGGGCCTGAAGTTCCGCGGGCTGCTCGCCGGGGACGCGGTCGAGATCACCGGGGTCGCGGCCTGCTCCACCGTGCCGGCCGCGCTGCGCTCGCTGCGCACCATGCTGTCCCGCTACTACGCGGACCTGCCGAGCGTGATCGTCGAGCCCGGGGTGCGCACCGGGGTGCAGCTCGCCATCGACAACCCGAAGGAGGTGGGCGCCGACCGGGTGGTGAACACCCTGGCCGCCTACACCCTCTACGGCGGGCCGTCGATCGTGGTGGACTTCGGCACCACCACCAACTTCGACGTGATCAGCGGCCGGGGCGAGTTCCTCGGCGGCGCCTTCGCCCCGGGCATCGAGATCAGCTTCGACGCGCTCGCCGCCCGGGCCGCCCAGCTGCGCAAGGTCGAGGCGACGAAGCCCCGCTCGGTGATCGGCAAGAACACCGTCGAGTGCCTCCAGTCCGGCCTCTACTTCGGCTTCGCCGGGCAGGTGGACCGGATCGTCGAGCGGATGATCGAGGAGATCGGCGAGGTGAGCGCCGTGATCGCCACGGGCGGGCTGGCCTCGCTCGTGATCAACGAGTGCCGCACGATCACCCACCACGAGCCGATGATCACCCTGATCGGCCTGCGGATGGTCTACGACCGCAACGTCTGAACCCCGGCCGCTGGAGAGGGCGTGAGTGGGGCCGGTCATGCGGGCGGGTTATCCCGTAACGCCCTCCGGGCGCCTTGAGTACGCTCGGGGCCTGACCCCGCCCGAAATCTCCTTCTGAGGAAGCGTGCCGTGACCGAGCAGAACCCCGTGCCAGTCGATCCCGCCGACGACCTTCCCGAGCAGATGAAGGTCCGCCGGGAGAAGCGGGACCGGATGCTCGCCGAGGGCGTCGAGCCGTACCCGATCGGTTTCCCCCGGACCAGCACGCTGGCCGACCTCCGGCAGAAGTACGCCGAGCTGCCCACCGACACCGCCACGGGCGACCGGGTCTCGGTCACCGGTCGGGTGATCTTCGTACGCAACACCGGCAAGCTCTGCTTCGCCACGCTTCGCGACGGCGACGGCACCGAGT
>NZ_JBEZDR010000178.1:0-1771 GCF_040648415.1 Nonomuraea sp. NPDC049141
CCTCGCCACCGGCCTGCGGCCTGCCGAGGGCGCCGACGCCTTCCGCCGGCTGCTCGCCGCCGACGTCGGCCCGCAGGTGGCGGTGGTGGCCAAGGACCTCGACGCGGTGTTCGCCGACATCGCCGGTCGCCGGGGGGCCGAGGCGGTGGCGCAGCGGCCACCGGCGCACCCCCGACCGGCGCTGGGCACGCCGTACCGGGCGCCCGGCGACGCGGTGGAGGCGCGCCTTGTCGACATCTGGCACGACCTGCTCGGCGTGGAGCAGGTCGGGGTCGACGACGACTTCTTCGAGCTGGGCGGGCACTCCCTGCTCGGGCTGGAGATGGTCAACCGGATCGGCCGCGAGCTGGGGCTGAGCGTGCCGCTGAGCGTGCTGTTCGAGGCGCGCACCGTCGCCGAGTTGGCCGACGTGCTCCGCCGGGAGCCGGCGCCGGCCGGCCCGGCCGTACTGACCGAGAGCCGAGGAGGATGACCGATGGGTGACATCGAGACGGTCGGCGTGGTGGGCGCCGGCGTGATGGGAACCGGGGTGTCGCAGGCCCTGGCGGAGGCCGGGCTGTCGGTGGTGCTGGTGGACCTGAGCACGGAGATCCTGGACCGGGCCCGGCGGGAGATCGGGGACGGGGTACGCCTGCGGCGGCTGCTCGCGGGAACCGGCGGGAACCGGACGGCGGTGCTGGAGCGGATCAGCTGGCACACCGACCTGGACGCCCTCGCCGAGGTCGACTTCGTCATCGAGAACGTCACCGAGGACTGGGCCGTCAAACAGCCGGTGTACGAGCGGCTGGACGAGGTGTGCCGGCCGGACACGGTGCTGGCGGCGAACACCTCCGTCATCGCGATCACGGCTCTCGGTGGCCTGACCCGCCGGCCGCAGGCGGTGCTGGGCATGCACTTCATGAACCCGGTGCCGCTGCGACCCATGGTCGAGGTGATCCGGGGGCACCACACCAGCGACGAGACCGTCGCTCGCGGTCGCTCCCTGCTGGAGCGGCTGGGCAAGGAGGCCGTGGTGGTGGCCGACTCGCCGGGCTTCGTCAGCAACCGGGTGCTCATGCTGACGATCAACGAGGCGGCCTTCCTGCTCCAGGAGCGGGTCGCCGACGCCGCGGAGATCGACCGGCTCTTCCGTGGCTGCTTCGGGCACCGGATGGGCCCGTTGGAGACCGCCGACCTGATCGGCCTGGACACCATCGTCCAGTCCATCGAGGGGCTGCACGAGGCGTTCGCCGACAGCAAGTACCGACCCTGCCCGCTGCTGCGCCGGATGGTGCAGGCCGGCCTGCACGGCCGCAAGAGCGGTGCGGGCTTCTACTCCTACGCCGGTGCCGGCGACCGGCCGGCGCCAGCGGAGAGGCGAGGATGATGGAGAACATTCGACGGCAGGTCCGCGCGTTCCTCGCCCGGTACGTCCGGGACCGGGAGATCGCCGACGACGAGAACATCTTCGCCGCCGGGGACGTCAACTCGCTGTTCGTCATGCAGCTCGTGCTGTTCGTCGAGAGCGAGCTGGACTGCCCGGTGGCGGACGAGGACCTGGAACTGGAGAACTTCAGCAGCATCGACGCCATCGTGGCGTTGGTCGGGCGTCGGACTGCGACGGTACGCGGATGAGGGTCCAGCTCACCGCCGACCAGCAACGGGCGTGGGAGCGGTTCGCGGCGTTCGCCGACGACGACCTGGTGCCGTACGCCGACGGCTGGGACCGCGCGCAGGAGTTGCCCCGCGCCGTCGTGCACCGCCTCGCGGAGGCGGGGCACCTCGGTGCGGT
>NZ_JBEZDR010000179.1:0-1771 GCF_040648415.1 Nonomuraea sp. NPDC049141
ACGATCACCGCGCCGCCCGCGAGCTGCACCAGCGACCGCCGCGACCGCGGGGCGTACGCGAACACGAGCGCCAGCAGCGCGCCGACCACCAGGCCGCCCAGGTGCCCGGGGATCGAGATGCTCGGCACGGTGAACGTGAAGACCAGGTTGACCACCAGGATGGGCAGCACCTGGGAGATGTCCCGGCCCATCTTCCGTTCGACGACCACCAGCGCGGCGAACAGGCCGAAGATCGACGTGGAGGCTCCGGCGGTGAGCTGGTTCTCCGCGCTGAACAGGTAGGCGGCGACGTTGCCGCCCAGCCCGGCGACCAGGTAGAGCGCCAGGAAGCGCAGCGGCCCGAGGCTGGCCTCCAGGTACCGGCCGAGCACCCACAGTGCCCACGTGCTCAGCAGCAGGTGGACCACGCCGTAGTGCAGGAACATCGCGGTGACCAGGCGGTACCACTCGCCCTCGGCGATGCCGCCGACCGTGCCGTCGGGGAAGATCGCGTTGCCGAGCACAGAGCCCCAGTCGGTCAGCGGGGTGCTGCCGCCCATCAGGCCACCGAAGCCGGAGCCGCCGATCGCCGCGTCCCCGCCCCGGTCGCTGGCGATGGAGAGCAGCATCATCAGCACGTTGAGCGCGATCAGTGCCTTGGTGACGTAGCCGTGCCGGCCGGCGGCACCGCCACCGAAGGCGGTACGCGCCGGCCGCACGCTACGACGTCCCTCCGCCACGCACTCCGGGCACTGGAACCCGACCGACGCCTCCCGCATGCAGTCCGGACAGATCGGCCGGTCGCAGCGGGTGCACCGCACGTACGTCTCGCGGCCCGGGTGCCGGTAGCAGACCGGGGTCGTGGGTGGGGACTCGCTCACCGTGCGCGCCCGCCGTCGCGGATCGCTCGACCCACCAACCGGTCCCGGCCCTCGGAGCGCTCAGTCATGTCGGCAAAGGTACCTCGCGGACCGCTCAGGCAGCGTTCCGCTCGATCTCGACCCGCTCGATGACGACGTCCTGCAACGGCCGGTCGTTCGGGCCGGTCGGGGTGTTGGCGATCGCGTCGACGACCTTCACCGACTGCTCGTCGGCCACCTTCCCGAAGATGGTGTGCCGGTTGTTCAGGTGCGGCGTCGGCGACACGGTGATGAAGAACTGCGAGCCGTTGGTGCCCGGCCCGGCGTTCGCCATCGCCAGCAGGTACGGCTGGTCGAAGCGCAGCTCCGGGTGAAACTCGTCACCGAACTTGTAACCCGGGCCACCGCGACCGGTGCCGGTCGGGTCGCCCATCTGGATCATGAAGCCGCTGATCACCCGGTGCGAGATGGTGCCGTCGTAGTACGGCCCGCTGCCCGGCTGACCCGTACGCGGGTCGGTGTATTCGCGGGTGCCCTCCGCCAGGTCGACGAAGTTCTTGACGGTCTTCGGGGCGTGGTTCTGGAAGAGCTCCAGCCGGATCGGGCCAGCGTTGGTGTGCAAGGTGGCGTAGACAGCCTCGGCCACGGGTACTCCTCAGTCGTTGGTCAGTTCCATGCGGATCCTCCCATGTGCCCGATCTGGCAGTGCGGAGGCATCCGAAGGTGGAGGATGACGAAGGAACAACTCCCAGGAGGTGGGACCGTGTTTGGAATCGGGCGGCGTAAGACCCAGGGGCAGCTGGCCAAGGTGGAGCTGAACCAGGGACTCGGTCACCTGAGGCAGGCCGCAACGTACGCCGCGAAGGGTGCCGGCGCCACCGTCGCCCCGCGGGTCCAGGCGGCCCGGCCCACCGTGGCATCACTGCCGCGGA
>NZ_JBEZDR010000180.1:0-1767 GCF_040648415.1 Nonomuraea sp. NPDC049141
GCCCGCCAGAGCAGGCCGGGCGTCTCGATCGAGTCGTACAGGCGGGCCAGCAGCCCCGCCAGCGACTGGTTGGGCGTCATGTCGGCGGCCCCGACCCGCTCGGTCTGCCAGAGCACGCCGCCGAAGTAGGCGCGCGACTCCGTGCCGACGACCGCGAAGGAGCCGAGGGTCACGGCGATCACCGTGCCGATGGCGGTGGTGGCGGCGCGCCACTGCCGCGTGATCATCAGGTAGGCGATGAACAGCGCCGGGGTCAGCTTGACCGCCGTGGCCAGGCCGATGCCCACGCCGGCCCAGGCGCCGCTGTAGACGAAGCGCAGCAGCGGTCCGTCGCTCGGGGCGATGTGGGTGCCCCGGCGCGACCGCCAGCGCAGGCCGATCAGGTCGGCCATGATCAGGGCGAAGAGGAGCAGGTTCACCTGGCCGTAGCCGAGGGTCTCCCGGGCCGGCTCGATGGCGACCGCCAGCGGCGTCGCGAGGCCCACGGTGAACCAGAGGGGCCAGCCCAGCCGGTCGACGATCGGGCGGAGCAGCCCGGCCAGCACGACGGCCAGGGCCGCGACGCTGGCGAGCGCGTTGACGATGCCGGCCAGCTCGACCGGCAGGTGCGCCATCGGGAGCATCACCAGGCCGCCGAACGGCGGGTAGGTGAAGCCCAGGGTGGTGCCGGGTGCGATGAACTCGTAGAGCTCGTGACCGCTCGCCCACCACACCACCGCGCCGTGGTAGATCTTCATGTCGAAGAAGTTGTACGGCCGCCCGAAAGCACCGATGGCGAGCCATGCGGCATAGGCGACGGCGGCCACGATGCCGGTCCGTACGACTGTCCTACGATCGATCCCACGCGTTACGCGGCGGACTGGGGCGAGGCGGTCCACCCGTCTTCCGACGGTCGCCGGCATGGCGTGGCCACCCCCGTACCAAGGTCGTCCTACCCGTCCAGGTCCTGCACGGAGCCTAGAACGGCGCCTCACGTTAATGCCTCCCGCGTTATGCGACCGTGTCCGATCCCACACATGTTTTTGACATTTCCACCGCGTTAACGCCTGTCGGGTGGTTCAGGTGATTCGCGGCGTTGACACGTGAGGGGTCGGCCGGGGGAGGTATCGACGCAGGTCAGCCGGGCAGTCGTCGGGCCGTCGCTGCCGATCGTACGGCGATCCGGGCCTCCCTGCGGGCGGTACGGACGGCTCGCTGCACGGAACGTCGGGAGTGGCCGATCCGGTGACCCGTCCGCCAGCGCAGCCCCGGCTTGCCGCCGGTGTCCGCCGAGGCGAGCAGCAGTCCGCCGAGGAGGCCGAGGTTCTTCAGGAAGTGGATCTGGTTGTTGTGCCGCGTCGTCGGGTCGTCGTTGTTCCAGAAGGGATGCCCGGCGAGGGTCACCGGGACCAGCGTGCCGGCGAGGACGAGCGCCGCAGGCCGGGCGAACCGGCCGGTGGCGAGCATCAGCCCGGCGCCCACCTGCACCGCCGCGTTGGCGCGGATCAGCGTCTCGGTGTCGGTGGGGATGCGGGGATCGGCCTTCTCCAGCAGCGGGGTCACCCGGTCCGTCACGGGCTTCGCGGCCGGGACCAGCCGTCCGGGGTTGCGGAGGTTGGTGAACCCGCTGACCACGAAGATGCCGCTCAGCATGGCGCGGGCGAGGGAACGCACGGGTTTCATGGGTCAGTCATACCCCGTCGCCGGCCCCGCTACCCCCGCAACCGCCGATCCGGATCGGCGGACGTGCACGTCGCGCCACGCCGATTCGAGCGACCGTCGCTGATG
>NZ_JBEZDR010000181.1:0-1761 GCF_040648415.1 Nonomuraea sp. NPDC049141
TCTGGTTGCCGCTCATCGCGCCGCTGGCGTTGGAGGGCGCCCAGCCGTCGTAGACCTCGGAGCGGTAGCGGTGCGGGGCGTTGAACGAGGTGGACAGCGGCATGCCCGCGTTCAGCGCGGCCAGCATCGGGAACATCTTGAACGTCGAGCCGGCCTGGTAGCCCGGCAGGTCGCCGCCGCCGAGCAGGGGCGCCACGGTGTTCGGGTAGTTCGCCTTGACGTTCGGCCCGGCCTCGGGGTTGGAGCTCTGCCCGTTCTCGCTCAGGTCCAGCGAGTACGTCCGGTTCACCGCCATCGCCTTGACCCGCCCGGTGCCGGGCTCGGAGACCACGATGCCGTTGGCGAAGGGGCTGCCGGTGTTCTCCTTGGTGCCGACGTTCTTCTCCGCCGCCTCCTGGATCTTGGGATCCATGCTGAGCACGATCCGGTAGCCGCCCCGGCGCAGCTTGTCCATCCGTTCCAGCCGGTTCTCGCCGAACGCGGGCTGCGCGCTCCACCAGTTCTTCAGGTAGTCGCAGGCGAAGCCCCAGCTGTTCCACTTGTCGGGCACGGCGGCGCAGTCGTTCGGCGGGTACGTCAGCTTGAGCCGGATCGGCTCGGACTTCGCCTGCGTGACGGCGTCCGGCGAGAGGTAGCCGAGCTGGGCCATCCGGTCGAGCACGTAGTTGCGCCGGCCGGTGGCATCCTTCTGGTCGGAGCTGGCCGGGTCGTACTCGGAAGGGGACTTGACCAGGCCGGCGAGGGTGGCCGCCTCGACGGGGCTGAGGTCCTTGGGGGCCTTGGAGAAGAAGATCTCGCTGGCCGCGTAGATGCCGTACGCGCGGTGCCCGAAGTACGCGGAGTTGAGGTAGCGCTCCAGGATCTGGTCCTTGCTCAGCTCCTTCTCCAGGTCCATCGCCATCCGCATCTCGCGGACCTTGCGCAGGCTGGTCTGCTGGGTGGCCTCCTGCACCTCCTTCGGCGTCTTCGCGCTGTCCCGCAGCGCCATCCGCACGTACTGCATCGTGAGCGTGGAGGCGCCCTGGGAGACACCGCTGGAGCGGGCGTTCGCCACGAAGGCGCGGGCGACGCCCTTCGGGTCGACGCCCCGGTGCTGGTAGAAGCGGTTGTCCTCGGCGGCGACGATCGCCTGCTGCATGTTCGGCGAGATGTCGGCCAGCTTCGTGTACTGCCGGTACTCCTCGTAGAACATCGTCAGCACCGTCTTGCCGTCCGGCGCGTAGACGTACGACGTCTCGGCCGGCAGCGCGGTGGTGAGGATCTTGGTCTTGTGTTCCATGGCGTGCGCCGTGACCTTGGCGCCGAGGCCGGTGGCGGCGGCCACCGGGTACGCCACGGCGGCGACCACGATGCCGGCGATCAGTCCGGCGCGGAGGAGGGGAACGAGACGACCAGCGGCAGCAAGGGGTCGGTTGCTCACACGCCCAAGTTATGACATTTCCGATTCGCACCTGAGAAATATTCATGAACGCCCGTGTGGTGATGCGGCCCACGCCGGGATGCGCTGTCCCGCGCGCCACCTTCCCGGCAGGATCGCGGACATGCGTGGTCAGCCGACCGATACCCTCCCCGGAAGCGGGTCCGAAGCCGGGGCCGGAGCCGAAGCCATCCGTCCCGAGGCCGGGCCCGACCTCGCCCATCACGGGGACGCCGAGGTGGGGCCGGGGCTGGTCGACCTCGCCGTCAACGTGCGGCGCGACGCGATGCCGGACTGGCTGGCCGACCCGATCACCGCCGCGCTCGGCGACCTCGCCGCGTACC
>NZ_JBEZDR010000182.1:0-1761 GCF_040648415.1 Nonomuraea sp. NPDC049141
GGCGTCGCCTGGACGTGCGCACCCACAAGGGCCGACGGACGTCGCCCTTCTCCGCCGAGGCGCTGCGCGGGCTGCCCACCCTGCTCGACGAGGTGCCGGTGGATGCCTGGCGCTGCTACGGCTGGGCCGGGTTCGAGCTCGCCGCGGCCCGGGACGGGTTGGTCGAACTGCTCGACGACGAACCGTTCCTGCACCTGATGATCCCCCGCGTCGAGGTGCGCTTCCACGCCAATGGCACGCTGCTGCGGGCGCTCGACGTGGCCGACCTGGACGCGGTCCAGGCCGATCTGGAGAAAACCCCGCCGGTGCGCCCGCCCGGCCAGCCGACCCCGGTGGACGACTGGGACGCCGAGGGCTACCTGTACGCGGTGGGCCGGGCGATGCGCACGATCCGCTCCGGCCGGTTGCAGAAGGTGATCCTGTCCCGCACCGTGCCGGTCGCCTTCCCGGTCGACTTGCCGGCGACGTACCGGCTGGGCCGCCAGGCGAACACGCCCGCCCGCTCGTACCTGCTGCGCCTCGGTGGCCTGGCGGCCACCGGTTTCAGTCCCGAGACCGTGGTCGAGGTGGCCAAGGGCTGGGTGACCACGCAGCCGGTCGCCGGGACCCGGGCCCGCACCGGCCGTGAGGACATCGACGAACCGCTACGCCGGGAGCTGCTCACCGACCCCAAGGAGGTCTACGAGCACGCGATCTCGGTGAAGGTGGCGGTGGACGAGTTGGCCGAGCTGTGCCCCGGGGCACCAGTGGAGGTCCCCGAGTTCATGGCCGTGCGCGAGCGCGGGTCGGTGCAGCACCTCGCCTCCACCGTCCGCAGCCCGCTGGCGGCGACCAGCCACGCCTGGGACGCGTTCAGCGCGCTGTTTCCCGCTGTCACCACCTCCGGTGTGCCGAAGCGGGCCGCGTACGAGGTCATCCACGAGTTGGAGCCGTCGGCTCGCGGCCTGTACGGCGGCGCGGTGCTCACCTACGACTCCGACGGCGCGATGGACGCGGCAGTGGCGCTGCGGACGGTCTACCAGCGCGACGGGCGGACCTGGTTGCAGGTGGGCGCCGGCATCGTCGGCACCTCGCTGCCGGAGCGGGAGCTGACCGAGACCCGCGAGAAATTGGCCACCATCGCCCGGTACCTGGTGGCCGAGCGACCCGACCACGCCGCCGGCGAGCGCCGGGGGCAACCTTCGACCGCGACCCGAGAGATGGGGCAGCCATGCAGCCGTTCCGTGTAGCCATTCCCGAGGCGGACCTCGACGACCTGCGGCGCCGCCTCGCCGCCACCCGCTGGCCCGACGAACTGCCTGGCGTGGGCTGGGAGCGGGGCGTCCCGCTCGGCTACCTTCGGGAGCTGGCCGAATACTGGCGCACCGAGTACGACTGGCGGGCCGCCGAGGCGCGGCTCAACCGGTATCCGCAGTTCCGCACCGACCTCGACGGCGCGCCCGTGCACTTCCTGCACGTGCGCTCCCCGGAACCGGAGGCGATGCCGTTGCTGATCACGCACGGGTGGCCGGGATCGGTGGCGGAGTTCCTGGACGTGATCGGTCCGTTGTCCGACCCGGCGGCGCACGGCGGCGACCCCCGCGACGCGTTCCACCTGGTGATCCCCTCGCTGCCCGGCTACGGCTTCTCCCGGCCGCTGCCCGGGCCCGGCTGGGACGTGCCGCGCATCGCGCGCGCCTGGGGGGAACTGATGTCCCGGCTCGGCTACGAGCGGTTCGCCGCCCCGGGCGGCGACGCCGGCGCGGTGTTCTCCCAGGCGCA
>NZ_JBEZDR010000183.1:0-1756 GCF_040648415.1 Nonomuraea sp. NPDC049141
GTCAGTGACCGGCCTTCGCGTGGTACTCGTCGACGATCTCCTGGGGGATCCGACCCCGGTCGGAGATGTCCTTGCCGGCCTTCTTGGCCCAGGCGCGGATCGCCTTGTTCTGCTCCCGGTCGGCGGTGGCACCACCTCGACCGCGCGCGGCCCGGCCTCCGACGACGACGCCGCCCCTGCCCACCTTGCTGCCGTGGGCGATGTACGGGGCGAATACGTCGCGCAATTTCTCGGCGTTCGAGCTAGACAGGTCGATCTCGTACTGAACGCCGTCGAGCGCGAACTTGACCGTCTCGTCAGCGTCCCCGCCGTCCAGGTCATCGACCAGCTTATGAATGATCTGCTTGGCCACGTCCCACATTCCTTTCGAGCAGGGTGCTCCTGCAAACTGTAAGCACGATAACCTGCGCGACGCTTGCCGCGTCAATAGGATGCGGTAACGACCCGGTGGAGATGCGCGACTACTCCGGGCGAACCAGGGGGAAGAGGATGGTTTCCCGAATTCCCAGGCCCGTGAGGGCCATCAACAGCCGGTCGATTCCCATTCCCATCCCCCCGGCCGGCGGCATTCCGTACTCCATCGCCCGGAGAAAGTCCTCGTCCAGCCGCATGGCCTCGTCGTCGCCGCGGGCGGCGAGCTGCGCCTGGGCCACCAGCCGCTCCCGCTGGACCACCGGGTCCACCAGCTCGGAGTACGCGGTCCCGAGCTCGAAACCGAGCACGTAGAGGTCCCACTTCTCGGCCAGTCCGGGCTCGCTGCGGTGCGCCCGGGTCAGCGGGCTGGTCTCCTCCGGGTAGTCGCGGACGAAGGTGGGCGCCGTCAGGCCCGGCACCACAAGTTCCTCGAACAGTTCCTCCGCCAGCTTGCCCGGCCCCCACTTGGGGTCGACCGCCAAACCCACCTTGTCGGCGTACTCCACGAGGCGGGCGCGCTCGGTGCGTACGGTGACCTCCTCGCCGAGCGCCTCGGAAAGCACCCCGAAGAGGGTCACCGAGCGCCACTCGCCGCCCAGATCGAACTCCCGGCCGTCGGCGTGCGTCACCACGGTCGACCCGCCGACGGCGATCGCCGCCTGCTGCACGAGATTTCGGGTCAGCTCGGCCATGGTGTCGTAGTCGCCGTAGGCCTCGTATGCCTCGAGCATCGCGAACTCGGGCGAGTGCGAAGAGTCGACACCTTCATTACGGAAGTTGCGGTTGATCTCGAAGACCCGGTCGACGCCGCCGACGACGGCCCGCTTGAGAAACAGTTCCGGCGCGATTCGCAGATACAGGTCGGTGTTCAGTGCATTGCTGTGGGTCACGAATGGCCGGGCCGCCGCGCCCCCGTGCAGCAGCTGGAGCATCGGGGTCTCGACCTCGATGAAGTCCCGGCCGTGCAGCGAGTCGCGCAGGCTGCGTACGGCTGCGGCCCGGGTGCGCACCATCTGGCGGGCCTGCGGCC
Source organism: Nonomuraea sp. NPDC049141 (assembly GCF_040648415.1). Lineage (NCBI taxonomy): Bacteria > Bacillati > Actinomycetota > Actinomycetes > Streptosporangiales > Streptosporangiaceae > Nonomuraea > Nonomuraea sp. NPDC049141. Next base: position 1,445 of record NZ_JBEZDR010000183.1, read on the forward strand.
GGACGATCAGGTCCACGTAGCGCTGCCGGACCCGCGCCTCCTCGCTCAGCGGCTTGTGCGCCACCGGCAGCGGGCGCAGCGCCTTCGCCGTGACCGCCCACTGCTCGGCCAGCACGGACAGCTCGCCGCGCCGGCTGGTGATCACCTCGCCGGTCACCCCGACGAGGTCACCGAGGTCGACCAGGCGCTTCCAGTCGTTCAGCCGGTCGGCGCCGACCCGGTCGAGGGAGAGCATGGCCTGCAACTCGGTGCCGTCGCCGTCGCGAAGCGTGGCGAAGCAGAGCTTGCCGGTGTTGCGTACGAAGATCACCC
>NZ_JBEZDR010000184.1:0-1715 GCF_040648415.1 Nonomuraea sp. NPDC049141
GTGCGCACCTCGCCGCGCAGCGCCGGGCCCGTGCCGGCGGGCGGGGGCGTGCACTGGTCGGTACGGGGCCGGGGCAGCACCCCGCCGAGCCGGCGGTAGTTGGTGGGTGAGGTGCCGACGCTGCTGCTGAAGCGGGTGCTGAACGTGCCGACGCTGGTGTAGCCGACCAGGTGACTGATCTCGGTGACGCTCAACGAGGTGGAGACGAGCAGGTACTTCGTCCGTTGCAGGCGCAGCGCGGAGAGGAAGCGCCCGGGGGAGACCCCGGTCATCCGGTGGAAGACCCGGCAGAAATGGAACTTGCTGAACCCGGCCGTGCGTGCCATTTCGTCCACGGTGAACTGCTCACCCACATCGCTGTGCATTTTCTCGATGACGCGTTGGATCGCTGTTCTGACGTGATCTTCCATCATGCCCCCAACGAGAGGAAATGTCGGCGAACAGGTCCCTGACGCTACCGTTGCGAGAGACCCTGTCGTTGGTAATGATTTGGATTTTGGTCATGAAAGGCCCGCCTCGCCATGCGCGAGTGCGGTCGGGTGACTGGTTGCCAATTGCCGAGTTGCGAAAACAATGTCCGCGCCTCAATGGGCCAACTCGATGCTATGTCAACGGAAAGTGGCGGTCAACGTTGCGGAAAGTAGTCGAATGACTGGTCCGCATATCAGACTCAGGCGGACTATTTCCGTGCGATTACCGCCCGCCTCGTGATGATTCGGATAGCTTTATGGCATTTGGGCCATAGCCTGCCTATGGCGGAACTGTAGATTTTGGGCGAGTTGCGAAATTGGTGTGGTTGGTCCGATCTGCGCGCGCCCAGGACGAGGGCGACCGGGCGCCGCCAAAGGCGCCCTGACATCGGAGGCTGTCTTTGTATCACGTGCGGCGGGGCGTCCTCGCGGAGGATCGGCGGGAGCGACGCGCGGCGCGAGGAACGGCGGATCACCCGAGGTGGGGACCGATGGCCGGCGCGAAGGGCGGAACGCACGACTCCGGTTTGGAACGGAAGGCAGGCCATTCGCGGGGCCCTGTAATTGTTGTTACGGCCCTCCGCTGCGCGTGGCAGAAAAGGGGGATGCGCCGGCGCGCGGAGGGGGCGCGGACGGTCTTCCGGACGGGCGGCGGTCGGCACCCCGATCCGGAGAACCGGCGGCGAATGAAATGTGTCGCGTTTGCGACAAGAGGCGGGCGCCGATGTGTGCCCGTAGCCCTCACGCGTCCGCTGGGGGGTGATCGGAGCGAAAGAGCGCGACGGAATCGGCGCCCGCCTGGTCGGTGGCGCGGTTCTACTGATCCACGAGTGCGTAACCCGCCTCGGTGGAGACCTTGTCCTCCTGCCACCAGTCCCGGTTCGACCGGTACCAGTCGATGGTCGCCGCCAGGCCGGCCCGGAAGTCCGCGTACTCCGGAGCCCACCCGAGCTCGCTGCGCAGCTTCGTGCTGTCGTTGGCGTAGCGCAGGTCGTGCCCGGCCCGGTCCCGGACGTGCTCGAAGTCGCCCGGATCCCTCCCCATGAGCTGGTTCACCAGTTCGACGACCTCCCGGTTGGTGCGGGTGTCGCCCGAGCCGATCAGGTACGTCTCGCCGATCCGGCCCCGGTCCAGGATCAGGTGCAGGGCCCGGTTGTGGTCGTCGACGTGCGTCCACTCGCGGACGTTGACCCCCTGGCCGTACAGGCGGGGCCGCCGGCCCTCGATGACGTTGGTGACCTGCCG
>NZ_JBEZDR010000185.1:0-1708 GCF_040648415.1 Nonomuraea sp. NPDC049141
GAAAGGCCAATCAAACTCCGTGATAGCTGGTTCTCCCCGAAATGCATTTAGGTGCAGCGTCGCGTGTTTCTTGCCGGAGGTAGAGCACTGGATGGTCTAGGGGGCCCACAAGCTTACCGAAATCAGCCAAACTCCGAATGCCGGTAAGTGAGAGCGCGGCAGTGAGACTGCGGGGGATAAGCTTCGTAGTCGAGAGGGAAACAGCCCAGATCACCAGCTAAGGCCCCTAAGCGTGTGCTAAGTGGAAAAGGATGTGGGGTCGCATAGACAACCAGGAGGTTGGCTTAGAAGCAGCCACCCTTTAAAGAGTGCGTAATAGCTCACTGGTCAAGTGGTTCCGCGCCGACAATGTAGCGGGGCTCAAGCACACCGCCGAAGCTGTGGCATTCACATTTTAACCACGCAACGCCTTGATGTGTTGTGCAGGTGTGTGGATGGGTAGGGGAGCGTCGTGCCGGGGGTGAAGCAGCGGGGTGACCCAGTTGTGGACGCGGCACGAGTGAGAATGCAGGCATGAGTAGCGAAAGAAGGGTGAGAAACCCTTCCGCCGGATGACCAAGGGTTCCAGGGCCAGGCTAATCCGCCCTGGGTGAGTCGGGACCTAAGGCGAGGCCGAGAGGCGTAGTCGATGGACAACGGGTTGATATTCCCGTACCCGCGAAAGAGCGTCCCTGATGAACCTCGTTGTGCTAACCATCCAAACCAGCCAAGGCCTTCGGGTTGAGGTTGGGGAGCGTGGGAACCTGGCGGGTAGTAGTCAAGCGATGGGGTGACGCAGGAAGGTAGCTGAGCCCGGCCGGTGGTTGTGCCGGGGTAAGCGTGTAGGCCGTGTTGTAGGCAAATCCGCAACACATGAAGGCTGAGACGTGATGCCGAGCCGATTCAGGTGAAGTCAGTGATCCTATGCTGCCGAGAAAAGCCTCTAGCGAGTTCTTAGCGGCCCGTACCCCAAACCGACACAGGTGGTCAGGTAGAGAATACCGAGGCGATCGGGCGAACTGTGGTTAAGGAACTCGGCAAATTGCCCCCGTAACTTAGGGAGAAGGGGGGCCGGAGACGTGAAGCCCCGCGCGGGTGGAGCGTTGTATGGCCGCAGAGAGCAGGGGGAAGCGACTGTTTACTAAAAACACAGGTCCATGCGAAGAAGTAATTCGATGTATATGGACTGACGCCTGCCCGGTGCTGGAACGTTAAGGGGACCTGTTAGCTCTTCGGGGCGAAGCGGAGAACTTAAGCGCCAGTAAACGGCGGTGGTAACTATAACCATCCTAAGGTAGCGAAATTCCTTGTCGGGTAAGTTCCGACCTGCACGAATGGCGTAACGACTTCCCCACTGTCTCAACCACAGGCCCGGCGAAATTGCATTACGAGTAAAGATGCTCGTTACGCGCGGCAGGACGGAAAGACCCCGGGACCTTTACTATAGCTTGACATTGGTATCTGAGTTAGCTTGTGTAGGATAGGTGGGAGCCGGTGAAGTCCATACGCCAGTATGGGTGGAGGCAATCTTGAAATACCACTCTGGTTGATTTGGGTATCTAACTTCGGACCGTTATCCGGTTCAGGGACAGTGTCTGGTGGGTAGTTTAACTGGGGCGGTTGCCTCCTAAAGGGTAACGGAGGCGCCCAAAGGTTCCCTCAGCCTGGTTGGCAATCAGGTGTTGAGTGCAAGTACACAAGGGAGCTTGACTGTGAGACTGACAGGTCG
>NZ_JBEZDR010000186.1:0-1703 GCF_040648415.1 Nonomuraea sp. NPDC049141
CTAGGAGTGTCCTGAAGATCTTGGTGGGCGGGTCGGTATGCGTCGGCCCGTCTGCTGGTTATGGAGTGGCGGGATCGAGGGTCCAGGTGTTGTTGGTGTAGGCGAGTCCTAAGTTGATGAGGCGGCGGAGGTTGAGGGCGGCGGTGCGGTGGTGGAGCCAGCGGTCGTTGGCTTGGGTTCCGCGGTAGCGCAAGCGGCGGTTGCCGCGGGCCACCAGCCAGGCCACAGCGCGTTCGACCATGGGCCGCCAGCGCCGGTAGTCGTCCTGCCAAGCGGGGTCGGTGGCAGCCTGGCGGCGGGCGGCGGCCTGCAGATCGTGGTGCGGGCGGATGGTCACCATGCGGCCGGTTTTGGCGGTGGTGCAGCGATCGTGCAAGGGACAGGCGGCGCACAGGCCGGTGAAGCTGGCACGACGTTGCTGATAGCGGCCCGCGGCGCCGGCGAGCGCGACGGCGTGTCCGGCGGGGCAGGTGACCGTGCCGCCGGCGGTGTCGATGGCGAAGTCGTCCAGGGTGAACCCGCCCGGCACGGCGGGCTTGAGCGCGGGTGGCTTGATCAGCAGCCGGTGCCCGGCCGCGGTCAGGGCGGCGCGGAACTCGGCGGCGGCATAGGCGGCATCGGCCAGGATCTGCAGCTCACCGTCCTCGTCGACGAGCAAGTCAGGGGCGACGGCGGCCTCGTGGTGTTCCGCCCCGGCGCCGATACGCAGGCCGACCGCGGTGAACAGGCCGATCTCCGGTTCGACGACCAGGTGGGCCTTGTAGCCGTCGTCGCGTTGGTGCGCACTTTTGTGGATGTGGCGGGCCTCGGGATCGACGGTGGAGATGATTCGGTCCGGTGCGGTGCGGCGGGCGATCCGCCACCGGCCATCGGTGCCGTCGGAGCTGTCGGCGGGCTCGACATCTTGGCCGGCGATCAGCGCGAGCAGGCCGACCGCGTGCGCGGCCGGCTCGTCCAGGTTCTGGCCGGCCAGCTGGTCCAGCAGGGTGAGCGCGTCCGTGACCAGCCCGCTGACCAGGGCCGCTTTGGCCTGCTCATCGTCCCAGGCGATCGCCGGCTTGCCCGGGTCGGTGTAGTCGCAGGCGTGGCAGTGCGCCGCCACCAGCGCGGCGCCACCGGGCACCTGACGAGCCACCCGGCGGATCGCGGAGATCAGCTGAGTGATGGTGTCCTGAGTGGCAACCGCATCCAGCAGCACCGCCGAATCCAGCGCCCGCCGATTCCGGCCAGTCAGCACCCCGGTCTGTTCGATCACCTCCCGGACGATCTCAAAGATCCGGTCCGGACGCGCAGAGCGGGCCAGCCGCCGCCGGAAATACGTCAGCAGCGACGGATCGAACCCCTGGTCATACAGGCCCAGCCCGCAGGCAGCCTTCCAGCGCAGATCGAACCGCAGCGCCGCCACCGCCTCCTCATCCGACAGCCCATGCAAGGCTTGCAGCACCACCACCGTGGCCAGCACGCCCGGCGGCACCGACGGACGCCCATTGACCGGCGCGTACATGTCCGCGAACGCCTCCGACGGGAACAACACCCGCCGATGCTCGGCCAGGAACGCGAACACGCTCCCAGCCGGAATCAACTCCCGGCATACGACCCACACCTCAGGCCCAGCCGGAACCCTCCGACGGCCCATCATGACCCAAGTCTGAATCCCCGATCCCGGCCTGGCCAGACCATCAAGATCTTCAGGACACTCCTAG
>NZ_JBEZDR010000187.1:0-1699 GCF_040648415.1 Nonomuraea sp. NPDC049141
GCCCGGTGCCGGGCGCGGCGGCGGCCACGATCACGCGGCCGGGCAGGCTGGTCAGCAGATCCCACTCGGCGGCGGAGTAGACGGCGGTGGTCAGCGGTGCGGCGCGGCGGCCGGCAGAGGACGGCTCTCCGGCGACGGAGTGGCTCATGGGGACCTCCGGCGCCAGCATATGCCCCGGATCGGAAAAAGGGCCCCTACCACCCGGAACCCGGATGAGAAGGGGCCCGTCGGTCAGCGCGGCTCGGGGAAGCTGGGCCGTTCCGGGTCGACGCCCTCGGGCACGGCCGTCGCGGCGTACTCCTTCTTGGGGACCATCACCCGACGGCGGAAGACGCAGACCAGGGTGCCGTCCTGGTTGTAGCCCCGGGTCTCCACGGAGACCACGCCCCGGTCGGGCTTGGAGGACGACTCGCGCTTGTCCAGCACGGTGGTCTCGCCGTAGATCGTGTCGCCGTGGAAGGTGGGCGCCACGTGCCGCAGGGACTCGACCTCGAGGTTGGCGATGGCCTTGCCGCTGACGTCGGGCACCGACATGCCCAGCAGCAGCGAGTAGATGTAGTTGCCGACCACCACGTTGCGCTTGAACTGGCTCGCCGTCTCGGCGTAGTGCGCGTCCATGTGCAGCGGGTGGTGGTTCATGGTGAGCAGGCAGAAGAGGTGGTCGTCGTACTCGGTGACCGTCTTGCCGGGCCAGTGGCGGTAGACCGCGCCGACCTCGAACTCCTCGTAGTAGCGGCCGAACTGCATCCTTGTCCCCTTCGACGGGCGGCGATGGAGTTCGGCACAGCATGCCTTATGGAGTGTTAAGGCGATGCGCGGGGCGCGTGGCGTGCGGAAATGTCACACCACCGCAACCGGGGGGAGACGCAATGAGCGGCGGGGCCCTCCCCGGCACCCGCCGCCCACGCTCTGATGCGGAAGATTCTGCCGTACGACAAGGCACACCGAACAGAGACGGAGGTCACATTTACCTTTTCGTAACATTACTGTGCGTGCTCGATCGACCGAGCGTCGACGCTCTCCGCACGCCAGATAGCCGCTTGTCAACCGCCTGATTGCTCATTCGCGCCGGCCAATCGTGTCGATCTCCATGGAAACGCTCCCATCACGTCCGGTCACGCAAATGCGTCGTGCACTTGCGTAACGCAACGGCCGGCGGGAACAACCACCATCGATGGGAGCGCGACCCGGGCAGCGCCGCGACGAGCACGTTTCGGCGGAGACGGGCCGGGAATTCCACGCGGTACGCCCTGGTTCCACCTGACGTAGCTATTCCGCGCCGATCGGAGACATTCATGGCAACCGTAGAGCTGACCACGGCAAACTTCGACGAGGTGACCGGCAGCGACGGCATCGTGCTCGTCGACTTCTGGGCCGAGTGGTGCGGCCCGTGCAAGCGGTTCGCCCCGGTCTACGAGCGCTCCTCCGAGAAGCACTCCGAGATCGTGTTCGGCAAGGTCGACACCGAGGCGCAGCAGGAGCTGGCCGCCAAGTTCGACATCCGGTCGATCCCGACCATCATGGCGATCCGCGACGGCGTCATCGTCTTCGCCCAGCCCGGCGCCCTGCCCGAGTCCGCCCTGGAGAACCTGATCGAGCAGGTCCAGGCCCTCAACATGGACGACGTACGCCAGAAGCTGGCCGGGCACAGCCACTGAGCCGCAGCGCCGCACGACGGCCGGGTCCCGAGGGGCCCGGC
>NZ_JBEZDR010000188.1:0-1698 GCF_040648415.1 Nonomuraea sp. NPDC049141
GCTGCGGGATGTCCCCCTTGACCACCGGCATCACGGCGACACCGGTCTGGATCGAGCCCCGGGGCGGCCGCGACCGCAGCCGGCGTACCCCGGACGAAGTTCGGGGCCTGTTGTCGGCCTACCACCGCGGCGTGCAGCGCGGCCGGGCGGCCGGCACGGACCAGAACAGCACCTCGACCAAGGAGACGAGTCGATGAACAGGCCAGCGGCCATGCAGGACATGAGTTGGTTGCTCACCAACTTCGCCGACAGCGTGGCGGGAATCGCCCACGTGGTGGCGGTGTCCGCCGACGGGCTGCTGCTCGCCTCCTCGCGGGACCTGCCCGCGGACCGGGCGGACCAGCTCGCCGCGATCACCTCGGGCGTGGTCAGCCTGACCGAGGGCGCCGCCCGGATGTTCAGCGCCGGCGGCGTGCTCCAGACGGTCATCGAGATGGACAGCGGCTACCTGTTCCTGATGTCGATCAGCGACGGCTCGTCGATGGCCGTGCTGGCGGCCCGCAGCTGCGACGTCGGTCAGGTGGGCTACGAGATGGCGCTGCTGGTCGAGCGGGTCGGTGCGGCGCTGGTGCCGCTGCCCCGGGACGCGGTGCGGTCCTAGCGGGACGCGACGTGCGGGCCGTACGTCGCCAGGAACGAGAAGACCCGGTGCCCGACCAGGGGCCCGGCCGGGAGAGGAGGTGATCGTCGATGGACCAACGGCGCGTGGACCCACGTGGTGCGCTGGTACGGCCGTACGCGGTCACCCGCGGCCGGACCGAGGCCCGGATGGACATCGCCCTGGAGGCGGTTCTGACGGCCAGCGCGACCCAGGCCGCGGAGGCCCGCTTCGCCGGGCACGACAAGCACCGCATCGCCACCGTCTGCGAGGGCCGGGCACAGTCGCTGGCCGAGATCTCCGCGTACACCCGGATGCCGCTGGGCGTCACCCGGGTGCTGGTCGCCGACATGGTGGCCGAGAGCCTGCTGACGCTACACACTGCCGCTCCCGCCGAGGGGTTCGAGGAGCGGATGGAAATCCTTGGAAGGGTGCTAAGTGGACTTCGCAGGCTATGACCCCGCCGGGGCCCGCCGAAACCGGGGAATCATCTCCGCGAAGATCGTGGTCGCGGGCGGCTTCGGCGTGGGCAAGACGACGCTGGTCGGCGCGATCTCGGAGATCACCCCGCTGAGAACCGAGGCGGTGATGACCGCGGCCGGCGTCGGCATCGACGACCCGTCCAAGGTGCCGGGGAAGCAGACCACCACGGTCGCCATGGACTTCGGCCGGATCACCATGGCCGAGGACCTGATCCTGTACCTCTTCGGCACGCCGGGTCAGACCCGGTTCTGGTTCATGTGGGACGAGATCATCAAGGGCGCGGTGGGGGCGGCCGTGCTGGTCGACACCCGCCGGATCACCGACGCCTTCGCGCCGCTCGACTACTTCGAGAACCGCCGGCTGCCGTACGTCGTGGCGTTGAACCGTTTCGACGGCGCACCGCAGTACGAGCTGGAGGAGGTCCGCGAGGCGCTGGCCATCTCGCCGGACGTGCCGCTGGTGCTGACCGACGCCCGGCATCGGGACGCCGTCAAGCAGGTGCTCGTGACCGTCGTGGAGCACGCCATGCTCCGCCTGGAGGCCGAGCACGGCCGGGGCTACCCGGCGCCGGTCGGCTGAACGGGACGGCCACCGTCTCCGGGTCGCGTCAGTCGACC
>NZ_JBEZDR010000189.1:0-1670 GCF_040648415.1 Nonomuraea sp. NPDC049141
GCCGGCGCCGCCGGGCTACGCCTCCGCGCTGACCGTGCTGGCCGCGGCGGCACCGCGGGTGGCCGCTGCGGCGTCCGGCGGGCTGCTCGGCGGGGTCATCGACCGCGCAATCTGCGAGAAGACCCCCTGAGGGCGACGGACGCAGAATGGGAGCCGGGCACCCGACGGGCGTCAGGCGAGCCGCTCCGGAATCGGCCCGAGGCCGTTGTGGACAAGACACCTGCCGATCAATTCGAGCCGGCCGCCCGACATTCCCCCGATCCATTCAGGAAGGGTTATCAGATGCGGGTTCTCTTCGTCACCTACGCCGAACGGACCCACTATTTCCAGATGGTGCCGATGGCGTGGGCGCTGCGTACCGCGGGGCACGAGGTCCGGATCGCCAGCCAGCCCGCGCTCCAGGACACCATCGTCGCGTCGGGGCTGCCCGCCGTGTCGGTGGGCCGGGACCACAGCTTCGACCAGGTGCTGGTGGAGAAGTCCGATGACGAGGGCTGGTCGGAGCGAGTGGCGAACGTGCTCATCGACCCCGCCGGCGTGGCGTACGACGACTTCGTCCGCTTCCTGCGGGAGGCCACCATCTACTCGGGCCAGGTCTTCAACGACCCGATGGTCGACGACCTGGTGGCCTACACGCGGCAGTGGCAGCCGGACCTGATCGTCTGGGAGATGTTCACCTTCGCCGGGGCGGTGGCCGCCCGGGCCACCGGGACCCCCCACGTACGCCTGCTCTGGGGCGCCGACGTCATGGTCCGGATGCGGCAGCACTTCCTGTCACTGCTGGCACAGCAGCCGCCGCAGCGGCGACGGGACCCGCTCGGCGAGTGGCTGGCGCAGACCGCGGAGCGCTTCGGCGCCTCGTATGACGAGGAGCTGATCACCGGCCAGCACACCCTGGACCAGTCCCCGGCCAGCATGCGGCTGCCGCTCGGCCTACCCACCGTCACGGCGCAGTACGTGCCCTACAACGGGCCGTCGCGGCTGCCGGACTGGCTGCGTGAGCCACCCACGCGCCCCCGGGTCTGCATCACGGCGGGCATCTCGATGCGCGGCTTCCACGGCCACGACCCGCTCCCGCTCAAGACCCTCCAGGCATTCGGCGACCTGGATCTGGAGGTCGTCGCCACGCTGGTGCCGCCCGAGGGCGAGACGATCGACCTGCCTGACAACGTACGGCTGGTCGACTTCGTGCCCATGCACGCGCTACTGCCCTCCTGCGCGGCCGTGGTGCACGTCGGTGCGGCCGGCATCGGCGCGACGGCCACCCGCTACGGGGTGCCCCAGCTCACCCTCGTACCGGCCCAGTGGGACGCCCCGGTCCGCGCCGCACGGATCCAGGAACTGGGGGCGGGGCTGAGCATCCCGCAGGAGGAGGTCACCCCCGAGGTGGTCCGCGAGGCGGTCCTGCGGCTGGTCACCGAGCCGTCGTTCCGGGCGGCCGCCGACCGCCTGCGGGCCGAGGTGCTGGCGGAGCCGACCCCGAACGAGGTGGTCCGGGTCCTGGAACGGCTGGTCACGCCATGCGACCCGCGCTGACCGTGCCGCCGCACCGCCCCTGGCGGTCCCCGGTGACCCCGCCGCAGCCCTCCGAGAATTCCGGCTTCGGGCCGGCCTGACGCAGGAGGAGCTGGCGGACTTATCCGGGCTCAGCGTTCGTACGATCGGCAATC
>NZ_JBEZDR010000191.1:0-1665 GCF_040648415.1 Nonomuraea sp. NPDC049141
GACCCGCCCCGCGTCCTGCGGGTCGAGGCTCTCCTCCAGCTCGGTGAGGTAGCCCGAGCGGGTCAGCAGCGCCTCCAGCACCTCCTCCGGGGTGCCCGTCTCGGCCAGCTCGCGGGCGCCGTCGAGCAGGGCCACGAAGTCGGCGATGCCGTTGGCCGCCCGCGCGGAGATGCCCGGGGCGTCCTTGGCCCGCCGCAGCGCCGCCCCGAAGGAGACCCGGTCGCGGCTGGACAGCGCCTCCACGCACGCCTCGGCCCGGTCGCCGATGCCTCGGCGCGGCGTGTTGAGGATGCGGCGCAGGCTGACCGTGTCGTCGTCGTTGACCACCGCGCGCAGGTAGGCCAGCGCGTCGCGGACCTCCTTGCGCTCGTAGAAGCGCACCCCGCCGACCACCTTGTAGGGCAGGCCGACGCGGATGAACACCTCCTCGAAGACCCGGGACTGGGCGTTGGTGCGGTAGAAGACGGCCACGTCACCGGGGCGGGTCTCGTCGGCGTCGACCAGCCGGTCGATCTCGCGCGCCACCCAGTCGGCCTCGGCGTGCTCGGTGTCGGCCACGTAGCCGACGATCGGCTCGCCGGCGCCCGCCTCGCTCCACAGCCGCTTCGGCTTGCGCGACGTGTTGCGGTCGATCACCGCGTTGGCCGCGTTGAGGATGGTCTGGGTGGAGCGGTAGTTCTGCTCCAGCAGGATCGTCCGGGCGTCGCCGAAGTCGCGCTCGAACTCCAGGATGTTGCGGATCGTGGCGCCCCGGAACGCGTAGATCGACTGGTCGGCGTCACCGACCACGCAGAGCTCCGCCGGCTCGATCCCCTCCGTGCCGGCGACCAGCTCCTTGATCAGCACGTACTGGGCGTGGTTGGTGTCCTGGTATTCGTCGACCAGGACGTGCCGGAACCGCCGGCGGTAGCTCTCCGCGACGTGCGGGTGGGACTGGAGCAGGTGCACCGTCGTCATGATCAGGTCGTCGAAGTCCAGCGCGTGCGCCTCGCGCAGCCGCCGCTGGTAGAGCGTGTAGGCCTCCGCCAGCGCCCGCTCGTTGGGCCCCTTGGCGCGGCCCGCGAACTCCTCGGGGTCGACCAGCTCGTTCTTCAGGTTGGAGACCTGGGCGGCCAGCCCGCGCGCCGGGTAGCGCTTCGGGTCTAGGTCCAGCTCCCTGGCGACCATCTGCATCAGTCGGCGCGAGTCGTCCGCGTCGTAGATCGAGAAGGTCGACTTCAGCCCGGCGTGCTCGTGCTCGGCGCGCAGGATGCGTACGCACGCCGAATGGAACGTCGACACCCACATCAGGCGGGCGCGGGGACCCACCAGGTGGGCGACGCGCTCCTTCATCTCGCCGGCGGCCTTGTTGGTGAAGGTGATCGCGATGATCTCGCCGGGGTGCACGTCCCGGGCGGCCAGCAGGTAGGCGATCCGGTGGGTGAGCACCCGGGTCTTGCCCGAGCCCGCACCGGCCACGATCAGCAGCGGCGAGCCGGCATGGGTGACGGCGTCGCGCTGCGGGCCGTTCAGGCCCTCGACCAGGGCCTGCGGGTCGAGGTGGACGGCCGACGACCTGGGCCGGTGCGGCGAGGTCGGGGCAGGCGTCGGCGCGGGCGGGGACGCGGGGATGTCGAAGAGAGGATGCATCGCACGGCGAGTCTATGCCGCCGGGCGGACAGTTCC
>NZ_JBEZDR010000192.1:0-1663 GCF_040648415.1 Nonomuraea sp. NPDC049141
GGACCTCGTTGGTGGCGACGACCAGCAGCCACGGCAGCGCCGAGCCGTCCACCAGCCGGGCGTCGCGACGGCGACGCCACGCGACGAGGAACGTCGCCTGGGTGACGTCCTCGGCCGTCGACCACGACCCAGTCAGCCGGAACGCGTGGTTGTAGACCGGACGGGAGTACCGGTCGAAGAGCCGACCGAACGCCGACTCGTCACCGGCGGCGATCGAAGCCCACAGTTCCTCGTCCGACGGCCGTACCTGATGCCTCACACCCCACTATGACCGCCCACGCCGACTCTGTTGCAGATCACGGCGCACCTCTCGAACGAGAGCGGCGGACGGCCGGGGCGCGGAACCCGCCGTGCACGTATCCCGCCGCGCACCGAGCGCGAAGATCGTGGCCGCAGTCACTGGTCGATCGAGAACAAGACTCACTGGGTCCGCGACGTCACCTACGACGAAGACCGCAGCCAGATCCGCACCGGCACCGGACCGAAGTCATGGCCGCCCTACGCAACGCCGCGATCGGCGCCCTACCCCTGATCGGAGTCACCAACATTGCCGCCGCCGACCGACATCACGCCCGCGACAGCACCCGCCCGCTGGCACTGCTCGGGATCACCTGACGACTTTGCCGGGGCCTGGGTGCCGAGTGCCGCCGAGTGCGGTGCCGGCACAAAGCCAGCGTACGCACTTATTGAGCAAAGTCGGGTAGCCGACCGAGAATTCAACTGTCGGCAAGTACCCTCGGTTCATGTTCCTACGGTGGTCCGTAGTCATCACATTTTTTCTAGCTCTTCTGACCGCGACGGTGTTCGGATGGCGGTCCAACGGCATCGAGGGCACCAGTTGGATTTACGGTATTGCGGGTGGCTTTGTCACTCTGGCCGTCGCTACTCTAACTTTTTTACGCCCGCAGAAGCGGGACTTCCTGAGCGATAACACCAGCATTGACAATCTCCACCGACGGGCGGCCGCGCACATTGCACGCATAACCGCTGGCGGTGTGGACACCGGCAGGATCGATCCCCAAACTCGGATCCCCGTCCGACTGTCGGCTGTCGGCCCACCATCATCAGACCATTGGGAGAACATCACCGGACAGTCAAAGGAGCGATTGGACATCCTGCTCAGCAGCAGCACCGAACTACCCGCGACATATCGGAGGATCCCCACGGGAAGGTTGGTGATCCTGGGCGATTCCGGTTTCGGCAAATCGACCCTACTGCGGGCACTCGCGGAGGACATGCTGCGCCAGATCAACGACACGCCGTCCGACAGGACTCTCCCGAGTCTTCCCGTAATTCTCGACCTTCGGACCTGGAACACCGACGACACACCCTTTCGGGACTGGCTCATCGACGAGAGCTCGCGGGCTTATCCCGTGCTTGCCGCGAAAGATCCGTATACCGGGGACCGGCAAGCCGTGCTTCTGATGGACGAAGGCAGGCTGCTTCCCCTGCTCGACAACCTTGACCAGCTATCGCTGGGATCGGCGGCGGCCGCGCTGTCCAAGTTGCCACGCGATCCACTCGTCATTGCCAGCCAGAACTCGTTCTATCTCAAGGCCACCCGTAAGTGGCGGACGATCCCTGGAGCGGCGGTGCTGAAGGTCGAGCGTCCCGAAGCTCGTAAGGTATTCGAATACTTGCGGCGGGCCCAGCCCGCCGCAAG
>NZ_JBEZDR010000193.1:0-1660 GCF_040648415.1 Nonomuraea sp. NPDC049141
GGCGCGGGCCGGGTACGACGCGCGGGTCGCCCTCGTCGGCGAAGTAGTCGTCCGACGTGGTGCCGTCGCCGCCGTCGCGCACCTTCGCCGCCCGCAGCACCACCGTGAGCAGCGCCGCGACCGCGAGGTTGACCAGCACGGCCACGATTCCGACGTAGATCGTCTTCGGGGTGTCGAACCCGAAGTCGGCCAGCGGGAACGCCGAGCCGCCGAAGTGTCTGCGGCCGGTCGCGGCGTTCGGGATCTGGTAGAGCATCCACATGCCCAGCCCCATGCCCGCGATCCAGCCGCCGATCAGCGCGCCCCGGTGGAACCAGCGGGTGTAGAGGCCCAGGGCGACCGCCGGCAGCGTCTGGAGGATGATCACGCCGCCGATGAGCTGGAGGTCGATGGAGAACTGCGGGTCGAGGAAGACGATGCAGGCGACCGCGCCGACCTTCACCACCAACGAAGTGATCTTGGAGACGTTCGCCTCCTGCGCGGGACTGGCGTCGCGCTTCAGGTACTCCTTGTAGATGTTGCGGGTGAACAGGTTCGCCGCCGCGATCGACATGATCGCCGCCGGCACCAGCGCGCCGATGCCGATGGCCGCGTACGCGACGCCGGCGAACCAGTCGGGGAACTGCTGGTCGAACAGGACCGGCACCACCGTGTTGCTGTCCACGGTGCCCTCCTTCGACCCGGGCAGCGGCTTCACCCCGGCGGCGATGGCCATGAAGCCGAGCAGCGCGATGAGGCCGAGCAGCAGACTGTACGCGGGCAGCGCCGACATGTTCCGCTTGATCACGTCGCGGTTCCGGCTGGCCAGCACCCCGGTGATGCTGTGCGGGTAGAGGAACAGCGCCAGCGCCGAGCCGAACGCCAGCGTGACGTACTGGAGCTGGTTGTTGGCGTTCAGCAGCACCCCGTCGTTGGGGTTCGGTGACGCGTCGAACTTCGCGTCCGCCGCGTCGAAGATCTCGCCCCAGCCGCCGAGCTTGTACGGCAGGTAGAGAACCGCCACCAGGATCACGATGTAGATCAGCGTGTCCTTGACGAACGCGATCAGCGCCGGCGCGCGTAGCCCCGACTGGTACGTGTACGCGGCCAGGATCGCGAACGCGATGATGATCGGCAGGTGCCGGGCCAGGGCGCTCTCGCCGGTCACCCCCATCGTCTTGAGCACCGCCTCGATGCCGACCAGTTGCAGCGCGATGTACGGCATCGTCGCCACGATGCCGGTGATCGCCACGAGCAGCGCCAGCACCGGCGAGTCGAACCGCTTGCGGACGAAGTCCGCCGGGGTGACGAAGCCGTGCCGGTGCGAGACCGACCAGAGCCGGCACAGCACCAGGAACACCAGCGGGTAGATGACGATGGTGTACGGGACGGCGAAGAAGCCGGCCGCGCCGGCACCGAACATCAGCGCCGGCACCGCCACGAAGGTGTACGCGGTGTAGAGGTCACCGCCGACCAGGAACCAGGTGATCCAGCCGCCGAAGTTGCGCCCGCCCAGCCCCCACTCGTCGAGGTGGGCCATGTCCTTCGGCGCCCGCCACCGGGCCGCCACGAACCCCATCGCGCTGACCAGCAGGAAGAGCACCGAGAAGACGATGATCTCGGTGAGGTGGTCGCGCCACATCAGCGGCCACCCGCATCCGTACCGGCCGGCACGGCCGAC
>NZ_JBEZDR010000194.1:0-1647 GCF_040648415.1 Nonomuraea sp. NPDC049141
CGTCGCGCCCCGGCGGCCCGTCTTGTCAGCGGATCGTCAGCCGTTGTTGTCGATGAGGCTGGCGATCTGGTTGTAGATCAGGTGGGCCTTCGCGCCCTGGTTCGACGGGCAGCCGCCGAGGTGGTGCAGGGCGATGACCCGGTGGCTGGAGTTCAGCACGGGCGAGCCCGAGTTGCCGCCGGAGGTGTCGCAGCTGTAGCTGATGTTCCAGCTGTTGTAGTTCGCGTTCTTGACGGTGCACGCCGCGCCGTTCTGGGTGTCCTCGAAGATCGAGAGACGCTTGGGCCTGCCGTCGCCGTGGCCCGGGATGTACATCCGGGTGCCGGTGCTGGTGGCGGTCGTCGCCAGGTAGAGCGTGCCGAAGCTCTGGATGCTGGTGAAGTTGTTCACCGAGTACAGGGCGTAGTCCAGTTCACCGGATCCACCACTGCTCACCTTGTAGAGCGTCGCCCCGCTCACCTTGGTGCCGGCGCCGGGGTTGTTGCCGCCGCAGGTGGCGCACTGGTAGTTGAACTGCATCTCGCTGCCGCTGACGGCGGACTGCGTGGAGAAGCAGTGCTTGTTGGTCAGCATGCGGTTGGTGTTGCCGACCCGCCAGGTGGTGCACATGCCGCCGCCGCTGATCAACAGCCGCGCCACGGCCCTGCCACGGGCGTACTCCGTGGGGTGGCTGTTCTGGTAGCAGACGACGTCGCGGCGGGCGTCGGTGCTGCACACCGACTGCGTGGAGAAGTTGTGCTGCGCGATCTCGGTGCGGTCGTAGCCGCGCCAGAACCGGTCGATGGTCGCGACGTTGCCGCGGGAGGCGCGGCTGCTGTGCAGCGTCACCACCGCCGTGTCGCCGTCGACCGACATGGCCCAGAAGCCCGGCTGCCCGTCCGTCGTGTAGTCCGAGCCGGTCGCCCGGTTCAGGTAGCGGTCGTACCGGTAGCTCTCGCGGCCGTCCGGGCTCGACACGGTGACGTAGTCGCCGTGGGCGAGCCGCAGCGCGCTGAAGTGCACCTTGACGTACGACGCGCCGGGGTGCCGGATGACCTGCGTGCGGCCGTCGCTGGCGGAGGAGAGCGCGCCGTCGACGGTACGGAGCTCACCGACCGTGGTGACGCCCTCCGCCTGGAACTGCTCCGACTCGGGTGCCCGCTGGGACTGCGGCGCGACGGGCTGAACCGCGTACGCCTCGGCGGCGGGTACCGACATGACGCTCAGCCCGAGCGTGCAGGCGCCGAGTGCGACCGCCGCCGTTCGCAGGCGGCGTAGGGCAAGTTTCATCGTCGCTCCCTCCGAGAGACCAGCACTGGACGTGCTTCCCGTCTTCATACACGAGGATGAGCAGACATGTAAATATGTCGATGGCTTCCCACGATGCTGGACGTGGCGGGACGACGCCTACGCCCACGACGGGCGGACCCGGCGGGGGAACGCCGCCGCCGGTCAGGACCGGCCGGAACTGATCCGGTCGAGGTGGGGCGCGAGCTCGTCGGTGATCAGCAGGTCGCGGCGGATCTCGTCGTGCGGGTAGCCGGCCCGGCCCACCATGTGCGCCGCGACGGGCGCGGTGGCGAGCTGGAAGGCGCCGACGAGGACGAGGGTGGTGATGTCCACGCCGGTACGCAGCCGCAGCGCGCAGCCGAGCAGGACGAGCAGCAG
>NZ_JBEZDR010000195.1:0-1638 GCF_040648415.1 Nonomuraea sp. NPDC049141
GGTGGCGCCGCTGCCGCCGTCACCGGCGCGGGCCGGGCTGCCGTCGTCCCTGCTCATGCCGCCGCCGGAGCTGCCCGAGCCGGCCTCCACGCCGGCGACCCGGCGGCTGGAGGGCGCCACCGTGCTGATCATCGACGACGACGTCCGGAACGTCTTCGCGCTGACCAGCGCGTTGGAGCTGCACGGCCTCACCGTGTTGTACTCGGACAACGGGGCGGACGGCGTCCGCCTGCTGGCCGAGCATCCGGAGGTGGACATCGTCCTGATGGATGCGATGATGCCCGATCAGGACGGGTACGAGACGACCCGACAGATCAGGCGCAACCACCGGTTCGCCGACCTGCCGATCGTCTTCCTGACCGCGAAGGCCATGCCCGGCGACCGCGAGTCGGCGCTGGCGGCCGGAGGAAGTGACTACATCACCAAGCCCGTCGACCTGGACGAGTTGATCGAACTCATGTCGTCCTGGATCAGCGGCAGCCGAACCGAGGAGAGTTCGTGACCCAGATGGCAAAGGCGCTGCTGGTGGACGACCGCCGGGAGAACCTGATGGCACTGGAGGCGATTCTCCAGGGCCTGCCGGTGCAGTCCGTCGCCGTCGAGAGCGGTGAGGCGGCCCTGAAGCAGCTGCTGGTCGACGACTTCGCGGTGATCCTGCTGGACGCCCAGATGCCGGACATGGACGGCTTCGAGACGGCCAGCCACATCAAGCGACGCGAGCGTACGCGGCACGTGCCGATCATCTTCCTCACCGCCGCCGACCGGGACGCCCAGCTGGCGCTACGCGGGTACGCGGTCGGCGCGGTCGACTACCTGACCAAGCCGTTCGACCCGTGGGTGCTGCGCGCCAAGGTGTCGGTCTTCGTCGAGCTGTGGGTGAAGACCCGGCAGCTCGCGGCCCAGTCCGACCTGGTGCGGGAGCGTGACGCGCAGTTGCGGGTGCTGACGGACGCGGTCGACGAGGCCACCACGATGCTGCGCCTGGATGAGGCGGACGCCCGCGACCGCGCGGTGCAGCTCCTCGAAGAGGCCCGCTGGGGCAACACCCCCTGACCCACCCACGTGCGTAGCGAGATCTTGGTGGCTGGCGGCCCCCGGAGGGGCCGTTTCCCACCAAGGTCTCGCCGCCTGCGCGGAACGTGCGACCGGTGCGCAGGGCGCGGAGGGGCCGGGAAGAGGGCGGTAGGTCAGCCCGGTGGGCCGGGGGCGGGTCAGCCGGTGGTCTGGTCGTTGCGGATCATCAGGGCACTGCGCAGGCCCGTGATGTCCAGGACCCGGAGCAGGAAGTCGCCCACGTTGGTCAGGATCAGCAGGCTCTGGGCGTGACTGGCCTTGCGGCTCAGCACGACGAGGGTGCCGAGACCCTGCGAGTCGCAGAAGGTGACCCCGCCCAGGTCGAGGACGATCCGCGGCGGCGGCTCGGCGAGCACCTCGTTGACGACGGTCGACAGCTGGGCGGCCGTGAGCATGTCGATCTCACCGGCCAGGCGAAGCACGGCTTCGTCACCCGTCCGGTGTAGCGTGATGGACAGTTCGGCACGATCCACCGGGTCAGCCTAGCGCGATCCGAGTGACCCGGCCTGTCGAGCGGTGGCGACGGAGCCAGCCGAGTGCCGCGACACCGCTCCCGCCAGCGCA
>NZ_JBEZDR010000196.1:0-1626 GCF_040648415.1 Nonomuraea sp. NPDC049141
AGCGGTGCGGCCCCGGCAAGGGCGACACCGCTCGGCGTCGGTCGAACTCAGTAGATGCGGGATCCGATGAAGTCGTCGTGCCCGTAGCCCACCGGGTTGGCGAAGTTGCGCGACTCGAAGGACCACTGCTGGCGGGTGCTGGTGGAGCAGGCGGCCAGGCGCAGCCGGGGGGTGCCCGAGGCCGGGCTGTCGAACGCCAGGCAGAGGTTGCCGTTGCCGGCCGTCCTGATCTGGTTGCCGGCGAACACGAACTTCTGGTTGGCTCCACCGTGGCAGTCGTAGATGTTCACCGCCGTGCCGGCGCTCGACGATCCGCCCGCGACGTCCAGGCAGCGGTCGTGGGAGAGCTCCGAGTGCAGCGACTGGCGGGTCGGGTCGTACCAGAAGCCCTGGTTGCGTCCGCCGTGGCAGCCGTACGACTGCTGGGCGGTGCCGTTGCGCGAGTCGTAGCCCTTGCCGTCGACGCAGGTGCCGGTGGCGGCGTTGCGCAGCTGTTTGAACTCGAAGAGCCCGTCGTAGAGCACGCCGTTGCCGGTGCTGGCCGGGTCCACGCAGGTCGCCCGCTGCCGCCCCGAGTCGACGAACTGGGTGATGCACTGGGCGAACATGCCGTGCCCGCGCTTGTTCGGGTGGAACGACTGCCGGGCCGCGTTCTCGTCCCAGACGCCGATCTCGATGAACAGGCCGCGTACGGAGGTGCTGTCGGTGCACACCTCGTGGCCGTGGAAGAGCCGGCTGGCGTCCAGGTAGCGGGTCCCCGTGTTGGTCGCCGCCGCCCGCAGCGCCGACTCGAACAGCGGCACCGCCTTGTTCCGGGCGAACGCGGCGTCGGCCAGGTAGAGCAGGCAGCCGCCGGAGTACCAGCCGGGGAAGTTCGGGTTGTCCTCCACGTCCGGGCTGCCGGGGCTCGGGTACGACATGAGCACCAGCTCGTAGTCGGACTGTAGGTAGCCCGCGCCGGTCATGGTCCGCCGGATGTCGGTGAGCGCGTCCTCGACGGCCCGGCGACTGCCGTCGGTGCGGACGGTCCACTGGTCGGTGTAGGTGGGGTAGCAGGGCCCCTGGAAGAAGACCCGGCGGACGGCGCAGTCGGTGGCGACCGGGCCGAACTGGATCGTGCCGTCGCCGTTGGCGCCGACCACCACCCAGATCAGTTTGATGTGCGTGTTGCGGGCCTTGATGGCGAGGTGGTCGCCCTGGTTCAGCTCGTTGTGCTGGGTCGGCCCGCCCCGGATGAGGTTCCACGGGGTCGCCCCGGAGCAGGCGATGTTGTACTTCTCGTCGGCGGTGATCCCGGTGCGGAACACCGCCTGGTCGTACGAGCGGTCGCACCAGTTGCCGGGCTGGTGGGTGCCGGGGACGTAGTTGCCGACCCCTTCGCCGGAGATCTCGCTGTCGCCCATGGTGATCAGCGCGGTGCGGCGCTGCTCGATGGGGCGGACGGCGGGCGCGCCGTAGAGCGCGGTGGCCTCGGCGGCGCGGATCGCCTCCAGGTTGGCGGCGAGTGGCTGGATGGCGGGACGGTCGGCCGCAGTGGCGGGGGAGGCCGTTCCGGCGAGCATCGGCAGGACGAGAGCGGCGGCGGGGGCGACGGGGGTCACCCCGCGTCGGGGCGCCCGTGGGGGC
>NZ_JBEZDR010000197.1:0-1623 GCF_040648415.1 Nonomuraea sp. NPDC049141
GGCGGCCGGGGCGCGGGGCGGGCCGTCGCTCGGGGCGCGGCTGGGCGCGCTGCCCCGGATGATCCGGGCGACCACCCGGGGGGAGTACGACGGCGGCCTGCGGCTGGCCCTCATGACCGCGGCGACGGCGTACATCGTCTCGCCGGTGGACCTGCTTCCGGAGATCCCGCTGGCGATCTTCGGACTGGCTGACGACGCGGTCATGGTGACGTGGCTGGCCGGCAGCGTGCTGGCCGAGACCGAGCGGTTCCTGGAGTGGGAGGCCCGGCGCAGCTCGGTGATCCCCGGACACGTGGCGTCCTGAACCCACGTACCCTGGGGCGTCGAGAAGACGTCTGCCCGGCCGCCGCCGGCGGCGCCGGAGGAGAAGGGCACAACGAGGTGCGGTACTACGACAACGTCGTCGAGCTGATCGGCAACACCCCGCTGGTACGGCTGCGCAACGTCACGGCCGGGATCCAGGCCACCGTCCTGGCGAAGGTGGAGTACCTCAACCCGGGCGGCTCGGTGAAGGACCGGATCGCCCTGCGGATGGTGGAGGACGCGGAGAAGGCGGGCCTCCTCCAGCCGGGGGGCACGATCGTCGAGCCGACCAGCGGCAACACCGGCGTCGGCCTGGCGCTGGTGGCACAGCTGCGGGGCTACAAGTGCGTCTTCGTCTGCCCCGACAAGGTCAGCCAGGACAAGCAGGACGTGCTGCGGGCGTACGGCGCCGAGGTGGTGGTCTGCCCGACCGCCGTGGCCCCGGAGGACCCGCGCTCCTACTACAACGTCTCGGACCGTCTGGCCCGGGAGATCCCCGGCGCCTGGAAGCCCAACCAGTACAGCAACCCGGCCAACCCGCGCTCGCACTACGAGACCACGGGGCCCGAGCTGTGGGAGCAGACCGGGGGCGAGATCACCCACTTCGTGGCGGGCGTCGGCACCGGCGGCACCATCTCCGGCATCGGGCGCTACCTGAAGGAGGCCTCGGAGGGCCGGGTGCAGGTCGTCGGCGCCGACCCGGAGGGCTCCGTCTACTCCGGCGGCACCGGCCGGCCCTACCTGGTCGAGGGCGTCGGCGAGGACTTCTGGCCGGAGACGTACGACCGGGGGGTCGCCGACGAGATCATCGAGGTCTCCGACAAGGCGTCCTTCGAGATGACCCGTCGGCTGGCGCGCGAGGAGGGGCTGCTGGTCGGCGGCTCCTGCGGGATGGCCGTGGTGGCCGCCCTCGAGGTGGCCCGCAAGGCGGGCCCGGACGACGTGGTCGTGGTGCTGCTGCCGGACAGCGGCAAGGGCTACCTGTCCAAGATCTTCAACGACGGCTGGATGGCCCGCTACGGCTTCCTGGACAACGCCGGCACGGAGCCGACGGTCGCCGACGCGCTCGCCGGCAAGCCGGGCGGCCTGCCCGAGCTGGTGCACGTGCACCCGACCGAGACGGTCCGGGACGCGATCGACTACATGCGCGAGTACGGCGTCTCGCAGCTTCCGGTGCTCAAGGCCGAGCCCCCGGTGGTCACCGGCGAGGTGGCCGGCTCGATCGCCGAGAAGGACCTGCTCGACGCGCTCTTCACCGGCCAGGCGCACCTGCACGACACCATCGAGCGGCACATGGCCGAGCCGCTGCCGATGATCGCC
>NZ_JBEZDR010000198.1:0-1611 GCF_040648415.1 Nonomuraea sp. NPDC049141
CGGCGCCGCGCCCACATCACCCCGCCCCCGACGCTCCGGGCGCGGCGCGCCACCCCTGCTTCCGGACAGGGGTATCGACAAGATCACGCCAGGGGTTGGACCATCGTGGGAAGGGTAGGTGACTCCGGCACGGGGCCCCAGAAGCCGCAGCTACGCTCAGTACGCTCATTCGCGGTTGACCCGTCAGCACCCGGAGGTGGCCGAACGTGACCGTCCGCAGCTCCTTTGTCGTAGTGGCGAACCGGCTACCCGTCGACGAGGTGAGCACCCCCGAAGGACGGCAGTGGCGTCGCAGCCCCGGAGGGCTGGTGACCGCACTGCACCCCGTCCTCGCCGAGCACCAGGGCACCTGGGTCGGCTGGGCCGGCGGCACCGGCGCCGCCCCCGAGCCCTTCGACCTGGAGGGCATCCGGCTGCACCCGGTACCGCTGAGCGCGGAGGAACTGGAGCGCTACTACGAGGGCCAGTCCAACGCGACGATCTGGCCGCTCTACCACGACGCGGTGGAGACGCCGGCCTACAAGCGCCGCTGGCGCGAGGCGTACCGCCTGGTCAACGCCCGCTTCGCGGAGGCCGCGGCGGAGGTCGCGGCCGAGGGGGCGACGGTCTGGGTGCAGGACTACCAGCTCCAGCTCGTCCCGGCGATGCTCCGCGAGCTGCGGCCCGACCTGCGGATCGGCTTCTTCCTGCACATCCCGTTCCCGCCCATCGAGCTGTTCATGCAGATGCCGTTCCGCACCGAGATCCTGCGCGGCCTGCTCGGCGCCGACCTGGTCGGGTTCCAGCAGCGCCTCGCCGCGCAGAACTTCGTCCGGCTGGCCCGGCACCTGCTCGGGCTGCGCTACGAGGGGCAGATGATCCAGGTCGACGGCCGCCAGGTGAAGGCCGGCGCGTTCCCGATCTCCATCGACACCAGGGAGATGGAGCGGCTGGCCACCGACCCGGCGATCCAGGCCCGGGCGAAGGAGATCCGCGAGGAGCTGGGCAACCCGAAGACGATCATCCTGGGCGTCGACCGGCTGGATTACACCAAGGGCATCGAGTTGCGCCTGAAGGCCTTCCGCGAACTGCTGGCTGACGGAAAGTTGACAGTTCCCGACGCGGTCATGGTGCAGGTCGCCACGCCCAGCCGCGAGCGCGTGGAGCACTACCAGGCACTACGCGTGAAGGTGGAGCGCGAGGTCGGCCGGATTAATGGCGAATTCGGCAGGGTCGGCGTGCCGGCGGTGCATTATCTGCATCAGTCGTACAGTCGCACTGAACTGGCCGCGATGTACGCCGCCGCGGACGTGATGATGGTGACCCCGCTGCGAGACGGAATGAATCTGGTAGCCAAGGAGTACGTCGCATCGCGCGCCGACCAGGGCGGTGCACTCGTGCTCAGCGAGTTCGCCGGCGCCGCAACCGAGCTGCGTCAGGCGTTCCTGTGTAACCCGCACGACCCAGACGCGGTCAAGGACGCCCTGCTGAGGGCCGTGCATGTCGAGAAGCCGGAGGCCCGCCGCAGAATGCGGACAATGCAACGCCACCTACGCACCCACGACGTGGGGCACTGGGCGAAGTCGTTCCTCACCGAGCTCGGTGTGCCTCAATCGGAGGTCGCGTGAACGC
>NZ_JBEZDR010000199.1:0-1610 GCF_040648415.1 Nonomuraea sp. NPDC049141
GGGTCGGGGACTCGGCGGTGGCGGTGGGCGCGCCCGCCGTGGCCGCGGCGGCGACCAGCGCCACCAGCGCGAGCGTCCGGGGGAAGAGACGACGATGCATGGGGTGATGCTGCCATGCAGGTATCTGCCAGGAAAGACCGTACGCGAAAAGGAAATGTGCAGAACGGGCGCCGCCGCCGCAGGACGCCGGGCGCTTCCGGGGTCAGGCGGTGCCTGGGGCGGGTCTGACCGGCTCCTCCGGCTCGCCCCGGTAGCGCCGGCCCCGCCCGATGATCAGCGGTGCCACCAGGGCAGCGAGCACCCCACCGAGCAGTGGGAAGACGATGAACACCCAGAGCTGGCGCAACGCCGTCCCGCCTTCGAACAGCGCCGGCCCGAACGACCGCGCCGGATTGACCGACGTACCGTCCAGCGTCACGCCCACGAGGTGTGCGGCAGCCAGGGCCAGCCCGATGGCGGTCCCGGCGACGGCGGCGTGCTCGGTGCGACTGGTGACGACGAGCACGACGAGCACGAACAGGAACGTCAGGACGGTCTCCAGCACCGCCGCGCCGCCTAGGTTGATGTGCGCGCCGTAGCCGTTGCTGCCCAGCGCACCCGTCTGATCCACCACGTCGCCCCATCGGGTCAGCCCCCAGAGCAGGAAGCCCGCCACGGTGGCCCCCGCGAACTGGGCGACCCAGTACGCCACCGCGCCGACCATGGAGATCTTGCCGGAGAGCAGAACGCCCAGCGTCACCGCCGGGTTGACGTGGCTGCCGGAGACCGGGCCGACGGTGTAGACCAGCGCGAGCATGATGAACCCGAAGGCGAGCGCCACCACCACGACCCCACCCTGCACCCGTGCGGCCACCGCGCTGCCCACCCCGAAGAACACCAGCAGCAGGGTGCCGAGGAACTCGCAGGCGTAGCGCCGGGCGTCGTCCATGACTCCCAGCCTAGGCGCAAAAGCGGCTCTACCTGCGTAGATGCCAGTTGTGGCCGGTGTGGCGCCCGTGTCGGGAAGCCCTACGGGGCCAGCGCCGCAGAGCAGGCGCACTTAATCCGCTCTATTTGACGGATGCCCCGGCAGGGGGCAACGTAGGCCGTGGAGGGGCCCTCAGCTGCCCCGAAGAGCGACGGCGACGTGCGTACGCGTCGCCCGCCATCGCCTCCCACGTGTGCTCGCCCGCGGGCCGATGCCCGGTCCCGCACCGTGAATCCGAGAATCCACGAGGAGTTCCGCCATGCTCACCATGACCGACAACGCCGTGCTGGTCATCCGAGACCTCGCCAACCAGCAGGACGTCGCCGAGGACGGCGGGGTGCGGATCGCCGCCGACACCGACGCGGGTTCGCTCACCGTCGAGCTGGTCGCCGAGCCCGTCGACGGCGACCACGTGGTCGACAACCAGGGCGCGCGCATCTTCCTGGACTCCGACGCCGCCGAACTGCTCGGCGACGCCTCGGTGGACGCCAGCGTCGACGACGAGGGCGTCATCCAGTTCGGGTTCACCGAGAAGCAGTGACGCCGGTGCGTACCGGTGCCCGGCCCGACGGCGCTCAGCCGGCCCGCCGGGTCTCCCCGTTGCGGTGCGGCCGGGCGGGGCGGCCCCGCTCCGGTGGCGCCT
>NZ_JBEZDR010000200.1:0-1585 GCF_040648415.1 Nonomuraea sp. NPDC049141
CCGGTGCCGACCAGCAGCGCGGTCGGCGTGGCCAGCCCGAGGGCGCACGGGCAGGCGATGATCAGCACCGCCACGGCGGCGGTGAACGCGGCGGTGGTGCCCGACCCGCTGCCGAGCCACCAGCCGAGGGTGCCCACCGCGAGGGCGATCACGATCGGCACGAAGACGCCGGAGATCCGGTCGGCCAGCCGCTGCACCGCCGCCTTGCCGGTCTGCGCCTGCTCGACGAGCCGGGCCATCTGGGCCAGTTGGGTGTCGCCGCCGATCCGGGTGGCGGTGACCACCAGCCGGCCGCCCGCGTTGACGGTGGCGCCGACCACGGAGTCGCCCGGACCGACCTCGACCGGGACCGACTCGCCGGTGAGCATGCTGGCGTCGACCGCCGAGGTGCCCTCGTCGACCACGCCGTCCGTGGCGATCTTCTCGCCGGGCCGGACCACGAACCGGTCCCCCACCACGAGCTGGTCCACCGGGATCCGGGTCTCCGTGCCGCCGCGCAGCACCGCGACGTCCTTGGCGCCCAGTTCGAGCAGGGCGCGCAGGGCCGCGCCGGCGGTCCGCTTCGCCCGCGCCTCGAAGTAGCGGCCGGCGAGGATGAACACGGTCACCCCGGCCGCCGCCTCCAGGTAGATGTTGCCGGCGCCGTCGGAGCGGTTGATGGCGAGACTGAACGGGTGGGTCATCCCCGGCGTCCCGGCGGTGCCGAGGAAGAGCGCCCAGACCGACCAGCCGAACGCGGCCAGGGTGCCGAGCGAGACCAGGGTGTCCATGGTCGCCGCGCCGTGCCGCAGGTTGATCCAGGCCGCCCGGTGGAAGGGCAGCCCGCCGTAGACCACGACCGGGGCGGCCAGGGTCAGCGACAGCCACTGCCAGAAGTCGAACTGCCAGGCGGGCACCATCGCCAGCGCGATCACCGGCACGGTGAGCACGGCCGAGACCCACAGCCGGGTACGCAGGACGCGCAGCTCGTCCACCGGCTCGGCGGTCGGTGCGTCTCCGGCGGACCGGGGCGGGGGCGGCAGGGCCGCCGTGTAGCCGGTCTTCTCCACCGTGGCGATCAGGTCGTCCGGGGTGACCTCGTCGGCGTACCGGACGGTGGCCTTCTCCGTGGCGTAGTTGACGGTGGCGGTCACCCCGTCCATCCGGTTGAGCTTCTTCTCGATCCGGGCGGCGCAGGAGGCGCAGGTCATCCCGCCGATCGCCAGCTCGATCTGGTTCGGCGCGGTCAGCAAGGGCTTGGTGGTCATCACGGTCCCGTCAGTCGTGCCCGTGGCCGGGGACGCCGTGGCCGGCGTCGGCGGTCGGGGAGCTCGTGGCGGCGGGGGTGCCCGCCGTCGGGGTGCCCGTCGCGGCCGGGACACCCGGCGTGGTCGGACTGCCGGCGACGACGGTGAACTCGGCGGTACGCACCACGCCGCCGTGCTTGAAGTCCAGGTAGAGGCGGTAGGCCCCGGCCGACGGCATCTCCGCCGAGAAGCTCACCTCGGGGCCGGGCCGCGTCCGCCCGTCGCCCGGCTCGCCGTGCGGGTGCACGTGCAGGTACGCCAGGTCGCCCTGGCGCAGCGCCACCAGGTGGCCGTACGCG
>NZ_JBEZDR010000201.1:0-1578 GCF_040648415.1 Nonomuraea sp. NPDC049141
CGCGTGCCACCTCGGAGCGCGTCACGCACCGCTCCGCGCACGCCCACCCGGGCCCGGCCCCGGCTCGCACCGCCCGCAGGGTCACCGTCGGTGACGGCGGCGCGCCCGCGAGATGGCGTCCTACCAGGAAAATCCGCATACTTCCGACAGTGGCAGCCGAGTTCACTTAACGGACAACCCGCCCTCAGCGAGCGGTCATCTGCACTGCCGCACCTGTTCACTCCCCGTTCACTTCCGACCGGCGAACCGGCTACCTGGCGCTCCTAACTTTTGGATCAGCCGGTCAGCGCCGGCACCCCGGGCCCCAATCCGGGTGCGAAGTCAGACGTGAAGGGAAACCCCTCAGGTGAAGCTCCAGCGGCACGGCACTCTCGCCTGCCTCGCTCTTACCGCGACGCTCGCTCTCAGCGCATGCGGCTCGGACAACAACGAGCCCGCGAGCAGCGCCTCCGCCTCCGGGTCGGCCGCCGCCGCCGACTGCGCCACCGGCACGCTGAACGCCCAGGGCTCGTCGGCGCAGAAGAACGCGATGGACGAGTGGATCAAGGCGTACCAGCAGAAGTGCTCCGGTGCCAAGATCAACTATGAGCCGTCCGGCTCGGGCGCCGGCATCCAGGCCTTCATCGCCGGCACCGCCGACTTCGCCGGCTCGGACTCCGCCCTCAAGGAGGAGGAGCAGCCGCAGGCCAACGCCAAGTGCGTCGGCGGCGCGGCCATCAACCTGCCGATGGTGATCGGCCCGGTCGCCATCGCCTACAACGTCAACGGCGTGGACAACCTCCAGCTCAAGCCGGCCACCCTGGCGAAGATCTTCGCCGGCAAGGTGACCAAGTGGGACGACCCGGCGATCAAGGCCGACAACCCCGACGCCAAGCTGCCGTCGACCGCCATCAATGCGGTGCACCGCTCGGACTCGTCCGGCACCACCGACAACTTCACCGACTTCCTCACCAAGACCGCCGCGGCCGACTGGACCTTCGGCAAGGCCAAGGAGTGGAAGGCCCCGGGCGGCACCGGCGCGGCGAAGTCCGACGGCGTGGCCAGCGCCATCAAGAACCAGGACGGCACCATCGGCTACGTCGAGTGGTCGTACGCCGAGAACGGTGGCCTGAAGACCGCCAAGGTCGGCAACGGCGCGGGCGAGTTCGCCGAACTGACCGCCGAGTCGGCCGGCAAGACCATCGCCGGCGCCGAGGTGGTCGGCCAGGGCGACGACCTGAAGATGAAGATCGACTACAACACCAAGGAGGCCGGGGCCTACCCGATCGTCCTGGTGACCTACGAGATCGTCTGCTCCAAGGGCCTCGCCGCCGACAAGCTCCCGCTGGTCAAGGGCTTCCTCGGCCACGCCGCCAGCCCCGCGGGCCAGGCCGACCTGACCGAGCTGGGCTACGCCCCGCTGCCCGAGTCGGTCCGCACCAAGGTCGAGGCCGCGGTCAAGAACCTCGCCTGAGCCGTCCGCATCGACACCGTCACCACCACCTCAACGCGAAGCGAGCGAGCAGATGGGTGAAACCCCTCACCGCTCGGCCCACGCCGGCACCGGCGGGACGCGCGTGACCGAAGGTCACGACCGTC
>NZ_JBEZDR010000202.1:0-1575 GCF_040648415.1 Nonomuraea sp. NPDC049141
GGTCGATCATTCCGGTGACCGCGTTGGTGCCGCCGGTGAGGACGGTGAAGCCGTCGCCGCCGCCGGAGAGGAAGTTGTTCACCGTGACGCGGTACGTGGCGTCGGCGGTGACCGCCGTACCGCCGAGGGTGAGGCTGCCCCGGACGACCCGGGTGCCGGAGCAGGCGTCGGCGGCGGTGCCGGTGGTGCCGGCGGAGTCGACGACGTACCGGACGGTCGACGACGGGTAGAGCGTCCGGCCGGTGACGAACTGCTGCTCCAGCAGGCAGTAGAGCTGCGCGCCGGTGAGGTCGAGCGTCACGAGGTTGTTGGCGAACGGCTGCACCGTGAACGCCTCCTCGTAGGTGACCGGCCCGGCGTCGAGGTCGGCGCGTACGCCACCGGGGTTCATGAAGGCGGCGACGGCGCCCTGCTCGTCGTCGGTGGCGGCGAGCTGCGCGTCGGCGATCAGGTTGCCCAGCGGCGACTCGCCCATGGTCGTACCGAAGAGGGTCTCCTGGGTCTTCTTGATCTCCGTGGTGGTCTGGCCGACCTCGCGGCCGGCCACCGGGCCGAGCACGGTCTTGTAGCGCTTGATCAGGTCGGTCTGCGCCCGGTCCGGGGCGAGGTCCCGGGTGACCACCACGTTCTCGGCCTTGGCGCTGATCACGTCGCCGGTGCGCCGGTCGATGGAGAGGTCGATGTCGGTGACCAGGCGGCCGAAGGAGCTGGCGCTGGTGACCAGCTTGCCGCTGATGTCGCAGTTGTACGCCTGGTGGGTGTGGCCGCTGACGACCACGTCGATGGACGGGTCCATCCGGTTGGCGATGTCCACGATGGGGCCGGAGATGCCCTTGCAGTCGTTGATGCCGCCGGTGGCGTCCTGGGTGCCGCCCTCGTGCAGCAGCACGACGATGGTCTCGACGCCCTGGCGGCGCAGCTCGCGGGCGTACCGGTTGGCGGTCTGCGCCTCGTCGGCGAAGGTCAGGCCGGCGACGCCCTGCTGGCTGACGATGCGCGGGGTGCCCTCCAGCGTCATGCCGATGAAGCCGACCTTGACGCCCTGCACCTTGTGGATGGCGTACGGCGCCAGCAGCGGCTGGCCGGTCGCGGTCTTGAACGCGTTCGCGGAGAGGTACTGGAAGCCGGCGCCCTCGTACGGGGTGCCGTCGACGCAGCCGTCGACCGGGTGGCAGCCGCCGTTCTGGATGCGCAGCAGCTCGTCGGCACCCTCGTCGAACTCGTGGTTGCCGACGCTGGCGTAGTCGAGCCCGGCCAGCGAAAGCGCCTCGATGGTCGGCTCGTCGTGGAACGCGGCGGAGAGCAGCGGGGAGGCGCCGATCAGGTCGCCGGCCGCCACGGTGATCGTGTTCTGCTCCTTGGCGGCGCGCTTGCGCAGCTCGGCGAGCTGGGTGGCGAGGTATTCGGCCCCGCCGGCGGGCTGCCCGGCGATGGTGCCGCTGGAGCCGGACGGCGGTTCGAGGTTGCCGTGGAAGTCGTTGAGCGCGAGCAGCTTGACGGCGACCGGCTTCGGGCCGGCGTCCGCCTGGTCGGGGGTGGTCGTGACCGCGCCGAGGGCGGTCACGGCGAGCGCGG
>NZ_JBEZDR010000203.1:0-1555 GCF_040648415.1 Nonomuraea sp. NPDC049141
GCCTCGGCGACCTGCTGGTCACCGCGGCGATGGGCGACTGGACGGCGGCCGACGAGGCGCACGTCGCGTACGGCTTGAGCGGTTGGCACCCCACGGCCGGGACCCGCGCCGCGGGCACGGTCTCCCGGCAGCGCCGGGACGGCCGGCGTGTCCGCTACCGCGACGGGCGGCTGGAGTACCGCGACGACGCCCCACCGACCCTGAAGTGGCCCTTCCCCGACCCGATGGGGATCCGGGCCGTGATCGGCGAGTTCACCATGGCCGACGTCGTCACCGTCCCCAGCCACCTGGCCATTCCAGAGGTGTGCACCTACATGACGGTCGAGGCGGCCGGCGAGCTGGCGGCTCCGGAGACATCGGCGCCGACCGCCGTCGACGATCGCGGCCGGTCCGCGCAGACCTTCCTCGTCGACGTCGTCGTGCGCTCCGGCGGCGAGGAACGGCGCGCCGTGGCGAGCGGCCAGGACATCTACGCCGTCAGTGCGCCGCTCGTGGTGGAAGCGGTCCACCGCATCCTCACGGGACGGACCAGGACGGTCGGTGTCGCCTCCGCCGGCGCCGTCTTCGACGCGCCCGGCTTCCTCCGCGCGCTGTCCGCGCACATCTCGCTCGACCTGCCACGGTAGGGCCGATCCTCCGCGGCCCCAATGACATGATCGGTCCATGCCCGTGATCGAAGTGGTACGCGGTGACATCACCCGCGAGGAAGTCGACGGCATCGTCAACGCGGCGAACGAGTCGCTGCTGGGCGGCGGTGGCGTCGACGGGGCGATCCACCGGGCGGCGGGACCAGGCCTGGCCCAGGCGGGCGCCGCTCTCGCGCCGTGCCATCCGGGCGAGGCCGTCGCCACCCCCGCGTTCGACCTGGATCCACCCGTACGCCACGTCATCCACACGGTCGGTCCGGTGTGGGAGGGCGGCGGCCACGGCGAGGCGGACGTCCTGGCCTCGTGCTACCGGCGCAGCCTCCAGGTCGCCGACGAGATCGGCGCCCGCCGCGTCGCCTTCCCCGCCATCGGCACCGGCGTCTACGGCTACCCGTCCGACCAGGCGGCGACGATCGCGGTCACGACGATCAGGGCGACACCGACCGCCGTCGAGCACGTCCGCCTGGTCGCCTTCGACGACGCCACGTACCGGCTCCTGGCAGCAGCCGCGTCGGCCGACTGAGCCGGGCCCGGCCCACCCTCGCCAGAGCGCCGTTGCTCTGCCGCGCTGCTCCACAAGATCGAAAAGGCCGTCTCCGACTGGCGGAAACGGCCTGAACTGGGTGGAGTTGAGGGGATTCGAACCCCTGACCCCCTCGATGCGAACGAGGTGCGCTACCGGACTGCGCCACAACCCCTCCGCCGGCGGACCGGCATCGGTCCCACCCGGCTTTCACCGGGCGGGCCGGCGCCAAGGTTAACAGGTTCACCGCCCCTGCCGCGAACCCACCCCCCGCGCGCCGCTTCGCCGGGCCAGACCGGCCGCCGGCCACGCTGACGCACGGCACGCCGCATCCAGGCGAGAACGGTCAGCGGGCCGGAGCCGACGCGGCCCGCCCGGTGAAAGC
>NZ_JBEZDR010000204.1:0-1551 GCF_040648415.1 Nonomuraea sp. NPDC049141
TTATATTATTGAAGCTCGGCCGCCGGGGGGTGGTGGGGGTGGGGGGGGGGGGCGCGCCCCGCCGCCCGCCCTTCCGGTCAGCGCAGGTCGAAGGCGTACAGCTTGTTGTTGCCGGTGCCGATGTGGTACCCGGATCCCCAATAGACGGACCCGTCGACGACGGCGGCACCCGCGATCACCGAGCCGCCGCTGGCGAACCGCCACCGGATGGCGCCCGTGCGGGCGTCGAGGGCGTACATGTTGTCGCCGGTGCCGGCGCCGGAGCCGACGTACACCACGCCGTTGGCGGAGGTGACGTAGCCCATGTCGATGGCGCCCTGCGGATCGGGGGTGCGCCACAGGATGCGGCCGGTCGAGGCGTCCAACGCCGCCCACATCCCGCCGGTCAGGGTGATCTCACCGCCGTCGGGAGAGGGGATCTTGAAGGGGATACGGTCCGAGTTGGCCAGCGCCACGTAGATCCGCCGGCCGTCGGTGGACGAGCCCCACTGGATCCCGCCCATGCCGCCGGCGGGCCCCACCTTGGTCTTCCACACCACCCGGCCGTCGTCCGGATCCAGCGCCCAGTAGTCGCCGCTCTTCTGCCCGATCCCGAGCAGCTCGCGCTGGCGCCCGCCGATCGTGGTGGTGAAGAGGTTCGGCGACGAGCCGAAGTTCATGTCGGTGCCCGGTGGCGGGTCGAGCTCGGACACCGCGTCGGCGCGCATGGTCTTGTGCACCCAGCGGACCCGGCCGGTCCGCAGGTCGAGCGCGACCACCGCGTCGAAGTAGTCGTCGGCGGCCGGCAGCTCGCAGTCGGTCTGCTCGGGGTGGGTGCACACGCCCTCCGGCACCGTGTAGTTGTTGCCCGTGCCGACGTAGACCAGGCCCCGGCGACGGTCGACAACCGGGTTGCTCCCCCAGACGGCGCTGCCGGTGTAGCCCGGCGGTGCCATGTAGGTCCGCCACAGGATCCGGCCGGTACGCAGGTCGAGTGCGACGACGCTGCCCCGGAAGGTGTGCGGCGGCGGCAGGATCTCCGACGACGAGGAGATGCCGACGTAGACCACGCCCCGATCGATCACGGGGGCGCCGGTCACCTTCGCCCGCGGGTTGGGGTCGACCTGGGTGAGCCAGCGCAGCGAGCCGTCGCCCCGGTTCACCGCGATCACGGCGGCCCCGCTGGGCGACTCGATGGTGAAGCCCTTGCCGATCACGACGAGGTCGCCGGAGACGGCCGGGGTGGTGCGGGAACCGTCGACCGGCGGCCCCGTGTAGTCGCTGATCGGATGCGACCACACCGGCGTGCCGTCGGAGGCACGGATGGCCCAGAGCGTCCCACCGGCGTCCGGCACGTAGAGGATGCCGTCCACCACCGCCGGAGTGGCGTTGATGTCGCCGTTGGCGGTGAACACCCAGCGGGGCCGCAGCCGCGCGACGTTGCGGGCGTCGATGGTTCGCTCGGTCGCAGCGTGCCGCGTGTTGTGCGTGTTCTGCCCGGCGACGGACCAGTCGCGTACCGACGGCACGCGGGGCCGCTCACCGGCCCCCACCGGGGCCACGCCGGCGAAG
>NZ_JBEZDR010000205.1:0-1550 GCF_040648415.1 Nonomuraea sp. NPDC049141
ACGGTCATCCGTGGCCCCGCCGTCGCTTGCACCGCCGAGGATCAGGCGCTTGGGGGGGGACTAATCAGAGGACCGCCCCAACCCGTCCCGGTGGAGAGGTAGAAGGTGGTTTGCTCCTCAACAGTCGAGTGGTCGGCTCGCCCGTCTCCATTGAGGTCCACCCACCCGTTCCCACTGATGTAGCTGTAGTTCCCGGACGGGTGCGAGTAGGTGACGCCGAAGGAACTGCCGTTCGACACCGTGCAGACGCCGAGAGCGTTGGTGATCCGACAGAAGTCGAGGCGGCCGTCACCGTTGAAGTCGGCCCATCCTCGGGTGACCCAATAGCCGACATCCATGGCAGCCGAGGTGATGGTCGACCCGAAGTTGTTGCCCGTCGAGAGCGTGCACTGGACCGACTTCGAGAAATTGCCGACAACCCGGCAGTAGTCGACCCGCCCGTCGCCGTTGAAGTCGACCCAGTCACGGCTGTCGTCCCATCCGCCGTCCAGGTTGGCGGACGTGAAGGTGGTGCCGAACCCCGTGCCCGTGGAGAGCGTGCACTGCAGCTTGCTGGAACTGACGACGCGGCAGTAGTCGGCTCGGCCGTCCCCATTGACGTCCGCCCAGTCCCGGCCGGCGTCCCAGCCCGCGTCGATGTTGCCGGAGGTGTAGGTGGCGCCGAAGCCGGTGCCCGTGGAGACGGTGCACTGGACCTTCTGGCTCCAGGTCCCGATCACCCGACAGAAGTCGGCACGCCCGTCCGCGTTGAAGTCGACCCAGGCCTGACCCGCGGTCCAGCCCGGGTCGAGCCCTCCTGACGTGTACGTCGACCCGAACGACGTGCCGTTCGACAGGGTGCAGGACAGAGATTTACCTCCGGCCGCGACCACCCGGCAGTAGTCGACCCGACCATCACCGTTGAAGTCGACCCAGGCCCGCCCCTCCTGGTAACCAGGGTCCTGGTTGAACCCCGTGATCCGCTGGCCGAGGCCGATACCCGTTGAAAGTACACACCTCAGTTCCGTAGACGACCAGATAGAGCAGTAATCAGCCTTCCCGTCGGCGTTGAAGTCGACCCAGGCCATGCCGAACTGAACGTTGGTGGTTGGCGATTTGGCGTGCACGACGGCTGGCGGCGTAACGGCAATGGAACCGATGAGGAGAGCGGCGGCAAACAGCACACGAGCCCCCCATCTTCTGAGGTTTCGTTCGTACAGCATTCGTGGACAACCCACTTTCTCGTGCTGCGGAGATGCGACTGCAAATTGCCCTTCCCGCCAGTCGACGGATTTCGCACGCCCGGACTGGCGTCAGCACTGATGATGTTCCGACCTCTCGCCCGCACGCCTGAGTAGTAGATACTCAGATGAATATGCCTCAGATCACACGGCTGGTGGGCCATGCACCTGAGCGGCCGGGCCCGCGAAGCTGCTCCCGTTGCGGACGAGCAGGGCGGCGGCGAATGGGCGGGACGAGCAGGCCGGAGGCCAGCCCCTGCTCGTCGTCGTTCACGCCGTTCGTGGCCTGGATGTTCAGCGGCGCGAACGACAGCGCGAACGCGATCCCCA
>NZ_JBEZDR010000206.1:0-1548 GCF_040648415.1 Nonomuraea sp. NPDC049141
GGCGGCCGACCGGGCCGAGGCGCTGGAGGCGCTCAGCGGGCCGCGCGGAGACGCGCCGTCCGCCGCTCCCGCCGGATGGCCCGACCACGACAGGAGAACGGACACCGCATGGTGACACTCCTCTGCGTGACGATTCGGGGTTCCCGCCCTGATAAACGCGTCACTGGTCACCGTCAGCCATTACGAAATAACGCATTTAGTCGGCTTAGGGACGTAGATCCCCGGGAGTGCTCTCAGGTAACCTCGCTGCCGGTCACCGCCGAAGGCGCGCAGCGGCGCCTGCGGTGCCGCCGCCCAATCGCCGCCAGGCGAGCCGGGGACCCAGGCACGTGGGGTGAATCCGCGACAGCGGTAGGGGCCACTTCCGCCCCGAACCCGTCAGCTAACCCGGTCGGCGGTCGACGGAAGGGAAAACTGTGACGGCACCCCTACGCCGCTGGCTGACGCCCGTGGTGGCCGTACTCGCCGCCCTGGCGGTCTTCGCCGGGCCTCTCCCGGCGGTGGCCGCGCCCACCCCACCCAAGCCCTCCGGCCACGGCGACGACGAGCCCAAGCTGCTCGACGACCTGATCGAGGCCCGCAACCGGTCCTACGTGCAGGCCAAGGCGAAGCTGGAGAAGTCGAAGAAGCGCCAGCTCGAACTGGCCCTGGAGGTCAACCGGGCACAGGCCGAACTGAACGCGCTGGCCCCGCAGGTCAGTCAGATCGCCGCCCAGTCCTACCGGACGGGACGGATCGGCGCGGTGTCGATGCTGCTGGACACCGCCAGCCCCGACTCGTTCGTCAAGCGCGCCGCCGCCCTCGACGAGCTGAACCTGGTCAACTCCAAGAAGCTCGCCGAGGTGAACGCGGTCAAGAACCGCGCCGAGCAGGCCAAGCTGGCGCTCGACGCCGAGGTCCGCGAGCAGCAGAAGCTGACGAACGAGATGGCGCGCGGCAAGCGGGAGGCGGAGAAGGCGCTCGCACTGGTCGGCGGCAGGGGGCTGACCAGTGGCAAGGTGGTCGCCACCTCGCCGGTGGCGAAGATCGCGCCGGGACGTACGGCCGACGGCGACTGGAAGCCCCTGGGCTGCACCGAGGACGATCCCACCACCTCCGGCTGCATCACCGCGCGCACACTGCACATGTACAAGGAGGTCAAGCGGGTCGGCTTCAACCGGTTCGTCGGCTGTTACCGCTCCGGCGGGCCGTACGAGCATCCGAAGGGCCGGGCCTGCGACTGGTCGTTGCAGAGGAGCGGCTTCTCCCCCTGGCACAACGACGACACCTACATGTACGGCAACAACCTGACCGCGTTCCTGGTCCGCAACGCCGACCGGCTCGGCATCTACTACGTGATCTGGAACCGGCAGATCTGGTTCCCGGCGACCGGCTGGAAGTCCTACAGCGGCCCGTCGAACCACACCGACCACGTGCACGTGTCACTGCTCTAGCCGCCCGCCCACGGGCCGGCGAAGCCGGGACTGCGCCACCTGTGACCCCCGTAGCCCTTCCGTTTCTCCGCGCCGTCCCCGGCTGGGGTTGGTGCTTGTTGCTTGCATTGCGCCG
>NZ_JBEZDR010000207.1:0-1531 GCF_040648415.1 Nonomuraea sp. NPDC049141
CTGGAGGTGTTCGGTGTGTCGTCCCGGTCGTTCTCCCGTCGCGAGTCGACGTGCACGTGGTCGTCGTGGTCCGGGTAGCCGGGCCCGTAGATCCCGCTGAAGCCCCGGCTGCGCGCGTCGCGGGCCAGTTGGCAGAGGGAGCTGGTGCGGGAGGTCAGGTCGGCGGCGTTGCCGTAGAGGTGCTGGCTGTCCGATGCCCCGCCGACCTGGTTGTTGCAGGTACGGCTGCGGAAGCCGCTGCTGACGTAGAGCGGCTTGTCGCCGAGGCTGCGCCGCATCGCCTCCAGCTTCCACATCGTGCGCAGCGCGTTCTGCCTGGTCTGCGCGGGGGAGAGCGGACCGCCGCTCCAGCCGCCGCGACCGCAGCCGTCGTCCATCTCGCGGAAGCTGAAGTGCCGCGGCGTGCAGTCGTTGTCCTGGAGGTCGTAGAGCTTGCGGTACGTCTGCGGTCCGGCGACGCCGTCGACGCGCAGCCCGTATGCGGACTGGAACCGCTTGACGGCGGCGGCGGTCTTCGGTCCGAAGCGTCCGTCGTTCTCCACGATGTCCCGGTTGCCGGCCCAACCGGCCACCCGGATCTGCAACTGGCGGACGTCGGCGCCGGAGCGCCCCTGGTAGAGGTTGCGCTGCCACGTGTAGCAGCCGTCGGCGTGGGCCGCTGGCGCGGCGACCACCGTGGCGAGAGCGGCTGCCGGCAACGCCAGGGCGAATGCGACAGCGGCCCGTTTCAGGGTGTTAACGCGCACAGAAAGTCCTCCCGATAGGAGTGCGATTGGGGTGGCGTCCGGGACATCGGCCTGCCCGTCCCGTGATTTCCACCCTGGCAGGCCGACCGACCTTTCGCGGCGATTAACAAGAATTGTCCTCACGATTCGCCGTTCCTGGGTGTTGCCAGGGCATTACGCGAATTGCGAAACACCCAAGTGCCGGCATTCGACGACAGGGAACCGCGAAAGGCACGGAAAGCGGCAGCCGGGCACACGCAGGGTGATGTGAGCTGGCCGGTCCGACCCGGTAACGTCAGCGCCGGCGGGACCGGGGGAGGGGGCGGCATGGCACGTGGTGGCGTCTTCTGCATCGAGGGCCAGTGGCACCGCGACCTCAACGAGCGCGGCTCCGTCCTGCCCACCCTCGAACTGCTCGAACGGCTCGGAAAGATCCGCTTCATCCACAAGGACGCGGCCACCCGCGACGAGCTGTTCTACTTCGTGGACCGCTGGCTGCTCAAGCAGTACGCCGACCACCGGGTCGGCTTCTTCGCCATGCACGGCGAGCCGAGCCGGCTCTGCCTCACCGACTGGGAATCGGTGGCGCTCGCCGACGTCGCGGAGTTGATGGCGGGTCGATGCGAAGGCCGGCGGCTCTATTTCGGCAGCTGTTCGGTGCTGCGCGCCTCCGACGCGGTGCTGCGCGGCTTCCTCGACGCCACGGGGGCGGCGCTGATCTGCGGGTACACCCGCGAGGTGGACTGGGTCGAATCGGCCGCCTTCGAAACCGTCCTGCTCGACGTGCTGGCCAACGGCCAGCGCCA
>NZ_JBEZDR010000208.1:0-1529 GCF_040648415.1 Nonomuraea sp. NPDC049141
GGGAGATCGTGGAAATTTTGGAGGCATACGACCTCACGGGTAGTTACCGTGCGGCGGCCGAGCTGGCCGGGTGTGATCACCACACCGTGGCCCGGTATGTGAAGTTGCGGGCCGAGGGACGCAGCCCCGAGGAGCGGACCCAGCGGGCTCGGCCGATCGACGAGTTCATGGACAAGATCGAGGAGTTGGTGGCCCGCTCGGGTGGCCGGGTCCGCGCCGATGTGGTGCACCGGCGGATCACCACGATGGGCTTCGCCGGCGGAGAGCGCACCACCCGCCGGGCGGTCGCGGCGGTGAAGAAGTCCTGGCAGGCCGGGCAGCGACGGGTGTTCCGCCCGTGGATCCCCGAGCCCGGTTTGTGGCTTCAGTTCGACTGGGGCGAAGGCCCACGCATCGGCGGCCGGCGGACCACGTTGTGGTGCGCGTGGCTGCCCTGGTCCCGGTTCCGGGTCGTGATCCCGGTGCTGGACAAGACCCTGCCGACGGTCGTGGCCTGCCTGGATGCCACCCTGCGGCGCCTGGGTGGGGTGCCGGCCTATGTGTTGACCGACAACGAGAAGACGATCACGGTGGAGCACGTCGCGGACATCGCCGTGCGTAATCCGGAGATCGTGCAGGTGGCCCGGCATTACGGGATGACGATCCGCACTTGCGTGCCGGCGGACCCGCAGTCCAAGGGCGGCGCCGAGAACACCGTGAAGATCGCCAAGGCGGACCTGGTCCCGACCAGCGCGAACCTGCTCGGCCAGTACCGCACGTTCGCGGAACTGGAGGCGGCCTGCCGCGACTTCACCGACGAGGTCAACGCCCGCATCCACCGCGACACCCGACGCCGCCCGGCCGAAGCCCTCCTGGACGAACGCGACCGGCTGCATCCGCTGCCGGCGCAGCCGTTCACCGTCGCGTTCGGCACCACCCGCCGAGTGAACTGGGACTGCACCATCTCCGTCGACGGAGTCCGCTACTCGGTCCCGCACCACCTGGTCGACACCCGGGTCTGGGCCCGGTTCCACGGCGACGAACTCATCGTCACCGCCGTCAGCGAGGACGGGCCGGCCGAGGTCGCCCGCCACCAGCGGGCCCAGCCGGGCCGCCCGTCGATCCTCGACGAGCACTACCCGCCCCGATCACGCCAGTCCGACACCGCCGATCGGGTGCCGCGGGCCCGCACCGCCGACGAGGCCGCGTTCCTGGCTCTCGGCCCCGGCGCCGCCGCGTGGCTGGTCGAGGCCGCAGCCGCCGGGGTCCGCGGGGTGCGCCGCAAGATGGCCGAAGCCGTCGCTCTCGCGAAGCTGCACGGCGTCGACCACGTCGACCGGGCCCTCGGCACCGCCGCTTTGGCGGGCAGGTTCGCCGACAACGACCTGATCCGCATCCTGGCCCACCAACGCGACGACGACACCCCACCCACTCGGGCCAGCGAAACCCACAGCCTGCAACCAGGCACCTCTGCCTGGTCAACCTTCGGCACGACGACTGGAGAACAGTGACCATCACCCCGTTGCGGGTCACCGGCGCAGCCGGTGACC
>NZ_JBEZDR010000209.1:0-1517 GCF_040648415.1 Nonomuraea sp. NPDC049141
AGCGCGGCGGGCAGGCTGTCGTCCCCGGTGGTGGCGGGCCGGTCCTCCCCGGCGTCCGTGGGGCCGGTGCGGGCTGCGACGGTGGGCGTGCCGGCCGGGGTGGCGGGATCGCCGTGCGTCGTCACCGCTAAAGCGTGCCCGACCGACGCAAGGGAAGACAACCGATCGGTAAGAACCTGGGGTTGCGTCGGGTCGGCTCAACCTCGACTTGACGATTTCGCGGGGCGTGGCACTATTGAGTCAAGTTCACTCAACTTGTGGTGGGGTCGCTGCGGGCGACGCCCGCCGGGCAGCTCGACGGGCGTCGCCCGTCACCTGCCCACAACGTGATGAAGCGAGGAAGCGAAGATGGCACGTGCGGTCGGTATCGACCTCGGCACGACGAACTCCTGCGTCAGCGTCCTGGAGGGCGGTGAGCCCACCGTCATCGCCAACGCTGAAGGCTCGCGGACGACCCCGTCGATCGTCGCGTTCGCCCGCAACGGCGAGGTGCTCGTCGGTGAGGTCGCCAAGCGCCAGGCGGTGACCAACCCGGACCGGACGATCCGCTCGGTCAAGCGGGAGATCGGCACCAACTGGTCCGTCGACATCGACGGCAAGAAGTACACCCCGCAGGAGATCTCGGCCCGCACGCTGATGAAGCTCAAGCGGGACGCCGAGGCGTACCTGGGCGAGCAGATCACCGACGCGGTGATCACCGTCCCGGCCTACTTCAACGACGGCCAGCGCCAGGCCACCAAGGAGGCCGGCGAGATCGCCGGCTTCAACGTGCTGCGGATCGTGAACGAGCCGACCGCGGCGGCCCTGGCGTACGGGCTGGACAAGGGCTCCAAGGAGCAGACCGTCCTGGTCTTCGACCTCGGCGGCGGCACCTTCGACGTGTCGCTGCTGGAGCTGGCCGAGGGCGTCGTCGAGGTCAAGTCGACCAGCGGTGACAACAACCTCGGTGGCGACGACTGGGACCAGCGGATCATCGACCACCTGGTGAAGACCTTCCGCGGCGAGCACGGCATCGACCTGGGCCAGGACAAGATGGCCCTCCAGCGGCTCCGCGAGGCGGCCGAGAAGGCCAAGATCGAGCTGTCCGCCGCCACCACCACCAACATCAACCTGCCGTACATCACCGCCGGCGCGGCGGGCCCGCTGCACCTCGACGTGACGCTCAGCCGGGCCGAGTTCCAGCGGATGACGCAGGACCTGCTGGACCGCTGCAAGGGCCCGTTCGAGCAGGCCGTCAAGGACGCCGGCATCAAGGTCTCCGACGTCGAGCACGTCATCATGGTCGGCGGCTCGACCCGGATGCCGGCCGTGACCGACCTGGTCAAGCAGCTCACCGGCAAGGAGCCCAACAAGGGCGTGAACCCGGACGAGGTCGTCGCCGTCGGCGCCGCCCTCCAGGCCGGTGTGCTCAAGGGCGAGGTCCGCGATGCGCCTGCTGGAGGCGGGTGTGTCGGTCGAGCTGCACCAATGGTCCGGCACCTTCCACGGGTCGCAGGCGATCCCGTCCGCCGAGGTGT
>NZ_JBEZDR010000210.1:0-1509 GCF_040648415.1 Nonomuraea sp. NPDC049141
GAAGTTAGTGCGCGCCACCTGCGGATTGAGCCGCCTCCGTGGTCCCGCGGCACGGCCCAGCACGCTAATGTGCGCAGCGGACCTTCGCCGGAGGAAGGACGACCATGTTCAAGTCACGCGCCTCGCGGGCGGCCACCCTGGCTGCCTGCGCGACGTTCCTGCTCGCCACGAGCGCCTGCGGGACCGAAGAGCCCGAGGAGGCGGCCACCCATCAGGTGCGCCTCTACGGCACCGACGGCAACATGCTGAACTCGTACCCCGCCGAGCTGAAGGATCGCGCCAGCCTGGTCGACGGCATGAAGGGCACGACGCCGCTCACGCCCCTGCCCGAGGACTTCAAGAACCGGCTCCGGTCCCTCGACCCGAAGCTGGGCGACTTCCTCTACTCCGCCGAGGCGTACGACGCGGTGGTGATCAGCGCGATCGCCGCCCAGCTCGCGGGCACGACGGATCCGGCGGCCATCGCGAAGCAGATCGTCGGGGTGACCAACGGCGGGCAGCGCTGCGAGACGCCAGCGGAGTGCCTGGCCCTGGCCCGCGCGGGACGCGACGTGGAGTACCGCAGCGTCTCGCTGACCCGGGCCGGCTTCACCGACGCCGGCGAGCCGTCCACCGCGAGCTACGGCACCCTGCACTTCGACGGCCAGCGGCTCAACGACGGCAAGACGGAGTTCGTCGGGGCCGGGGACGAGTCGGCGGCGAGCACCAAGGCGCCGCCGAAGGCGAAGAAGCAGCGCGGCGGCCGCACCGACCGCAGCGACGGCTCACCGCTGGTCATGGGCGGCCTGCTGCCGCAGACCGGTGACCTGGCGCTGGCGTACCCGCCGATCTCCGCCGGCACCAAGCTGGCGATCAGGGAGATCAACGCGGCGGGCGGGGTGCTCGGCGAGCCGGTGGTCTGGATCGACGGCGACGACGGCACCAACCCGGCGGTCGCCAAGGCCACCGTGGCCAGCCACGTCGCGCGGAACGTCCACGTCATCATCGGCGCCGGCGCCTCCGGCATCTCCCGCGCCGTGCTGCCCGACGTGGTGCAGGCCGGGAAGGTGCTGTTCGCCCCGTCGAACACCGACGCCAGCCTGACCGAGCTGGACGACAACGGCCTCTACTTCCGTACCGCGCCGCCGGACAGCCTCCAGGGTCGGGCGCTGGCCGACGTGATCCTCCGCGACGGCCCGCAGAAGATCGCCATCGTGGCCCGTAAGGACTCCTACGGCGAAGGGCTCCAGAACACCGTCCGGGCCGAGCTGGAGCGGGCCGGCATCGGCGGCGACCGGCTGAAGCTGCTGACCTACGAGCCGCCGGCCGACACCAAGGCGAACCCGGTGGACTTCGGCGCCGGCGCCAAGGAGATCAAGGACTTCGGCGCGGAGGCCGTGCTGATCATCGGCTTCGCCGAGTCCGCCCAGGTGATCCGGGCCCTCGCCGACGCTGGGGTGCAGATCCGGCACTGAGCCACCTCGGAACCGCAACTGGATCTCGCCGTACGGCTCATGTTCGAGTGGAAGA
>NZ_JBEZDR010000211.1:0-1506 GCF_040648415.1 Nonomuraea sp. NPDC049141
GGTCACGTCCGAGATGCGGTGTAAAAGAGAACGAGCGTAGGTTGCCGTGCTGAACCGACCAAAGTTCGCACTACGCAAGGACCTACGCTCGTGGCACGCACACTACCGCCCGTTCAGGCCATCCGCGCCGAGATCGACGCCCTGTTCACCGAGGGCCGCGATCTGGTCGAGGTCATCGAGGACGTCGCCCGTCTCGGTGCCCGCCTGATCATCCAGACCGCCGTCGAAGCCGAGGTGGACGCCTTCCTCGGCCGCGCCCGCTACCAGCGCGCCGCCACCGCCGGAGGTGAGGAGCAGACAGTACGGCCCGGTCACCGCAACGGCCACTGCCCGACCACCGTCAAGACCACCACGGGCGCGGTGACCATCGCTCGCCCCAAGCTACGCGGCACCACCGAGGCGTTCGCCTCCCGCTTGTTTGGCGCCGGTGTGACCCGCACCAACGCGCTGGAGACGCTGGTCATCGCTTCCTTCGTGCGCGGCCTGTCGGTGCGCGACGTGGAGGGCGCCCTGGCTGATGCGCTCGGACCCGAGGCCGCCTTGTCGAAGTCGACCGTCTCGACGATCTGCCAGGCGATCGTGGCCGAGTACGACGCCTGGTCGCGTCGTGAGCTGACCGCGATCGAGCTGGACTATCTGTTCCTGGACGCCTCGCACTTCAAGATGCATGACGGGCAGCGCCCCGAGCCGGTGCTGGCCGCCTGGGGCATCACGACCGAGGGCAAGCCGGTCTTCATCGGCCTGTCCGCCGCGGCTGCAGAGTCGACTGACGCCTGGCACGACTTCCTGACCGACCTGGCGGCCCGGGGTCTGCGTGCGCCGCTGCTCGTCATCTCTGACGGCGCGCCCGGCCTCATTGCCGCTGCTGAGCAGGTCTTTCCCCGCTCACTGCGCCAGCGCTGCGTGATCCACAAATGCCGCAATGTCATGTCGAAGGTCAGTGCCGGCGACCAGGCCGAGGTCAAGGCCGCCTTCTGGAACATCTTCGACACCAGCAGCCTGGAGAAAGACGACAAGGAGATCGAGCCGGGCCAAGACCTGGTGGCCTGGGTCCAGCAACGCATCGACGCCTTCGCCGACACCTGGGGCGGCCGCTACCCAGCGGCGGTCAAAAGCCTGCTGACCGACCGCGCCTCGCTGACGACCTACCTCCGCTTTCCGGCCGAGCACCACAAGCGCATCCGCCACTCCAACTTCATCGAGCGCACCTTCGGCGAAACCCGCCGCCGCGTCAAGGTCATCGGCCGCTTCCCCGGCGAGACCTCCTGCGTTTCCCTGGTCTGGGCGGTCCTGGACCGCGCCGCCCGCGGCTGGCGCGGCTTCACCATGACCTCCAAGGGCCTGCGCACCCTGCAGGACTTGCGCCGCGCCCTGCTCTCCCCGCCCACCCCGCTCCGCCCAGCCGCAACCACGGCGTCCGACTCGACACCCGAAACGGCCGCCGCCTAAGATCAACCCGCGGCACCTACCTCGTTGAGCCTTTTACACCGCTCCGAGGACGCGACC
>NZ_JBEZDR010000212.1:0-1493 GCF_040648415.1 Nonomuraea sp. NPDC049141
CGTTCCCGGGCCTTGTACACACCGCCCGTCACGTCACGAAAGTCGGCAACACCCGAAGCCGGTGGCCCAACCCTTGTGGAGGGAGCCGTCGAAGGTGGGGCTGGCGATTGGGACGAAGTCGTAACAAGGTAGCCGTACCGGAAGGTGCGGCTGGATCACCTCCTTTCTAAGGAGCACCTTCCGACGAAAGTCGGTAAGGAGCCCGCGGCCCGCGAATGTCGGGTCGGGGTGCTCGATGGCGGAGACACTGGCGAGTTTTTTCCTGGCAACGGTCGGGTTCTTCTAGTACGGCCATCCTTCGGGGTGGTGTGGAGCGGAGACGTGATGCGGCTGGGAGGAGATGGATAGCACCCTGTTGGGTCCTGAAGGAACAACCGTTGGTTGTCTCTTTCGGAGCCTTGTGCGGAGCGTGAGCTTCGTGGGCTGCCAGGCATGGCCTGGTCTCGCATACCGCCGGCGGTTGTCGGGTTTGGTGTGGGGCTTGTGGGTTGTGGGTTGGTCGTTTGTTGAGAATTGCACAGTGGAC
Organism: Nonomuraea sp. NPDC049141; assembly: GCF_040648415.1. Lineage (NCBI taxonomy): Bacteria > Bacillati > Actinomycetota > Actinomycetes > Streptosporangiales > Streptosporangiaceae > Nonomuraea > Nonomuraea sp. NPDC049141. Next base: position 527 of record NZ_JBEZDR010000212.1, read on the forward strand.
GCGAGCATCTTTGTGGTCAAGTTGTCAAGGGCGAACGGTGGATGCCTTGGCACCAGGAGCCGATGAAGGACGTGGGAGGCCGCGATAGGCCTGGGGGAGCTGTCAACCAAGCTGTGATCCCAGGGTGTCCGAATGGGGAAACCTGGCTGGAGTCATGTCCAGTCACCCACACCTGAACACATAGGGTGTGTGGGGGGAACGCGGGGAAGTGAAACATCTCAGTACCCGTAGGAAGAGAAAACAATTTAGTGATTCCGTGAGTAGTGGCGAGCGAAAGCGGATTGAGGCTAAACCGGCTGCGTGTGATACCTGTCAGGGGTTGCGTGGTTGGGGTTGTGGGACCCTGCTGAACAAGCTGACACTTGTTCGAGAAGTTACAAAGCCAGTTGCTAGCCGAACAGTCTGGAAAGGCTGACCGTAGGCGGTGAGAGTCCGGTAGGTGAAAGTGGCTGGTCTTCTGTGGGTGTTCCCGAGTAGCGGCGGACCCCTGTAATCTGCCGTGAATCTGCCAGGACCACCTGGTAAGCCTAAATACTTCCTGGTGACCGATAGCGGACGAGTACCGTGAGGGAATGGTGAAAAGTACCCCGGGAGGGGAGTGAAATAGTACCTGAAACCGTTCGCCTACAATCCGTCGGAGCCTTGCGGGGTGACGGCGTGCCTTTTGAAGAATGAGCCTGCGAGTTAGTGGCATGTGGCGAGGTTAACCCGTGTGGGGGAGCCGTAGCGAAAGCGAGTCTGAATAGGGCGATTCAGTCGCGTGTCCTAGACCCGAAGCGGAGTGATCTAGCCATGGGCAGGCTGAAGCGCGGGTAAGACCGCGTGGAGGGCCGAACCCACCAACGTTGAAAAGTTGGGGGATGACCTGTGGTTAGGGGTGAAAGGCCAATCAAACTCCGTGATAGCTGGTTCTCCCCGAAATGCATTTAGGTGCAGCGTCGCGTGTTTCTTGCCGGAGGTAGAGCAC
>NZ_JBEZDR010000213.1:0-1476 GCF_040648415.1 Nonomuraea sp. NPDC049141
GCCGGGCGCGCCGGCGGACCGGCTCGTAGTAGTGGTGAAGGTCCTGTAATGGGGCTGGAGCGAAGGGGCCGGGTCGTTCGTGACTTGTTTGTTCGATCAACCGGAGATTCTCCGGGAGGAGTCGCGTGGATGAGTTGAAAGCACCGGGCAAGCCGTTTGAGATCTCTAAATGGGCTGTCCAGGTGGCGTGGGAGAAGGTCAAGGCGAATAAGGGTTCGGCCGGGATGGACGGGTTATCCATCGGGGAATTTGAGAAGGATCTGAAGAACAACCTGTATAAGATCTGGAATCGGATGTCCTCGGGGACGTACTTTCCGCCGCCGGTCCAGGCTGTGGAGATCCCGAAGGCGCACGGCGGGGGCACGAGGATGTTGGGCGTGCCCACCGTGGCCGACCGGATCGCGCAGACGGTGGTGGCCGGGGTGCTGGAAGCGAAGCTCGAACCGATCTTCCATCCGAGTTCCTATGGCTATCGCCCGGGCCGCACGGCGCTGGATGCGGCCGGGGCCTGTCGGCAACATTGCTGGGAGTTCGACTGGGTGGTCGAGTTCGACATCCGGAAGTTCTTCGACTCCGTGCCGTGGGACCTGATCGTCAAGGCGGTCCAGGCGCACACCGACCTGCCGTGGGTGGTGTTGTATGTCAAGCGGTGGCTCGCCGCGCCGCTGGCACTGCCCGACGGAACCTTGCAGGATCGAGATCGCGGAACCCCACAGGGGTCGGCGATCTCACCCGTCTTGGCGAATCTGTTCCTGCACTATGCGTTCGACGCCTGGATCACCCGGGAGTTCCCGGACGTGGTGTTCGAGCGCTACGCCGACGACGCGGTCGTGCACTGCTCCAGGCTGGGGCAGGCTGAACGGGTCTTGGCGGCGATCAAGGAACGGATGGCCGAGGTCGGGCTTCAGTTGCACCCCGACAAAACCCGGATCGTCTACTGCAAGGACGACAGACGGCGCGGCTCGCATGAGCACACGTCGTTCACGTTCCTGGGGTTCACCTTCCGGCCGCGAGGGGTGCGGACCAAGACCGGGAAGATGCGTTGCGGCTTCAACCCGGCGGTCAGCAAGCAAGCCTTGAAACAGATGAGCGCGACAGTGCGGGCCTGGCGGCTCCACCATCGCACCGGTTCCTCCGAACACGACCTCGCACGGCGGATCAATCCGGTCGTGCGGGGCTGGATGCACTACTACGGCGCGTTCTATCGCTCCGCGCTGCATCCCCTCCTGGCCCGTATCAACGCCTACCTGATGCGGTGGTCGCGCAACAAGTACAAGCGGCTACGGAGCCGAAAGAAGGCCCAAGCCCAATGGGAAAGGGTCGTGAAGCTGCGGCCCACATTCTTCGCCCACTGGATCTGGGTGAACACGGTTCCAGCAGTCTGGTGACCAGGACGACAAGAGCCGTGTAACGAGAGATTGTTACGCACGGTTCTGTGGGAGCCCCGGGCTGAGACGCCCGGGGCGACCCGACCGG
>NZ_JBEZDR010000214.1:0-1466 GCF_040648415.1 Nonomuraea sp. NPDC049141
CCCTGCTGACCACCGGGGCCCTGCGGAGCGCCGACGGGGCCGGACGGGGCGCCCGAGGGTCCATGCGGTTGGGTCGTCACGGGTACGGCCTCCGGGACCGGTGCGGTGTTCGTGTTTCCGGGTCAGGGTGCGCAGTCGGCGCGGATGGCGGCCGGTCTGGTGGGTCGTACGCCGGTGTTCGATGCGCGTCTGGCGGAGTGTCAGCGGGCTCTGGCTCCGTTCCTGGACGTGGACCTCGTTGCGGTGTTGACGGGTGAGGACGAGTCGTGGTTGGCGCGGGTCGAGGTCGTGCAGCCGGTGTTGTGGGCCGTGGGCATGGCCCTGGCGGCGGTGTGGCAGCACGCGGGTGTGGTTCCGGCGGCGGTGGTTGGTCATTCGCAGGGTGAGATCGGTGCGGCGTGTGTGGCCGGGATCCTGAATTTGGAGGATGCGGCGAAGGCGGTGGCGTTGCGGTCGCGGGCGCTGACGGTGCTGCGGGGGACCGGGACGATGGCGTCGGTGGACCTGTCGGCCGAGGCGGTGGCTGAGCGGCTCGGGGAGTTCCCGGGTGTCGGGGTGGCGGCGGTGAACGGTCCGTCGACGGTGGTGGTGTCGGGTCCGCCGCAGCCGGTTGCCGATCTGGTGGAGGCGTGTCAGGCCGAGGGGGTGCGGGCGCGGTTGATTCCGGTGGATTACGCGTCGCACTCGGCGGCGGTGCAGGACGTCGCGGAGCAGTTGCGCGCGGACCTGGCCGACGTGAGCCCGCAGGCCGGTCACACCCGGCTCGTCTCGACGTTGACGGGGGACTGGGTGGATCCGTCCTCGATGACGGCGGACTACTGGTATGAGAACCTGCGGCAGACGGTGCGGTTCGACGCGGCGGTGCGGGTGGCCGTCGAGGCGGGTCACACGACGTTTGTGGAGATCAGCCCGCATCCGGTGTTGACGATGCCGGTGACGGCGATCCTGGACGACGCGGGCGCGAGCGGGCACACGTTGGGTAGCCTGCGGCGTGGTGACGACGACGCGACGCGGCTGCTGACGAACCTCGCCACCGCCCACGCGATCGGCCTGCCCGTCGACCTGACGACGGTCCTCGCCGAGACCGACATCGTGGCGCTGCCCACGTACGCCTTCGAACGCAGCCGCTTCTGGCCCACCGCGGCGACCGGGCAGGGCGACACCGAGGAGACCCCGAGCGGCGTCGACTCGGCGTTCTGGGCGGCCATCGAACGCGAGGACCTGGCCGCGCTCGCGGAACTCACCGAGCAGGACGCCACGGAATCGCTGGAACGGCTGGGCGCGGCCCTGCCCGTGCTCGCCTCCTGGCGGCGGCAGCAGCGCAACCGGTCCAGCCTCGACGACCTGCGCTACCGCAGCGTCTGGCAGCCGTACACCGGGACGCCCGTCAGCTTCCTCCCCGGCGCCTGGTGGGTCATCGCCGACGAGCGGCACCCGGAGGAGGGCGAGGCCGCCGTCGCCGAGCT
>NZ_JBEZDR010000215.1:0-1454 GCF_040648415.1 Nonomuraea sp. NPDC049141
CCCGCCTGGTCAAGACGGCGGCGCTGCACCGCGCCGCCGCCGGCGGGGTACGCGTCGCCTACACCTCGAACGACGAGGCGAACGCGCCGATGCTGGCGGTCAACGTCGGGCTCGGCTACCGCCCGGTCGGTTCGAGCTGGTCGTGCCTGCACGAGCTCGCCTGACCGTCTCAGCCCTCCGTGACGGACTGACCGAGCGAGCGGCGGGCCAGCAGGGTCGCCCCGGCGACGGCGGCCGGCATGACGATCACCGCGCCGAGCGGGATCAGGAAGCAGACGAAGACCGCCACCCCGAAGCCGAGCGTGGTCGGCCGGTCCGCCTTGAGGTGTGCCCGCCGGTCCGGCAGCCGCATCCCGCGCCGGTAGAAGGGGGCCCCGACCAGCTCGACGGCGAGCAGCCAGCCGCCGACCGCCGCCCCGATCACCGGCACCACGGTCTGGCCGACCACCGGAATGAAGCCGGCGGCGAAGAGCGGGATGCCGAAGAGGATCGACAGGCCCACCAGCCGCAGCGAGTCGGCGATGCTGCGCCGCAGCGACGGCCAGAACGGCACGTCGACCGCGTTGGGGGTGCCGCCGAGGCGCTCCTCGACCCGCTCGGAGATCCTCTCGTAGAACGGGTCGCCGATGACGAGGGTGACGGCCGTGAAGCTGACCACCGCGAGCAGGCCGCCGAGGCCGAGGAAGGCCAGCCCGGCGATCACGCGGACGAGGCTGCGCGAGGTGGTCGACCAGTCGTCGGCGAACGGGGTGACCAGTGCGGCCAGATCCTCGACGAAGTACGCCAGGGTGGCGAACGCGGTCACGAAGAGCGCGCCCGAGATCAACGCCGGGATGACGCCGAGCAGCATCAGCCCGGGGCTGCGGACGTAGAGGCCGAGGCCGCGCAGGAGCAGGCCCACGCCGGCGAAGAACCGGCTGGCGGCGCCGGCCACGGGCGCGGCGATGCGGGGTGCGTTCACGACCGCAGAGCCTACGGTCTGTTCAGGACCCATGCCTGGTCGCACCGGGCTGCGGGCGACGACCGGCGGTGTTGCCACTCACCCGCTGCACGACCAACCGCTCTTGGACACGCCTCAACGGGCGCGGCTGACCGACACCCGAGGCGGACGACCGCCGGGCCGCGGCGGCGGGCAGGATGGACGGGTGCGGGCGGCCCGGTTGATCTCGTTGGTCCTGCTGCTCCAGGCGCGGGAGACGATGACCGCGGCGGAGCTGGCGCGGGAGCTGGAGGTCTCCGAGCGGACGGTCTACCGGGACGTGCTGGCGCTCTCCGCCGCCGGGGTGCCGGTCTACGCCGACCGGGGCCGCGCCGGTGGCTACCGGCTGCTCGGCGGCTACCGGACCCGGCTGACCGGGCCTGCTGGACGAATGGCTGCGCAACCGCGACTTCGGCATCACGTACAACATGGCCGTCCTGTTCACCCGGGAAGAGGTCGTCACCTGCGTGGAAGG
>NZ_JBEZDR010000216.1:0-1434 GCF_040648415.1 Nonomuraea sp. NPDC049141
CGCCCGGTCACCAAGGTGGGCATCGTCGGCGCCGGCCTGATGGCCAGCCAGCTCGCCCTGCTCTTCGCCCGCCGCCTCCAGGTGCCGGTCGTCATGACCGACCTGGACCAGGCCCGCGTCGACAAGGGCGTCGGCTACGTGCACACCCAGATCGAGAAGGCCGTCAGCAAGGGCCGGATGGACAAGGGCACGGCCGCCAAGCTGTACGGCCTGGTCAGCGGCTCGGTCGACAAGGGCGTCTTCGCCGACGCCGACTTCGTCATCGAGGCCGTCTTCGAGGACCTGGGCGTCAAGAAGCAGGTCTGGGCGGAGCTGGAGAAGATCGTCAAGCCGGAGGCGGTGCTCGCCACCAACACCTCCAGCCTGTCGATCACCGCGATGGCCGAGGAGCTGGAGCACCCCGAGCGGGTGGTCGGCTTCCACTTCTTCAACCCGGTCGCGGTGCTGCCGCTGCTGGAGATCGTCCGGGGCGAGCGCACCGACGACGCCACGCTCGCCACCGCGTTCGCGGTCGGCAAGCAGCTGAAGAAGTCGAGCGTGCTGGTGAAGGACGCCCCGGCGTTCGTGGTCAACCGGCTGCTCACCCGGTTCCTGGGCGCCGTGTTCGCGGCCGTCGACGCCGGCACCCCGCTGGAGGTGGCGAACAGGGCGCTGGACCCGCTGGGCCTGCCGATGCGCCCGCTGGCCCTGCTCCAGCTCGTCGGGCCGGCCGTCGCGTACCACGTGGGCGGCACCCTGCACGCCGCGTTCCCGGACCGCTTCGGCGTCAGCGAGAACCTCAAGCGGATCGCCGACTCGGGCCAGCCGATCGTCGTCGACGACCAGATCAACGACGAGGTCGCCAAGCTGCTCGTGGTCGGCGACCAGCCGCTCACCGAGGAGCAGGTACGCCAGAACGCGCTCGACGCGCTGGCGCAGGAGATCCGGCTGATGCTCGACGAGGGCGTCGTCGCCGAGGCGCAGGACATCGACCTGTGCATGATCCTCGGCGCGGGTTGGCCGTTCCACCTGGGTGGCGTCACGCCGTACCTGGACCGGACCGGCACCTCCGAGCGGGTCACCGGCCGCCGGTTCCTGCCGCACGGGGTGGCCAGCCTGCCCGCCTGATCCGCACCGCCCCCCGCGTTCGCGGTGGTTGCCCCGTCCAGCTTGGATGGTGGTGGCCACCGCGATCGTCGTTGCGGCCGATGCGGTCGGGATCGGGACAGCGGTACCGTGCCGTGGCTGGCTACGATCACCCGTTCGCAGACTCGCCTGGAGCTGATCATGTCCCAACCGCCGGTCGATCCCTGGTCCGGGCAGCCGGAGCACGACACGCACTACGACTTCCACCCGCCGCGGCCGGACGGCTACCCGGCACCGCCCGACGGCGGCTGGACTCCCCCGCCCGGCGGCCAGCACCCGTCCGGCGGCCAGCCCTCGCCGGGCGCGGGG
>NZ_JBEZDR010000217.1:0-1430 GCF_040648415.1 Nonomuraea sp. NPDC049141
GCCCGGTTCGCGGAGCCCGTCTCCTTCTTGGCCAGGTTCCGCTGCGCCTTGGCGAGTGCGGCCCGGTCGCGGCGCTCATGCTTCGGGTTGACGACTTTCTCACCGGTGGACAGCGTGAGCAGGCTGTCCAGGCCGGCATCGACCCCGACGGCCGGGCTCGGCGCCGGAGCCTGCTCGATCCGGTCGTCGCACAGCAGCGACACGAACCAGCGACCGGCCGCGTCCTGCGACACGGTCACCGTGGACGGCTTCGCGCCCTCGGGAAGCGGCCGGGACCACACAATGTTCAGCGGCTCGGCCATCTTCGCCAGGGTGAGCCGGCCGTCGCGGTAGCGGAACCCGCTGGTGGTGTACTCCGCCGACCGGCGCGACTTCTTCTTGCTCTTGAAGCTCGGGTACCGGGCTCGTTTGGCGAAGAAGTTGGTGAACGCGAATTGCAGGTGCCGCAGGGCCTGCTGCAACGGCACGGCCGACACCTCGTTGAGGAACGCCAGGTCGTCAGTTTTCTTCCACGCGGTCAGCATCGACGACGTCGCGTTGTAGTTCACCCGTTCTTGGCGCAGCGTCCACGCCTCGGTGCGGGCCTGCAACCCCATGTTGTAGACCAGCCGGACACACCCGAACGTGCGGGCAAGCTCGCAAGCCTGCTCGGAGCTCGGGTAGAAGCGGAACCTGAACGCCCGTTTCACAGCCCTGGCCATGGCTCACAACCTAGCAAGATAGCCAGTAAGCTTTACGGTGACATGTGGGTGGACACCCATCCGCCTTGGCGCGGATCGGCCTTTCCTGTCCCGACCTGCAAGAGTTCCGTTTGCTCCCACGGCTAAAGCCAGGGGTTTCCACGGAGGTTTTCGATGACCACCAAGTCGATCCCGCTCACCTCGGAACTGCACGCGTACCTGGTCTCGCGCGGTGCGCCGCCGGACGAGATCATGCGGGACCTGGCCGAGGAGACCCTCGCGGCCCTGCCGAACGACGCGCAGATGCAGGTCGCGCCGGAGCAGGCCGCCTTCCTGACCTTCCTCACCCGGCTGCTGGGGGTACGACACGCCGTCGAGGTGGGCACGTTCACCGGCCTCTCGTCGCTGGCCATCGCCCGAGGGCTGCCCGAGGGCGGGCGGCTGACCTGCTTCGACATCTCGGAGGAGTTCACCGGGATCGCCCGGCGCTACTGGGCCCGCGCCGGCGTGGACGACCGCATCGAGCTACGCATCGGCCCGGCCGGCGACACGCTGCGCGAACTGCCCCACGAGCGGCACCTGGACTTCGCGTTCATCGACGCCGACAAGACCGGCTATCCGATCTACTGGGCGGAACTGGTGCCCCGGATGCGCCCCGGCGGGGTGATCGCGGTCGACAACGTGCTGCGCGGGGGCCGGGTGATCGCCCCGCAGAACGCCGACGACCGGGCCATCGCCGCGTTCAACGAC
>NZ_JBEZDR010000218.1:0-1430 GCF_040648415.1 Nonomuraea sp. NPDC049141
GGAGGGGCGGCCGGCCCGCGCCTGCACCAGCTCGCGGTCCGCGTTGCCCCGTACCCAGCGGGCCCGGTCGCCCAGCCCGGCGAGCACGTCCAGCACCTCGACCGGCTGCGGGCCGGCCGCGATGTCGCCGGTGAGCACGATCAGGTCGGCGGCGGCGACGTCCGGCTCGGCCAGCACGGCCTCCAACGCCGGCAGCGCACCGTGGATGTCGGAGAGAACGGCCACCCGGTCCAGCATCGCTCAACCGTGCCCGCCGGGCGGGCACGGTGTCCAGCGATTCTGCCCCGGGCAGATAGAGCCGGGGCAGACCAGCCGGGTGCGTCAGACGCGGGCGCGGCGGGCCAGGCGCTCCGGGTCGAGGATGATGATGCTCTTGCCGTCCAGGCGCAGCCACCCGCGCGAGGCGAAGTCGGCCAGCGCCTTGTTGACGGTCTCCCGGGAGGCGCCGACGAGCTGGGCGATCTCCTCCTGGGTGAGGTCGTGGGTCACCCGCAGCACCCCGCCGTCGCGGGTGCCGAAGCGGCCGGCCATCTGGAGCAGGTTCTTGGCGACGCGGCCGGGCACGTCGGTGAAGATCAGGTCGGCCAGGGAGTCGTTCGTGCGCCGGAGCCGGCGGGCGAGCACCCGCAGCAGCTGCTCGGCGATCTCCGGGCGGTTGTTCAGCCACGGGCGCAGGGCCTGCTTGCGCAGCCGCACCAGACGGGTGTCGGTGACCGCCGTGGCCGTCGCCGTACGCGGGCCGGGGTCGAAGAGCGACAGCTCGCCCACCATGTCCGACGGGCCCATCACCGCGATCAGGTTCTGCCGGCCGTCGGCAGCGCGCCGACCCACCTTGATCTTGCCGGACAGCAGGATGTAGAGACTGTCGCCGGGTTCGCCCTCGTTGAAGACGATCTCGCCCTTGCGGACCTCGAGCGTCTCCATCTCCTTGGCGAGTGCCTCGGCAGCCTCCGGGTCGACGCCCTGGAAGATCCCGCTGCGAGCCAGTACCTCGTCCATCGCGCACCTCCGCCTGCGCGTGCCGTCCGTCGGCCGGGTCCGCCGTCCGCTGATCCCTCGCGCGTCGCCAGTCTAGGCGCACGTGAGCAGCAATCAGAGGTGCACCCCTGGAATCTTGATCGTTGGGCGTAACCTGCCGGCCCTGATCAAGCAGTAGGATCGCGCGCCCGCCCGGGCGCCGGGTCGGCCCCCGACACCCGGGTCGTAGGGTCACCACGTGCTGAGTGAACCCGTGCTGACCGCCCGCCCGGAGGACGGTCGGGACGTCCCGCTGCTCGTGTGGCGCGCCGACGGTCCGCTGCGCGCGGTCAGCTCCGCGCCGCTGGGCGGCGGGATCGGCGTCCGGCACTGGGTCGTCAACGCGACCGTGCCCATGTCGTACGACCGGGACGACCCCGCCGACCACCTGGCCGAACTGGCCGACCGGCTCG
>NZ_JBEZDR010000219.1:0-1425 GCF_040648415.1 Nonomuraea sp. NPDC049141
GACCCAGAACCCACTCCCGCACACACTTACCGCTTAACCTGCAGAAACAGGATCACGCGAAGATCGATTCATACACCACGTCCGTGGACGTGACCTTAGCTTGATCCACTTCCACCGGCGTACACCTGTGTCCAGGGATGTTGTTAGCAGCGCTGTTAGCAAGATCCGAGAAACCCCAACGAAGCGATCAAGCGCCGCCTCGTCATACTCGGCGACGCGAGGTTGGGCTGGACCTGTGGCCCTGGACGTCGATAATCCCATCAGACGGCTCGGCCCAAGGCCCAACCGAGATCGCCGCCACATCAACTATTCAGCTCAGACCAGGGCATACTCGAAGAAACGCCACCAGCCGCCCTACGCCATTCGATAGCATCTCTCAATGACCGGGCATTTCTGCGCCGACTGCAGGCGTGAATACCTTCAGGAAGAGCTTGATCGCAATCCATCAGGGCAGCGTAAGTGCAGCGCCTGCGGCAGCAAGCGAGTAGACGTTGAGGTCCACCCACCAACGATCGTCGCGAAGGCCCAAGTTGGCACACCATCGATCATGATCACGACTCACCTTTGGACCACATGGATGGGTATCGCGATTGATCAGGCGCACGCAGCCCTTCAAGCTCGCCAGGAGGCATTGAATGGATCAAGCGATAGCTGGTCCGGTCACCTAACGCAGGAATTCAATGCAGCGATAGTTGCCGTCGCTGGCTCAGCCCATGCCCTCGATGCCCTCTATGGGTCAGCGGCTGTCCCGGCAAGCATTCGCGCTCCGTTCCTTGGCAAGGGAACCAAGAGGCACGGGAAGATCAGGGAAGCGCTGAAGGCCATCTACAATACCGGGCCAGTAAATACTTTCTGGAACCGGGAATTCGAATGGCTCTTTGAACTGCGGGATGCCGCAGCACACGCCGAAGAAAAGCCACGACCACCGGTATCTCATCCACTTGGAACGAATACAGCATACGAGCAGGTGGCTTACTCGGCCGAATCCGCGCTTCGCGCTGCATCATTCGCGCTCTCGGTTCTCCGGCGATGTGCAGACTTCCCGAGGCCTACAGTCTCGGAATCGGTTGCATGGGCAAGCGCTCACCGACGCGCTGTCGATGATCTGGAACAACGGTGGAATTCGCAAACCAACACCATCGGCGTGAATCCCACCAGCACAAGCTAGCGCTCTGATCATCTCGTAGGCCATCGATTCAGCGCGTAGCAGCAGCGGGCCGAGGACGGAGTGTCAAGCTCGGCTCTGCGTGTACCTTCGCAGGTCGCCGTTCCTCGATCATGCGTTGTCCTGCGGTCAGAGCCGGGCTTGAACGGAGGAGCCGGTCTGCTGCAGGGCTCCGGCGTAGTGGAGTTTTGTCCGGTTTCTCGATCATGTGAGGTTGAGGACGGTGAGCGTGCGGGTGGCGTCGCGCGAGATGTGGCGGA
>NZ_JBEZDR010000220.1:0-1422 GCF_040648415.1 Nonomuraea sp. NPDC049141
GGTGCGCCGATGGGGACACCCGCACAGGGGCCGCCAACCGGTCAGACGCCCGGGGGCGTCGGACCGGGGAAGTTGCGCTGCGGGCAGGTGTAGGGGCGGGCGGGGTCGTAACGGTGCAGGGCGACCGCCGTTCCGCCCGGCGGGGTGGTGGTCACCGGTGCGGCGTCCGCGACCATCAGCAGGCCGTGGACGCCGCTGTGGTTCGCGCGGTAGAGCGTGCAGCCCTGGGCGGTGCGCACCACCCCGGCCGTGGCGTGCTGATGCCGGGTGCGCAGCCGGGTCGTGCTGTCGTACGGGTTGCTCTCCAGCAGGAAGAACAGCGTGTCGGGGGCGGTGTCGACCCAGAACGCCTCGCCGGCCTTGAGGTGGATGTCCGAGACGCTGACCACCTGGGTGCTGCCCAGCGCGGCGAAGGCCAGATCCGGGTCGGACGGGCCGGTCACCCCGTCGTTGGCCGGGTACGGCAGCGTCGTCGTGGTGTGGGACTGCCGCCACTGGGTGTGCGCGACGGCGGGTCCGTAGCTCGTGCTGGTGCGGGCCTCGTACGACGCCAGGGGCGACAGGTGCGAGTTGACGGCGACGAACTCCGACCGGTTGAAGCCGTAGCCGTAACTGGAGGTGAGCCATCCACCCCACTGGTCGAAGAGGCTGATGTTGTAGTTCGAGGTCGAGTGGACGGCCGCTGCCGCCCAGGCGGGCCGGTCGGCGGTGACGAGATGGTCGGTGCCGGTGGTGGACTGGAGCACGACGCCGTCGTCGAGGACGACTGCGGCGACGGCCGCCTGTGGCATGAGCGTGATCATGGCCGTGGCGGCGGCTGCGGTCACGCCGAGGCGTCGGAGAAAGCGGGACGGGTGACGCACGGTGCCTCCTGGGTGACGGGGCGTCCCAGTCTGGCCCGTCGGCGCAAGGCCGGCCCGTGTCCGTCGTCCGGTTCGCGGTCGGTCAGGCGGTCGGGGGCGGGGCGGGCAGCTCGTCGACCACGACCACCTCGGTGCCGGGGCGTACCTCGGCCAGCAACTCCCGCTGCCCGCTCTTCGTGAGCCGGATGCAGCCGTTGGTGGTCTTCTTGCCCAACTCGCCGTCGTGGTACCAGCTGTGGATGCCGATGTGCGCCCCGCGCAGGCCCGCCGGCACGGAGTCCGGGTCGTCGGGCACGGAGCCGAGGGCGAAGATGTCGACGCCCCCGTACACGCTCTGCGGCGGCGGCGTGCGGCCCAGGACGAAGGTCCGGCCCAGCGGCGTCTCCTGGCCGCGCTGGCCGAGGCTGACCTCCCAGCTGCGTACGGCCCGGCCGGCGCGGTACCAGGTGAGGCGGTACGCCTTGCGTTCGATCACGATCTGGTCGCGCAGCGCCACGGTGGTGTGGCCGCCGGGCGGCAGCCAGACCCTTGGCAGCCGACGGCTTGAGCCGGAGCACCT
>NZ_JBEZDR010000221.1:0-1418 GCF_040648415.1 Nonomuraea sp. NPDC049141
CCAGGGCCACGGCGAGGTATCGGTAACAGCCTGAGTGTCCGTTTCTCGGAGTGACTGTTCCGGGGGCAAGGGGGCCTGGAGAGGCGTCCGGGGACGAGAACAGGCACGACCTTCGAGATCATGAGGTTCTCGACGCCTAATGATCACCAGAGAAGACCGTGCCTGTCCTAGCATCATCGCCGATCAGTGCTGCCCTTGGCCAACTGGCCGAGCACGGCCCGGTGACCGCCTCCGCTACCGACTGCCTCAGCCTGCTGGAATGCTTCCAGCGCCTGCCCGACCCCCGTGATCCGCGTGGTATCCGACATGCGCTGGCGTCGTTACTGGCCGGTGCCGCGGCTGCCGTGCTGGCCGGCGCCCGCTCGTTCACCGCGATCGGTGAGTGGATCGCCGATGCCCCCGCCCAGGTCATGGCCGTCCTCGGCGTCCGGCGGGATCCGCTGAGCCGGGTATGGCAGCCGCCGGACGAGTCAACCGTGCGGCGTCTGTTCGAGCAGATCGACACCGACGCCCTGGACGAGGCGGTCTGCTCCTGGCTGGCCGGGCGGGCCGCCACGGCCGGCTCCACGATGGACGGCCCGGCTCGCGCGCGTCGCCGGGCCGTGGCCGTCGACGGCAAAGCCATTCGCGGCGCCCGCAACCGCGGCGGTGAACCGGTCCACCTGCTGGCCGCTTTCGACCACGGCAGCGGCCTGGTGCTCGCGCAGACCGACGTGGACGGCAAGACCAACGAGATCACCCGCTTCCAGCCCCTGCTGGAGCATCTCGACCTACACGATCGCGTGGTCACCGCCGACGCCCTGCACACCCAGCGCGAGCACGCCACCTTCCTCATCGAGCAGAAACAGGCGCACTACGTGCTGATCGTCAAGAAGAACCAGCCCAGCCTGTACGCGCAGGTCAAACGGCTGTCCTGGAAACAGATACCCGTCCAGCACCGCGAACGTGACCGCGGGCACGGACGACAGGAACGCCGCACCCTCAAGGTCGTCACCGTCACCACCGGCCTGCCGTTCCCCCACGCCGTCCAGGCGATGCAGATCAAACGCCAGGTCAGGGACCGCAGCGCAGGCAGATGGCGGACCGTCACCGTCTACGCGATCACCGATCTACTCGCCTGGCAAGCCCCTCCCGCCGACCTGGCCACCTGGATCCGCGGCCACTGGAGCATCGAGAACCGGCTGCACTACGTCCGCGACGTCACCTACGCCGAAGACCACAGCCGAGTCCGTACCGGCAACGCACCCCGAGCCATGGCCACCCTGCGCAACCTCGCCATCGGCGCCCTACGCCTGACCGACGCCGGCAACATCGCCCAAGCCATCCGCCACATCTCGCGCGACGCCACCCGCACGCTCACCGTCCTCAACCTCACATGATCGAGAAACCGGACAAAACTCCACTACGCCGGAGCCCTG
>NZ_JBEZDR010000222.1:0-1401 GCF_040648415.1 Nonomuraea sp. NPDC049141
GGCCCGCCGGTGGCGGCGATCAGCGCACCGGGGATCAGCACGAAGCCGGCCCACCAGTGGAAGTGCCCGGTGGCCTGCGCGGCCGTGGTGGTCGCCGCCGCCGCGAGCCCCGCCACCGCCAGGCTGACCATCCAGTGCCGACCGGCACCCGGATGGGACTCCCGCGACATCACCAGCCCCGTCTCCGCGCTCACGCCGTCAGCCTCGCGCAGCCGCCCGGACCGGTCCATCCGGCCAGCCCTACCATCGCAGGTGGGGCCGCCCGGACGACCGTCATGGCGGAGATCAGCTCGTCTCGCCGGCCACGCTGAACGAACGGAGCCGGTCGACCGCCAGCGCGGTGAACCCCACGCTGATCAGAGTGGCCATCACCGCCGCCACCGGCACCGAGACGCCGGCCTCCAGCAGCCCGGTGGGGGCCATCCGGTCGGCGATGCTGATCACGTACTGCTGGATGGAGAGCACCTTGGTGCCGCTGACGACGTTGCCGAGCAGCCCCTCCCAGATCAGCACGTAGACCAGGCCGAGCAGCACCGGCCGCCGGGTGAGGAGGCTGAGCGCCACGAACAGCGCCGAGTACGCCAGCGCACCGACCGCCGACGCGGCGGCGAGCGACAGCCCGAGGCGTACGGAGTCGGCCAGCACGCCCGCCACGTAGAGCGGCACGGCGACGGTGACCGCGGTGACGCCGGCGGCCACCGCCAGCTTGGGCAGCACGATCTGCCAGCGCGGCAGCGGCTTGGTCAGGATGTGCACGACCGTGCCGTCGTCGATCTCTGCCCCCAGCACGCCGGTGCCGACGATCAGGGCGACCACCGGGAGCACCACGGCCAGGCCGAGGCCGACCAGCACCGGCGGACCCCACTCGCCCGGGTCCACCCCGAGCGCGCGGGAGAGCACGGCGAGCAGCACCAGCACCACGGGCAGCGGCAGCAGCAGCAGGAACCGGCGGCGCCCGAACAGCCCCCGCACGGTGATCCAGGAAACGGTAGACATGGGTTCAGGCCTCCACGAGGTAGGAGAAGACGCTCTCCAGGGATTCGTCCTCGGGCACCAACTGCCGCACCCGGATGCCCTCCGCCAGGGCGATCTTCGGCAGGACGCGGGTGAACGCGCCGTAGTCGCCGGCCCGCACGGTCAACCCGGCGCGGCCCAGCTCGACCCCCGTCACCGACGCCTCCGCCATCAGCGCCACGGCGAGCGCCCGGTCGTCGGTGGAGTGCACGGCGAAGACGTGCGGCCGGTTGGTCATCAGCCGGCGGATCGTACGGAAGTCGCCGGAGGCGGCCAGCCGCCCGGCGACCATCACCTGGACGGTGCCGGAGACCTGCTCGACCTCCTCCAAAATGTGCGAGCTGAAAAGGATGGTCCGGCCAGCGTCGCCGAGGCGGTGCAGCAGCT
>NZ_JBEZDR010000223.1:0-1396 GCF_040648415.1 Nonomuraea sp. NPDC049141
TCCCGGTCACGTGCCAGGCCTGCCGCCGGTCGCGCCGACCGTGACCCTGCCGCAGCGGCGGGGGCCTCCGCCGCTTGAGTCCCCTCAACCGAGATCAACCGAGGACACCTGGAGGAACCGATGGAACAGCGCTGCCCGATCAGGCTGGACACCACCGGCAGTCGTATCCACGCGGAGGCGGACGGCCTGCGGGCGCAGGGCCCGGCGACCCGCGTGGAACTGCCCGGCGGGGTCCTGGCCTGGTCGCTCAACAGCTACGCGACGATCAAGAAGGTGCTGACCGATCCCCGGGTCACCAAGAGCGCCCGCAACCACTGGCCCGCGTTCATCAACGGTGAGATCCCGCCCGACTGGGAGATGATCAGCTGGATCGCCATGGACAACATGGTCACCTCGTACGGGCGGGACCACGTGCGGCTGCGCCGGCTGGTCGGCAAGGCGTTCACCCCGCGCCGCACGGAACTGATCCGCCCGCGGGTGGTCGAGCTGACCGGTGAGCTGCTCGACCGGATGGCTGCCCGCGCCCCCGGCGAAGTCGTCGACCTGCGGGCGGAATTCGCCTACCCGCTGCCGGCCCGGCTGGTTGCCGACCTCATCGGCATGTCCGAGGAGGCCCGGGTCGAGACGGCCAAGGCGATCGACATGATGGTGGACACCACCGTGTCGCCGCAGCAGGCCCAGCAGATCCTCCAGGACTGGCGCGCCGCGATGACGGAACTGATCGCCGAGAAGCGTCGCAACCCCGGCGAGGACATCACCAGTGACCTGATCGCGGCCCGCGACGTCGACGGCACCCGGCTCACCGAGGCGGAGCTGACCGACACCATCTTCGCCATCCTGGGCGCCGGCTCGGAGACCACCATCAACTTCTTCGACAACGCCATCACCGCCCTGCTCACCCATCCGGAGCAGTTGCAGTTGGTCCGTACCGGCGCGGCGAACTGGGACGACGTCATCGACGAGACGCTGCGGGTGGAGTCGCCGCTGGCGCACCTGCCGCTGCGCTACGCCGTGGAGGACATCGACCTGGACGGCGTGACCATCCCGGCGGGCGACCCGATCCTGGTCAACTACGCGGCGGTCGGTCGGGACCCGGCCCTGCACGCGGACGCCCCGGGCGAGTTCGACGTCACCCGCGCCGACAAGGAGCACCTCTCCTTCGGGCACGGGCCGCACTACTGCCTCGGCGCCGGCGTGGCCCGGCTGGTCGCCACCGTGGGCCTGTCCAGCCTCTTCGACCGGTTCCCGGAGATGGCCCTGGCGGTCGATCCCGACGAACTGACCCCGCTGCCCACGTTCATCATGAACGGGCACCGCAGCCTGCCGGTCCGGCTGAGCGCGCCGGTGCCGTCCCTGTCCTGACGCCCCGCGTACCCGCCGCGCCGCCCCGCCAGAC
>NZ_JBEZDR010000224.1:0-1392 GCF_040648415.1 Nonomuraea sp. NPDC049141
GTGTCCGGGTCGACGGTTCGGGTGGGGCTGGCGGAGACGGCGACGCGTTCCAGACCGCGAGAGGCCGGGTCCGGCTCGGCGCGCTCGGCGAGCGCGGAGGGGGCAGCGGCGGGTGTGGCGTCGGCGGATCCGTCCCGCGCGCCCTGCGCGACGGCGGTCAGTCCGAGGCAGCAAAGGACGCCGGTGGCGAGGACGATCCGGGCCCGGGCGGGCCCGCGCGTCAGCAGGCGGGCGTACGCCGCAGCGGCGCGCAGGCTGGTTGACCGATCGCACGAGGGGGTATCGTCCGAACGGTCGATCGGCTCGCTCGGGGTGAGCTGGTCATCGAGGGTGCGGTCGTCAGGCATCAGCCGAGGCTAGGCAGGCCGACAGGCTGAGCACCCGAGGTGATCTCGTGGCTTTCCTCACGATATGGCCCAGGTCGGGTGGACGCCCGCGCCGAGCCGGGCAGCCCTCGGGACACACCTCGCGGACCGGTCAGACCTCCGGAGGCCCCCGGAGCGGCCCGGCGCACCCGGAACGCGGACAAACCACCGGCGACCGGCCCATGATCTACAAACTCCCCCGTTCGGTCGATAGTCTGGTCACCCTGACGGCCATGCCTCGTCGCCCGACGGTGGACTTGCGGGCATACGCCCGATTACTGGTCGGATGGCGACCCGTGGCGGGGCGCGGCGCGGAATGCACGAGGATGGCGGGTACGTTTCCCGAACCGGGTGCCGTCCCCGCACGGCGACCCCGTACGCACAACCAGGGAGGTCCGCACCGGTGCTCGACCCACACGAGCTCTACGAGCTCACCGACGATCTGCCCGACCTCGGTCAGCCGGTGCTGATCCAGACCCTCACCGGCTTCGTCGACGCCGGCAGCGCCACCCGACTGGCCAGGGAGCAGCTGCTCACCTCCCTGGACGCCCGCCCCATCGCCCGGTTCGACGTCGACCAGCTCTTCGACTACCGCTCGCGCCGGCCGGTGATGACCTTCGTCGAGGACCACTGGGAGTCGTACGACGCCCCGGCGCTGGAGCTGCACCTGCTCCGCGACGACGACGAGACGCCCTTCCTGCTGCTCACCGGCCCGGAGCCGGACCTTCAGTGGGAGCGTTTCGTGGCCGCGATCGCCGGAATCTCGGCGCGGCTGGACGTCCGGCTCACCGTCGGGCTCAACTCGATCCCGATGGCCGTGCCGCACACCCGGCCGGCCGGGGTGACCGCGCACGCCACCCGCCGCGAGCTGATCGCCGGCTACGAGCCGTGGTTGCAGCGCGTGCAGGTGCCTGGCAGCGTCGGCCACCTGCTGGAGTACCGCCTCGGTGAGCTGGGCCGCGACGCCCTCGGCTTCGCCGCCCACGTGCCGCACTACGTGGCGCAGACCGAGTACCCGGCCGCCGCC
>NZ_JBEZDR010000225.1:0-1387 GCF_040648415.1 Nonomuraea sp. NPDC049141
GACCCGGACAACCGCGACCGACTCAGGCGTGCCGGCGGGACTGCACGATGCGGAACCGGTCGGCGACGTAGGCGCCGTCGGTGAGGGCGGAGTTGGCCGCCGCGTTGGCGCCGCTGCCGTGGAAGTCGGAGAAGGCCGCCGACTGGTTCACGAAGACCCCGCCGGTGAGGTTGCAGGACAGGTGCACCCCGACCTCGACC
Source organism: Nonomuraea sp. NPDC049141 (assembly GCF_040648415.1). NCBI lineage: Bacteria > Bacillati > Actinomycetota > Actinomycetes > Streptosporangiales > Streptosporangiaceae > Nonomuraea > Nonomuraea sp. NPDC049141. The sequence continues at coordinate 201 of NZ_JBEZDR010000225.1, forward strand.
GCCGCCGCCTCGGCCGCGTCGAGGACCGCCTCGTCGGTGGAGTAGACCGCCGCGGTGAGCGCGCCCTTCTCGCCGACCGTGGCGCGCAGGATCTCCAGGCTGTGCGCCGTGGAGTCCGTGGCGATGGCGAACGAGATCGGCCCGAACCACTCCTGCGAGTAGGTCGCCGTGTCGTCGGCCGCCAGCCTGACCACCGTCGGGGTGCGGACCACCGCGCCGGGGAAGGCCGGGTGCTCGACCGTACGCGACTCCAGCACCGCCTCGCCGACCTTGGTGACCGCGTCGAGGCGCTCCAGCACCCCGTCGTTGACGATCGCGCCGGTCAGCTCCACCCCGCGCGCCGGGTCGGCGGTGATCTTGGCGACCGCCGCGGCGATCCCGCCCGCCACCTCGTCGAAGCTCTTGTGCCCCTGGTCGGTCTCGATGCCCCCGGAGGGGATGAGGATGTTCTGCGACGTGGTGCACATCTGGCCGCTGTAGAGGGTCAGGGTGAAGCCGAGGTTGCGGCACATGCCGGCGAAGTCGTCGGTGGAGTCGATCACCACCGTGTTCAGCCCGGCCTTCTCGGTGTAGACCGCCGCCTGCCGGGCGTTGGCCTCCAGCCAGTCGCCGTACTCGGTGGAGCCGGTGAAGTCGACGATCTTCACGGCCGGGTGCAGGGCCAGCGTGGAGGCGAGCTTCTCGCCCGGGGCCTCGGGGGCGAGCAGCACCAGGTTCGGGTCGAAGCCGGCCTCGGCGAGCACCTCCCGGGCGTACTTCACCGTGATCGCCAGCGGCAGCACCGCGCGCGGGTGCGGCTTGACGACCACCGGGTTGCCCGTCACCAGCGAGGCGAACAGCCCCGGGTACGAGTTCCAGGTCGGGAAGGTGTTGCAGCCGATCACCAGCGCCACGCCACGGGGCACCACGTGGAAGGTCTTGCTCATCCGCAGCGGGTCGCCCTTGCCGGCCGCCTTCTCCCAGCCCGCCGTCCCCGGGTGCCGGGTCATCTCCGCGTACGCGTAGGCGACCGCCTCCAGCGCGCGGTCCAGCGCGTGCGCGCCGCCGGCCTGGAACGCCATCACGAAGGCCTGGCCGCTGGTGAACTGCACCGCGTTGGCCAGCTCGAAGATGTGCTTGTGCAGCCGGTCGAGGATCTCCAGGCAGACCCCCGCCCGGGCCTGCGGGCCGGCGTCGCGCCAGGCGGG
>NZ_JBEZDR010000226.1:0-1380 GCF_040648415.1 Nonomuraea sp. NPDC049141
CCAACCGCTGCGAAACGCCGACGACCCGCCCGGCGGGACCGGGCGGGTCGTCGATCTGGAGGAGGTGAGGAAGGTTCCGGGCGTCAGCTCATGTGACGCTGGGCGATGGCGAGGATCTCTTCGCGGACCGCGGGCGAGTTCGCGGAGCGCAGCGCGTGCTCGATGGCACGGGCGCGGCGGTTGGCGTCGCGGCGGTTACGGATTCGCTCGATCATGCTCACGGGTCTCTCCTCCTGGCTATTCGGTTGTCAGCCCCTTGATGACTCCATTGAACCCCAAGACGGCGCCAACTTCCAACGATTATTAGGTGAGCTGGGACACGAGCCGAACAATCGAAGGTGTGAAGGGCTTGTGACCGACGCATTCCTCTGTCTCTGGAGTCGGTCCGATGCCGGGCGTGAGCACGCCCCCAAACGGACACGGCCGGTGTGCCGGGCGTCAACCCGTCGCACACCGGCCGTTCGGCTGGCTTCAGGACCGTCAGGTCCAGGCGAGCAGCGCCGCCTCCGGATCGGCCAGGAACTCCCCGATGTCGCGCAGGAACTTCGAGCCCAGCTCACCGTCGATGATGCGGTGGTCGAAGGACAGGCCCAGCGTGGTGACCTGACGCGGCTTCACCTTGCCCTTGTGCACCCAGGGCATCTCGCGGACCGCGCCGAAGGCCAGGATCGCCGACTCGCCCGGAGGCAGGATCGGCGTACCGGTGTCCACCCCGAACACGCCGACGTTGGTGATCGTCAGCGTGCCGCCGGACATGTCGGCCGGCGAGGTCTTTCCGGTCTTGGCCGTCTGCACCAGGTCGGTCATCGCGTCCGCCAGCTCACGCAGCGAGAGCCGGCCGGCGTCCTTGATGTTCGGCACGATCAGCCCGCGCTCGGTGGCCGCCGCGATGCCCAGGTTGACGTAGTCCTTGACGACGATCTCGTCGCCGGCCCAGGTCGAGTTGACCATCGGGTGACGCTTGACCGCCAGCAGCACCGCCTTGGCCACCAGCAGCAGCGGCGAGACCCGTACGTCGCGCCACTCCCGCCGGTTGCGGAGCCGGTCCAGGGCCTTCATCGCCCGGGTCACGTCGACGGTGAGGAACTCCGTGACGTGCGGAGCGGTGAACGCCGAGCGGGACATGTTCTCGGCGGTGAGCTTGCGTACCCCCTTGACGGGGATGCGCTGCTCGCGGTCCGCGCCGAAGCTCGCAGCCGCCGTGACCGGCGCCGACACCACGAGCGGCTCGGCCACCGTCGTGGCCCCGCTCGCCGCCCGCTGTACGTCCTCCCGGGTGATCGAGCCCAGCGGCCCCGACCCGGTCAGCGTGGACAGGTCGACGCCGAGATCCTTGGCGAGCTTGCGTACCGGCGGCTTGGCCAGCACGGGCCCACCGGC
>NZ_JBEZDR010000227.1:0-1372 GCF_040648415.1 Nonomuraea sp. NPDC049141
CGACATCAGCACCAGACATACGAACGCCAGCCTGAAGATCACTCAGGCATTCTTGCTCGGCGTGCGGATATCTTGAGACGACGTCGGCTCCCGGCGGACCATGCCCGATGCATAGCGCGGATGCTCCCGATTGCCCCACAGCCGCACGCCGGCCCGCAGACCGGCGACGCGACAACCCCCCGAACGGATGGTGTCAGTCTTTGCTGGCGCTTGGCGTGGGAGTCGGTGCGGTGACCAGGTCGCGCAGCGCATCCAGGAGAAGCTCATGCTCGTCAACAGGGAGACCAAAACGGGCATGCGAGAGCTTCGTGGCATACGGAGCGAGGGCGTCGAGATCGGCAAGTTGTTGCCGCACTTCCGCACCTATCGCGGCATCGGGATCAAAGCCGATGGCCTCATCACCCGTGTAGTCCCCGGAACCCAGCTCCACACGGTAGTCGGCGGCGTCGATGGCCCGGCCCGCGACATGTGCGGCGAAGACTGGCTCCGCATGTGTCAACGGCCAATCAGATCTCCCCGTAGGCGGCCAGTAGTTTTCCCCGCTGGCGGCCATGGTTTCTCCCCAGTGGCGGCCAGATAGTTCCCCGCCTGTGGGGTGGTGCTGGGGTCAGTGCAAGGCTTTGACGCCCTGTCCGGCGGTGGCTTGGTTGAACCGGTAGCTGTCACCCTGGGTCACGACGACGTGGGCGTGGTGCAGGAGTCGGTCGACGGTGGCGGTGGCCAGGGTCTTGGGCATGATCTCGTCGAAACCGGACGGGTGCAGGTTCGAGCTGACCGCGAGGCTGCGGCGTTCGTAGGCGGCGTCGACGAGGCGGTAGAACCCTTCGGCGGCGTCCGGGGAGACCGGTAGCAGGCCGATGTCGTCGATGATGATCAGGTCGGTGCGGATCAGTCTGGCCATGGCTCGGGCGACGGAGTCGTCGGGGCGGTGGCGGCGGACCATGACGCCGAGGTCTTCGATGGTGAACCAGGCGACGGTCATGCCGGCCTCGACGGCGGCTTGGCCGAGGGCTTCGCAGAAGTGGCTCTTGCCGGTGCCGGACGGGCCGCAGATGGACAGGTTCTCCTTGCGCTGCACCCATTCCAGGCTGCGCAGGGCGTCCTGGGTCGGCCGCGGGATCGAGGAGGCCTGCTCGTCCCAGTCGCCGAAGGTTTTGCCGGCGGGGAACGCGGCGCGTTTGCGCCGGGTGCGCAGGTTGGCCTGGTCCCGGCCGGCTGCCTCCTCCGCGAGGAGGACCCGCACGACTTCGGCCGGGTCCCAGCGTTGCGCTTTCGCGGTGGGGATGAGGTCGGCCATGGCCCGGCGCAGGTGCGGCAGTTTCAGCCGGCGGGTGAGCTCGATCGCTTCGGTCAGCGGGTCACCGGCTGCGCC
>NZ_JBEZDR010000228.1:0-1368 GCF_040648415.1 Nonomuraea sp. NPDC049141
TCACCGACTTGGCCAGGTTGCGGGGCTGGTCCACGTCGTGCCCCCGGGCGGCGGCGATCTCGGCCGCCATGACCTGCAACGGCACGGTCGTGACCAGCGGCGCGAGCAGCGTCGGCGTACGCGGCACGTAGATCAGGTGGTCGGCGTAGCGGACGACCGCCTCGTCGCCCTCCTCCGCGATCACGATCGTCCGGGCGCCGCGCGCCCGTACCTCCTGGATGTTGGAGACGACCTTGTCGTGCAGCATCCCGCGGCCGACCGGGGACGGCACGATGCAGATGACCGGGGTGCCCTTGTCGATCAGCGCGATCGGGCCGTGCTTCAGCTCGCCGGCGGCGAAGCCCTCGGCGTGCATGTACGCCAGCTCCTTGAGCTTGAGCGCGCCCTCCAGGGCCACCGGGTAGCCGACGTGCCGGCCGATGAAGAGCACGGTCGGCTCGGCCTTCAGGTCGCGGGCCAGCTCGCGGACGGGCTCGATCCGCTCCAGCAGCTCGCGCAGCTTGCCCGGCATCTCCTGGAGCTGGGCCACCACGGCGGCCACCTCGTCGGCGAACTTGATGCCGCGCACCTGGGCCAGGTGCAGGCCGATCAGGTAGCAGGCGACGAGCTGGGTGAGGAACGCCTTGGTGGAGGCGACGGCGATCTCCGGCCCGCCGTGGGTGTAGAGGACCGCGTCGGACTCGCGGGGGATGGTGGAGCCGTTGGTGTTGCAGATGGCCAGCACCCGGGCCTTCTGCTCCTTGGCGTGCCGCAGCGCCATCAGGGTGTCCATCGTCTCGCCGGACTGCGAGATCACCACGATCAGCGTGGACCGGTCGAGGACCGGGTCGCGGTAGCGGAACTCGCTGGCCAGTTCCACCTCGCACGGGATCCGGGTCCAGTGCTCGATGGCGTACTTGGCGACCAGGCCGGAGTGGTACGCGGTGCCGCAGGCGACGATGAAGATCTTGTCGACGTCGCGCAGATCCTGGTCGCTGAGGCGGACCTCGTCGAGCATGATCTCGCCGGAGTCGGTGAGCCGGCCGAGCAGCGTGTCGGCGATGGCCTGCGGCTGCTCCTCGATCTCCTTGAGCATGAACCAGTCGTAGCCACCCTTCTCGGCGGCGGAGGAGTCCCAGTCGATGTGGAAGTCCTTGCCGCTGGCGGGCTGCCCGGCGAAGTCGGTGATCTCGATGGTGTCGCCGGTGATGAGGACGATCTGGTCCTGGCCGAGCTCCACCGCCTCCCGGGTGTGCTCGATGAACGCGGCCACGTCGCTGGCCAGGTAGTTCTCCCCGTCGCCGCGCCCGACGACGAGCGGGGAGTTGCGGCGGGCGCCGACCACCGCGCCGGGCACCGCGGCGTCGACGGCGAGCAGCGTGAACGCGC
>NZ_JBEZDR010000229.1:0-1357 GCF_040648415.1 Nonomuraea sp. NPDC049141
GTGCAGCTGCCCCAGGGCGACCACCTCCCGCTTGAGGAAGAACGCCAGGGTCCAGTCCACCACGACGCGGACCTTGCGGTTCAACGACGGGATCCGGCTCATGTGGTACGTCCGGTGCATGAACCACGCCGGCCAGCCGGTCATCTTGATCCCGTACACCTGGGCCACGCCCTTGTGCAGGCCGAGGCTCGCGACGCTGCCGGCGTGCTTGTGCTTGTACTCCACCGGCTCCCGGCCGCGTACGACGTTGACGATGTTGTCGGCCATCCGGGCGGCCTGACGGACGGCGTGCTGGGCGCTCGGCGAGCAGTAGTTGCCGGGCTCCTTGGTCAGGTCCGGCACGGCCGCGCAGTCACCGGCGCTCCACGCGCCCTCGACCACCCGGTCGCCGTCGACCACCTGGAGGGTCGGCAGGCACGTGACCCGACGCCGCTCGTCGCGCGGGAAGTCCGTCGCGTCCAGCATCGGCGACGGCTTCACGCCGGCCGTCCAGACGATGGTGTCGGAGCGGAAGCTGTCGCCGTCGGAGAGCTTCACGACCCCGTCGAGGCAGGACTCGAGGCGGGTGTCCAGCCTGATGTCCATGTTCCGCTTGAGCAGCTGCTGCACCGTGTAGGCGCCCATGTCCCGATCCACCTCGGGCAGCACCCGCTGGGTCGCCTCGACCAGCACCCAGCGCATGTCCTCCGGCTTCAGCTCCGGGTAGTACTTCAGCGCGTCCCGGGCCATGTCCTCCATCTCGGCGAGCGCCTCGATGCCGGCGTACCCGCCGCCGACGAAGGTGAAGGTCAGCGCGGAGCGACGCACGGCCGGGTCGGGGGTGGCGGCGGCCACGTCGAGCCGGTCCAGCACGTGGTTGCGCAGGTAGATGGCCTCGCCGATGGTCTTGAAGCCGATGCCGTGCTCGTGCAGGCCGGGGATCGGCAGCGTCCGGGACACCGAGCCGGGGGCGACGACGACGTGGTCGTACGGGATCTCCCGGGTGGGGCCGCTGATGGGCTGCACCACGGCGGTCTTGCGGTCGTGGTCGATCCGCGTCACCGCGCCCGCCACCACCTTGCACCGGCGCAACTCCCGCCGCAGCGGCACCACGGAGTGCCGGGGCGAGATGTTGCCGGCCGCCGCCTCGGGCAGGAACGGCTGGTAGGTCATGTGGGGCTGAGGGTCCACCACGACGACCTCAGCCTCACGGGAGCTGAGCTTCTTCGACAGGCGCAGTGCCGCGTAGAGACCGACGTGCCCGGCACCCACCACAAGGATCCGCTTCGGGTTCACGTCATCTATCTTTCCCGGCGCGGCGCGGCTAATCCCGCCCGCGCCCCTTCTCTGTGACGGAGCACAACCCCTGTGACCGGCA
>NZ_JBEZDR010000230.1:0-1356 GCF_040648415.1 Nonomuraea sp. NPDC049141
GGCCGGCGCGGCGTCGACGATCGCCCCGGCCCGCTCCACCGCCGTCGGGTCGAGCGCCGTGAGGTCACTGCCGCGCAGGTCGGCCCCGGCGAGCCGGCAGCGGTGCAGCTGCGCGGCGGAGAGGTCGACGCCGGTGACCGTGGCGCCGGTCAGGTTGGCCCCGGTGAGGTCCGCCTCGCGCATCCGGACGTCGGTCAGCCGGGCCCCGCGCAGGTCGGCACCGGGCAGCCCGACGAACGACCAGTCGCCGCCGGCGACGGTCAACGGCCGCAGGTCGCACTGGGCGAAGGTGCTGCCCACGAGCTTGCAGCCGGTGAACTGCACCTCGAAGAGGTTGCACCGCTGGAAGGTGCAGCGGGTGAAGGCCGAGTCGGTGTGCCGGGAGGAGTTGAACCGCACGTTGCCGAAGGTGCAGCCGTCGAAGACCGCGCCCCGGCTCACCGCCTCGGTCAGGTCGACGTCGAAGAAGGTGCAGCGGACGAAGTGCCGGTCCACGAGCTCCTCGCCGTACCAGTCCTCGTCGCGGAACGTCGCGTCCTCGGTCACCTCGGGCATCGGACCAGGCTACCGAGGAGCTGGGACAACTGGCGGCGGCCCTTCCGGCACGGCGTACCGGCTAGTAGTTTCGGCGGCGTGAGTGTGGCACGCAGCATCGACCCGGACCAGATCGGCTTCGACCCGGCGCGGTTGGCGCGCATCGACGAGCACTTCGGCAGGTACGTCGACGACGGTCGCCTCGCCGGCTGGCAGGTGCTGGTCACCCGCCGCGGCGAGATCGCCCACTCCTCGACGTACGGGCTGCGCGACGTCGAGGCGGGCAGTCCCGTCGAGGCGGACACGCTCTGGCGCATCTACTCGATGACGAAGCCCGTCACCTCGGTCGCCGCGATGATCCTCTGGGAGGAGGGCCGCTTCGAGCTGACCGACGAGATCAGCCGGTGGCTGCCCGAGTTCGCCGACCTGCGGGTCTACTCCAAGGGCTCGGCCCTCAAGCCCTACACGGTGCCGGCGGTCGAGCCGATCCGGGTCTGGCACCTGCTCACCCACACCGCCGGCCTGACGTACGGCTTCATGCAGACCTCGGTGGTCGACACCATCTACCGGGCCGCCGGCTACGACCTGTACCCGCCGGCGGACGTCGACCTGGCGACGGCCTGCCAGGCCTTCGGCGAGCTGCCCCTGCTGTTCCAGCCCGGCACCGCGTGGGGCTACTCGGTCGCCACCGACGTGCTCGGCCGGCTCGTCGAGGTGGTATCCGGGCACGTCGAAGCTGATGTTGGTCAGGCTGAGCCATCGATGCTCGTGGCCGGGCTGGTAGTGGGTGTGTGACCAGGCGGTGTGCAGGGCGGTGAGGTT
>NZ_JBEZDR010000231.1:0-1355 GCF_040648415.1 Nonomuraea sp. NPDC049141
AGCCCAAGGTGACGCTGCGCGACCGTCGGCTGGTCGGCGTGGAGTGCCTGGCCCGCTGGGAGCATCCGGCGCACGGCACGGTCGCGCCGGAGGACTTCGTGGCGGTGGCCGAGCACACCGGTCAGCTCGGCCGGTTCACCGAGCTCGTGCTCCGGGAGGGGCTGCGGCGCAGCCGGGACTGGACGCACGCCGGCCAGCCGCTCGCCGTCGCGGTCAACCTCTCCGCCCGTACGCTCACCGACCAGCACTTCCCGGCCCGCGTCAAGGAGCTGCTCGACGAGTACGGCGTGGCGCCGCAGCTGCTCACGCTGGAGATCAAGGAGGCCGGAGTGCTGGACGGCACCGACCGGCCCATCCCGACCCTGCGGCGGCTGCGGGACCTCGGCGTACGGCTGTCGGTGGACGACTTCGGCACCGGCGACTCGTCCCTGGCCCACCTGCGCCGGCTGCCGGTGCACGAGGTGAAGGTCGACCGCTCGTTCGTGCAGGGCATGGCGACGGACCCGGGCGACCTGGCGATCGTCAACGCGGTGGTCACGCTCTCCCAGCAGTTCGGCCTGGCCGTGGTCGCCGAGGGCGTGGAGAGCGAGCTGACGCTGGAGTTGCTCCAGGACATCGGCTGCGAGATCGGCCAGGGCTTCCTGTTCAGCCGCCCGCTGCCGTACGAGCGGCTGGAGGCCTGGTTCGGTGCCCAGGTGGACCCGGAGACGATCTCGCCGGGGGAGCTGCCCCGGCTGCGGGCCGTGCCCTGATCTGCGGAAACGCCCTGGTGGGGGATCCGATTTCATCTCCGCCGCACGGCCGTGTAATGTATCCCCTGCGCGTCACCCCCCGGGGAGATCGCGCAGGCCCCCTTAGCTCAGTCGGCAGAGCGTCTCCATGGTAAGGAGAAGGTCTACGGTTCGATTCCGTAAGGGGGCTCAGAGGGTCCGGCTGGACCCGCCACGGCGGTGTAGCTCAGATGGCAGAGCAAGCGGCTCATAATCGCTGTGTCGCCGGTTCAAGTCCGGCCACCGCTACTCTCGTCCACCGGGCCAGCTCCCGGCGGTCGGTGGTGATGGGCGCCACAGGCGCCCACTTTGCATGTCCGCGCCGTCAGCGCGTAGGCTGATGCGCCGTAGTTGTTACCCGTAGCGAGGAAGGCACTCCGCCGTGGCGAAGGCGACCGATGTCCGGCCGAAGATCACTTTGGCGTGTGTGGAGTGCAAGGAGCGCAACTACATCACGCGCAAGAACCGTCGTAACGACCCCGACCGCATCGAGCTGAAGAAGTTCTGCCCGCGGGACGGCAAGCACACGGTCCACCGCGAGACCCGCTGACCCACGGCCGGTCCGCCGGCCAGGTCCTCAGGCAC
>NZ_JBEZDR010000232.1:0-1354 GCF_040648415.1 Nonomuraea sp. NPDC049141
GGCCGACGAGCCGACCCCGGCACCGACCCCGGCCGCCGCCTCGCCGGGCGCGTCGCGTCAGTTCAGCCCAGGGGCGGCCGGCTCCGGCGACGAGTACTTCCCGACCTACGGCAACGGCGGGTACGACGTCAGCCGCTACACCGTCAAGGTGCGCTACGACCCGGCGGAGGACCGCCTGAGCGGAACCACCACCGTGCAGGCGGCGGCGACCAGTGACCTGTCCGCGTTCAACCTGGACCTGGCCGGGCTGACCGTGCGGTCCGTGACGGTGGACGGGGCCCCGGCGAAGCACGGCCGCAAGGGCGACGAGCTGGTCGTCACGCCGGCCCGCGGCCTGATCGCCGGCAACGGCTTCGTCGCCGAGATCGTGTACGAGGGCGAGCCGGAGCCGCTGCGCAACGAGGCACTCGGCGTCGGTGGCTTCCTGCACACCGAGGACGGGGCCATCGCCCTCGGGCAGCCCGAGTCGGCGAGCACGTGGTTCCCGGTCAACGACCACCCCTCGGACAAGGCCACGTACGACATCGAGATCACCGTGCCGGAGGGGTTGACGGCGGTCAGCAACGGCGTGCCGGCGGGGAAGAGCACGACCGGCGGCTGGACCACCTGGAAGTGGGCCGAGCGCAGCCCGATGGCGAGCTACCTGAGCACCGTGGTCATCGGCAGGTTCCGGATCACCGAGGGCGAGCACAAGGGACGGCCGGTGTTCCACGCGGTCACCACGGACCTGCCGAAGGGCGCGGCGGACCGGTCGATCGCCGGCACGGTCGAGGTGGCCGACTACCTGGAGAGCGTGTTCGGGCCGTACCCGGTCGGGGCGTACGGCGGCGTCGTGGTCGCCGACGACCGGATCCGGTACGCGCTGGAGACGCAGAGCCGCCCGGTCTACGGCGCGAGCTTCTTCTCCCGGGGCGAGAACACCGGCGTGGTGGCCCACGAGCTGGCGCACCAGTGGTTCGGCAACAGCGTGTCGCTGGCGAAGTGGCAGGACATCTGGCTCAACGAGGGCCTGGCCACGTACGCGGAGTGGCTGTGGGCCGAGCACGACGGCGGGCGTACCGCCCAGCAGGCGTTCGACGTCCGCTACGCCGGCTCGTCCGGCCAGGTGTGGCGTACGCCGCCGGGCGAGCCGGGGGCGGAGAACCTGTTCAGCGAGTCGGTCTACCAGCGCGGCGGGATGACCGTGCACGCGCTGCGGGTGGCCGTCGGCGACAAGGCGTTCTTCGAGATCCTGAAGACCTGGGCGGCGCAGAAGCGCGACGCGAACGCGACCACGGCCGAGTTCGTCGCGTTGGCCGAGCGGGTCTCGGGTGAGCAGCTCGACGACCTCTTCGAGGCGTGGCTGTACGGCACC
>NZ_JBEZDR010000233.1:0-1350 GCF_040648415.1 Nonomuraea sp. NPDC049141
CGGCATCGACCCCCGGGAGTTGGGCTTCACGCCGCGCAAGCCGGTGCCGTGGCTCGCGCCGTTCCTGCTGATCAGCACCGGCATCCGTACGCTGCTGGCGATGCTCTTCGGGGCGTACCTGGACAAGCGGGAGCTGCAGAACTCGCTCGACGCGGGCATCGCGCGGCAGGTCGGGCCGGACGGCGGGCTCTGGCTGGACTACGTGGCCGACCTGGGCGACGGCTTCAACGCCACCTACTCGGTGGCGTACCTGATCGCCCAGCCCGAGCTGGAGGTGGACGGGCACCGGCTGCCCCGCGCGCAGACCCTGGTGATGGGCGGCGACCAGGTCTACCCGTCGGCGGCCTTCGAGGCGTACGAGGACCGGTGCAAGGGGCCCTACCAGGCCGCGCTGCCGGTCACCCCGCCCGAGCGGCCCACGCTGTTCGCGGTCCCCGGCAACCACGACTGGTACGACGGCCTGACCGCCTTCCTGCGGCTCTTCGTCCGGTCCCGGGACCGGCACTTCGGCGGCTGGGACACGGGCCAGTCCCGCTCGTACTTCGCGGTCGAGCTGCCCGCCGGCTGGTGGCTGCTCGGCCTCGACGACCAGTCCGGCTCGTACCTCGACGATCCGCAGCTCACCTACTTCGACCGGGTCGCCGAGCGGCTGGGCCCGCAGAGCCGGGTGATCCTGGCCGTGCCGGCGCCGACGTGGGTCAAGGCCGTCGACCACCCCACGGCGTACGACTCGATCGACTACTTCATCCGTACGATCGTCGCGCCCACCGGCGCCCAGGTGCGGCTGCTGATCTCCGGCGACCTGCACCACTACGCCCGGTACGCCGGCCCGGACCGGCAGCTGATCACCTGCGGGGGCGGTGGCGCGTACCTCTACCCGACGCACAAGCTCCCGGAGCGCATCGAGGTGCCGCCGCGCGACACCCTCGCCCGGCGGGCCAGTGCCTCCCACCCGTACGAGTTGGCCGGCCGCTACCCGGACGCCGCCCGCTCCCGGCGGTACGCCTGGGGCATCTTCCCCCGCCTGCCGCTGCGCAACCCGGGCTTCACCACGCTGCTGGGCACCCTGCACACGCTGCTGATGCTGGCGATGGCCGGCGTCGCAAGCAACCCGGAGGGCATCGAGCAGCGGCTGTTCAGCGTGCCGCTGATGGTGATGCTGATCGTCACGATGCTCGGCGTCGCGTTCTTCGCCAAGCCGCCCAGCTCCGGCGGCAAGCGGCACGCCCGGCACTGGATCCTCGGCGTGGGCCACGGCCTGGCCCAGATCGGGCTGGGTGCCGCCGGCACCTGGGCCTGGCTGGCCCTGCCCTTCTACGACTGGCCGTGGCCACTGCCGGCCGTCGCCGC
>NZ_JBEZDR010000234.1:0-1348 GCF_040648415.1 Nonomuraea sp. NPDC049141
GCGGAGGTCGTCGGGACCGAGCGCATGCTGTACTCCACCGACTACCCCTACACCTATGGGACGCGGTCGAGGAGTCGCGGCTGGTCAGGCCGGGGGTGTCCGGGTGCGGCGGCGGCGGCGCGACGAGCCGGCCGTAGGCGGAGAGGTCGTAGCCGGCGGCCAGCTCGGCCACCACGTTGACCATCCGCTGGTGCGCCTTCTCCTGCTCGGCCTTGTCCTGCTGGTGACCCAGCAGCCCGCCGACCACGATGCCCGGCACGCCGAACACGGCACCCTTGGCCGCGCCGGAGAGCGCCTGGTCGTGGTCGTCGGTCTCGGCCGGGCTCTCCGCCTGCGCGCGGGCGGTGCGCAGCTCGCCGGCCATCAGGGTCAGGCCCCGGCTGACGTCCGCCATGCCGTCGCCGAGCTTGTCGGCGTAGTCGGTGACGAGCGTCAACCGCCGCTGGAACTCCTGCGAGGCCGAGCCCGTCCAGGTGTTGGCGAGCTTGTCGAGGTCGCCGCTGAGCTCGCGGGACAGCCCGTCGAGCATGCCCTTGAGCGCCGTCCACTGCGCGGCGACGCCGTCGATCTGGCCCGGCTGACCGGCCATCACGCCGTCGTAGAGCTGCTGGTGGCTGACGTGCTGGTAGCGCTGGGTGTATTCAGACACGCGGTTCCTCCTTCCGCTTCAACGCGTCGTCCACCCCGTTGAGCGCGGCGGCGATGTCGGCGGAGTTGGCCGCGTTGCGCTCCTCGGCGGTGCGGTAGTTGGCCAGGATCGTCGCGGTGGCGCTCTGCGCCGCCTTCACCGCGGCACGCAGCCGGTCGACCTGGTCCACGTAGGACTGGTGGATCTCGGAGTAGCGGCGGGAGTTCTCGGTGGCGTCGGCGAACGAGCCCAGCGCCGGTGGCCGGCTCTGCATCTCGGTGCGCAGCTTCCGCAACGCCTTCTCCGCCTCGGTCAGCCGGTTGGCCAACTTCTGGTGGAAGTCTTCCAGGGACAGCAGGTCGACTGTCGTGCGCCCGGTCATGGCATCCCCGTACGTCATCGTCGATATCCGTTGGTGAGCCTCAGGTTAGTCGACCGGCACGAGGCGGGCGACCCGCTACCGGCGTCGATCCGTCAAGTCCGGACGCGGCCCCGCCCCGGTCGCGGCCGGGCCGACCTCAGCCGTCCGCTCCCGGGCTGGCGGACGACGCGTCCGGCGAGGCAGGCGCCTCCGACTCCGGTTCCCCGGAGGGCGTCACCGGCGCACCGGACCGCTCCGGGGCGGGGCTGTCCGTCGGCTTCGCCGCACCGCCCGTCGGCTTCGCCGGGGCCGACGGCGCGGGGCCGGGCGCGAAGTGGGAGAGCGCGGCGTCCCGCGCG
>NZ_JBEZDR010000235.1:0-1346 GCF_040648415.1 Nonomuraea sp. NPDC049141
GACTGTGAGGATCTAAGGGTGCCGCCTCGGGCCGTGGTCTGACCCGCGCTACGACTGACCAGGGTGTCCTTCGTTTGATCTGTCGACCACGGTTCGGGACGGGGCTTGCTGTTGCCGCACCGATGGAATGTGTCCCGATAGGGGCCTTGCCCGCCAGCACCATCACAGTCCTGACCACTCCTTCGGCCCGGCGACGGCCATATCCGTGCCCGCGCCGATCAGGAGCTCCCGTGCCCCACACTCCTCCCGCTTCCGCAGAGCGTTCCGCCGATGAGCAGGCCGAGGTGATCCTCGGAGTCGATACCCATAAAGACTTCCACGTCGCCGCTGTGATCACAGTCGTGGGCACGCTGCTGGAATGCAGGAAGTTTCCCACGACCATGGCCGGCTACTGGGACCTGCTGGAGTGGGCACGCTCATTCGGACACGTGCACCGCGCCGGGGTGGAATGCACGGGCTCTTACGGCGCGGCACTGGCCCGCCATCTGAGCGCTGCGGGAATCGAGGTCCTGGAGGTCAATCAGCCCGACAAAGCCGCACGTCGACGACGGGGTAAGACCGACGCGTTGGACGCCGAGGCGGCAGCTCGGGCCGTGCTGTCCGGCAGAGCTACGGCTCTGGCCAAGGCCGGCGACGGGCCGGTGGAGATGCTCAGGCTGTTCAGATTGGCCAAGACCTCGGCCGTCAAATCAAGGTCCCAGGCGATCAACCAGCTCAAGGCCGTTCTGGTCGCGGCCGAACCCGAGCTTCGCGACTCACTGGCCGGCCTGAGCAACCCCAAACTGATCCGCCAATGCGTGGCGCTTGATGCAGAGGCAGCACCCACCAGCATCACCGCGGCCGCCACCTACGCTCTGCGGCTCCTGGCACAACGCATCAATCACCTCACCCAGGAAATCACCGACCTCGAGACACAGATCACCGCCGTGATCTCCGCACACGCTCCGGATCTGCTGGACGCTTACGGCGTCGGCCCGGACACCGCCTCCGCCCTGCTCATCACCGCCGGAGACAACGCCGACCGGCTTGGCAGCGAGGCGTCCTTCGCGGCACTGTGCGGAGTCAGCCCGATCGAGGCATCCTCCGGCAAGGTTCAACGCCACCGCCTCAACCGAGGCGGCGACCGACAAGCCAACTCAGCCCTGCACACCATCGTCCTCGCGCGCCTGCGCTGGGACCCCCGAACCCGCCACTACATCGAACGACGCATCACCGACGGCAAAACCCGCCGCGAAGCGATCCGCTGCCTCAAGCGTTACATCGCCCGCGACATCTACCGGATCATCCGCCACCCACAGGACTCCAAGGCCGCCCCTTGAACTGCTTGACATCCATAGGGGCATCAA
>NZ_JBEZDR010000236.1:0-1334 GCF_040648415.1 Nonomuraea sp. NPDC049141
CGAACAGGGTGGGTCCGAGCCAGAAGCCGTCCGCGTCGCCGTCGAAGTTCCCGTCCCGGCCGTCGACGACCAGGCTCGCCCCCTCCGCGAGCCCGAACCAACTGGGGTCGCTGTCCGGGGTCGCCTCCGGCAGCAACAGGCCCGGCACCCCGTCGAGGTCGGCGCGCAGCTGCTGCCAGTTCTTGCGCCGGGCCTCGCCGAACGCGGCCACCCGGTCGAGCTGGCGCAGCCCGAGTGCGGCCTGCAGGTCGGTCGTCTTCAGGTTGTAGCCGATCTGCGAGAACGTGTACTTGTGGTCGTACCCGAAGGGGAGCGTGCCGAGCTGGCAGCCGAACCGTTTGTGGCAGCGGTCGTCCTCACCGGGCCGGCACCAGCAGTCACGTCCCCAGTCCCGGAAGGACTGCACCAGGTGCGACAGCTCCAGGCTGTTGGTCAGTACGCAGCCGCCCTCGCCCATCGTGATGTGGTGCGCGGGATAGAAGCTGACCGTGCTGAGGTGTCCGAAGGTGCCGGTCGGCCGGCCCTGGTAGAGCGAGCCCACCGCGTCGCAGTTGTCCTCGACGAGCCACAGGCCGTGCTCCTCGGCCAGCGCCATCATCCCCACGGCGTCGAAGGGGTTGCCGAGCGTGTGGGCCACGATGATCGCCTTGGTCCGTGGCCCGATCGCGGCCCGGACCCGCTCCACGGTGGTGTTGTAGGTGCCGAGGTCCACGTCGACGAAGACGGGCACCAGGCCGTTCTGCACGATCGGGTTGACGGTGGTGGGGAAACCGGCCGCCACCGTGATCACCTCATCGCCCGGGCGCAGCCGCCGGTCGCCCAGCTCCTGCGCGGTGAGCGCCGACAGGGCGAGCAGGTTGGCCGAGGAGCCGGAGTTGGTCAGTTGCGCCTTGCGCATCCCGAAGTGGCGCGCGAAGCGCCGCTCGAACTGCACCGCGTACGTGCTCGCCGCGATCCGCATGTCCAGTGCGGCCTCGACCAGCGCGGCCCGCTCCGTCTCGTCGAAGACCGGGCCGGACGAGAGAACCGGCGTCTCGCCCGCCACGAACTCCCCGGCGCCGCTCTGCTCCCGGTGGTACTCGTGCACCAGTTCGAGGATTCTCGCCTTGAGGTCAGTCATGCCTGCTCGCCCTTCTCTCTTCCATGAGTCGCGTGGCCGGGTCGTCGGCGTACGCGTACGCCCAGACGTCCCGGACGGTCGTGCTCAGCGAGCGGCGCGGCGACCAGCCGAGCACCGCACGGGCCCGCCGGATGTCCGCCAACTGCCAGCCCGCGCCGGCCGCCCGGGCGGTTCCTGCCGGGGCCGGCACGAGGACGAGGTCGTGGCCGACCCC
>NZ_JBEZDR010000237.1:0-1332 GCF_040648415.1 Nonomuraea sp. NPDC049141
GCGCCGACGGCGGTCGACGCCTCAGCCGTCGCAGGCGGCTCGACGGCGGGGGTCGGCTCCACCACTGCGGTCGGCGCCGGCCCGGTCGGGATGAGGGCCCCCAGGCCCCGCCCCAGACCGCCCCGAGGACGGTTCTTCATGCCACGCCTCCCAGCGACTGTTCCGCACTACGCATTCCGGCCCACCGGCTCCTTGACGCCACGCTCGGCGATCTCCTGGGCGGCTTCGAAGTAGCTCGTCGCCCCCCGCGACCCCGGATCGTAGGTCATCACGGACTGGCCGTAGCTGGGTGCCTCCGAGACGCGGACGTTGCGGGGGATGACCGCCTGGAGCACCTTGTCGCCGAAGTGGTTCCGTACGTCCTGCTCGACGGCGTCGGCCAGCCGGGTACGCCGGTCGTACATGGTGAGCAGGATGGTGGAGACGTCGAGCTTGGGGTTGAGGTGCTGGCGGACCAGGTTGATGTTGTTGATCAGCTGGTTCAGCCCCTCCAGCGCGTAGTACTCGCACTGGATCGGGATGAGCACCTCCTGCGCGGCCACGAGCGCGTTGACCGTCAGCAGACCGAGCGAGGGCGGGCAGTCGATGAAGACGTAGTCGAAGTGGCCGGGGTAGGCGGCGATCGCCCGGGCCAGCCGCGACTCGCGGGCGACCACCGACACCAGCTCGATCTCCGCGCCGGCGAGGTCGATCGTCGCCGGTACGCACCAGAGGTTGGGGATGCCCTCGACGCCCTGGGCCACCTCCTCCAGCGGCACGCTGTTGATGAGGCAGTCGTAGACGTCCGGCACACCCGTGTGGTGCGGGACGTTCAGCCCGGTGGAGGCGTTTCCTTGCGGATCGAGATCGACCACCAGCACCCGGTTGCCGTGCAGGGCGAGTGCCACCGCAAGGTTCACCGTGGTCGTGGTCTTTCCCACGCCGCCCTTCTGGTTCGCGACGCACATGACCCGGGTCCGCTCCGGCCGAGGCATCGTCACCTCGCCACTCGGATTAAGGATCTGCACGGCGCGCATCGCCTCCATAGCCAACGGTGGGTCATCCTCTTCGCGCGTCGGGGTTTCACGTGAAACGTACGCGGCCTCGGCAGCACTGGCTCCCGGGGCGGCGGTCGTGTCGGTGACGGGAACGGGTTCGGGGGTCGCGTCCGGCACGGAGTCCGGGGCGGGCTGCTGCGGCACGGGAAGCTCGAAGCGGGCCGAGGCCGAGGCGTTGCGCCGGATCGGAATCACCCGGCCGCCGGCCGGGTTGCCGGCGCGCGGCACGTCGGGAGCGGCGCGCGTCGCCGGGTGCTCCGGCCCAACCGCCTCGGCGTCCGACGGCGGGGCGGCC
>NZ_JBEZDR010000238.1:0-1280 GCF_040648415.1 Nonomuraea sp. NPDC049141
CACCGAAGGCCCGGGGCCGGGTCCTGGCCCGTGCGACTCTCCCCGCGGGTCGGATCAGACGATCTTGAGATTGGCCATCATGCCCATCGCGCTGTGGTCGACCATGTGGCAGTGGTACGGGTAGACCCCGCGCCAGGTGTCGAAGGTGGCCTGGAGCCGGACGCTCTGCCCGGGCCAGACGATCACGGTGTCCTTCAGGCCGGACTCGGTGGGATCGGCCGGTGCGCCGTTGCGGCCGAGCACCCGGAACTGCACCAGGTGCATGTGGAAGTTGTGCGGCATGAAGGTGTTGGTGTTGGTCACCGTCCACTCCTCGGTGCTGCCCCAGGCGATGGTGGTGTCGATCCGCGCCGGATCGAAGACCTTGCCGTCGATGTACGCCTGGTGCCCACCGGAGCCCGGCTCGTCCATCCGCAGCTCGATGTTGCGGCGCACGGTCGGCGTGGGCAGCGGAGGCAGGGTGCGCAGCCGCTGCGGTACCGAGGTGCGGTCCGGCCCCTTCGCCCGTACGACGTCGAAGCGCATCACCTGGCCTACCTGCTCGGCCGGGCCCGGCCCCATCAGGTTCTGCAGCACCACCGAGGTGCCCGGCTGGTAGCGGGTGAAATCGATGATGACGTCGAGCCGTTCGCCGGGCGAGAACAGCAGGTGCTGCATGGTGACCGGCGCCTCCAGCAGGCCGCCGTCGGAACCGATCACCGTGATGTCCCCGCCGTCGGCGAGCCGCAGCAGGAAGAACCGCAGGTTGCTTGAGTTGACCAAGCGGAAGCGGTAGCGGCGGGCCTGCACCTCGAAACGCGGCCACGGCCGCCCGTTGACCAGCAGGGTGGTCCGGTTGTCGGCGTCGTCCATGGTCCAGACCAGCTGGGCGTTGGCGTCCAGGTGCGCGTCGCGTAGCACCAGCGGGACGTCGAACCGGCCGCGGGGCAACGGAAGCGCCGCCTCGGTGCGGTCGGTGAGCAGGTAGAGGCTGGACAGGCCCCGGTAGAGGTGCTCGGCCTCCATGTGGTGGGTGTGGTCGTGCATCCAGAGCGTGGCGTGCGGCTGCCGGTTCGGATAGTTGTAGACCCGCTCGCCGCCGGGCGGGATCGTGGCGTCGCCCGAGCCGTCGTCGCCGGGGGCGGTGGCGCCGCCGTGCAGGTGCACCGCCGTGGGCATGTCCAGCCGGTTGCGCTGGCGTACCACCACCCGCCGACCCGACGTGGCGCGGATCGTCGGGCCGGGCAGGTCGCCGTTGTAGGTGTACACCTCGGTGCGGGTGCCCGGCACGATCTCCAAGC
>NZ_JBEZDR010000239.1:0-1276 GCF_040648415.1 Nonomuraea sp. NPDC049141
TTCACCGGGTGCGCCGCTGCCGACCCCGAGGCCCGGCTCGCCGCCCTGCGCGACCTGCTCGGCGAGGTGGGCGAGGGCACCCACGTCCGGCCCCCGCTGTACGTCGACTACGGCCGGTACGTCCGGATCGGACCACGCAGCTTCGTCAACTTCAACGCGGTCTTCCTCGACGTCGCCCCCATCACCATCGGCGCCGACGTCCAGATCGGACCGAACGTGCAACTGCTCACCCCCACCCACCCCGTCGAGCCCGGGCCCCGCCGCGACAAGTGGGAGGCGGCCAAGCCGATCACCATCGGCGACAACGTCTGGCTCGGCGGCGGGGCCATCGTGCTCGCCGGCGTCACCATCGGCGAGAACACCGTCGTCGGCGCGGGCGCCGTGGTGACCAGGGACCTGCCGGCGAACGTCGTCGCCGTGGGTAACCCCGCCCGGGTCGTACGACAGCTCGACTGACCACGATCAAGCCCACCACCTGCACAAACATCCTCCAACCCCTGGCATTTCACACCCGGCACCCGGCACTGTGGGTGGTGACGTCGTCACCAGGGGGCGAGGATGGTCGGTCGGGTTCTCGAACTGCGCGTGCACGGGGTCTCCAACACGCCCCCGGGCCAGATCCTCGGCCTGCGTCCGGCCCCCGGCCAGGACGCGCCCCCACCGCCGTGGCTCGTCGCGGGCGGCCCGGTCACCGGCTTCTACCGCTCCCCCGCCGCCGAGCCCGGTGCCCCGGTCGTCGTCGAGGCGTACAGCTGGGGGCAGTTGACCTCCGGCGCGCGCACCGCGCGCGACCTCGAACGCGCACTGTGGACGCTGCTGCTCCCGTTCACGCTGGCCAACGTCGCGCTGCACGCCCGGCCGTCCGTCCCGGGCGACCCCGGCACCGAACGCTGGCACAGCACCTCGGGGATCGCGGCCTGGCTCATCCGGCTGTTCTGCCTGAGCCTCACCGGCACCCTCACCCTCACCCTCACCGCCGTCGGAGTCGACCTCGTGGGCTGGCAGTGCGTCGACCAGGACTGCCTGCGCCGGATCCCGGGCCCCTGGGAGTTCCTGGGACGGGGCTGGTGGAGCGAGGGCACCAGACCGATGGCCGTCGGCCTGATCGTGCCCCTCGGCGCACTGGCCCTGCTCGGCCTGGTGAGCTGGCGCACCTACCAGTACGAGGCACAGATGCCGGCCGAACCGGTGCCCCCACCGAGGGCTCCGCGGCCCGCCGACGCGCCGCCGGACGGACCGCAGCAACCCGAGGCGGGCCCGGCCGCGCCGGACCCAC
>NZ_JBEZDR010000240.1:0-1263 GCF_040648415.1 Nonomuraea sp. NPDC049141
CGCAATCCCCTCTACCGGCAGCTCTCGCGGTTGCGCCGGGCGGATCGCGATCACCAGCAAGCAGGGGGTACGCCCCAACAAGACCATCGTCGGGGTCGGCGACGCCGAGATCACCGGCGGCGGGCTGGACTTCTACCGGTCGTACAACGTGATCGTCCGCAACATCAACTTCACCGACGCGGAGGACGACGCGATCAACGTCGGCCAGAACTCGCACCACATCTGGATCGACCACAACCGCTTCTCCGGGGCGGTGGACGGCTCGGTAGACATCGTGCGCGGCGCCGACTACGTGACGGTGTCGTGGAACCACTTCGACCACGCGGACAAGTCCATGCTGATCGGTCACTCCGACGGCTCGGCCTCCACCGACGTGGGCCGGCTGAAGGTCAGCATCCACCACAACTTCTTCGACCACAGCCGCCAGCGGCACCCCCGGGTCCGCTTCGGCGAGCCGGTGCACGTCTACAACAACTACTTCCTCGGCAACGCCCTCTACGGCGTGGCGTCGACGGAGAACGCCGGCGTGCTGGTGGAGGGGAACTACTTCCGCGACGTGCCGCACCCGATGTGGTCGGCGAGCGGCTACGCCGACAGCGGACCCGGCCGGGCGGTGCAACGCCACAACGTGTACGTGGGCTCCGGCACGCCGGAGACGAACGGCACCGTGGTCGAGCCGCGTTCGTACTATCCGTACACCCTCGACCCGGCGGCGGACGTGCCCGCCCTGGTCCTCGCGGGCGCCGGCACCGGGCGCATCTGAGCGGACACGCGAGGGGCCCCCTGCCGTCGTGGCAGGGGGCCCGTCGTCCGTGTCGTCAGCTGGCGATCATGCGACGCAGCACGTACTGCAGGATGCCGCCGTGCCGGTAGTAGTCCGCCTCGCCCGGGGTGTCGATCCGGACCACCGCGTCGAACTCGACGCCGGTGTCGGTGCTGACCTTGACCGTACGCGGGGTCTCGCCGTCGTTCAGCGCGGTCACACCGGTGATGGAGAACGTCTCCGTGCCGGTGAGCCCGAGCGACTCGGCGGTCTCGCCCGCCGGGAACTGCAGTGGGAGCACGCCCATGCCGATCAGGTTCGAGCGGTGGATGCGCTCGTACGACTCGGCGACGACCGCCCGGACGCCGAGCAGCATGGTGCCCTTGGCCGCCCAGTCGCGCGACGAGCCGGAACCGTACTCCTTGCCGGCCAGCACGACCAGCGGGATGCCGGCCTCCTGGTAGGCCACGGAGGCGTCGTAGATCGAGGTCTGCTCGCCG
>NZ_JBEZDR010000241.1:0-1249 GCF_040648415.1 Nonomuraea sp. NPDC049141
CCGGTGTCGAGGTACGCCAGCCACCACGGCTGGGCCGGGGTGTGCGTGGTGAGGTCCTCGACCAGGGCGTGCTCGTAGGCGGCGGCGGTGACGTCGTCGGCCTGGTAGGTGGTGGCGTAGGCGTCGAAGACCAGCGGGATGGCGGTGGTGATCG
Source organism: Nonomuraea sp. NPDC049141 (assembly GCF_040648415.1). Classification (NCBI taxonomy): domain Bacteria; kingdom Bacillati; phylum Actinomycetota; class Actinomycetes; order Streptosporangiales; family Streptosporangiaceae; genus Nonomuraea; species Nonomuraea sp. NPDC049141. The sequence goes on from NZ_JBEZDR010000241.1 coordinate 155, forward strand.
AGACGCCGGCAGTGGTGTGACCGGCGATCCAGCCCACGTCGGCGGCGGCGCCGATGCGCCAACTCCGCCCGTCCTTGCTGACCTGCACACCGCTATTCAAACCGCTGCTGCGACGGTTGGCGTAGGAATCGGGCTGGTCGCGGAACGGCTGGCGGTGACCCCGTTATGGGCAGTCACGCCGTACGCCTCCCCCGTTACCTTTTTGATCGTCCCCAGCCGGGACCCTCGGTTGCCCGGCCCGGTATGACTTCCTGCCCCTGTCGCTTGCATGATCCGGGGGGTGTTGTCGCCGGGGCGGGTGGCGTCGGCGGACCGCTGATAGGGACACGGCCACCCGTGTTGGGGTAGGTCTCTCCGTAACGTGGCTGCCGGCCGTCCGACGCCTGGACCAGCGGCCGAGGCCACGGGATCGATGCGTGGAGGCGGGTGTGGTGAACGACGGATGCGGCGTCTACCTCGGCTTGGACGTCGGTAAAGGTGATCATCACGCGGTTGGGTTGGCCCCGGACGGCAAGCGGCTGCACGACGCGCCGTTGCCGAACACCGAGGCCCGACTGCGGCAGCTGTTCGACAAACTGGCCCGGCATGGCCGGATTCTGGTGGTGGTCGACCAGCCGGCATCGATTGGCGCCCTGCCGATCGCGGTCGCCCGGGCGTGCGGGCATCAGGTGGCCTACCTGCCCGGTCTGGCCATGCGCCGTATCGCTGACCTGCACCCCGGTGCGGCGAAGACCGACGCTCGCGACGCCTACGTCATTGCTGATGCCGCCCGGGCCCTGCCGCACACGCTGCGGCGGGTCGATGTCGGCGACGAGGCTCTGGCTGAGTTGGAAGTCCTGGTCGGCTTCGACGACGACCTGGCCGGCGAGGCCACCCGGATCTCGAACCGCATCCGGGGACTACTCACTCAGATCCACCCCGCTCTGGTCTGCTGTGCCGACCCTTGCCGGTATCTGGTGGCCCCCGCAGAAAGCCCGGTAGGTTCGGCTGTCGAGCACTTCTACTGTCATCGATTGGAGATGCCGGCTACGTGTCGCAGGTCGAGAGAATCACCGGTGAGTTCCGCGCGTTGATGACCGGGGTCGAACGCGCGCA
>NZ_JBEZDR010000242.1:0-1248 GCF_040648415.1 Nonomuraea sp. NPDC049141
CGCCTCCACCACCACCTGCGTCACCGACCCGGCCACCCCGAAGCGGCAGTTCCGGGCCATGTGGATCTCCTCGGTCGTCAACATCGACTGGCCGAGCAAGGCGTCCCAGACCGCGCCCGACCGCATCGCCGCGCAGCAGGCCGAGTACCGCCAGCTGCTCGACCTCGCCGAGCGGCTGAACCACAACGCCGTGGTCGTCCAGGTCCGGCCGACCGCCGACGCGTTCTGGCCCTCGCCCCACGAGCCCTGGTCGGAGTACCTGACCGGGGTGCGTGGCGAGAACCCGGGCTGGGACCCGCTGAAGTTCGTGGTCTCCGAGGCGCACAAGCGCAACCTCGAGTTCCACGCCTGGTTCAACCCGTACCGCATCTCCATGCCCGCCCCGGGCGGCGCCGGCGCCGACATCAACCAGCTCGCGCCGAACCACCCGGTGCGCGAGCACCCGGAGTGGACCTTCGCCTACCCGCCGGCCGGGGTCGCCGGCAGCCGGCTCTACTACAACCCCGGCGTCCCGGAGGTCCGCGAGTTCGTGCAGACCGCGATGATGGACGCGGTCAAGCGGTACGACGTCGACGGCGTGCACTTCGACGACTACTTCTACCCCTACCCGAGCGGCACCCACCAGGTGCCCGACGACGCCACCTTCGCGGCGCACAACCGGGGCTTCACCGACAAGGCCGACTGGCGGCGGGACAACATCAACCTGCTGATCCAGGAGATGAACGCCAAGATCAAGGCCGAGAAGCCATGGGTGAAGTTCGGCGTCAGCCCGTTCGGCATCTGGCGCAACCAGTCGGTCGACCCGCTGGGCTCGGACACCACCGGCAGCCAGTCGTACGACATCATCTCCGCCGACACCCGCAAATGGGTCAAGGAGGAGTGGATCGACTACATCGTGCCGCAGCTCTACTGGTACATGGGCCAGTACCCGGCCGCCGACTACACCCGGCTGGTGCCGTGGTGGGCGGACGTGGTCAAGGGCACCCGGGTGCAGCTCTACATCGGGCAGGCCGACTACAAGAGCGGTGACCCGGTCTACGGCTCGTTCTGGATGAACCCGCGAGAGCTGTCGAACCACCTGACGCTCAACCGGCAGTACCCGGAGGTCCTGGGCAACGTCCACTTCTCGGCCGTTCAGGTGCGGGCCAACCGGCTCGGCGCGACCGACATCTACGCCGCCGAGCACTACTCCCGCCCGGCGCTGGTCCCGACCATGACGCACCTGCCGAAGAAGCCGCTGCTCATGCC
>NZ_JBEZDR010000243.1:0-1240 GCF_040648415.1 Nonomuraea sp. NPDC049141
GCGCGCTTACGCAACTCGGGCGGATAGGGGGACTTGGCTGCCATGACTCGATCCTCTCAAGGGAACGAGCCTCCAACGAAGCCGGAGCGCTTCATTGGTGCCCGTGGCACGATCGACCCCTGTCGAAGAGATCATGGCGGTCGGGTCCGGGACGGGGATGAGCGAGTTATCGGCGCAGCCGCGCAGCCATCAGGGCAGGGCCTATCCTGCGGCCCGCGTTGGGCTGGTGGCGGGGCTGTCCGCCGTGGTCGTTTCGGGACTGCTGCCCTGGATCGCGCCGGCCCTGTCGGGAACGGCCGAACAAGCCGAGGGATTCCTTCCGGGTTTCGGCGAAGCCGTGGTCGGCCATCTGGGCCTGTCCTATCTGGACGTTCATCGCGCGGTTCCGGTGATGCTCCTGGTGACGTTCCTTCTCGCGATCTGCCAGGCTGTGCTGGCGTCGGAGAACCAGGCGCTCGTGCGTCGTCATGCTCGACACCACCGGCCAGGTGGAGGCTATCCGCCCCGACCTGGCGCGAATCCGTCGCCTCCCGGTCAGCCGCACCCTGGGACAGCCGCAGGTGGCGGCGGCGCTGACTTCACCTCCGCAACGTCGCCCCCGCCCTCGGCGTGGACGAGGATCAAGCCTGCGCCCCGTCCCCTCAACGAGTCCTCAACAAGTTCTCAACACCGCCCGGCGCACCATGTGGATCGCCAGTCGATCAGCAGGACAAAGGGGGCAATATGCGCTTCGGGACCAAGCCCGTAGGGATGCTGGTTACGACCGGCGCGGTCATGGCGGCGGCACTCGTGAACGGGCCGGCCACGTCGGCCACCCCGCCTCCATGCGACGTGTACGGCGGCTCCACCTCCAACCTGGATGCGGCTACGGCGTGATGGAGGGCTCCTACAACCTCACGAAAGGGCCGCGGGCGGACCTGTGCGGAAACGTGGCCAGGCTCCGCAGGGGGCAGGTGATCTACTTCCACTGTTGGGCACGGAACGGACACGGCAACCTCTGGGTCCGTGGCCGGGTGAAGGACGAGGAAGTACGGGTGGATGTCGATCGGCAACTTCCGTACCATCCGACACTCGAACCATGAGACGTGCAGGCCGAACGCCGATCGCGATCACACGTAGAAGAACCCCCTCGTGAGAATCAAGAACTAGGAGTGTCCTGAAGATCTTGGTGGGCGGGTCGGTATGCGTCGGCCCGTCTGCTGGTTATGGAGTGGCGGGATCGAGGGTCCAGGTGTTGTTG
>NZ_JBEZDR010000244.1:0-1232 GCF_040648415.1 Nonomuraea sp. NPDC049141
GCTGCGCTTCCTCGACGCGGCGACCCTCTCCGCCGCCGCCAACTTCCCGGCCGACCGCCGCCGGGTCGACGTGCCCGCCTCCACCCTGCTCCAGCCCCGGGTGCTCGAGTACGCCCGTGCGGAGTGGCGCGGCTACTGAGGCGTGCCCGGGGCCGCGATCGTCGCCGTCTCGGCGGGTCAATGTCCGTCTGACGTGCCGGAGTGGCCCGACCTGGATACGGTGTGACCGCGATCTAGGGAAGGAGAATCATGGTCGATTCCCACAACACGCCGGCCCGCACCCGGCCGGGTGTGGTGACCATATCCACGTATCTGCTGTGGCTGTTCGCGCTCACCCAGCTGATCGGCCTCATCATCACGCTCGCCACCGTCGGCACCATCTCGGAGGTGCTCGACGAGGCGTACCGGGGCACCGACGCCAACGGCACACAGAACCTGGCCGACATCACCACGATGATCACCATCGGTGGTGCCGTCTTCGTGCTCCTGCTCGCGGTCGTGCTGGCCGTGCTCGGGGTGTTCAACAACAAGGGCAGCAACGGATCGCGGATCACCACCTGGGTGCTCGGCGGCATCATGGTCTGCTGCACGGGCGGTGGCCTGGTCAGCGGCCTTGGCGGCGGCATCGGCACCGGTCAGACGACCGGCGACGCGCCGAGCGCGGAGGAGATCCAGCGTCGCCTCGACGAGGCGCTGCCCGGCTGGTTCAACCCGGTCACCACCCTCCTGGGCGTGCTCGGGCTGCTCGCGCTGCTCGCCGCGCTGATCCTGCTGGCGCTGCCGAAGGCCAACGAGTTCTTCCGCAAGCCGAAGCAGGGCTGGGAGCCCCCGACCCCGGGTGCGGCCTACCCGCAGTCCGGTCAGCCCGGCTACCCGCAGACGGGCCAGCCCGGTTACCCGCCCACGCCGGGGTACCCGTCGACGCCGGGCCAGTCGTCGGCCCCCGACCAGCCGGGCTATCCGCCGGCCCCGGGGCAGCCGCAGGGCTCCGACCAGCCGGGCTACCCGCCGCCGTCCGCTCCGTACGGCGGGGACCAGCCGGGGTCGAACCCGGGTGGCGACCAGCCGGGACCGGACCGTCCCGGCCCGACCCCGCCGCCGGTGAGTTGACCGGTCGATAACAGCGACGCCGACGGTCCCTCCGAGTAGGTTGCAACCCGACGCCTACCGGAGGGACCCGTCGTGTCGCACCCCGATCGGGCACCGGCCCGCCGCCCGGCCGTGGTCACGGC
>NZ_JBEZDR010000245.1:0-1225 GCF_040648415.1 Nonomuraea sp. NPDC049141
TTTTATATCCCTGATTGTTATCGCGCACCAGGAGGCCACGCCCCCGCCGACACCCCGACCGCGCGCCGCCTCCGGCGAACCGACAATGCCCGCCGATCGTTGCGTCGGGCGTCCAGGCTCAGGGGACAGACCGAGGCGGTCGCTTTCCCGAATTCCGGTGTGACACTCGCGACGGGCACTCCGGACATCTCAGGCAACTCTCAGCCATGAGACGGATGGTTGACGGGTACCGGGTTGTTGAACCGGTCAGCGGATCCCGCGCGATCCGTGCTGCACCGAAGGAGTGATCGTGCACCACAACCGTCTGAAGACCGCCGCGCTGCTCGGCCTGCTCACGTCGCTGATCCTGGCGGTGGGCTACTGGTTCGGCGGCAGTGGCGGCCTGGTCATCGCCGTCGTCGTCTCGCTGCTCATGAACGGCGTCACCTACTTCTACTCCGACAAGCTCGCGCTGCGCTCGATGCGGGCGCAACCGGTCAGCGAGGCACAGTTCCCCGAGCTGTACCGGATGGTCCGCGAGCTGGCGACCGAGGCCGGGCAGCCCATGCCCCGCCTGTACGTGAGCCCGACGTCGCAGCCCAACGCGTTCGCCACCGGACGGAACCCGCAGCACGCGGCCGTCTGCGTCACCCAGGGGATCACCGAGATCCTCGACTACCGCGAGCTGCGCGGCGTGATCGGGCACGAGCTGTCGCACGTCTACAACCGGGACATCCTCATCTCCAGCGTGGCGGCCGGTCTGGCCGGCATCATCACCATGCTGGCGAACATCGCCTGGTTCATCCCGCTGGGCGGTGGCGACGACGAGGACTCCCCGAACCCGGCCGTGCTGCTGCTCACCATCATCCTGGGCCCGATCGCGGCCACCGTGATCCAGCTGGCGATCAGCCGCAGCCGGGAGTTCCAGGCGGACGCCTCCGGCGCCCAGCTCACCCGGGACCCACTGGCCCTGGCGAGCGCCCTGCGGAAGATCCACATGGGTGCCCAGCGCCGGCCGCTGCCGGCCCAGGGGCAGCTCACCAGCACCGCCCACCTGATGATCGCCAACCCGTTCAAGGGCGGCGGCGTGGCGGCGCTCTTCTCCACCCACCCCAAGATGGAGGAGCGGGTCGCCCGGCTGGAGCGGATGGCCGCCAACAGCGGCCCCGTGCAGTTCCAGCGCTGAGGCACTGATCACCTTTCCGCCCCTGTGCGGTCCGCCGGTCAAGGGCGGTACGCCGGGTGT
>NZ_JBEZDR010000246.1:0-1221 GCF_040648415.1 Nonomuraea sp. NPDC049141
GTGCTGTGCGACGTGGCCGCCCAGATCGCCCTGGTCGCCGCCCTGGCGGCGACGGCCGTGGCGCAGGAGCCGTCGACGCCGAGCTGGCTGGTCGCGATCTTCGCCGGCACCTGGATGGTCAACCTGGTCACCTCCGTGATGCAGGCCGGCCCGAACGCCGCCAGCATGGTCACCTCGACCTCCCTGCCCGTACGCCTCGTGAAGCTGGTCCGCGACTACGGCGCGGTGATCTTCGCCGCCGGTCTGGTGCTGGCCTTCGCCCCGGGTCTGGTCCTCTGGGTGATGGTGGCGTTCACGATCGTCAACGGCGGCTTCCTGCTCGCCAGCATCGCCTTCTCCGCCCGCGCCTCACTGCGCTGAGGTGCGACGCCGGGGCGGCCTACCCCTCTTCGGCCCCTGTCGAGCTGCCCCGTCTGTGCGACCGCTCGGACGGCACGACACCACGACTGACCGCACGTGAGTCGCCCATCACCGTGGCGGCGGAGATCTTGGCAGGAGAGCGCCCCTCCAGGGGCACTTTCCTACCAAGATCTCCAGCCGTCCCAAGCAGCAGAATGGAGTTCCCGGAAGGTGGCACGGTAGAAGCGATCACGTCAGCGTGAAGCAGTACGGGGACGCTGGTAACCCGCTCGACGGCGCCGACGTCGTACTCATCGGTCTGTTCTCGGCCAAGGAGAAGCAGTACGAGGGCCGGCTCGACGAGCTTGCCGCCCTGGCCGAGGCCCGCGGCAGCCGGGTGGTGGGTCGGTACGTTCAGCGCCGGGGCGCTTCCGACCGGTGGCAGGAGCGCCCAGGAGGGGCTGCCCGGATGTCCCAACCCTTCTCCCGCCGGACGCTGCTGACACACGGCAAGGTCCGGGAAATCGCCGAGGCGTGCCGGGCGGCAGGAATCGACGCCGCGATCTTCGTGAACGCCCTGACACACCTACAGCGGAGGGTCCTGGCCGACATCCTCGGCTGCGTCATATTCAGCGGCGACGACCTCACCGCCATGGCGGAAACGAGTAGCGGCGGGCCACTACGGGTGCCGTCCGCTCAGAGAGCCCACGAGCGTCCGATACACCGCCGCCCCGGCAAGCGAGGTGGTGCAGCGCGGAGGGGCGGTCAGCTCAAGGAGGCGTACACGTCGAGGAGGCGCTTGGTGACCACGTCGGGGTGGAACGTGCGCTCGTAGCGGGCGCGGGCCGCCGGGGCCAGCGTCGCCGCGCCGGCCCGGGCCAC
>NZ_JBEZDR010000247.1:0-1220 GCF_040648415.1 Nonomuraea sp. NPDC049141
AGCGCTGGCCGTTCTTCTTCCGGGCACCGCACTGGACCGCTGGGTCGTGGACGTGGCAGAGGCCCGACGGGCGTGGGTTGATGGGGCAGGGAGCGCCCTTGCGTGTGGTGGCGTGGCAGCGGGAAGCCGCGGGTGGTTCGGGTACTGCCGCAGCAACGGCCGCATCTGTTTCGGCTCTGGAGTAGAGGAGGCGGCCGGCGATGCGGCGTTGGGTGGTGGGGATGTCGACCAGGGCGACCGGACGCGGCACGATCCAGGTTCGGGGGCTACCCCAGCGAACCCAGACTGCGACAGCTCCCGCGTCGGCTTCGCAAAGCAGCTTGCGCGATGACCACTGCTTGTCGGTTCTGTCAATCTCAACGGCGATCGGTGGTGCTCCTAGGCGCTCACAAACAACGTCGAGGTAACCGGGCCGATCTGGATGGGAGCCGGGCAGGCCCGCGATGCTCGGTACTTCCCGTCGAACGCGCCAGCCGTGTGCAACGCCCCAGTCCACGACGCCGCTCGTCAGCGCTGCCGTCACCCGTGGTGCTGACCAGTCAGTGAAGGTGAGGGGCGCGAGCCACTTGGTCAGGGACTCGGCTGCCCGCAACGAGCGAAGCGCCAGATCCATTGAAAGAGACTAGCGTCTCTGTGTGACGGAATGGCTACCTCCCGATCTACCCTGTGACTACGCACAAGCCGATGGCAGCGCGAAGGGAGTCCAGTGGTGGGATGGGTGCAGTGGTTGATCGCGGTAGGACTGACCATCTTCGTTGGGTGGGGCATCGTTTTCTGGATCATGCAGCGTCGTGCGGGGAGCCACAAGGCGCATTACTCGGATGGCTGCGCGAAGCCCTTGGTTGAGAAGGCGTATCGCACTGACGGGTCTCGCAAGAACATCCTTCCGCGACCGGGGGACGGCGAGGTCGAGGACCTGGAGCACCTTCTCGAACACCGAAGGGAGCGCAGTAACTGAGTGCGTAGCGACGGACGCAGGCCAGGACGGACGTGGGTGACGCTGGCGGGCCGCTTAGGGGAGACAACCCGACAATTGCTCAGCCAGCGACGCGCGTGATCGTTGACTGGGAGCGACGGAGTGGAACTCCGCCTAAAGGCTTTCGACGAAACTCGACATTCGTCGAGATCCGTGGGCGACATGGAGGCGGTGTGTCGAACGTCACACTACCCCCGGCGTGTTGCCGCAAATTTGGCATCGGGCCGCACTAGGCTCCGGCTGG
>NZ_JBEZDR010000248.1:0-1217 GCF_040648415.1 Nonomuraea sp. NPDC049141
GAACCGGAAGCCGAGCCGCTGGAACGCCTCCAGGATCCGCTCGTGCACCGGCAGCGGGTGCACGTTGACCTGGTCCAGGTCGCCCTTGTCCACCGCCCGGGCGATGGCCAGCTCGGTACGCAGGCCCATCGTCATGCCGCGCAGCCGCTGACCGTAGACGTCGGTGATCGGCGTCTCCCACGGCATCGGGAGCTGGAACGGAATGGCGAGCTGCTGCTTCGCGGCGAGCTGGAGCGGGCCGCTGACCGGCAGCCGGTGGAACTCCATGACCCCGGCGTACTCCGTGTCGTGGCCCTCGATCTCGACCCGGGTGACCAGGCCGACGACGACCTGCTCGATGTTGGCCGGCGCGTCGCCGCCGAGCAGGTTCACCTGCCCCTCGAGGGTCAGGCCGGGCCGGGTGTTCGGGTTGGTCAGGACGGTGTCGACGCTCGGCCCGCCCACGCCGAACGCGCTCAACATCTTCTTGAAGACCATCTGAACTCCCGCGCAAAGACACCGCGCTCCACCCTGGAGCCGGTCGCTGACTTCCCGGGACCCTATCCGTGGGCGCTGTGAAGTGCCTGTGAAGGCCGCCGTCCGACGTGGAGACGTCCGGCCCGCGCCAGGACACGGGCTGAGGGTCACGCCCCGTACGGCGGTAGACACCGGTCAGCCGCCCTCGACGACGACCAGTTCGCCCACCTGGTCGGCGAGCTGAGCGCGCGCCTGGGCGGGCAGGCCCGCGTCGGTGACGAGCACGTCGGCTGCGGAGAGCGGGGCGATGGTGGCCATCCCGACGGTCTCCCACTTGGTGTGGTCGGCCAGCACCACCAGCCGCCGCGACGCCTCGATCAGGCACCGGTTCGTCCCCGCCTCCAGCAGGTTCGGCGTGGTGAACCCCGTACGCGGGCTCATGCCGTGCACGCCGAGGAAGAGCACGTCGACGTTGAGGGAGCCGATCGCCGCCTCGGCCACCGGGCCGGTGAGGGCGTCCGACGGGGTACGGATGCCGCCGGTCAGCACGACCGTCCGGTCGGCGCGGGGGTGCTGGTGCAGGGCGTCGGCGACGGGGATCGAGTTGGTCACCACGGTCAGGCCGCGTACGTCGGCGAGCAGGGTGGCCAGCGCGGCGGTCGTGGTGCCGGCGGAGAGCGCGACGGCCATGCCGGGCTCGACGAGGGCGGCGGCCCGCTCGGCGATGGCCCGCTTCTCGGCCTGCTGGCGGACCGACTTCG
>NZ_JBEZDR010000249.1:0-1215 GCF_040648415.1 Nonomuraea sp. NPDC049141
CCTCGACGAACGTCGAGAGGCAGCCGTACCCGGCGCCGGTGCCGTGGGTGCCGGTGGAGATCGCCCCGGCGATCGTCTGGGCGTCGATGTCGCCCAGATTGGGCAGTGCCAGGCCGTGGGCGGCGAGCAGATCGTTGAGCGCGCGCAGGGTGGTCCCGGCCGGTACGGTGACCAGTCGGCGATCGACGTCGACCCGTACCCCGGTGTCGAGGTCGGCCAGTTCCATCCGCCGCCCGTCGGTGACCGCGACGCCGGTGAAGGAGTGGCCGCTGCCCACCGCCCTGATCCGGTCCCCGGTCGTCGCGGCGGCGCGCACGGCGTCGGCCACGTCGGCGAGGGAGGTGGGGCGCAGGATGGCGGTGGCGGTGGCGCGTTGGTTGCCGGCCCAGTTGGACCAGCCTGCCAGGGTGGGCGGTGCGGTGCCGGCCATGCGCACTCCTCGACATGAACGTGAAGTGACTTCATATCAGGAACGTTGTAGCAGGTAAATACCGCAATCGAGGTTTGCTCGTTGTACCGGTAGTCACGAACCCGTGACGTGCAGATATGTTCATCCGTCGAAGGGGGGTGGCGAGTGTCCACACCAGCCGCCACAGCCGGGCCGCTGCGCCGCGTACCGGTGCAGGGTCGAAGTGTCGCGCGGGTCCAGCGGATGCTGGACGCCTGCGCCGAACTCGTCGACGAGGTGGGGTACGAGGGACTGACCACGACCCTCCTCGCCGAGCGTGCCGAGGTGGCGATCGGGTCGGTCTACCAGTTCTTCCCGGACAAGCGGGCGATCGTGCAGGCGCTGACCCTGCGCACGATGGAGTCCTACCTCCAGCGGCTCGACGAGCGCTTCGCCTCCGACGACCTGACCCACTGGTGGGACGGGGTCGACGCGGGCATCGACGAGTACATCACGATGCACCGTACCGTTCCGGGATTCCGTACCCTGCACTTCGGCGACGTGGTCGACCTGCACCTGCTCGACGAGCAGCGGGACAACAACGGGGTGATCGCGGACCAGTTGGCCCGCGTGCTCGCCGAGCGCTTCGGGCTGGACGTCCCCGATCTCCGGTTCCACCTCGAGATCGCCGTGGAGGCGGCCGACGCGCTGATCAAGCTGGCGTTCCGCCGGCTGCCCGAGGGCGACGACCGGGTGCTGGCCGAGGCCAAGGCGCTGATCCGGGAGTACCTGCACCGCCAGGTCGACGCGCCGGCCGACGCCGGCCA
>NZ_JBEZDR010000250.1:0-1214 GCF_040648415.1 Nonomuraea sp. NPDC049141
GCGCCGCCTGCGCGCCCCCGTTGAAGCGGACCACCGTGTGCACGGGTCGGGTGGCGCAGAGCCAGTCCACGACCGTGCCCTTGCCGGCGTCGCCGAAGCCGAGGTCGACCACCGCCACGTGGTTCACAGCCGGGTCACCTCGCCGCTTGTGTCGCGGAACGCGGGCAGCGTCGACACCTCGGCGCGCCGCCCGCCGCGCAGGCGGGCCAGCGCCTTCGAGACGGTGCCGGTGGCGCCGGAGCCGGCCCGGTCGAGGTCGCGCAGGCCCTCGTCCAGGTCGATGGCCTGCTCGCCGAGACCGACCGTGAGCGCGATCGTCTCGCAGACCGCGTCGAGGTCGTCCAGCACGACGGCGTTCTGCCCGAGCAGGTCCCGCCACGAGTCGAGCACCTTGGCGTTGCCGGAGTAGTGGCTGCCCGCGGGGAGCAGGTAGTAGGTGTCCCAGCGGCGGGTCACCTCGTCGACGATCTGCCGCAGCGGCACGTCCTCGCGCAGGTCGCCGCCGATGACGCGGGCCACCTCCCGGGACTTCACCTGCGGGTACGCCAGCTCGTCGCCGATGATGAACAGGTAGCCGCGCCGGCCGCGCTTCTCCCAGGCGTCGGTCACGGTGTGCCGGGCCATGAAGTACATGGCCAGCTCGTACGACTCGGTCATCTGCCCGCCGCCGCCGCCCTCCAGCACGATCCGGCCCAGGTCGTCGTCCATCCGGTTGTCCGACTCGAACTGGCCGACCTGCAAGGGCACCCGGTCGCAGGTGGCGTCGCCGATCGCGCCGAACATGATCTGCGGGTCGCTGGCGTAGCCCTGCCGTTGCAGCAGCCCGAGCAGCTGCGGCAGCTTGGTCTGCAGGACGCGCGGCACGTTGCGCATCGAGCCGGTGACGTCGAAGAGCACCGCGATGGGCGTCGACCGGGGGTGCTCGGCGGAGTCGCGGCTCTCGCGCATCGCGTCGCGGGGGTCGAGGGCGGGGTGCACCTTGCGCGCCCCGCTGTCGCTGTAGGAGAACGCGCTCTTGCCGGTCTTCCGGCGGTAGCGGTCGGCGGCGTCGTACACGTCGGTGGACCACATTCCACTGCCCATGACAGCTCCTTACGGGGTGAGGGTGAAGGGTCGGAAGGTGCGCGGCCCGTAGAGCCGGTCCAGCACCTCGTCCAGCTCGCGCAGCAGGAGCCACGCGTCGTCGGGCCGGGCGCCCAGCGCCCGCTGCCGGC
>NZ_JBEZDR010000251.1:0-1211 GCF_040648415.1 Nonomuraea sp. NPDC049141
GGGACGGCCGCGAGCTGCGGTCGCTGGGAGCCGTCGTGGCGCGCTCGGCGGAGCCGGCGGGGGTGCCCCACTTCGCGGCGGCGGTGGACTCGAACGGCGAGCCCGGCAGCAACCGGAGCGAGACGAGCACCAGGCCGATGAGGACCACCGCGATGACGATCAGCTTGCCGGGGGAGGCGTCGGCCGACCCGGAGGCCCGACGCTGCCGCGCCATCAGAGCTTCCCGACGGGCTGCGGCACCTTGAGAGCGGCGCCCGGCTGCGGGGTCACGAGCTGGCTGGCGACCGAGGCGCAGACCTGCGCGCCGTAGGTGAGGCCGCTCTTCTGCGGGTAGCGGAGCATCACCGCGAGGCTCCACCTGTCGGTGACGGCGAGGCAGCTCGCGGCCGTCCCCGTCGCCGACGCCGAGCCCCGCCCCGGAGCCGCTGCCGTTCGAGGCGAAGGACCTCGACCTGGACATCGAGGGCTGGTACTCCTGGAGTGTCCTCGACCGCCGCAACGGCGAGATCATCGGCTCGGACAACATGGACGAGACCAGCACCACCGCGTCGCTGATCAAGGCGTGGATCGTCGCGGACTACCTGCGCCGCGCCGATGAGAAGGGCCAGACCCCGAGCGCCGCCAAGCTCGCCGACGCCACGAAGATCATCCGGGACAGCGACAACACCCGGACCCAGCAGTTCTACAACGCGCTGGGCGGGTCCGCCTCGATCAAGCGGCTGCTCTCCAAGTGCGAGCTGACCGACAGCAGCGTCGCCAGCGACGGCGGCTGGAGCCGTACCGCCCTCTCCCCCCGGGACACCGCCCGGATGGGCGCCTGCATCGCCGACGGCCGCGCCGCCGGGCCGCAGTGGACCAAGTGGCTGATCGGCGAGATGCGGCTCGTCCGGGGCGGCGGGGACTTCGGCATCCGCAAGGCGTTCCCGGCCGCGGAGCGCAAGACCATCGCCATCAAGAACGGCTGGATCGACCGTACGCGCGAGCAGGAGATGCACATCAACTGCCTCGCCATCGGCGACACCTGGACGATGGGCGTGATGGTCCGCTACCCGATCGGCAAGGGCTACGAGTACGGCATGAAGAACTGCCAGAAGATCACCGAAGCCCTCCTGCGCCCCACCACCTAGACCCGGCCCCCGCCGGTTCGGTCGAAGGGCTCAGCCCATGAAGAAGGCGGGACCGGCGGCGGGCAGGGGCGGGGCGGCGCCGAC
>NZ_JBEZDR010000252.1:0-1211 GCF_040648415.1 Nonomuraea sp. NPDC049141
GCGGGGCGCCGCGCGGGCCCGTGGCTGAGGTGGGCTAGATCAGGCTCAGTCGAGCGCCGACCAGCCCGGGTCCCGGCCCGTCAGGGCGAGCAGGCGGTCGATCTCCGGGGCATCCGACGACGACGTGCCCACCGGCGCCGCGAAGACGCCCCGCTCCCGGGCCGTCGGCCCCAACTGCTCGGTCAGGGCGCACAGCGGGGGCAGCACCTCGGGAGCGGGCTGGTACGGCTGCCCGGTGGCGACGGCCAGGTCCCAGGCGTGCACGGTCAGGTCCAGCAGCACCATGCCGCCGACCGTCTCCTGTGGCAGCCCCAACCCGGGCGAGACGCCATCCAGCACGGCCGGGTCCGACCACGCCTCGACCAGCTTCGCGGTCTCCGCCTCGAACCGGTCCCGCCAACCCTCGGCCAGATGGTCGGGCTTCTCCGCCCACTCCGGCTGCCGCCTGTGCGCGAGGGCCTGGAAGTTGACCACCACGTCGTGGAGGTGGTTGAGCAGGTCGCGCACCGTGTAGTCGCTGCACGGGGTGGGCAGGTCCAGTTGGTCGTCCGAGATGCCCCGGACCACCGCGACGGCGCGGGGGGCCGTGGCTGCCAGCAAGTCACCAGTCTTCGTGGCCATGGGCTCAGGGTACGAGGATGCCCCCGGCGTTGCCGCCCCCCGCGAGGCCGACCGGAGGCCGGCTCAGTTGCGGCGCAGGGCGACCACGGCGACGTCGTCGTGGATCTCCGGCGGAGCCAGCTCGACCAGGAGCCGCTCGCAGAACCGGTCCAGGTCGTCGTCGACCCGGCCGGCGGAAGCGGCCAGGGCGGCCAGCCCGTCGTCGATCGTGGCGTCCCGGCGTTCGATCAGGCCGTCGGTGTAGAACACCAGCGTCGCCCCGGCCGGCAGCACGAACTCCAGGTCGGGCGGCCGGGGCGCGCGGACCCCGAGCAGCGGGGCCGAGTGCTGCACGAACTCGACCTTGCCGTCGAGGCTGAGCAGTGGCGGCAGGTGACCGGCGCTGGCCAGCCGGATCCGGCCGCTGGGCGGGTGCAGCAGCAGTACGCAGATCGTGGCCAGCTCGTTCGGCAGCAGGGTGCGCATCAGCTCGTTGACCCGTTCCAGGATCTCGCCCGGCTGGTGCCCCTCCACCGCGTACGCCCGCACCGCGTGCCGCAGCTCGGCCATCACCGTCGCGGCGTGCAGCGAGTGGCCGGCCACGTCGCCGA
>NZ_JBEZDR010000253.1:0-1197 GCF_040648415.1 Nonomuraea sp. NPDC049141
TGCCGCGCCGATCCCGGCCGGCCCGCGACCGTACGAGCGGACGGTCGAGGCGCCGTACGCGGCCGAGGAGGCGTACACCGGGACGGCCCGGGTGCGCAACGCCTCGCCTCCCGGTCGGCAGGGGCCGGACATCCCCGGCGGAGTGGCACCGTGAGCGCCCCCGAGAAGGAACGGACGCAGTCGGTCGGCGACCTGTTGGGCGACGTGACCCGGGACTTCTCGACGCTGGTCCGCAAGGAGGTCGAACTGGCCAAGGCGGAGCTGCGCGAGGAGGCGGGCCAGGCCGGCAAGGTCGGCGGCATGTTCGGCGGGGCGGCGCTGGCCGGGTTCCTGACGGTGCTGTTCGTGTCGTACGCGCTGTGGTGGGGGCTGTCCAACGTGATGGACCAGGGCTGGGCGGCGCTGATCGTGGCCGTCATCTGGGCCGCCGTCACGGGTGTCCTGCTCGGCAGGGCGCGCAAGGAGAAGGCGCAGCTCCGCGCGGTGCTGCCCCGGACGAGGCAGACCGCAGGGGAGATACCGGACGCGATGCGCGGCCGGTGAACCAGCCGGGAGGGAGTAGATCATGTCCAACGATCCGGACCGGATCCGGTGGGAGATCGAGAACACCCGGAACGAACTGAGCAGCGACGTCGACGCGCTGGCCGACAAGGTCAATCCGCGACGGATCGCCGGTGAGCGCGTCGGGCAGGCCCGTGGCGCACTCACCCGGGCCAGGGAGAAGGTGATGGGCGTGCAGTCGGACGGGCACGGTGCCGCGCAGCGGGTGTCGCACGCGACAGGCCAGCGCATGTCGCACGCGGCCGATTCGGCGCGAGGGCTCGGGGAGCAGTCCCGGGAACGGATGTCGCACGTGGCCGGGTCGGTGCGGGAGGAGGCCCGCTCCCTCGGGCAGCAGTCCCGCCAGCAGGCGCAGGGCAACCCCCTCGCGGCCGGCCTCATCGCGTTCGGCGCCGGGCTGCTGGTCTCGTCGCTGATCCCGGCCAGCCGTCCCGAACGGCAGTGGGCCGGGCAGGCCAAGGAGATGGTGAGCGAGCACTCCGACCAGCTGCGTGCGCAGGCCGGGCACCTTCGGGAGCAGGCCAGCGAGGTCGGCCGCGAGGTGGGCCACGAGATGCGCCACAACCTGCGCGAGCCGGCGCAGGAAGCGGCCCGCGCCGTCGGTTCCACGGCCGTCAGCGGCGCGTCCGCCGTCCG
>NZ_JBEZDR010000254.1:0-1191 GCF_040648415.1 Nonomuraea sp. NPDC049141
GGCCGGTACGCCCGCGTCGCCCCCGCCGGCACGGCCGCACCGGCCGCCCTCGCCGCGGCGGTGCCCGAGTACGCGCCGGCCCGGTGGATCTCGGCGTACGGCGGCAACTACGCGACGGGCCGCTCCTCGCGGATCACCACGGTGGTGGTGCACGTGACCCAGGGCTCGTACGCCGGCACGATCAGCTGGTTCCAGAACCCGTCGGCGGGGGTGAGCGCGCACTACGTCGTGAAGTCGAGCAACGGCGAGATCACCCAGATGGTGCGCGAGGGCGACACCGCCTACCACGCGCGCTCGGCCAACCCGTACTCCGTGGGCATCGAGCACGAGGGCTACGTCGATAACCCGAGTTGGTTCACCGAGAGCATGTACCGCTCGTCGGCGGCGCTGACCCGCTACCTGTGTGACAAGTACGGCCTGCCGAAGAACCGCACCGCGATCAAGGGCCACCACGAGATGCCGGGCAACGACCACACCGATCCCGGTCCCCACTGGAACTGGAACCACTACGTCTCCCTGGTCAACGCCGGTGGCGGATCCGGTGGTCGGTATCTGGCGGGTTCGCCCACGGACTTCACCGGCGACGGCAAGGACGACATCGTCGCCTTCACCCACGGCAACCTCAACGACGTCTACGTCTCCACCTCCACCGGCACCACCTTCGCCGGCACCTCCAACAAATGGAACGACTTCTTCGGCCTCAACGGCGAAACCCTCCTCACCGGAGACTTCAACGGCGACGGACGCGACGACATCGTCGCCTTCACCCACGGCACCCTCGCCGACGTCTACGTCTCCACCTCCACCGGCACCAGCTTCAACGCCAGCCAAAAATGGCACGACTGGTTCGCCCCCCACAACGAAGTCGCCGCCATCGGCGACGTCAACGGCGACGGCAAAGACGACATCATCACCTTCACCCACGACAACAACGCCGACGTCTACGTCGCCCTCTCCACCGGCACCAGCTTCACCGGCACCGCCGTCAAATGGCACGACTACTTCTCCATCCCCGGCGAACACCCCGCCCTCGGCGACGTCAACGGCGACGGCCGCGACGACATCATCACCTTCACCCAAGGCCCCAACACCGCCGCCGACGTCATCATCGCCCTCTCCAACGGATCCTCGTTCGGCACCCCCCAGAAATGGCACGACCTCTTCGCCGTCGGCAACGAAAAACCCCGCGTC
>NZ_JBEZDR010000255.1:0-1189 GCF_040648415.1 Nonomuraea sp. NPDC049141
CTAAGCAGTCCCCTTAACGTTCCGGCACCGGGCAGGCGTCAGTCCGTATACATCGTCTTACGACTTCGCACGGACCTGTGTTTTTAGTAAACAGTCGCTTCCCCCTGGCCACTGCGACCACCACCAGCTTCGGAGGCACGCTCCTACACCAGCAGAGGTCCCCCTTCTCCCGAAGTTACGGGGGCAATTTGCCGAGTTCCTTAACCGCAGTTCACCCGATCGCCTTAGTATTCTCTACCTGACCACCTGAGTCGGTTTAGGGTACGGGCCGCCACAACACTCACTAGAGGCTTTTCTCGGCAGCATAGGATCATCCACTTCACCACAATCGGCTCGGCATCACATCTCAGGATTAATACGAGGCGGATTTGCCTACCTCGCTCCCTACATGCTTACCCCAGGACAACCATCGCCTGGGCTGGACTACCTTCCTGCGTCACCCCATCGCTTACCTACTACCCGATCGGATCGAGCGTTCAGCCTCACCCCTAGTCCCGAAGGACATCAGAGGACTTAAGGACTCTTAGCATCACGAGGTTCGATATGGGCGCATTGAAGCGGGTACGGGAATATCAACCCGTTGTCCATCGACTACGCCTGTCGGCCTCGCCTTAGGTCCCGACTTACCCTGGGCGGATTAGCCTGCCCCAGGAACCCTTGGTCATCCGGCGCGAGGGTTTCTCACCCTCGATTCGCTACTCATGCCTGCATTCTCACTCGCACAGCCTCCACAGCTGGATCACTCCGCTGCTTCACCGGCTGCACGACGCTCCCCTACCCATCAACCCCACAAGTGAGGTCAATGCCACGACTTCGGCGGTGTACTTGAGCCCCGCTACATTGTCGGCGCGGAATCACTTGACCAGTGAGCTATTACGCACTCTTTCAAGGGTGGCTGCTTCTAAGCCAACCTCCTGGTTGTCTCTGCGACTCCACATCCTTTCCCACTTAGCACACGCTTAGGGGCCTTAGTCGGTGATCTGGGCTGTTTCCCTCTCGACTACGAACCTTATCGCCCGCAGTCTCACTGCCACGCTCTCACTTACCGGCATTCGGAGTTTGGCTGACGTCAGTAACCTTGTCGGGCCCATTAGCCATCCAGTGCTCTACCTCCGGCAAGAAACACGCGACGCTGCACCTAAATGCATTTCGGGGAGAACCAGCTATCACGGAGTTTGATTGGCCTTTC
>NZ_JBEZDR010000256.1:0-1188 GCF_040648415.1 Nonomuraea sp. NPDC049141
GCCGCTGGTCGCGCTGGTGGTGGCGCTGATCCTGCCGTACTCCACCCTGCACCTGCCGGGCGTCTTCGAGGGGGCGCTGAACTCGCCGGGCACCCTGCAACTGCTCGCCGTCTGTCTGGTCTTCGGCGGCCTGGCGGCCGGCTACGACCTGCTGTTCGGGCGGACCGGGATGCTCTCCTTCGGGCACGCCCTCTACTTCGCCGCCGGCGTGTACGGCACCGACATCCTCGTCACCAAGGCGGGACTGCCGCTGTGGCAGGCGGGGCTGCTCGCGATCACCGGCGGCACGATCCTCGCCGCGCTGCTCGGGGCGGTGGCGCTGCGTACGGTCGGCATCGCGTTCGCCATGGTGACGCTCGCCTTCGCCCAGGTCGGGGCGATCCTGGTGGCCCGCGACTTCGGCGGGCTCACCGGCGGCGAGGAGGGGCTGCCGCTGGACGTTTCCGGGCTGCCGCAGGGGCTGGTCGGGGTCACCAACACCGTCAACCTCTACTGGCTGGCGCTGGCGTACCTGGTCGTGGTGGTCTTCGTGGTGCACCGGGTGTCGGGCTCGCCGACCGGGCGGGTGCTCGCCGGCCTGCGCGACGACGAGCGGCGGATCGGGGTGCTCGGGCTCGACCCGTACCGGTTCAAGCTGGTGGCGTTCACCCTGGCGGGTGGGCTCGCGGCGGCCGGCGGCGTGGTCTACGTCCTGATCGTCGGCGGTGCCTCGCCGCACATCACCTCCTCCGAGTGGACCCTGGCCCTGCTGGTCATGGTGGTGCTCGGCGGGCCGGGCAC
Source organism: Nonomuraea sp. NPDC049141 (assembly GCF_040648415.1). Lineage (NCBI taxonomy): Bacteria > Bacillati > Actinomycetota > Actinomycetes > Streptosporangiales > Streptosporangiaceae > Nonomuraea > Nonomuraea sp. NPDC049141. The sequence goes on from NZ_JBEZDR010000256.1 coordinate 781, forward strand.
CCGGTGGGGTCCGGTGATCGGCGGCATCCTCTACATGTACCTGGACCACCGGCTGGTCGCGTTCGGCACGTCCGACGCGGTGGAGGCCCTGCCGGCGTTCCTGAGCAACCCGCTGTCGCAGCCGCTCTTCGTGCTCGGCACGGTCTTCATCCTGGCCGTCTACTTCTTCCCCGGCGGCCTGGCCAGCCTCGCCCCGCGCCTGGCACTGCTGCGGCACTCCCTGCGCACCCCGTCCCGCCGCCCCTGACGGTCGCGGGCCCGGCCCCGCTGATGACGACGTCGCCACCGCCTGGCGGCTGCTAGTCATCGGCGGGGCTTCCGTGTGGACGGGGATCGACGGCTCGCAGGGCGGTGGGCTGTCGAGGGGACCGTCGATCGTGTTCGGCGCGCGCCCGCCGTGCGCCGTCG
>NZ_JBEZDR010000257.1:0-1186 GCF_040648415.1 Nonomuraea sp. NPDC049141
CACGCAAGATCGCGCGCAGGAGCTTGAGAACGGACTGGTCACAGACGCGTTCCTCGACCGCTCGTATCAACTCATCATGCGGAATCGCCGAAAAGCAGTCAGCGATGTCCGTCTCCACCACCCACCGACGCCCGCGATAGCACTCATCGATGAGCACCTGCAAGGCGTCGTGCGCCGAGCGCTTCGGCCGGAACCCGAACGAGCAGCCCAGCATGTCCGCCTCAAAGACCGGTTCGAACACGATCTTCAATGCGGCCTGCACGATGCGGTCACGAACCGCGGGAATCGACAGCGGCCTCTGCTCGGCCGTGCCCGGCTTGGGAATCAACACCCGGCGCGCCGGAAGCGGCCGATACCGCCCCTCCCTCAGTTCATCGGCCATCTCGTCGAGCAGCCGGGCAACCCCGTACTCCTCGATCTGGGCCAGGGTGGTCTTGTCGATACCGGGTGCGCCGTTGTTGGCGCGCACCGCGACCCACCCGCGCTGCAGCACGTCTCTGCGGCAGACCTTGTCATACAGCGCGTGGAATCGACGTCCGGGATCGGCCTTGGCCGCCCGGTAGAGCGCATGCTGCAAGGCTCGGACCGGATCACGCGGAACCCGTGGCTCCCGTGACCCCTTGGCGGCGGGACTAGCCTGACCGGCACTCACCGGGCCCCTCCATCACAGTCGCTGCGCATCGACGAAGCAGCGGCCCTTCCCTCACCGCCGGTTGTGTTGTCCGGTCGGCTCCAGCAGTACTACGGCCGCCTCCGACGCCCACCCGGCCGGCACTCCATTTCCCGGCGTTGACCGGTTATAGGACGCCACGCTCCGGCAACACCATTCCCGCAGGTTACCGGGCCGGGGAGGGCCTCCCCAGTTCCCGCCGTCACTGTCGATACGTTCCGCGCCCCATACGCCGGGGAGTCCTTGGCGGCTGCGCTTCCAGACACTTCACCGCGTCCGTGGCCTTCACCCTGGATTCGAAGGCTCGGCTCTCCCTTGTTCCCGGCCAATGGCCGGGACCTCTAACGACGCCGCAGGCTTCGCTTCATGCTACGGACCGCATCGTTGCTCCCCCATAAGGGCCTTTGACGCTGGGCTTCGACCCCGCCCGTTTCCAGACGAAGCCGCCAGCCTGCTACCGGGCCTCCTGGCAGCTACCCGGACCGGACTCCCACCGGCAAGCGACGACGAGCTTAC
>NZ_JBEZDR010000258.1:0-1177 GCF_040648415.1 Nonomuraea sp. NPDC049141
GATCCCGCGACGCCGTACGAGCAGACCCCGGCGCTGGCCGCGATGCTGGGCGTGGGCCGGGTGCTCACCTGGGAGGGCGAGGGGCACACCGCGTACCCGCAGACCTCCTGCATCACCGAGGCCGTCGACGCCTATCTGATCGACCTGACCGTGCCCAGGGAGGGGCTGCGCTGCCCGGCCCGCTGACCGGCCGCTCCGGCGGCAGGTCGGGCAGGTCGATGCCCTGCCGGGCGGCGATCTCCTCCAGCAGCGCCCGCATCCGGCGTACGTCGGCCTTGAGCTGCTCCTGCTCCTCGTGCTCGAAGGCGTCGTCGTCGACGATGAGCTGGCTGGCGAAGTGCGCCGTGATCAACGGGATGACCAGCAGCACCATGGTGGAGATGAGCAGCGCGGCGAGGGTGCGGCCCTGCCAGCTCACCGGTGAGATGTCGCCGTAGCCGACGGTGGACGCCGTCACCACCGCCCACCAGACGGCGTCCGCCGGGCTGCGGTTCTCCACGCGGCCGTAGATCACGCCGGCCACCACGATCATCAAAAGGTACGAGATGATCAGCGTCCGGGGCGAGTTGGTGAACCAGACCAGCCCCCGGTAGATCAGCCGGAACGGCAGCAGCAGGGCGTCCATGGACAGTCATGTTGCCTGGCCCGGGCAAGCGCCGCCCGTCCATCGGTCCGGCTCGCTGTGCCACGCTGGGCGGCATGAGTGATGTGATCTTCCGCGAGGCCGTCCGGGCCGACCTGCCGGCCGTGGTCGCCCTGCTCGCCGACGACGTGCTCGGCAGGACCCGCGACTTCACGGAGGTCGACGCCGCGTACGAGAAGGCGTTCGCCGACATCGACGCCGACCCGCGCAACCAGCTGATCGTGGCCGACGCGGACGGCGAGTTGCTCGGCTGCATGCAGCTCACCTACATCCCCGGCCTGGGCCGGCACGGCGCCGAGCGACAGTTGATCGAGGCGGTCCGGGTCCGCTCCGACCTGCGCGGGCGGGGCGTCGGCGGGCAGATGATCAACTGGGCGATCGACCAGGCGAAGCAGCGTGGTTGCGCCCTGGTCCAGCTCACCACCGACAAGACCCGCCACGACGCCCACCGCTTCTACCTCAACCTGGGCTTCCTCCCCACCCACGAGGGCCTGAAGCTCCCCCTCTGCGCCAGGCAGGCGTCCGCCGTCTACG
>NZ_JBEZDR010000259.1:0-1175 GCF_040648415.1 Nonomuraea sp. NPDC049141
CGCCATGCCGAGGCGATCGCCCTGGTCGAGGAGGATCCGGAGCTGGCCCGGCACCCGGCGTTGGCCGCGTCGGTGGCCGCCCTGGTCGACGAGGAGCGCGCCGAATACCTGGAGAAGGGCTGATCTAGGCTTCGACGGATGTCCGTATCCTCATTGGACAGTGGCGTGCTCCTGCTGGCCCGGGGCGACGAGATCCTGACGGAACAGGTCGCCGGGGTGGCTGATCGGAGCACCGGTGTCCACTGCGCTCCCGAGACCCGGTTCCAGATCGCCTCGATCAGCAAGCAGATGGCCGCCGCGGCGGTGTTGTCGCTCGCCGAGCGGGGTGTGCTGAGCCTGTCCGATCCGATCGTGCGCTGGCTGCCCAGCCCACCGCCGCAATGGTCCGGCATCACGCTGCACCACCTGCTCACCCACACCTCGGGCCTGGGCCACTGGGAGGAGTACCCGGCGGTCGATCTCGTCGACCCGGCCGAGCCGGACGAACTGCTCGGCTTGTTCGCCGCGGTGCCGCCGCTGTTCCGGCCCGGAGCCGGTTGGCACTACAGCAGCCCCGGCTACGTGCTGTTGGCCCGGACCGTCGAGCGCGCGGCCGACCGGCCGTACGCCGAGTTCCTCGCCGAGGAGGTCTTCGCGCCGCTGGGCATGACGGGCAGCTTCGCCGGTGCGGGCGACGGACGGCCGGACGTGGCGGTCGGACACGAGGGCGGCCGTCCGGTGCCGTCCTGGGACCTGGCGACCGTGAGCATGGGCGCGGGTGACGTCTGGTGCACCGGTACGGACCTGCTCACCTGGCTCGACGTGCCGCGCCGGGGCCGGCTGCTCGCCCAGGCCTCGGTGACGGCGATGACCGCCCCACACGCGCCCACCGGCCGGCCCGGGGAGGCGTACGGCTACGGGTTCTTCGTCGGCCCGCTGGCCGGGAGGCGGGCGCTGCACCACTCGGGGGACAACGGCGGTTACAAGGCGTTCGCCGCCTGGCTGCCCGACTCGGACCAGCGGCTCGTGCTGCTGACCAACCAGGCCGAGGTCGAACCGGTCACGATCACGTCGGTGCTCGGTCCCGCCGAGGTGCGTTGATCGTGTACGGACGCCGACCGGGTGGCGGACGCGCCCTCGGTGCGGGCCAGGGAGACCGACAGGTCGTGGAGGGTCCGGTCGTCGCCTCGGGTGCC
>NZ_JBEZDR010000260.1:0-1171 GCF_040648415.1 Nonomuraea sp. NPDC049141
GTCGGGGTCGCCGCCGCCGGGCTCGCGGCCGGCGTCGCCACCGAACGTGCCCTGGTCCGCAAGCTCAAGGCCGACCCCGCCGACCCTTACGCGGGCGAGGTCTTCGGCGACCAGCGGCACGACGAGTCCTTCCGGCTGGAGATGCCCGACGGCACCGACATCCACGTCGAGGTGGTGGAGCCGACCCGGCCCGTGCCCGGCAACCCGACCGTGGTGCTGGTGCACGGCTTCTGCCTCGACATGGGCACCTTCCACTTCCAGCGCAAGCTGCTCGCCGAGCGGGGCGAGCACCGGATCGTCGCGTACGACCAGCCCGGGCACGGCCGGTCCGGGCGGCTGGAGACCGGCGAGTACGACCTCACCGCGCTCGGCCGGACGCTGCGCGAGGTGATCGACCGGACCGCCCCGGAGGGGCCGCTGGTGCTGGTCGGCCACTCGATGGGTGGGATGACCATCATGGCGTTCGCCGAGCTGTTTCCGGAGCTGTTCGGCGACCGGGTCGTGGGCACCGTACTGATGGCCACCTCGGGCGGCCTGCTCGCCGAGACCAAGCTGGTGGCGCCCGCCCTGCTCGGCCGGGTCGGCGCGCCGGTGCTGCACATGGTCGGCAACGTCACCCGCTACGGCGGCCCCGTGATCGACCGGGCGCGCCGCTCCACCACCAACGTGGCCTGGCTGCTCACCCGCAAGTACGGCTTCGGCACCCGCCACCCCAGCGCGGCCCTGGTGTCGTACGTCGAGACGATGAACTCCCGCACGTCCGCCGACACGGTGACGCGCTACCTGCGGACGCTGGCCACGCACTCCCGGTTCCCGGCGCTCGCCGCGCTGGCGGACACCCCCGTGCTGGTGGTCGTCGGCGACAAGGACATGATCACCCCCGTGACGCACTCCGAGGAGATCGTCCGGCGGCTGCCGCACGCCGAGTTCGTCAAGATCTCCGACAGTGGGCACGTGGTGATGCTGGAGCACGCCGACGAGGTCGACGCGGCGCTGGTCCGGTTCCTGGAGGCGCTGTGAGTCACGTCGTGAAGCTGCCGACGGTCGAGGACACCCACGAGTTCGGGCGGCGGCTGGCCGGGCTGCTGCGCGCCGGCGACCTGCTGCTGCTGACCGGGCCGCTCGGCGCCGGCAAGACCGCGCTGACCCGGGGCATCGGGGCCGGGCTCGG
>NZ_JBEZDR010000261.1:0-1167 GCF_040648415.1 Nonomuraea sp. NPDC049141
TGCCGTCCGTGCCGTCCGTGCCGTCCGTGCCGTCCGTGCCGTCCGTGCCGTCCGTGCCGTCCGTGCCGTCCGTGGTGGCGGCCTCGTCGGGGTTGTGGCAGGTCTCGCTGATGTGGACCTTGAACCCACGCCAGAACAGGTCATCGCCCTTGGCCGCCCAGCGGGCGTCGAGGTCATAGGGGGAAGCCAGGCGGATACTGCCCGGCGGGAGGCCCTCTCCGCCGTCATCGAGGGACTCCCGCCGCTTGACCACCTCCCGCCCCGGCTGCCGCTGGTACGGGTGTAGTTCTGGATCAGCATGACGCGCAGCGCCTGCACCGCGGGCAGCCCGCGCAGCCAGGTGGGGGAGAACGGCGCGTAGACGGCGGCCACCAGCGCATACCCGTCGGTGCCATAGGCGATGGCCAACTGCTCACGTTTGGTCTTGGAGGTCGGCAGCCGCCAGGAGTCCACCCGGGCCCGGTACCGATCGGCCCAGCCGGGCACCTCCAGCACCTGTTCCACCCAGCCGGGCGCGGCGGCCGAGACCGCCTCCAACGCCGCGCGCACGCACCCCCCGCCCAACTCCAGCCGGTTCAGATTCCGCACCGCACCGAGCACGTGCGTGGAGTCGGTCCGCTGCTTGCCGCCCGCCTTGACCAGGCCCGCCTCGCTCAGATGGGCCAAAAGCAGGTCCAGCGTCTTCTCCTCCAGCCCGTGCTCGATCACCCGGGCACGAAACTTCGACAGCACCGTGTAGTCGAACCCGGGATCGTCCAGCTCCAGGCCCAGGCCGTACTTCCAGTCGATCCGTCCCCGGACCGCGTCGGCGGCCTGCCGGTCGGTCAGGTCCTCCACGAACTGCAGGATCGTCACCAGCGCCAACATCGCGGGAGATTCGGCCGGAGCGCCCCGGGCGCCGAAGGCGTCGGCGAACTGTTCATCGGTGAACACCTCACCCAGCTGATCACGAACCGTTATCGCCAGGCTGCCCTTGGGAAACGCCGCCCGCGCCACCTTCGCGGTCGCTTCGGGAACCTGCGACAACGACCGCCGCCGCATCGACACCACACACCCATCCTGCGGCCGTCGAGGGGAAGGTCACGGCACGCAGAAACGATTTTTCACCCAGCCACCGCCCGCGACCAGAAGCCGCACGGCGTGTCACCAGAATTCAGCAACAGAGTC
>NZ_JBEZDR010000262.1:0-1163 GCF_040648415.1 Nonomuraea sp. NPDC049141
GGAGAGCGTCTTCCTCGAACTGACCGCCACCGCGCCGGTACCCGGCCAGCACCGGCAGGTCGACCAGTCCACGAAGGTCGGTGGCGCGGGGCAGCCCGGCGCCGCCGGAGGAGGGTGGGGCGCGTGAGCCTCTACCGTACGGAGCTGCGCCGGCTCGCGAAGCGGCGCTTCACCCGCTGGATGAGCCTGCTGGGCCTGCTGGTGCTCGCCATGGTGGTGATCGGGGTCTTCTTCACCAACGAGAAGATCGACGCCGCCGCGCTGGCCAAGGCCGAGCGCGCCGCCGAACAGCAGTGGCAGCGGGACGTCCGCCACAACGCGCAGTACCGCGCGGAGTGCGACAAGGCGAAGGCCGCCGGAACGGCCCAGGCCGAGGACTTCCCGCAGGACTGTGCGTCCATCCAGCCGCCGCCCAGGGAGGCGATCGAGACGCAGTGGTTCCTGCCGTCGACCTTCGACTTCCGGGAGAACTTCGGCGACACGCTGCTGCCGCTCGCGGCGATCCTCGCGCTGGTCGGGTTCGTCGTGGGGGCCTCGTTCGTCGGGGCCGAGTGGAACACCGGCGGCATGATGAACCTGCTGCTGTGGCGGCCGAAGCGGCTGACCGTACTGCTGACGAAGCTGGCGGCGCTGCTCACCGGGCTGGTCGCCCTGGCGGTGCCCACGACGGTGCTGTGGTTCGGCAGCTTCTGGCTGGTCGCCACGTTCCGTGGCAGCACGGCGAAGATGACCTCCGGGGCGTGGCAGTCATTCGCCCTGACCGGGCTGCGTGGGCTGGTGCTCGCACTGGTCACCGCGACCATCGGCTTCGCGCTCGCCTCGCTGGGGCGGCACACCGCGATGGCCCTGGGCGGGGTGATCGCCCTGATGGTCGTCGGCCAGTTCGGTCTCGGCATCCTGCTGGCGATGGCCGGCGTGCGCTTCGCCGAGGCCTGGCTGCTGCCGACCTACGCCGTGGCGTGGATGCAGAAGAAGGTGACCCTGGAGGACTGGAACACCTGCCAGGCCACCTACTACGGCGAATGCAAACCGGACACTCTGGACATCACCTGGCAGCAGTCCTCGGTGATGATGACGGTCGGGTTCGTGGTGATCCTCGGCGCGGCCCTCTGGGCGATGCGCCGGCGCGACATCTCCTGACCGTCAGGCGGTGCGACCGTGGC
>NZ_JBEZDR010000263.1:0-1159 GCF_040648415.1 Nonomuraea sp. NPDC049141
CCCCCGAAAGGACCCTGCAGATGCGCAAGGGCTTCCTCACCTTCGCCGCCGTGGGCCTGCTGGCCACCGGCGGCCTGGCCGCCTGCGGCGACGACTCCGGCTCCGACGCCGGCGGCTCCTCCGAGAAGAAGCCGAAGATCGGCGTGATCCTTCCGGACAGCAAGTCCTCCGCCCGCTGGGAGGGCGCCGACCGCAAGTTCCTGGAGGAGGCGTTCAAGGCCGCCGGCGTCGACTACGACATCCAGAACGCCCAGGGCGACAAGACGGCGTTCCAGACCATCGCCGACCAGATGATCACCAACGGCGTGACCGCCCTGATGATCGTCAACCTGGACTCCGGCACCGGCAAGGCCGTGCTCGACAAGGCCAAGTCCCAGGGTGTGGCCACGATCGACTACGACCGGCTCACGCTGGGCGGCTCGGCCACCTACTACGTCAGCTTCGACAACGAGGCCGTCGGCAAGCTCCAGGGCGAGGGCCTGAGCAAGTGCCTGACCGACAAGGGCGTCAAGAACCCGGTCGTGGCGTACCTCAACGGCTCGCCGACCGACAACAACGCCACCCTGTTCAAGAACGGGTACGACTCGGTGCTCAAGCCGAAGTTCGACTCGAAGGAGTACACCAAGGGCCCGGACCAGAACGTGCCGGAGTGGGACAACACCCAGGCCGCCACCATCTTCGAGCAGATGCTGACCCAGACCGGCGGCAAGATCGACGGCGTGCTCGCCGCCAACGACGGCCTCGGCAACGCGGCCATCTCGGTGCTGAAGAAGAACAAGCTCAACGGCAAGGTCCCGGTGACCGGCCAGGACGCCACCCCGCAGGGCCTGCAGAACATCCTCGCCGGCGACCAGTGCATGACCGTCTACAAGGCGATCAAGGAGGAGGCGAAGGCCGCCTCGGACCTGGCCATCGCGGTGGCCAAGGGTGAGAAGAAGGAGACCGCCCAGACGGTCAAGGACCCGGAGGGCGGCCGGGACGTCCCGGCGGTGCTGCTGACCCCGAAGCTGATCTTCAAGGAGAACGTCAAGGACGTCATCGCCGACGGCTTCGTCACCAAGGACGAGGTCTGCGCCGGGGCGTACGCCAAGCTCTGCGCCGACGCCGGCATCAGCTGACCCGTACCCGATTCCACGCGCACGCCGCCCGGCACCGACCC
>NZ_JBEZDR010000264.1:0-1154 GCF_040648415.1 Nonomuraea sp. NPDC049141
GGCGGGCGCGGGGGCGGTGCGGGTGCGGCGGTGGCGGCCGTACCAGGCGATGCCGATGGCCACGCCGACGCCCACGCCCAGCGCCGCGGCGGCGACCGGGACGGCCGGGCGCTCGCGCAGCCGCCGCCCCAGCGGGATCGGGTGCCGGAACTCCAGCACCGGCCAGGAGTTCTCGACCGCCAGCCGGCGCAGCTGCCGGTCCGGGTTGACCACCGACGGGTGGCCGACGCACTCCAGCAGCGGCCGATCGCTGTACGAGTCGGAGTAGGCGTACGAGTCGGCCAGGTCGTAGCCGCGCTCGGCGGCCAGCTCGCCGACCGCGTCGACCTTGCTCGGGCCGGCGGCGTAGAACTCGACCTCGCCGCTGTAGCGGCCGTCGACCACGCCCATCCGGGTGGCGATCACGTCGGTGATCCCGAGCAGCACACCGATCGGTCGGACCATCTCCTCGCCGGAGGCGGAGACCAGGACGACGTCCCGCCCGGCGGCCTGGTGCTCCTCGATCAAAGCGGCGGCCTCGGCGTACACGTAAGGGTTGATCAGCTCGTGCAGCGTCTCCGCGACGATCTGGCGGACCTGTTCCACCTGCCAGCCCTTGCAGAGCGCGGCGAGGTAGTCCCTGGTCCTGGCCATGGTCTGCTCGTCGGTGCCGCCCAGCCGGAACATCAGCTGCGCGTACGCCGACTTGACCACGTCACGCCGGGTGATCAGGCCGTCCCGGTAGAACGGCCGACCGAACGCCAGGGCGCTCGACTTGGCGATGACGGTCTTGTCCAGATCGAAGAAAGCGGCACTTCGGCCCACGGCGCGAAAGTCTAGCCGGATGGTCTATGGTCGGCGGGTGCCCGGGGCCCGGCGACCCCTCGGACCTGCGGGCCGGCCCCCACCCACCCTCGCGCATAGTGACGATGGTCACACTCTGCGAACATTATTTCGCAGGGAGTGGAGGCGACACCACTCGACGTATACAGGTCCGCTCAGGCAGACTTGACGACGCGACGAGTGTTCACATCTCGTACAACAGGCAGACCCTCGGCGGTTGCACCCCCCGTGACCGCCGAGTGGGTTCGGCTCGACCCCCCCGGAGCCGAACCTTCGACGACCCCCGTCTCCCCCCGACGGGGGTCGTCCCTTTCCCCTTGGAGCGCTTCTAC
>NZ_JBEZDR010000265.1:0-1152 GCF_040648415.1 Nonomuraea sp. NPDC049141
GGCGGCCTGCTCGGCCGCGCCAAGGCCGCCCGTCTTCGCCGGCTGCACCGGGTTGCGGGTCGAGGTGCCCGGCTTGCTGGTGGCGGTGGGCGGCGGCGGGAACTTCCGCAGCACCCACTGCTGCTGCGCCAGGGTGAAGAGGTTGTTCGTGACCCAGTAGATGATCACACCGATGGGGAAGATGGCGCCGGAGATGAGCAGCGACAGCGGGATGCCGTAGAGCATCAGCTTCTGGATCATCCGCTGCTGCGGGTCCTCGGCCCAGCCGGTCTTGAGGATCATCTGGCGGCTGGTGAGGTAGGTGGTGCCCATCATCACCAGGACGAGGATGCCGGCGATGATCTTCACGGTGGTGCCGTTGGCGCCGAGCCGGGCCAGTTCCTCGGCGGTGGAGCCGAACTTGCCGGCGATCGGGGCGGTGAAGAGCTTCGCCGCCGAGGCGCTCTCGAACTGGCCGAGCGTCCAGCCGTAGAGGGTCTTGCCGGCCTCGCTCTTGTCCGGGTTGAGGCGGCGGAGCACGTGGAAGAGGCCCAGGAAGACGGGGATCTGGAGGAACATCGGAAGGCAGCCCATGAGCGGGTTGGCCTTTTCCTTCCGATAGAGCTCCATCATCTCCTTCTGGAGCGTCTCCCGGTCACCCTTGTGCTTCTCCTGCAGCGCCTTGACCTGCGGCTGGAGGGCCTGCATCGCCCGCTGCGACTTGATCTGCTTGACGAAGACGGGGAAGAGGATCACCCGGACGGTGACCACCAGGAAGACGATGGCGAGGATCCAGGCCCAGTTGGTGCCGATCACGGCCGCGTCCGGCACCCCGATGGCGTCCCAGGCCCCATGCCAGGCCAGCAGGATCCACGAAATCGCGTAGTAGATCCAGTCGAGACTCAATTCTCAGGCTCCAGTCACATCGGCACGGCGGCGGCCGCCCGGCTCCGGCACCGGGTCGTGTCCACCTGGGTGGAAGGGGTGGCAGCGCAACAACCGCCGGGCCGTCAGGCCCGCTCCCCGGATCGCGCCGTGCACCGCCACCGCCTCCAGGGCGTAGGCACTGCACGACGGGTAGAACCGGCAGCGGGCCGGCAGCGGGCGGGCCTCGCTCGGCCTGGAGCTGCGTGACCTGGCCGCGGCGAAGAAGAAGCTGGAGAAGGCGGCCGC
>NZ_JBEZDR010000266.1:0-1138 GCF_040648415.1 Nonomuraea sp. NPDC049141
GGAGAGCACCATGTGCTGGACCATGTGCACCGACAGCAGCGCCGTGTCGTACGCGTGCAGGCCGCTGACGGTGACCGCCGCGATGCCGCCGAGGCCGGGGCCGAGGAAGAAGACGGTCCGGGCGACCGGCCACCGGTCGCCGCGCAGCCGCAGCCGGTGGACCCCGTAGAGGTAGACGCCGGCGGCCAGCACCAGGCCGACGGCGAGCCAGCTGTCCAGCTTCGTCTCGGTGAACACCGAGGTCACGGTGAACGGCGGCGGGACGGCCGCGGTCGCCGCCGGCGCGGCGACGGCGGCTGCGGCGGAGATCGGATCGGCGTGCAGCACGCTTTTCAGCCTAGGTCAGGCGAACCGGACTGCCCCGATCGGGCTGTGGATGCCACGGGTTTGGCCCCCCGCTGATCGCCGGCCCCGGTCAAGGGCAATAATGACCGCGTGACTGCGGCCCCAGCCATTGACAAGAGCCGGATCCACTCCCTGACCCGACCCAACATGGTCAGCGTCGGGACGATCGTGTGGCTCTCCAGCGAACTCATGTTCTTCGCGGCGCTGTTCGCGATGTACTTCTCCATCCGCGCGGCGGCACCGGAGCAGTGGGCGGAACACACCGTGCACCTCAACATCCCCTACGCGACCACCTTCACGGTGATCCTGGTGTTGTCGTCGGTGACCTGCCAGCTCGGTGTCTTCGCCGCGGAGAAGGGTGACGTCCACGCGCTGCGGCGCTGGTTCACGATCACCTTCGTGATGGGCCTGATCTTCGTCCTCGGCCAGCTCAACGAGTACCGCGAGCTGGTGCACGAGGGCATCAAGATCAACAAAGACGGTTACGGGTCGATGTTCTACCTGACCACCGGCTTCCACGGCCTGCACGTGGCCGGCGGTCTGGTCGCCTTCGTCATCTTCATGATCCGCACCACCATGGGCCGGTTCACACCGGCGCAGGCCACGTCGGCGATCGTCGTGTCCTACTACTGGCACTTCGTCGACGTCGTGTGGATCGGGCTCTACGCCATGATCTACTGGCTTCAGTGATCTTGGCGCGTCACGAACCGCGCCGCTGCTCCGTCCCCTGAGACAAGGTCCAACCGGTTAAGGACACAGGTCATGACTTCTGACAACGACCGCCGACGCGGTC
>NZ_JBEZDR010000267.1:0-1130 GCF_040648415.1 Nonomuraea sp. NPDC049141
CGACGAGGCGGACTCCCCCGCCGGACGCCCGACCCCCGCAGCGTTGCCAGGGGCCGGGCGTCCGGACCGACCTTCCGGGGCCCGGGTGACGCGTCAGTGGATGATGACGGGGGCCTTCGCCTGCCCCGGCTGCTCGTCGTCGAGCAGGTGCGACGGCTCACGCCGGCGGGGCAGGAACGCGGCCGGGATGAACGTGAGCAGCACCAGCGCGAACGCGACCCAGAACGTGGTGGCGAAGGAACTGGCGGCGAAGTCGAGCCCACGAGAGAGCAGCGACGGGTCGACCGGGAACCGCTCGGCGAGCTCCGGCTGCTGCTGCACGACGATGGCGACCTTCGCCTCGGTCAGCGGCTCACCGTCCGGGCCGACGGCGCCGGGGATCTGCCGGGAGCCGTTCATCTCGCTGGTGAGGATCACCGACATCGTGGCGGCGCCGACGGAGCCACCGATCTGCTGGAGGATGTTGACCAGGGTGGAGCCGCGGGCCACCTCGTGGGCCTTCAGGGTCTTCAGCGCCGAGGTCATGATCGGCATCATGGTGCCGCCCATGCCGAGGCCCATGACGAACAGCGACCCGCAGAGCAGCACGTACGACGTCTGCGGGTCGATCTGGGTGAAGGTGAAGAACCCGAGGGCGATGAGCACCAGCGCGAACGGCACGGTACGACCGACGGGGACCCGGTCGGCCAGCATCCCCGCCACCGGCATGGTCACCATCGCGCCGAGGCCCTGCGGCGCCATCAGCAGGCCGGCGGTCAGCGTCGACTCGCCGCGGATCTGCAGGAAGTAGCTGGGGAACAGCAGGCCGGCGCCCATGAACGCGATGATGAACACGAACATGGTCACCGTGGCGACGGTGAGGTTGCGGTTGGCGAACAGCCGCAGGTCGAGCAGGGGGTGCCGGGGCCGGAAGGAGTAGCGCACGAAGGCGACGACGAGCACCCCGCCGACCAGCATGGGAGCCCACACCCAAGGGTCGGCGAACGTGCCGGCGTCGGGCAGCGAGGAGACGCCGTAGAGGAAGAGGGCGAGCCCCGGCGAGAGCATCAGCATGCCGACGAAGTCGAACGACTCGGAGGGCTCGGGGTTGTCCTTCGGCAGCGCCAGAGCGGCGTAGACGAGCGCCACGG
>NZ_JBEZDR010000269.1:0-1127 GCF_040648415.1 Nonomuraea sp. NPDC049141
CTGGCCAGCGGGCTGCTGCACCGGGGGACCGGGGTGGAGGTGACGCCGGACTCCATCTTCCATTCGGGGTCGATCGCCAAGGTCTACACCGCCACGCTGGTGATGCGGCTGGTCGACGAAGGCCGGCTGGAGCTGGACGCGCCGGTGGTGGACGTGCTGCCGGAGTTCGCCACCCCCGACCCGGAAGCCACCAAGACGATCACCATCCGGCAGTTGCTGTCCCACACCGGCGGGGTGACCAACGACTTCAACCACGACTCAGGCCGCGGCGACGACTGCCTGGCCAAGTACGTCGAGGCGGCCCGGGAGGTGCCGCTGGACTGCCCGCCTGGCACCGCGGTCTCCTACGGCGGCCTCGGCTACGTGGTGCTGGGCCGGGTCATCGAGGTGGTCACCGGGCTGACCTGGGACCAGGCGCTGAAGGACCTGCTGTTCGCCCCCCTGGGGCTGCGACGGTCGATGACGCTGCCGGAGGAGGCCCTGCGCTTCCGCGTGGCCATGAGCCACCTGGGCGAGCCCGGAAAGGACCCGGACCCGGCACCGGTGTGGGACATGATGCCGCGCTCGGCGGGCCCTTACGGCCGGGTGCTGGTCTCCGCCGGTGACCTGGCCCGCCTCGCCCGCATGCACCTGGAGGACGGCAAGGGGGTGCTGTCGCCGCAGGCGGTGGCGGCGATGCGGCGCCGCGAGGTGGACGTGCCGGACAAGTGGACGGTCAGCGCCGACGGCTGGGGCCTGGGCTGGACCCTGTACGACTGGGACGGCATCGCCGGCTACGGCCACGACGGCGCCGCCATCGGCCAGTACGCCTACCTGCGGGTCGTCCCGCACGCGGGCGTGGCCGTGGCCCTGATGACCAACGGCGGCAGCGCCCGGCTGCTCTACGCGGACCTGTTCCGCGAGCTGCTCGGCGAGCTCGCCGGCGTCACCATGCCCGCCCCCTTCGGACCGCCCGCGCGGCCCCCGGCCGTCGACATCACGCCGCTGCTGGGCACGTACAAGCGGGAAGGTGTCGTCATCACCGTCAGCCGCGACGACGACGGGAACGCGCACATGCGCTACGAGTTCGTCGACGGCATGAAGGACCTCTCCCCGCCCCTGGAGATGACCCTGGAGCCGGTCACGGA
>NZ_JBEZDR010000270.1:0-1122 GCF_040648415.1 Nonomuraea sp. NPDC049141
CTAGTACGGCAGCCGCCATTTGTTAGTTGACCTGGATATATGCGGTGGTCAGGCGGGCTCGGTGATGGAACCAGCGGGCGCGTGCTTGATGGCGGCGTCTCCAGGCTGACCAATGCGCGGTGTGTTCCAGCGACGATGTGCGGGTGGTTGTGGCGTTGAACAGGTGCTTGATCTCGGCGACCGTCAGCGGGATCAGGCCGAGATCCTCGGGCGGCTGTTCGTCGGGGTGGCTGGGCGTCATGGCCTGGGTGTGGGTGCGGTGCCGGGCGGCCGCGGCGCTGGCCACGCAGACGGCCAGGGCAGCCATGACCAGCACGAGGTGCCGGAGAAGAGCCTCATAGAGGCGGACCTGGGATTCATCCAGGCCGAACAGGCTCTTGCCGGCCTCGAAACTCTCCTCCACCGGCCATCTCAACCCTGCGGCGGCGATCAGGCGGGGCAGCGTGACCGGTTGGCCGTCGGGGACGAAGCAGTAGTAGAACGCCAGTTCGCCGGTGGTGCGGTGCTTGCGGATGAGCAGGAAGTGGGCGGGGCTGGCGGTGGCGATCCAGGCCCAGGCGTAGGTGCGCTCGCCCTTGGAGCCGTCGCCGGCTGAGCGGATGACCCACCGGCGTTTCTGCTTCAAGTACGTGGCCACGGCCTGCTCGCAGGTCAGGCGGGTGCCGGCGTCGAGGGTGAGAGTGAAGGTGGCGCGGATGCGCAGGACGTAGGCCTGGCCGTGTTCTTCCAGGAAGGCGCGCAGCGTGGTGCAGGCGCCGTAGAACTCGTCACCGGCCACGAAGTCCAGGCGCACGTTGTCGGCGTAGGCCTCGCGCAGCAGGTCGCCGGCCAGTTCGCCCTTGGTGGCGAAGGTCAGATCCAGCGGCAGGCCGGTGGTGATGGCGGTGACGGGGTCGCTGATCTGCTCGGCGGGGATCCACTGCCGGGCACCGATCAGCGCATGCCCCACGCCGGCGCGCACGTAGGCCAGATAGACGGTGTTGATGCCGTTGTCGATGCCGCCGGCGCACCCCATGTGCTGGCGCTTGACGCCCGCCGTGGCCACGCCTTTCTTCTCCTGGCCGGACTCATCCAGCACGCCCACGGTCAGGCTTGCCGGCCGGGCGGCGGCATCGAGCCGGC
>NZ_JBEZDR010000271.1:0-1117 GCF_040648415.1 Nonomuraea sp. NPDC049141
GGAGCGGTCGAAGGTGGGGCTGGCGATTGGGACGAAGTCGTAACAAGGTAGCCGTACCGGAAGGTGCGGCTGGATCACCTCCTTTCTAAGGAGCACCGGCCCTGTGTTCGCAAGGACACGGGTCTACGTCGAGGTCAGAAGCGAACGTCTTCTGCTCGGCAGCTCATTAGTGGAGCACTGGCTACTCAAGTGGTCCGGGTCATCCGGGTCGTTGGTACCGCCGCTGGTGACAGCGGAGTGGGAAGACGCGCTCTGGACGATTCGAATCGGTTGGACACACTGTTGGGTCCTGAGGAAACGGACCTGTGGGACTGCGACCGCATCCCCTACTGCCCGCACCACGAGCAGCCCCTTCTGGGCTTGCTCCTCTGGCGGCGGGTTGGCGGGATGGGGCGTCGGCGGTAGTCGGCGCCCGGTACGGTGGGCAGTCCCGTGGTTTGTGGGACCTCATGCAGGGCCATCCTTCTGTCACATCGCATCTGCCCTTCTTTTGTGGGGGGTGGGTGGTCTGGTGGCGGGTGGGGTTGGTTGCTGTTTGTTGTTTGAGATTTGCATAGTGGACGCGAGCATCTTTGTGGCCAAGTTTTTTAGGGCACACGGTGGATGCCTTGGCATCAGGAGCCGATGAAGGACGTGGGAGGCTGCGTTAAGCCTCGGGGAGTCGCCAACCAGACGTTGATCCGGGGATGTCCGAATGGGGAAACCTAGCACCAGTCATGTGGTGTTGCCTCCGCCTGAATGTATAGGGCGGTTGGTGGTAACGCGGGGAAGTGAAACATCTCAGTACCCGTAGGAAGAGAAAACAAGAGTGATTCCGTGAGTAGTGGTGAGCGAAAGCGGATGAGGCTAAACCGGGCGTGTGTGATAGCCGGCAGGCGTTGCACGTTCGGGGTCGTGGGACCTTCTTGAGGGGGCTGCCGTCTTCTCGGACAGTGATAAATCGATGGGTTAGTTGAAGCCTCTGGGAAGGGGCGCCGTAGACCGTGAGAGCCGGGTAGGCGAAAATCTGTCGACTGTCGGAAGGGATCCCAAGTAGCACGGGGCCCGAGAAATCCTGTGTGAATCTGCCAGGACCACCTGGTAAGCCTAAATACTCCCTGATGACCGATAGTGCACG
>NZ_JBEZDR010000272.1:0-1115 GCF_040648415.1 Nonomuraea sp. NPDC049141
GTCGCGGTCCTCGGTGGTTTGTTCGCCACGAATCGGGTACGACGATGCTGTGGGGACTAGGCCTCGGTGAGGACCTTGTCGAGCAGCGTCTCCGCCTCGTCCTTGGTGCTCTTCTCAGCCAGCGCGACCTCGCCGACGAGAATGTCGCGGGCCTTCGCCAGCATGCGCTTCTCACCCGCGGAAAGACCCCGCTCCCGCTCCCGGCGCCACAGGTCGCGCACGACCTCGGCGACCTTCAGCGGGTTACCGGAGGCCAGCTTCTCCAGATTCGCCTTGTAACGCCGCGACCAGTTGGTCGGCTCCTCGGTGTGCGGTGCACGGAGCACGTCGAAGACCTTGCCGAGGCCCTCTTCGCCGACCACCTCGCGCACACCCACGATCTCGGCGTTCTCGGCGGGCACCCGGACCGTCAGGTCACCCTGTGCGACCCTCAGGACGAGGTATTGCTTAGGCTCGCCCTTGATGACCCGAGTCTCGATTGCCTCGATGAGTGCGGCCCCGTGGTGGGGGTAAACAACGGTCTCGCCGACACTGAAAACCATAGGTTCGAAACCCCTTTCGCTGTGTCTAGGGTAACACGCTCAGGCACCGATGTCTCACCGCTGCCCTGACCGTTGGCGCAGCTCAGGGGCCCTGTGAGAGGTATTTCTTCAGCTTGACAGGCTGCCAAACCGGTGGTTTGACCACGCTCCGTAACGCTTGGATGACGTCCCGGCACGAGTGACGCGAACGTCGAGATCAAGGGCTATGCGCTCCTCCCATGGTAGCCCGCCGGGCGGGTACGCGCCCAGGTGTAGCGGCAGCCGGCCCCGTGCGGGACGCTGGAGGCCGAGCCGCTGTCCGCTCGCCGAGACGTCCCTGGGGGTGCGATGGGCAAGCCCGACGCAGACGGCCCCGGACTGCCCGACCTGCCGCCCGAGTGGGGCCGGGTGGTCGTGCCCGACGACGCCTCCGCCCTGGCCACCGAGGCCGAGCAGATCCGCCACGAGCTGCGCCGTACGCCCCGTCGCGCCGCCGCGGCCCGGTCCCCGTACGCCCTGCCCCTGCTGGTGTTGATCGTGGCGGTGCTGACCACCCTCGCGGGCCTCGCGGCGGTCACCTGGCCCCGCACCGAC
>NZ_JBEZDR010000273.1:0-1113 GCF_040648415.1 Nonomuraea sp. NPDC049141
GGCCAGCTCGGCGACGTTGTCGCGGAGGGTGTCGGAACGGCCCAGCAGCCAACCGGGCGGTGTGGCGGCCAGGACCGGTCTGATGTGTCCGCCCCACTCGGAGGTGGCCATCCAGCGGCCCTCCTCGGCGGCCGGGTAGTCGCTGGTGCCGACCCAGCCGCAGCTGCACCGGGCCCGGTAGCCGACGGCCGTCGCGGGTGCTGCTGCGTCGGTACTCAGCGTCCCGTCCGGCAGTCGGAACCCGACGAGGTTCGCGTGCCCCGGGACCTCTGCCTCCGCCATCCCGCAAGCATATGCTTGTCAGGTATTCCTGACTGACTCCGTCAGGCTATCCTGACATGGTTGCCCGGGCTGATCGTCGTCCGGGCCCGACGCCCCGAGAGGAGAGCGCATGTCCGTGGTCAGCGGCACCGTGGCGGCGGGTTACGAGCCGGTCCGGGAGGCGTTCCTGGCGAACTTCGAGACGCGGTCCGAGATCGGCGCGGCCCTCAGCGTCTACCGGCACGGCCGGGAGGTGGCCCGTCTGTGGGGCGGGCTCGCCGATCCCGCCACCGGCCGCGCCTGGCGGGCGGAGACCCTCCAGGTGGTCTTCTCGGCAACCAAGAGCGTGCCGGCGGCCTGCGCGCACCTGCTGGCGCAGCGCGGGCAGCTCGACCTGGACGCACCCGTCGCCGAGTACTGGCCGGAGTTCGCTGCGGCCGGCAAGGACGCCGTCCCGGTCCGCTGGCTCCTGTCCCACCAGGCGGGGCTGCCGGTGCTCGACCGTCCGGTTCCACAGGCGGAGGCACTGACCTGGGAGCCGGTCGTCGCCGCGCTGGCGGCCCAGGCGCCGGCCTGGGAGCCGGGCACGGCACACGGCTACCACGGGCTCACCTACGGCTGGCTGGTCGGCGAGGTGGTACGCCGGGTCTCCGGCCGCAGCCTCGGCACGTACTTCGCCGACGAGATCGCCACACCGCTGGGCCTGGACTTCTGGGTCGGCCTGCCCGCCTCCGAGGCGCACCGGGTCGCCCGGCTCGTCGAACAGCCGGCCGCTCCGCCCGCCGCCGCCGGGGTGGCGCCGGAGGCGCTCGCGGCGTACACCGATCCGACCTCGCTGGTGGTCCGCTCGAC
>NZ_JBEZDR010000274.1:0-1113 GCF_040648415.1 Nonomuraea sp. NPDC049141
GCCGAAGTTCCAGCCGGCGCGGAACGCCGCGACGTTCGCCGCGACCAGTTCGGGTCGGGCGGCGAACTTGCGCTCCAGGAAGCGCAGCGTCGACTCGTAGGGCCGGTTGTACATCCAGGAGAGCAGGCCGAGGGCGAACATGTTCTTGGCCCGTTCGGCGTCCTTCTTCGACACCGCCTGCTCGGCGAGCGCGCCGACCGTCATCGAGGTCAGCGCCACCGGGTGCACCACGTAGCCGGCGAGGGAGTCGTCCTCGAGCGGGCTCGACTGGTAGCCGACCTTGGCCAGGTTGCGCTTGGTGAACTCGTCGGTGTTGACGATGATGTCCGCGCCCCGCGGCAGGTCGGCCAGGTTCGCCTTGAGCGCCGCCGGGTTCATCGCCACCAGCACGTTGGGCGAGTCGCCGGGGGTCAGGATGTCGTAGTCGGCGAAGTGCACCTGGAAGCTCGACACGCCCGGCAGGGTGCCGGCGGGGGCCCGGATCTCGGCCGGGAAGTTCGGCAACGTGGAGATGTCGTTGCCCAGCTGCGCGGTCTCCGAGGTGAACCGGTCGCCGGTGAGCTGCATGCCGTCGCCGGAGTCACCGGCGAAGCGGATGACCACCCGGTCCAGTTGACGGATCTGCTTGGTCACGCCTGCACCTCGCTTCGCTGGGCGCGGTCGCGCGGGCGGCTGAACATGATGGTGACCTCGCCTTGCCCGGCCACGTGACCTCCTTGACGCACCGCTGCACCAGACCCGCGGAGGCGGGCCCGGTCCGCTGTAGTTACCTCACCTGAGAGCCTACGTCGAATCGCCGCCCCAACCTTCTCGGAGGCCGCCCTGTGGGATGCGATCCAGCGAGATTCCACCCCGATTTGAGGTGTTTCCATCCGCCCGCCGTAATCCAGATCACCGGTGGCGCGGCGGTGGGGACGCCGAGCCGGCGTCGTCGGGGCCGTCCGGGTCACTCCGTCGGCGCCGTGGACGGTCCGGCCGCCGGGGCGGCCATCCGCCGCCGCAGCGACGTGGTCGCCAACGCGAGGGCGAACACCACCAGCAGCGTGGAGATCACGATCAGCAGGATCGCCGTACGCCGCACCGAGCCGCCTCCGCCGCCGTCGCTGACGGCCG
>NZ_JBEZDR010000275.1:0-1103 GCF_040648415.1 Nonomuraea sp. NPDC049141
CCGCCCGCGTGCCCCGCAGACCTCGGCCAGCTTCGCGTACGCGGGGGCGCCGACCAGCGCGGTCAGCTCCGGGCCGTAGGAGACGTACATCGGCTCGGTGCCGACGTGCGCGTCGGTGGAGGAGGTGCACCACCAGTCGAGGTCGTGCCCGCCGGCGCCCCAGCCCCGCCGGTCGAACTCGGAGAGCGTGGAGACCAGCACCTTCGTGTTGTCCGGCCGCTTCACCCACTCCTGGTCGCGGCGGATCGGCAGCTGCCAGCAGACGTCCGGCTTGTATTCCAGCGGATGCACCCCGTCGCGCAGCGCCTGCGCGTGCAGGGCGCAGCCGGCGCCGGCCGGGAAGCCCGCGTCGTTGAGGAATACGCACGGCCCGTCCGCGCCCTGCGTGGCGGTACGACGCGCGGAGTTCTTGCCGTCGATGGTGTCGTTCTCGGTCCAGTTCTTGAACCCGCGCCGGAAGTGCTGCCACGTCGCCGGGGTCAGCCGCTTGACGGCGGCCCGGACCCGCTGCTCGTCCTCGGAGTCGGTGAAGAACGCGCCGTGCGAGCAGCAGCCGTCGGCGGCCCGGCCGGCGACGATGCCGTGGCAGCCCCGGCCGTAGACGCACGTCCAGCGGGAGAGCAGCCACGTCAGGTCGGCCCGGATGAGGTGGTTGTCGTCCGCCGGGTCGGTGAACTCGATCCACTCCCGGGGGAAGTCCAGTGGCACCTCGCGGCTGCGCGGGTCGTCCGGGTCGTCCACCAGCACGCGGAGTTCGATCTGGCCTGTCACCCGGCCCAGCGTACGCCCGGCGCCCCCACCGGTCCGCCGAGCCGCGCAATCCGGTTGGCCCTAGTGTCTTCAGCATGCGACTGGGTGTCCTCGACGTCGGTTCCAACACGGTGCACCTGCTGGTGGTCGACGCCCATCCCGGGGCGCACCCCTGGCCGGCGCACTCGGAGAAGGTCGTGCTGCGGCTGGCCGAGCAGATCAGCCCGGACGGTGCGCTCACCGAGGCCGGCGCGGACGGCCTGGTCAAGGCGGTCGGCATGGCCAAGGCGGCGGCCGTCGGGCTCGGCGCCGACGACCTGATCGCGTTCGCCACCTCCGCCGTCCGCGACGCC
>NZ_JBEZDR010000276.1:0-1093 GCF_040648415.1 Nonomuraea sp. NPDC049141
CACGCCGGCTCGTGCACCGAGCCCCCCGCCACCGTGTAGACGATCTTTACACCGTTGAGGTTGATCGCGGCCAACGCGTTCGCGCTCACCCCGGAGATGCCCGAGTTGAGGTTGCGCCAGCCGTTGTTGCTCGCCGCCTCGTGCACCGAGCCCCCGACCACGGTGTAGATGATCTTCACACCGTTCAGACTGATCGCGGCCAACGCGTTCGGGCTCGCCCCGGAGATGCCGGTGTTCAGGTTCCGCCAGCCGTTGTTGCTGGCCGCCTCGTGCACCATGCCCCCGATCACGGTGTAGATGTACTTCACGCCGTCGACGTTGATCACGGCGAGCGCGTTGTTGCTGACCCCCGAGATGCCGGTCCACAGGTTGCGCCAGCCGGTGTCGCTGGACGCCTCGTAGACCCGGCCGTCGTTGACCGTGTAGAGCAGCTTGTTGGTGCCCATGACCATCGACGCGGTTGCCGAGCCGGTGATGCTGTTGACCGGCAGCATCTGCCAGCCGCTGTGGCTGCCGGACTCGTACACCTGACGGTTGGAGCTGACCTGGCCGCAGTTCTGGCTGGTCATGTTGCGGGCCGGCGAGACGGGGCCGGAGACGTAGAGCGGGCCGGTGTTCGAGCTGCCGTCGGAGGTGATGCCGGAGGGCACGCCGTTGAAGTACGCCTCGGTCTTGACGCCGTCGCGCGTCTGCTCGTAGTGCAGGTGCGGGCCGGTCGAGTTGCCGGTGCTGCCGACCCGGCCGAGCTGCTGACCGGTCGACACCCACTGCCCGACGCGCACCGGCGGCGACTCGATCATGTGCGCGTAGCTGGTCCGCCAGCCACCGCCGTGGTCGACCACCACGTACCAGCCGCCGCCGGTGGTCCAGCCCGCGAAGGTGACGGTCCCGGCGTACGAGGCGAGGATCGGCCGGCCACTGCTGGCGCCGCCGGTGTAGGTCATGTCGATGTCGTAGTCGTCGTGCCCGTAGTAGGTCGCCAGCCGCCAGGTCTCGCCGCAGGGGAACGGCATCTGGAAGTTCGGCCGTGGGCCGGCGGCCTCAGCCGGCGCGGCCACGACGGCGATGGCGCCCACGGCGAGCAGCGCGACGC
>NZ_JBEZDR010000277.1:0-1088 GCF_040648415.1 Nonomuraea sp. NPDC049141
ACCGCCCCGGAGGAGCCGGACCTGACCATCTGAGCCGCCGCGCCCCCGCCCGACACCTCGGCTGCGGGGCCGGGGGAGCGCGCCTGGAGCCGTCGCCCGGCCACACGCCTTAGCGCTCGTTCAGGCTCGCCGACTAGGGTGCTGACAGACACTCCAACAGGCGAGGGAGATAGAGATGGCGGGTCGACTCGCGGTCGTCGGTGCCGGGCTGATGGGTTCGGGCATCGCCCAGGTGGCGGCGCAGGCGGGCTGGCAGGTGACCCTGCGGGACCTGGACGACGCGGCCACCGGGCGCGGCATGGCCGGGATCCGGAAGTCGCTGGAGAAGTTCGCCGAGAAGGGGAAGATCGAGGCGTCCGACGTCGAGGCGACCCTGGCCCGGATCACCCCGACCACCGAGCTGGAGGCGGCTGCCGACGCGGACATCGTGGTCGAGGCGGTCTTCGAGCGGCTGGAGATCAAGCACGAGGTGTTCCGCGCGCTGGACAAGATCTGCAAGGCCGACGTGGTGCTCGCGACCAACACCTCGGCCATCCCGGTGACGCAGATCGCCGCGGTGACCGGGCGTCCGGAGGCGGTCGTCGGCACCCACTTCTTCTCGCCGGTGCCGATGATGAAGCTCTGCGAGCTGGTGCGCGGCTACAAGACCAGCGACGCGACGCTGGCGGCGGCGAAGACGTTCGCCGAGGAGATCGGCAAGACCGTCGTGGTGGTCAATCGGGACATCGCGGGCTTCGTCACCACCCGGCTGATCTCGGCCCTGCTCGTCGAGGCCGTCAAGCTGGTCGAGGCGGGCGTGGTCTCGGCAGAGGACCTGGACACCGCCTGCCGGCTCGGCTTCGGCCACGCCATGGGCCCGCTGGCCACCGCCGACCTGACCGGCGTGGACGTGCTCATGCACGCCACGAAGAACATCCACACCGACACCGCGGACCAGAAGTTCTTCCCGCCGGAGCTGCTCCAGCGCATGGTCACCGCCGGCGACCTGGGCCGCAAGAGCGGCAAGGGCTTCTACACGTACTGAGTCGGCGCGGTGGACGGGGGCGGTGACCCGCCCCCGTCCGGCTCAGCCGTCGCGCTTGGTCGTC
>NZ_JBEZDR010000278.1:0-1088 GCF_040648415.1 Nonomuraea sp. NPDC049141
GTGCGCGGCGTCGACCAGGCCGCTGCCCAGCGGGCTGGGCAGCGACCGGGCGGCGGTTTCCGCAGCCTCGACACTGGCCCGGGCGGCCTGCGCCGCCTCGGTGGTGACGCCAGAGGGCAGCCCGTCGGTCAGCTCGGTGCGGTAGACGGCGGCGGCGACGCTGCCCAGGGCCGCGATGCCGAAGGCCACCCCGAACTCGCTGCCGGTCTGCATCACCGCCGATGCGGAGCCGGTCTTCTCGGTGGAAACCGCCCCGATCGCCAGGCCGGTCACCAGGCCGAGCGGGATGCCCACGCCGAACAGCACGATGCCGAAGCCGATCAGCACGGGCGCCAGCCCGCCGGTGCGGGTGACCTGGCTGAGCACCACGTACCCGAGAGCCGCGACGACCATCCCGAAAGCGAGCACGTACGCCGGGCGGATCCGTTGCGCCAGACCGGGGCCGAGCATGAGCCCGACGATCAGACCCAGGGTCGGCGGCAGCATCCACAACCCGGTGCCGAGGGTGGAGAGGCCCTCCACCGTCTGCAGGTGCAGGGTCACCAGCAACGAGCTGCCACCCTGCACCGCGCCGCCGAGCAGGCCGAAGATTACCGCGGCGGCGAAGATCTGGTTGCGGAACAGCTTGGTGTCGAGCATCGGGTCGCGGAGCGACCGTTGCCGCACGACGAACGCCACGGCGGTCACGAGGCCGACGACCACGGCGGCGACGGGCACGGGGGCCCAACCGTTCTTGGCCAGTTCCTTGAGGCCGAAGATGACCAGCAGCACGCCGGCCAGGGAGAGCGCGACGCTGGCCAGATCCAGCGGGCCCCGGTGCGGGTTGCGGTACTCCGGCAGCAGCCGTGGACCGGTCAGCAGCAGCAGGAGCATCACCGGCACGCCGATCAGGAACACCGAGCCCCACCAGAAGAACCGCAGCAGGACACCGCCGACGACCGGGCCGATCAGCAGACCGCCCATGAAGCAGCTCATCCAGGAGGCGATGGCCATGCCGCGCTGGGCGGGATGGGCGAACATGTGGCTGATCAGGCCCAGCCCGCAGGGCATGACGGTGGCGGCCGCCCCGCCCATCAGCGCCCGGGCGC
>NZ_JBEZDR010000279.1:0-1083 GCF_040648415.1 Nonomuraea sp. NPDC049141
AGCCCCGGCGGCCCATCGGCGTCCCGCGCCGCCGCGCCAGCCGGCTCGTCACGCCGGACGTGCCGCTCGGCGATCGCGCCGCCTTGCCCGTATCCTTGCGGCCTCACCGTTGACGAACCCCCACTCGTCGACGTGATGCACGGGTGAGGGAAGGCATACATGACGGCGGTACCACGGCACCGGGCCATCGCTGCGGATCAGGCGGTTGCCGGGCAAGCGGCCCAGGAGGACGTGCGTGCCCTGTTCGGGCAGTCCATCGCCGTCTTCGCCGCGCTGGCCGGGCCGGCGCACCTGGTGGAGACGGCGAACCCGGCGTTCTTCGCCGCGATCGGTCAGGAGCGTGCGCGTACCGGGGTCGCGATCGCCGAGCTGATGCCCGAACTCGCCGGTCAGGGGTTCATCGCTCTCCTGGACGAGGTCTATCGCACGGGCGAGCCCTACACCGGCCGGGACGCCCGGGTCGTGCTGGGCGTCGGTCCGCACGCGCGAGAGGCATTCTTCGACTTCACGTACGAGCCGCGCCGGGACGCCGACGGCACCGTGACCGGGATACGCGTGATCGGCGTGGAGACCACGCAGGTCAAGCACGCCCAGCGGCTGATGGCCGAACACCGTGCCCTGCTGGAGCAGATCGCCCGCCAGGCGCCCCTGACCGAGGTGCTCGACGGGATGGCCCGCTGCATCGAGAACCTCGCGCCCCGGGAGGTACTCGTCTCCGTCCTGCTCGCCGATCCTGACGGCCGGCACCTACGCCACGGCGCCGCTCCCAGCCTGCCCGACTTCTACAACCAGGCCATCGACGGGATCGCCACCGGCGAAGGCGTCGGGTCCTGCGGCACCGCCGCCCACCGGCGGGAACCGGTCATCGTCACCGACATCGCCACCGACCCGTTCTGGGTGGAGTTCCGCGGCCTGGCCGAGCGGGCAGGGCTGGCTGCCTGCTGGTCCACGCCGATCCTGGCCCGCGACGGCAGCCTGCTGGGCACCTTCGCCATGTACCACCGCACCCCGCGCGTCCCGCAGGACACCGACCTCGCCCTCACCCGGGTCTTCGCCGGCACCGCCGCCCTGGCCATCGAGCGC
>NZ_JBEZDR010000280.1:0-1081 GCF_040648415.1 Nonomuraea sp. NPDC049141
CCGCGCACGTCGCCGTCGGGTGCCGGTCGCCGTCGAGGAGCCGGTGGCCGTGACGCGTCAGGCCCGGGCCATCGCCGGCGCGCCGATGAAGTCCATGATGCTGCGGTTCACCTCCGCCGCGTTCGTCCACGGGATGCCGTGCGGCGCGCCCTTCAGCGTGACGAGCTGGCTGCCGGGCAGCATCGGCTGGAGCCGCTGACCGGTCTTCGGGTACGGCAGCACCGCGTCGGCGTCACCCTGCACGATCAGCACCGGCACGTCGATGCGGGACACGTCACCTCGGAAGTCGGTCTGCCAGGCGTCCACGCTGTCGTGGGTGCCCTTCGCCGAGGCCCGGGTGCCGATCTCCCAGTGCGCCCGGAATGCCTCCTCGCTGACCAGCCTGCCCTTGTTCTCCTGGTAGTTGAAGAACGCCTCGCAGAAGGTGGTGAGGTAGGCGAACCGGTCGTCGAGGATGGCCTGCTGGAAGCCCTGGAACAGGCTCTTCTCGACCCCCTCCGGGTTGTCCGAGGTCTTCAGCAGGAACGGCGCGAGCGGGGCCAGCAGCACCGCCCGGTCGACCCGCTGCGAGCCGTACACGCCCAGGTAGTGGGTCACCTCGCCGGTGCCCATCGAGTGCCCCACCAGGATCGCGTCCCGCAAGTCCAGCTCCGTCATCAGCACGTCGAGGTCGGCGGCGAAGGTGTCGTAGTCGTACCCGGACGCCGGCTGGGCGGAGTTGCCGAAGCCCCGCCGGTCGTACGTGATCGTCCGGTATCCGGCGGCCAGCAGCGGCCCGGTCTGCTTCTCCCAGGTCGCCCCGTTGAACGGGAAGCCGTGGATGAGCACGATCGGCTGCCCGGAACCGTGGTCCTCGTAGTACAGGTCTACGGGGGCGGAGTTCTCCGTCCCCACGGTGATGAAAGGCATGCGCGTCTCCTCGTCACGTGACGGTCGGGACGCCGGCGGGTTCCCGTCCTGCCCATGGTTATGCCGCCGCACGCGCCTGCCGGGCCCGGGTCACGGCGCGTACGGCAGGTCCACCACCCGGTCGTCGGTGACCTCGTCCGCGGGCGCCCACGTCTCGTAGACGCCCCGCGCC
>NZ_JBEZDR010000281.1:0-1071 GCF_040648415.1 Nonomuraea sp. NPDC049141
GTGAGACTGGTGGTGCAGGTGAAGCTCCTGCCGACGCCCGAGCAGGCGACGGCGCTGGAGGCGACCCTGCGCGCGGTCAACACCGCCGCCTGCCAAGTCTCCCGCCAAGCCCACAAGCAGCGCACGTTTCGCAACTACGACCTGCGCAAGCACACCTACACGCAGATCAAGGACGAGTACGGGCTGGCCGCCCAGGCCGCTCAGCACGTCATCAAAAAGGTCGCCGACGCCTACGCCACCCTGCATGCCAATATCCGAGCCGGGAACCTGGGCAAGGTGGGCTCCGCCCGCCGGGTACGGGCCGAATCCACGCCCATCGACTTCCGCGCCGAAGCCGCCCAGCCGTTCGACGACCGCTGCCTGTCCTGGCAGATCGACGCGCGGACGGTGTCGATCTGGTCGGTGGCCGGGAGGCTGAAGAACCTGAGGTTCACCGCGTCCGCCGAACAGCTCAAGACCCTGTCGGCACACCGCAAGGGCGAGTCCGATCTGGTCTACCGGGACGGCATGTGGTTCCTGATCGCGACCTGCGACATGCCCGACCCCCGCGTCAAGGACCCGGACGCCTTCCCGGGGGTGGATCTGGGCATCGTCAACATCGCCACCACCAGCGACGGAGCCCGTCATTCCGGCAGGGCTCTGAACGCGGTCAGGCACCGCCGGCGCGAGCTACGCCGCCGCTTGCAGGCCAAGCGCACCAAGTCCGCCAAGCGGTTGCTCAAGCAGCGCCGCCGCAAAGAAGCGCGGTTCGCCGCCAACACCAATCATGTCATCGCCAAGCAGATCGTGACCGAGGCAGAACGCACCGGCCAAGGGATCGCCCTGGAAGACCTCCAGGGCATCCGGGACCGGGTACGGCTTCGCAAGCCCCAGCGGGTCACGCTGCATTCCTGGAGCTTCCACCAGCTGGGTGGCTTCCTCGGTTACAAGGCGGCCCGGGCCGGGGTCGCTGTCATCTACGTCGATCCGGCTTTCACCTCCCAGCAGTGCTCGTCGTGTGGGCATGTGGACCGCAAGAACCGGCTCGATCAAGCCTCTTTCTCGTGTACGTCGTGCGGCTTCGCTGAGCAC
>NZ_JBEZDR010000282.1:0-1057 GCF_040648415.1 Nonomuraea sp. NPDC049141
CCGACCGGGGGTCCGACGCGCGTACCGAGCGAGACCGCCCGGGGCGCGGCCCGGTCGGGCCCGACGAGGGTCCCGACAGCCCGGCCGAGCTGCCGGGCGCCGGGTGGAAGGCCGCGCTGCGTCGCACCGCACGGGAGTTCCAGGACGACAGTCTGACCGACTGGGCGGCGGCCCTGACGTACTACGGCGTACTCTCCATCTTCCCCGGCCTGTTGGTGCTGGTGTCGATCCTCGGCCTGCTCGGTCCGCGGGCGACGCAGGGCGTCAAGGACACCGTCAACCAGGCGGTCCCGCAGGGCGAGATCCGGCAGATCGTCGAGGGGGCGATCGACCAGGCGCAGCAGAGCGGCGGTTTCGCCGGTTTCGCCGCGATCCTGGGTCTGCTGGCCGCCTTCTGGTCGGCGTCGGGTTACGTCGCCGCGTTCATGCGCGCCTCCAACACCATCTACGACGTGCCGGAGGGGCGCCCGATCTGGAAGACCCTGCCGATCCGCGTCGGGGTGACCGCGGTGATCGGTGTGATGCTGCTGGCCAGCGCCGTGATCGTGGTCTTCACCGGCGGCCTCGCCGAGCAGGTGGGGGAGGCGATCGGGCTGGGCTCGACGGCGGTGACCGTGTGGAACATCGCCAAGTGGCCGGTGCTGCTGCTCCTGGTGAGCCTGATGTTCGCGATCCTCTACTGGGCGTCGCCGAACGCGCGACACGGTGGCTTCCGCTGGGTCAGCCCCGGTGGCGTACTGGCCGTGGTGATCTGGCTGGTGATCTCGGGCCTGTTCGCGCTCTACGTCAGCAACTTCGGCTCGTACAACAAGACGTACGGGGCGCTCGCCGGTGTGATCATCTTCCTGATCTGGCTGTGGCTGAGCAACATCGCGATCCTGCTCGGCGCGGAGTTCGACGCCGAGTTGGAGCGCAGCCGCGCCATCGAGGCGGGCCACTCGCCGGAGAAGGAGCCGTACGTCGAGCTGCGCGACGACCGCAAGCTCAAGAAGAAGCGCAACGCCGCCAACCGCAGCTGACCCTCCGCCCGCAACCGCAACTGCACCCGTCTTCCCGC
>NZ_JBEZDR010000283.1:0-1051 GCF_040648415.1 Nonomuraea sp. NPDC049141
GGCGATCCGGCCGAGCACCACGGCGAGGTTCCACTCGCGCAGGCTGCCCTGGCGTACGGCCCCGGGCGGGGCGTCGGGTCGGGTCACCCCTTGACACTGCCACAGGCCGGCCAAATAATTCAACCACTGAACAAATAGCGGACGACACCTCGGAGGTCTGCCATGGCACCCCGTCCCACTCCCGCCGACAAGTTCTCCTTC
Source organism: Nonomuraea sp. NPDC049141 (assembly GCF_040648415.1). NCBI lineage: Bacteria > Bacillati > Actinomycetota > Actinomycetes > Streptosporangiales > Streptosporangiaceae > Nonomuraea > Nonomuraea sp. NPDC049141. Next base: position 202 of record NZ_JBEZDR010000283.1, read on the forward strand.
GGCCTCTGGACGGTGGGCTGGCAGGGCCGCGACCCGTTCGGCGACGCCACCCGGCCCGAGCTGGACCCGGTCGAGGCGGTGCGCCGGCTCGCCGAGCTGGGCGCGTACGGGATCACGCTGCACGACGACGACCTGATCCCCTTCGGCGCGGACGCCGCCACCCGCGACCAGCACGTGGCCCGCTTCCGTAAGGCGCTCGACGAGACCGGCCTGGTGGTCCCGATGGTGACCACCAACCTCTTCACCCACCCCGTCTTCAAGGACGGCGGCTTCACCAGCAACGACCGCGACGTGCGGCGCTACGCGCTACGCAAGGTGCTGCGCAACGTCGACCTCGCCGCGGAGCTGGGCGCCCGCACCTTCGTGATGTGGGGCGGCCGGGAGGGCGCCGAGTACGACCTCGCCAAGGACGTGCGCGCCGCCCTGGACCGCTACCGCGAGGCCGTCGACGTGCTCTGCCAGTACGTCGTCGACTCCGGCTACGACCTGCGCTTCGCCCTCGAGCCCAAGCCCAACGAGCCGCGCGGCGACATCCTCCTGCCCACCGTCGGGCACGCCCTGGCCTTCATCTCCACCCTGGCCCGCCCCGAGCTGGTCGGGCTCAACCCGGAGGTGGGGCACGAGCAGATGGCCGGCCTGAACTTCGCCCACGGCATCGCCCAGGCGCTCTGGCAGGGCAAGCTGTTCCACATCGACCTCAACGGCCAGCGCGGCGTCAAGTACGACCAGGACCTCGTCTTCGGCCACGGCGACCTGCTGAACGCGTTCGCCCTCGTCGACCTGCTGGAGCACGGCGGCCCCGGCGGCGGGCCCGCGTACGACGGCCCCCGGCACTTCGACTACAAGCCCT
>NZ_JBEZDR010000284.1:0-1046 GCF_040648415.1 Nonomuraea sp. NPDC049141
GGTGAGATCCACTCGGTGTGCCGCTCGACCACGCCGGCCCGCAGGTCGAGCACCCGCTCGTGGGTGCGCAGGGTGCCGGTGCGCACGTCCAGCGGCTCGCCGCCTACCCAGAGCCGGATGAGGGCCGCGTTCGGCGCGCTGATCACCGTGTCGCTGAACTGGGGGAAGGCGTAGCCGTCCTCGGGGTAGTCGAGTTCGCGCCGCTCGTGGAAGCCGTTGAGGTAGGTGCCGGGCATCCCGTAGGGCCTGCCCTCGTCCAGGGTGCCGCGCCAGCCGACCCAGCCGTTGCCCAACGCGAAGATCGACTCGGTCTCGGCGAGGCGGTCCATGTCCGCCTCCGTACGCCGGATCCGCCAGGCCTCGTCGTCCCCCGTGCCCTGCCCGGTCGGCGGCCGATCGGCGATGGGGGTGTCGTGCACTGCGCCTCCAGGGAGTCCGACGTACCGGGGCCAATCGAAGCAGACCGGGCTGAGAGGTCGCTGAGACGAAGGTCAGGGTCGCCACCCGACCAATGCACACTGCGCCCGACTTCCAGATGTTCCATGGTTGTCTGCGAGGTAAACGAGGTATGAACGATGCGTGAGGTGAATCATGATTGATGCCGACTCGCCGGATGTTCCGGAGATCAGTGTCGAGTGGTACCAGGACATCGTCGACTTCGCCGCCGACACCCCGCAACCGGTGCAGTGGTTCGCCGAGCACTTCACCGAGGGCGCGATCCTGCTGCTCGGCGCGCTGTGGCTGATCGCCGCCGTGTCCCGGCTCGGCGGCGGCCCACGCGACCGGGCGTACGCCCTGGTGTCGCCCGCGCCGGTGGTGCTCGCGTACGGGTGCAGCGAGCTGTTGAAGACGGTGGTCGACCAGGAACGCCCCTGCCGGGCGCTCGCCACCGAACTCACCATCATCGCCGGCGAGTGCCCGCCGACGGGCGACTGGTCGTTCCCCAGCAACCACTCCACCATCGCGGGCGGACTGGCGGTGGCGACGCTGCTGCTGTCCCGCCGCGTCGGGCTGGTGGCGCTGCCGTTGGCGGCGCTGGCCGCGCT
>NZ_JBEZDR010000285.1:0-1042 GCF_040648415.1 Nonomuraea sp. NPDC049141
CCGGCGGCGACCCGATGGCGCCGGAGCCGGCGGAGCCGCCGACCCGGGAGGGCGACACCGACGTGGTGCTGGACTGCGGCTGGGGGCGGCTCGTCTTCGGGCAGACCTTCGCCGACCAGGCCGCCGTCGCCGCCGTACTGCGTTCGGAGGCCGCCGGCTCCCGGGACATCTGCATCTACCTGCGCGACCCGCACGTGCTGGTGTCGCGGCTGCCCGACGAGCTGTTCATCGATCCGTCGCTGACCTACCGACTGCCGCTCGGCGGCGACCGGCCGACCGGCGACGGCGAGGTGCCGGGGCTGTCCATCCGCCCGCTGGCCGACGCCGCCGACGCGGACGCGGTGAACCGGATCTACGCCCGCAACGGCATGGTGACCGCCCCGGTGGACGTGCTCGTCGCCAACGCGCGCACCGACCGGTTCCTGCACCTGGTCGCCGAGGACGCCACCGGCGAGGTCGTCGGCACCATCACCGGCGTCGACCACGTCGCGGTCTTCGACGACCCGGAGAACGGCGCCAGCCTGTGGTGCCTCACCGTCGACTTCAACACCGCGCCACCGGGCACCGGCCAGGCGCTGATCACCGCGCTGGCCGCCCGGCTGGTCGAGCGGGGCCGGGCGTACGTGGACCTGTCCGTGCTCGCCGAGAACGCCGGGGCGATCCGGCTCTACGAGCGGCTCGGCTTCTACCGCACGTCGACGCTCTGCGTGAAGCGGAAGAACCCGATCAACGAGCGACTCTTCCTGCCCGCCATGCCCCAGGGGTACGACCAGCTCAACCCGTACGCGAAGATTGTCGCCGACGAGGCGATGCGGCGCGGCATCCGGGTGGAGGTCACCGACCCGGCCTGGGGTGAGCTGCGCCTGAGCAGCGGCGGGCGGACCGTGCTGACCCGCGAGTCGCTGTCGGAGCTGACCTCGGCGGTGGCGATGAGCCGCTGCGACGACAAGCGGGTGACCCGCCGCATCCTCGCCGAGGTGGGGCTGTCCGTGCCGCGCGGCCGGACCGCCACCGGCGACGACGGCGACGCCGCCTTCCTCGC
>NZ_JBEZDR010000286.1:0-1042 GCF_040648415.1 Nonomuraea sp. NPDC049141
GGTGGCGGCCGCCTGCCGACGACGGTCGAGGTCCTGTTCAACCCGGTCGACGCGGTACGGATCGAGGCGGCGTACCGCGGTCTGCTGATCCGATGCGCAACCGAGGAGGAGGCCGCGCGGATCCGCGGCGGCCTCTCGGACGACGAACACCGCTCCGGGAACTCCCGGGTGCTCGTGCTGGAGGGCGAGGGGGCGACGGGCTACGTGGTCACGGTCAACGTGGGGTGGTGCGAGGGCGAACTGTCGGACCTGCGACCCTCGCTCTTCAACACGTTCAGCCCGTACCTGCCGATGTGGCCGGTCAAGCCGCTCCTGGGAGTCGGCGGTGAGCTCGACATGGCCTCGCCACAGGAGGTGGCGGAGGCGTTCCTCACGGGCCTGCCGGAGGGCGTACGACGGGAGCGGTACCGCAGCGTGCACCTGCTCACGGCGGTGACCGAGCAGGACGGCCGCCGACGCCGGGACAACCTGGGCGTCTTCCTCACCGAGGCGGACGCCGAGGAGGCGAGGCGACTGGTCGAGCCCCACGTCGCGAGCTGCTGGGTCGAGCCTCTCCCGGTGGTGCTGTAGGAGGCCGTCAGCGGAGCCGGACGTCGAGGGTCGGGAAGTCGTACCAGGTCAGCTCGAAGGACGAGCCGCTCTCCGGCACCACCGGGAACACGCCCCAGCTCTCCACCCGCTCCCCCGGCGCGATGGCGAAGGACTCGTCGGGCCGCGTGGTGGTGCACCAGGTGGAGTCGGGACGCACCGTACGGCCGTCCGCCAGGACGATCTCCGAGGACGTCCGGTCGACCTCGGCGGTCGGGCAGCTCACCGGCCACGGCACCGGCGAGCCGTTGCGGTACGTCAGGTTCAGCCGCAGCTTGCCGCCGGTGGTCTGCGCGCTGACCAGCGTGACCGTCAGGCCCGACTGGCTGTAAACCAACTGGTCGAGCTGGTACGTCCGACCCGCAGCCGGGGAGCCCGGCGACGCGCCGGCAGCTGGAGAACCCGGGGATCCCGTCGACGGGCCGCCGACGGCGCCGGTGGTGACGGCGACCCG
>NZ_JBEZDR010000287.1:0-1032 GCF_040648415.1 Nonomuraea sp. NPDC049141
GGCGAAGGTGAGAACTTAAGCGCCGGTAAACGGCGGTGGTAACTATAACCATCCTAAGGTAGCGAAATTCCTTGTCGGGTAAGTTCCGACCTGCACGAATGGCGTAACGACTTCCCCGCTGTCTCAACCGCAGACCCGGCGAAATTGCACTACGAGTAAAGATGCTCGTTACGCGCAGCAGGACGGAAAGACCCCGGGACCTTCACTACAGCTTGACATTGGCGTTTGGAACGTCTTGTGTAGGATAGGTGGGAGACTGGGAAGCTGTCACGCTAGTGATGGTGGAGTCATTGGTGAAATACCACTCTGGTCGTTTTGAACGTCTAACTCTGGTCCGTGATCCGGATCGGGGACAGTGTCTGGTGGGTAGTTTAACTGGGGCGGTTGCCTCCTAAAGAGTAACGGAGGCGCCCAAAGGTTCCCTCAGCCTGGTTGGCAATCAGGTGTCGAGTGTAAGTGCACAAGGGAGCTTGACTGTGAGACTGACGGGTCGAGCAGGAGCGAAAGCTGGGACTAGTGATCCGGCATCGGCGTGTGGAAGCGGTGTCGCTCAACGGCTAAAAGGTACCCCGGGGATAACAGGCTGATCTTCCCCAAGAGTCCATATCGACGGGATGGTTTGGCACCTCGATGTCGGCTCGTCGCATCCTGGGGCTGGAGTAGGTCCCAAGGGTTGGGCTGTTCGCCCATTAAAGCGGTACGCGAGCTGGGTTTAGAACGTCGCGAGACAGTTCGGTCCCTATCCGCTGCGCGCGCAGGAGACTTGAAAGGGGCTGTCCCTAGTACGAGAGGACCGGGACGGACGAACCTCTGGTGTGCCAGTTGTACCGCCAGGTGCACGGCTGGTTGGCTACGTTCGGAAGGGATAACCGCTGAAAGCATCTAAGCGGGAAGCTCGCCTTGAGATGAGGTCTCCCACCATGAGAATGGGTAAGGCTCCCGGTAGACGACCGGGTTGATAGGCCGGAGGTGGAAGCACGGTAACGTGTGGAGCTGACCGGTACTAATAGGCCGAGGACTTGACCACAAAGC
>NZ_JBEZDR010000288.1:0-1032 GCF_040648415.1 Nonomuraea sp. NPDC049141
CCCGGTGCGGCGCGGCGCAGTCCACCGGCGCGTACGCGGCCAGCGTCACCACGTCGGCGAAGTCGGCGACCTGGCACACCCCGGCGGCGGGGGTGAAGGGCCCGGGGGCGGACGGGGCCGCCCAGTCGTCGACCAGGTCACCGTCCAGCCCGCCCGAGTCGGCGCACCCGGCCAGCAGCGATGCCGTGACGACGGCAGCGAGCAGGGCAATCGCACGGCGCATCGCGGCCTCCCCCAGCCACCCGCGTCTGTCGACGGGCAACCAGACTACCCAGGGATGACCTTCCGATGACAGACCGCACAGGTGCCCACTTCGGCGGCCCGGACGACCCTAGGGATCACGAAGGGGACGAACGGGCGCGGCGCGGACGACAAGGAGGAAGCGGTCCGCTCAGACGGCGGCGGCGAAGGGGTTGGGCACCGGAGCGCCAGCGGTGCCGGGGGCGGCGGTGGTCGGGTCGGTGTTCAGCTCGACGACCCGGTTGTCGGCGTCCACGTGCACGACCCGCGGCCGGTACGACCGGGCCTCGGCGTCGTCCATCTGCCCGTACGAGATGAGGATCACCAGGTCCCCCGGGTGCACCAGGTGGGCGGCGGCACCGTTGATGCCGATCACGCCGCTGCCCCGCTCGCCCGGGATCACGTACGTCTCCAGCCGCGCCCCGTTGGTGATGTCCACGATCGCCACCTGCTCGCCGGGGATCAGGTCGGCGGCGTCGAGCAGGTCCTCGTCGACCGTCACCGAGCCGACGTAGTGCAGGTCGGCCTGGGTCACCGTGGCGCGGTGGATCTTCGACTTGAGCATGGTGCGCAGCATCGGGGTGCCTTTCGCGGGATGGTGGCGGGGTCGGGTTCAGGAACGCGGGGCGAGCCGGATCGCCGCGTTGTCGATCAGCCGGGTGGCCCCCACCCAGGCGGCGACGAGCAGTCGCGCCGGCCCGGAGACCGGCCCCGGCTCCAGGTCCGGGTCGGTGAGCACCAGGTAGTCGAGGCGCGCGCCGGGCGCACCGGCACCGAAGGCCGCGTGCGCGG
>NZ_JBEZDR010000289.1:0-1031 GCF_040648415.1 Nonomuraea sp. NPDC049141
GTCTGTTATGCGTTTGGTGAGGTTGTTGATCGAGGCGATGTGGATCATGGCTTGGGAGCTGGCGGGGAGGGTCTCATAATCGCGGGCTAAGCGGCGGTACAGCATGATCCAGCCCAGGCTGCGTTCGACGACCCAGCGGCGTTTGACTACGTGGAATCCACGGGTTTCGGCTTTTCTGGAGACGACTTCGACGTCGATGCCTAATGTGGCGCCGTGTTCGATGAATGCGTTCTTGAAGCCGGTGTCGACCCAGGTTTTGGATATCGTCGGGTAGGCGCTTTTGGTTTGGTCGAGTAGCCTTTTGCCGATCACGTTGTCGGACAGGCCTGCGGCGGCGACGGTCACAGCGAGGATGATGCCGAGTGTGTCGGTGACGATGCCGCGCTTGCGACCGACGATCTTCTTTGTGGCGTCGGTTCCTTGGCTGGTGAGGGGCACGTTGGTGGAGGTCTTCACGCTCTGGGTGTCCATCACGCACGCGGTCGGTTCGGCTGTACGGCCGTCCTTGACTCGGGCCAGTCCGGTCAGCTCGTAATTGAGTTGTGCGAAGATTCCCTCATCGCGCCAGGCTGCGTAGTAGGCGTAGACGGTGTTGTACGACGGGAAGTCGTGCGGCAGGTATTTCCAGGCGATTCCTGTGCGGTTGACGTACAGGATCGCGTTGAAGACGTCTCGCAGTTCGACGGAGGCCGGTTGGCCGGTGGGCCGGCGGTCGAGTCTGGCCTGCCGCCAGGCGGTTAAGGTGGGTTCGATTAAGGCCCAGCGGGCGTCGGATATGTCACTGGGGTACGGCTTCCGCTCGCTCATGGCGGAACTTCTACCCGATACGTGTGATCGGTATTGGTCCTTGACCGACTGGGAGCTTCTACCGCATTTCTAGACCAGACGGAATTCGAGCGTCATTTAATAATCAAACAGGCGCCCTCATCGATGATGAGGAATGAGCAAATCTATACCTATAGGACGAAGAGCCCAAAAGCCTGCGACCACAAAGCGGGCACATGCCAACGAGCCATGCCTAAACGCCCACT
>NZ_JBEZDR010000290.1:0-1031 GCF_040648415.1 Nonomuraea sp. NPDC049141
GGACTTCGCGCGCCGCGCCGAGGCCGTGCTGGAGGCCAGCGGCGCCATCTGGCAGCGCTTCAAGGAGTACGACGAGCTGCGCCACGCCCGGGCCGAGCGGGCGCACCGGGAACCACCCGTACCCGGGCAGTGGATGCCGCCCGGCACCGGCCTGATCGTCGAGCGGGAACTCGCCACCCTCACCCACCTGGACGACGCCTACCGCTGCGTCATCCGGCGCGAGCTCTACAACGCCGGCACCGAGCCCGTCACCCGCTACCTGGTGCGGGTCGCCGTCGACCGCTACCCCAACGACCCCGGGCGCTCCAACCTGCACCACCGGGAACACCCGCTGACCTTCGCCGAGCTGCGACTACAGGCGTACCGGGAGGACGGGGACGAGCGGGAGGCGATGCACTGGCGGGCCAAGCACGACCGGGACGCCTTCAAGGAACTGTGGCTGCTCTTCGAGAACACCGACCGGCGCTTCCCGCTCTACCCCGGCGACCGGGCCACCATCGAGTACGCCTACTGCGTCGGGCACGACAAGTGGGGCCCCTGGTTCCAGCGGGCCGTCCGGCTGCCCACCCGGCAGATGGCCGTACGCCTGGACTTTCCGGCGGCCCTCGACCCGCAGGTCTGGGGCGCGGAGACCTCGCTCTCGGCGGAGGAGGGCCCGCTGCGCACGCCGGTCACCAAGCGGGAGGACGCCGACCGGGTGATCTTCGACTGGGCGACCGAGGACCCCCCGCTCAACGCGCGTTACCGGTTGCAGTGGCGGTTCCGCAGCCGGCCGGAGGCCGAACCGGAGGAGGCCGGGCGGGTCCGACCCAGCGAGCGGATGCGCGGAATCGGCATCGTGCAGCGCGGCGACGACCTGCTCCGCCAGCCGGCGCGCCCGTTCGACCTGCCCCGCGAGGAACAGGCGGCCCGGGAGGTGGCCGACCGCCTCGCGGCGACCCTGGTCCGCCTCGACGAGCTGCACCCGTTCCGCAAGGGGGTGGGCATCGCCGCCCCGCAGCTCGGCCTCGGCCGGGCGGTGGCGGTCGTCC
>NZ_JBEZDR010000291.1:0-1031 GCF_040648415.1 Nonomuraea sp. NPDC049141
GCTGCGTCAGGGCCTGGCCGCCGACGCCGGCCCCGGGCGGGACCCGCGGCTGGGCCGCCGTCGCTGGGAGGCGCGGCTCTGGCACACCCTCGACACGGAGCTGGGGGCCGCCGAGATCCAGCGTCGGGCCTGGGCCAACCTGGACCGGGTCGGCGAGGAGATCCGTGCGGCGGCCGTCGAGCTGGTCGGCGGCCCGGCCGACGACGAGACGGTACGCCGGGCGCTGGACCTGCTGGCCGCCGAGCACCCCGACGACGCCACGATCGTGGACCTGGCCTCGGTCAGCCTGGACGAGGCGACCGACTTCGTACGCGCCCACGACCTGGTCACCCTGGTCGACGATCCGTGCGTGATCCAGGAGATGCCGCGGTTCGCCCGGGGCGTGGCGGTCGCGTACTGCGACTCGCCCGGCCCGCTGGAGACGGCGGACGTGCCGACCTTCTACTGCATCGCGCCCACTCCCGAGGAGTGGCCCGCGCACCGGGTCGACTCGTTCTACCGGGAGTACAACGACCACATGATCCGCAACCTGACGGTGCACGAGGCGATGCCGGGGCACTTCCTCCAGCTCGCCCACGCCCGCCGGCACGTGGGTCCGACGCGGGTGCGGGCCCTGACGGAGTCGGGGCCCTTCATCGAGGGTTGGGCGGTCTACACCGAGGAGCTGATGGCCGGCCTCGGCTTCGGCGGCCTGCCGGTGCGGTTGCAGCAGCTCAAGATGCAGCTGCGGATGACCATCAACGCGCTGCTGGACCAGCTCGTGCACTGCGAGGAGCTGCCGGAGGCCGAGGCGATGGCGCTGATGACCGGGCGTGGCTTCCAGGAGGAGGGCGAGGCGGCCGGCAAGTGGCGGCGCGCGCTGCTCACCTCGACGCAGCTCTCGACGTACTTCGTCGGCTACAGCGAGGTGGCCGGGATCGCCGCCGCCCGCCCGGCCGGTGTGTCGGTGCGCGAGTGGCACGACGCGATGCTCGCCCACGACTGCCCGCCCCCGCGCCACCTGCGCACCCTGCTGGGCGTGTGACGGAGGG
>NZ_JBEZDR010000292.1:0-1020 GCF_040648415.1 Nonomuraea sp. NPDC049141
TCCTCGGGTGGCTGCGGTTCAGCGTCAGGTGGTCGGTCAGCTCGGCCGGGTCCTGCCAGGCGGCGTCCTGGCCGGACGCCCCGGCCCGGTAGGTGGCCTGCCCGACGAGCAACTGCACGTCGGTGCCGGTCACGGTCTCGGACCACCAGCGGACCAGCTCCGCGTAGTCGGCCGCCGGGTGGCCGATGTGCCAGTAGATCTGCGGGGCGATGTAGTCGACCCAACCCTGCCGCACCCAGCGCCGGGTGTCGGCGTAGATCGCGTCGTACGACTGGAGGCCGGTGGTACGCGAGCCGAGCGGGTCGGTGCCGGCGTTGCGCCAGATGCCGAACGGGCTGACGCCCAGCTTCACCCACGGCTTGGCCGCCCGGATCTTGTCGCGCATCTCCCGCACCAGCAGGTTGACGTTGTTGCGCCGCCAGTCGCCGATGGTGCTGAAGCCGGCGCCGTACTGGGCGTAGGTCGCCTGGTCGGGGAAGCCCCCACCGCTGCCCGGGTACGGGTAGAAGTAGTCGTCCCAGTGCACCGCGTCGATGTCGTAGCGGCGAACCGCGTCCATCATGGCGTCCTGCACGAAGGCGCGGACGGCGGGAATGCCGGGGTTGTAGTAGAGCTGACCGTTGTAGGCGACGGCCCAGCCCGGGTTCTTGCGTGCCGGATGGCTGGCGGCCAGCTTGGTGAGGTCGGTGTGGGTGGCCACCCGGTACGGGTTGAACCAGGCGTGGAACTCCAGGTTGCGGGCGTGCGCCTCGGCGACCATGAAGGCCAGCGGGTCGTAGCCGGGGTTGGTGCCCTGGGTGCCGGTCAGCCACTGCGACCACGGCTCGTACGTCGACGGCCAGAACGCGTCGGCGGCGGGGCGGACCTGCACGACGACGGCGTTCATCCGCCGTTGCTGGGCCAGGTCGAGCCAGCCCCGGTACTCCGCCTGCTGGGCCGACGGGGTGAGCCCGGTGCGGCTGGGCCAGTCGATGTTGGCCACGCTGGCGATCCACATGCCGCGCAGCTGCCGCTTCGGGG
>NZ_JBEZDR010000293.1:0-1019 GCF_040648415.1 Nonomuraea sp. NPDC049141
GGGTCGGCGTCGGCGCAGGCGACGACGGTGACCGCCGGTTCCCCGGCGACGTTGGCCAGGTAGCGGGAACTGACGTTCCCGCACCCCACGACCCCCACCCGCACCGACGCTCCGATACCGACCATGTCACGAGAGCCTGATCTCGTGGCCGGCCCGCGCCGACTCGTAGATCCCGTCGAGCATGCGCATTATCTCCGTACCGTGGGAGACGGGTGCCACCTGCTCGGCCTCGCCCAGGCACAGCGCGACGAAGTGCGCGATCTCGTTGGCGAACCCCTCCGCGAAGTCGAAGCTGAGGTGGTCGATCTGTGGCCCCACGTTGAGGACGGTGTCGTGCATCTCGGTGGCGATCCGCAGCTGGGGTTCGAGTTCCGCGCCACCGCGCTCGCCGAACACCGCCACTTCGAGGCGGTCCTCGAGCGCGTGCAGGGAGTAGCTGGTCTCCAGCGTCAGGGACGCCCCGTTGTCGAACCGGATGAAGGCCGCGGCGAAGTCCTCGACGTCGCTCCGGGTCGGGTCGTAGTCCGCGACCTTGTACCGCGACAACGACGTGACGTTCGCCCGGTTGCCCAGCCGGGCGTGGGTGACCGCGCTGACCGTGACGGCCCTGGGGGTGCCCATGAAGTACCAGCAGAGGTCCAGGACGTGCACGCCGATGTCGATGAGCGGTCCCCCGCCGGACCGCTTGTGGTCCGCGAACCACCCACCGGGGTTGCCGAGTCGTCGGATGTTGGTCGCGCGGGCGTGGTAGACGTCGCCCAGCAGCCCGCTGTCCACGAACGACTTGAGGACCTTGGCGTTCGCGCCGAACCGCCGGACGAAGCCGACCTCCAGGTGCCTGCCACTGCGCTCGACGGCCTCGACGAGCGCCTCGGTCTCACCGGCCGTACGACTCAGGGGCTTCTCCACCAGGACGTGCTTGCCGGCGTCGAGCGCCGCCGTGGCGATCTCCGCGTGGCTGTCGTTCCACGTGCAGATGCTCACCGCGTCGATCTCGGTGTAGGCGTGAAGGATGTCTA
>NZ_JBEZDR010000294.1:0-1003 GCF_040648415.1 Nonomuraea sp. NPDC049141
CGTAGGGTCGGGGGCTGGCGCGGTGGCGTCTCCTGGCGGTAGGGCCTGGGGCCTTCATGTTCCGCCGGTTTCCCGGTCGGTTGTGCCACCCCAGTGACCGTGGCCAGGTTCGTTGCTCCGTTTCCAGTCCCCGCCCGTCGCACCGTGCATGCCGTTCTCCGGCACACGGCTCACCGACGTCGTTCACCGCCTGGCATTCGGCGTCCCCCGCCAGTCCCGAAAGGGCCTGGGTGCGACGACGATTCCCGACAACGTGACCAGGCCGAGTTGGTCCGGAGACTGGAAGGCCACGACCGACCAGCCAAACCCTCGCGAGCGGCGATGGCGTTTGCGAAGGACGAGCGCCATCCGCATCCGCGCATAACTCCTGATCTTGTTGAAGTGCCGGGAGGAGTTACCGAACCGGAAATAGGCGGCCCAGCCGCGCAGGAACCGGTTGATATCCTCCACGATCACCTCCGGGTGCAGCAGCAGCCGGGACCGGAGCGTCAACTCACGGATCCGATCCCGGGCGTGCTGCATGGCCCGGTCGGCGGGCCAGCGGGCGAGAAAGGTGACAGGCCGTTTGCCGTCCCGACCCAGGCTGCGCACCAGTCGGTGGTGAAAGCCGAGAAAGTCCAGCCCTTCCCCACCGACCTCCAGACGCACGATCCGGGTCTTGGCCGCCTTCGGCTTCAAGCCGAGATCGGCCAGCAGCGCCGTCAGACGCGCGAGTGCGCGTTCAGCCTGGCTACGCGACCAGCACATCACCGTCACATCGTCGGCATAGCGCACCAGCACCCCATCACCGTCGTCCCACGCCCGATCGAGTCGGTGCAGGTAGACGTTGCATAAGACGGGTGAAATCACCCCGCCTTGCGCGGTTCCGGTGACCGGCCGATGCACCTGCCCCTCCTCCATCACCCCGGCACGCAAGATCGCGCGCAGGAGCTTGAGAACGGACTGGTCACAGACGCGTTCCTCGACCGCTCGTATCAACTCATCATGCGGAATCGCCGAAAAG